>JADFRG010000009.1 GCA_022561385.1 Chloroflexota bacterium
CCCGCGGCCGTGCCCGATGTCGACACGAGCGGCTTCGAGGCCGAGATCGCGGACCTCCAGGCGGAGCTTGCCGCGGCCCAGGCGGCTGGATCGGATGAAGTTGCCGCCCTTCAGGCCGAGCTGGAAGGCCTGCAAGATGAGACCAAGGTCCTTCAACAAGGGCAGTGCTCCTACAACGCCTACCGAATGGGATGGATCATGGACTGGGCCGACGCCGGAAACATCGTTGACACGGTTTTTGGTCCCACTTCAGACTTCCAGTACACCTTCTGGCAGCTCAGCAATCCGGACGTGGCGGAGGAATTCGCCGCGCTGACGCTGGAGGCCTATAACAATACCGACTTCGACAGCCGCGCGGCCCAATGGCGGGCGGCCGAGAAGTTGGTGGTGGAAGATCTGGCCGCGGTCGTCCCGATTTACCACTACGACCGCTCCAACGTCATTTCCACAAACGTGAACTTCACCTATCCGCCGTTCGGCGCCCCACGCATCGCACAGTGGAGCATGGCGGATGGATCCACAACCATCAGACTTCCAGTTTTGAGTTCCATCCCGACACTCGATCCACAGGAAGCCACCGACACGACTTCGTCGTTCATCCAGTACCAGCTGACCGATGCCCCGTACAAGTTTACCGAAGCGGGTGGCATTGAGCCGCTGGCGGCCGAGAGCTTTGAAGTCTCCGACGACGGAACGGTTTTCACGGTCCACCTGCGCGACGGCATGACCTGGTCGGATGGTGAGCCGGTGACCGCCCAGCACTATGTGGACGGCGTAAGCCGCTTACTGAGCCCCGATCTGGCGAATGACTACGCCTACGTGATGTTCGACATCGTGGGCGCCGCCGACTACAACTCGGGCGACATGGCCGAGCTGACCTCGATCAGCGCGATGGACGATCTCACCTTCACGTTTGAGCTGAGTGAGCCCCGATCGTATTTCGACAGCATCCTGGCCTTCAGCACTTTCCATCCGGTCCGTTTGGACGTTCTTGCTGAATTCGGCGATGCCTGGACTCAACCGGGCAACTTCGTTAGCAACGGCGCCTACATCCTGACGGAACGCAATCCAGGTGCGAACCTGGTGCTCACCAAGAATCCGGACTACTGGGATGCCGCCAACGTGGCGATCGAGCGCATCGAGGTCCCCGTGATCACTGAGATCGCGACCTCGCTGGCCGCCTTCGAGAACGGGGAAGTGGATGCCACCAACGCGATGAGCGGCGGATTCCCACCGGAAGACACCTCTCGGTTGGTTGAGACGGACGCGTTCGTGCGCCTGCCGCGCCCGGGTACTTACTACCTGGGCCTGAACACGGCTGCGCAGCATACGAATAACGTGACCTTCCGCAAGGCTCTGGCCTCCTCGGTCGATCGCCGCACGATCCTGGACAACGTGGCGGAACTGCCCTGGCGGACCACCGCCACGGGCGTGATCCCACCAGAGATCGCAGGTTATCAGGGCGATGCGGTGGGCTACCCGTTTGACGTGACTGTCGCACAGGGCTTCCTGGCCAGCTACATGGCCGAAGCCGGCATCGACGACGCGGGGGATATCGTGGTTGAACTCTGGTACAACAAGAGTGGCGCCAACCAGGAGATCCTCGAGGCGGTTGAAGCCATGTGGGAAGAGAATTTGGGCATCGACGTCCGCACCGTGAACGTTGAGTGGGCGACCTATCTGGATACTCTCGAAGGGTGCAACGCTATCGGTGGTGGTGGCTTCTAGCCCCTGATCACAGATAGTCAAAGTGGCTGTGCGGTCACCGTGATCGCGCAGCCACTTTCTATACGCCCATGCAAGATAAAACAGCCGACTTCCTCTGAGAGATGAGCTCAAGGTGATTTCATTCGTCGCCAACAGATTAGTCCGCTCTTTCATCGTCATTATCCTGATATCGATCGTTACATTTATCTTCATGCAGCTCGCGCCGGGTGGGCCCTTCAGTTCCGACCCTGGCGGTCGGCCGCGCGCCCCGGCCGTTCAGGCCAAACTCGAAGCCCGCTACGGGCTGGACCGGCCGCCGGTCGAGCAGTATTTGCGTTATATGAGCAATCTGATCCTTCGCTTCGACTTCGGACCGTCGATGCGGCAAAAGGACTACAGCGTAAACCAATTGTTGTTTGGGGTGGACTTTTGGTCTGATCCACTAAATACTCCGGTTCTAATCTCTGCCCAACTGGGCCTCATGGCTTTTGCATTAGCGGTGGGGATCGGGATTCCGCTGGGCGTGGTATCGGCCCTGTACCACGGCCGCGGCCTCGATCACGGCGCGATGTTGATAACCACGCTGGGAATTTCCATTCCAAATTTCGTCTTGGGACTACTGTTTATCCTGTTCTTTTCGTTGACGTTGCATTGGCTGCCGGTTTTTGGATGGGGTGACAGCTGGAAGCAAATGGTGATGCCGGTAATCGTCCTGGGCACCGGCGGAATGGCGATAATTGCCAGATTGACCCGCGCCAGCGTCTTGGAGACTCTGGGACAGGACTACATTCGCACCGCCCGTGCCAAGGGTTTGCGCGAGCGTTATGTATTAGCACGCCACGCGCTGCCGAACTCGATTATTCCGGTGGTGACTGTGCTGGGCCCATTGCTGGCGGCCTGGCTGACCGGGACGTTTTTTGTTGAACTGATATTTGCGATTCCTGGGATCGGAAAGTTCTTCATTACGGCGGTTACCGACCGCGACTACTCCATGATCATGGCCACGACCTTGATTTATTCGGTCGCGCTGGTTGCGATGAATCTAATCGTTGACATCGCTTACGGATTTCTCGATCCGCGTATACGGTACGATTAGTCAGCCCGAGAGGCAGAGGACTAAGGAGCGCATCACATGGCGGTCGGAACCAGACCCATCATCGGACCCGTCGGCAAAGTTCGGCAGGACGAGGAGATTCTGGAGCGACCACGCTACAGTCTTTTCAAGGACACCCTTGCGCGCCTGCGCAAGAACAAGGCGGCGATGATCGCCGGCGTCTACATTATCGCGTTAACCCTGGCCGCAATTGCGGCTCCACTTGTCACGCCCTATGGACGAGATGAAACTCACTTCGATACCACCCGGGAACCGCCCAGCTCCGAATTCTGGTTGGGAACCGACAAATTGGGGCGGGATCTGTTTACCCGCATAATCTACGGCGCCCGGGTTTCGCTGGGAGTGGCCTACGTCGGCTCAGCGACGGCCATGATTATCGGAGTTACGTATGGAGCGATCGCCGGATTTTACCGGGGGCATATCGATGACCTCATGATGCGTTTTGTCGACCTTATGTTCGGATTCCCCACGCTGCTGTTCATTATCCTGATGTTGCTGGTCATTCCGCCGAACTCAAGCGATGCGGCCACTATGACTGGGCTCTTTGTTGCATTGGGCCTGGTCAGCTGGCTCAATGTGGCGCGCCTGGTGCGGGGGCAGTTCCTTTCACTTCGCGAGAAAGAATTTGTCGAGGCCGCCGAAGCATCCGGCGCCAGCCCCACCCGAATCATCACCCGCCACCTGCTGCCAAATGCTTTCGGGCCGGTACTTATCTGGCTGACGCTGTCGATCCCGTCGCTGATCCTTCTCGAATCCACCTTGAGCTTCATCGGATTGGGCGTCAAACCACCCACGCCCAGCTGGGGCGGGATGCTCGCAGATGGTTGGCGGGCAATGCGGTCAACTCCGCATCTGGCGATCTTCCCGGCGGTGGCGATTATGGTCACTATGCTGGCCTTCAACTTCTTCGGCGACGGGCTACGGGATGCGATGGACCCCACCATGCGGGGCCGAGATTAACAACGCGAAGCGTCTACGTTTTGCGACCCTATTTCCTCGCTCAATTGAAACGTCCAGGGGCCCTAGAAGCCTACGTCCCAGCAGGCGGAAATTCTCCTGGTTGGAGAACCTCTTTTCCGAGAGGCGAATATTCCAGCACAGATTGATTGAAGGCCCTCCAATCACTGGGACATGAGGGCCGATTGCCTGGGACGGGCAATTTGTTAGAATGCGGCCATGAGCGCCCCCCGCATCATTATTGTTGACACCGATCACCAGGTCAGCAATACCTTACGCACGAACCTCCAACTGTCCGGCCAGACCTTCACCATCGTCGATACCCCTTCCGGCGAGGAAGCCCTTTTAGAGCTTTCTAGAGGCGGCGTGGATTTGCTGATCACCGACCTGGTGCTGCCAGGGATTTCGGGCATTGAACTGCTCGAAAAGGCTAAGCTCAAGAGCCCGGATGCGCGAGCCATCATCGTGACCGGGAACCCCTCCGTGGAGGCCCGCGATCGTGCCGAAGAACTGGGCGTCATAGCGTTTCTTACTAAGCCCATTCGAACAAGCCACTTTCTGGAGGCCGTGAGCCGTGCGCTGAAACTTCATGGGAAAGATGGTGCCCATGCGGCCGAGGAGGAACGCGAGTTCATCGCCCAGTGGCTGATGGCGATGCAGAGCGAGCTGGGAGCGGAAGCCACATTCCTGATTGACGCAAGCGGCGAAATCGTCGTGGAGGCCGGTGAGATCGACGTGGTGGATCTGAGAACGGCGCTCCCCTCGCTGATGACCGCCTTTGAAGCGGGAGTGGAGATCAGCAGCCTGCTCCATAAGAAAGTTCCCGCCAACTTTATGTACTTCGATGGGAAGAACTACGACTTCTACCAGGCTAGCGTCGGCGCGGATCATGCGCTGGTTATCGTGTTTAAGTCGAAAGATGGGGCCAAGCAGATCGGGGCCGTGCTTCAATACAGCCGTAAGGCGGCCAAAGATCTGGTGAGTGGCCTGTATAGCGTCGGGGAGGCTAAAGTGACAACTTCAACGTCTCGCTTGGGCAACAAGAAAAAGAGGAAAGGATCCGAGCGAAATGGGGATGCCCCCACAAAAGAAGTGAAGGAATCGGAACTCGAGTCTGCCGCCAGCACGGTGAGTAAGGAAGGGGCCGAGGATTATTGGGACGAGGCCAACAAGAAATCGGACGGAACCGGTCCGATCGATGAAAGCATGCTCACCTTCGATGAGGCGCGGAAGCGGGGTCTGCTCCGCAGACAATCCGAAGACTGACCCATCGCCGGGCCAGAATCGAATCCGGTGGCTGCGAAGACCTTAGAGACCGTGGAGCTGCGCGGGGGTCGGTGCGGACCCTGACCCAAGCGGTCTCCTTGGCCGCCCTGCCGGGTACGATATAAGCCAGCTTTGGATGGCAGTCATAAGATCTTCCACTATTGCGGGCGAAAATCAGTTCCGACCCTCCGACCCAATTAAGCTGTTAGCCAGAATCTGCTCGCGCGGAACAAGCCGCCTGGGATTTGGCGCCTATCTGGGACACAGAGACCCCTCTAATTCTTGGCTGCGTATATGGAGTTTGCGACTGTTTCCTCGGTAGCCTGTCAGAGTGACCTGCCTTTCGTTTACAATGGCCCGTATTGCGGGGTCGTCTAATGGCAGGACTCTGGCCTTTGAAGCCAGCTATCTAGGTTCAAATCCTAGCCCCGCAGCTATAAGGCCTTATCCGTCTATGCGAGTATCTCGACCGCTCTCAAGCAGGACATTGGATCCCTCGATCCAGGTCCGAATCATGGCGCCCCAGCCTGGCGAAGTGCTCGAATTGAACCTACACTAACCCGCATACCCAGAGTGTCCGAAGAAGCCTCCTCGCAGATCTCACAATCAGGTTCTCCCGAATCGAGATACCCCAGCAGTGCGATGTGAGTCCGTCATTCTCGCCGCCGGCCTTGGCACGCGCATGCGGTCCAGCGTACCGAAGCTGCTGCTGCCGATAGCCGGTCGGCCGATGGTTCGATGGTCGGTAGGGGCGTGCCGGGAAGCAACTGGAACTGAGCCGTACCTGATCGTACCTCCCGATGGAGCCGCAATCGGCGGTGCGGCGGGAGGATCATTGAAATTAGTCGAGCAGGCAGATCCGCTCGGCACCGGCCACGCCTTGCTGCAGGCGGCGGAGGCCCTGGACGGCAAATCCGATCTGATTTTGGTCGTGAATGCGGATATGCCACTGCTCAGAGCCGGGACGCTGCGATCTCTGGTGGAGGCCCAATCGAAGAATGCCGGCGTCGTTACACTTTTGACCACGAACAGTGAGCAGTCACGAGGTTTCGGTCGCGTAGTTCGTGATAAGGCCGGAGGGGTAGTTGCCATCGTGGAGGAGGATCAAGCTTCCCCCGATGAACTTCAACTTACCGAGCTTAACGTCGGAGCCTATTGTTTCGACTCGCAGTGGTTATGGAACGCTCTGGCCAACCTGTCGAAATCGCCCAAGGGCGAGTACTACCTGACAGATATCGTGGGGCTGGCCGCCGAGAGAGGCGACGGAATCGGGGCGAATCGAGTCAGTGACGCAGACGAAACGATTGGGGTCAACACGATGGAGCACCTGGCCCAGGCGGAAGCAGCCGCGAGAAGAAGGATCAACAGCAAATGGATGCGGGCCGGCGTCCGGATGATCGACCCTGATACGACCTATATCGATGCCGAAGTCAGCGTCGGCCCGGGTACCGTGCTGCTCCCAAACACGCATCTGGGTGGCCAGACAGTAGTCGGTGGTAACTGTAAGATCGGCCCAAGCTCCATTCTCCGGGACGCTCAAGTCGGGGATGGCTGCGCGATCGAAGCCTCGGTGGTGGATCAGGCCGTGCTGGAAGCCGGGGTCGATGTGGGTCCGTTCGCGAGATTGCGGCCGGGCACTAAACTGGGGCCGGGAGTGCACGTCGGCAATTTCGGCGAGATCAAGGACAGTACGTTGGGTGCGGGTGTGAAGGTTGGCCACTTCTCATATATTGGAGACGCCACAATCGGCGAAAATGTCAATATCGGCGCAGGCACAATCACCTGCAATTACGACGGAAAACATAAAAGCGCCACGATCATCGGCAAGGGTGCCTTCATTGGAAGCGATACGATGCTGGTGGCGCCCGTTACGATTGGTGTCGGAGCCCGTACCGGGGCAGGCGCGGTGGTTACGAAGGATGTGCCGGATCGTACCCTGGCCGCGGGCGTGCCGGCGCGAGTGATCCGTAAATTGGACCCCGATGATTGAATCTGTGGTCGGCTTTGCGCTATTGTTGACGGTGATAATCGCCGAGACGGCGCTTGCCGCCGCGCGCAGCGCGCTGGTGAACAGCCGACCGGCCAGTCTTCAGCGCCTGGTGGAGGAAAGGCGAAGCGGGAGCGCGATAGCCGAGCGGATCGCGGAAGATTCCCCCCGCCTGCTCCTATCGCTGAGAATTGCCCTGGGCATCGTCCGGCTGCTGGCAATCGGCCTGGCGGCCACGACCTACTTGGGCTTCTCAAGCGGGTTGCTGGGATTCATTATTACACTGGCGGCCGCCGGGGCTATCATGAGCCTCCTGGAGTTTCTGGCCGAAAGCCTTGCCATGCGGGAGCCCGAAGCTTGGGCACTGAGGCTGGGGCCAGTGATCGCCTTTCTGGATGCCGTGCTCTCTCCCGTGGTTCGTCTCATGCTCAAGCTGCGTGGAGAGGTCTCTGCAAACCAAAACGGCCCCTCGCACCCTCTGGTAACCGAAGAAGAGATCATGACCCTCGTGGATGCCGGCGAAGAAGGCGGTGCCATCGAGCAAGACGAGAAGGAAATGATCTATTCCATCTTCCGGCTGGACGACACGCTGGCGCGGGAAGTGATGATTCCGCGCATCGACATCCAGGCATTGCAGGAATCCACTCCTATTCCCGAAGCCACGGATATTTTGTTGAAGACCGGTTATTCTCGCGCGCCGGTTTACCGAGACAGCATCGACAACGTGATCGGCTTGGTTTATGTGAAAGACCTCTTGAAGGCCTGGAGCGTGGGAGACTACGAACGGCCGATCAGTGAACTGATGCGCGATGCCTACTTCGTTCCGGAGGCCAAGAAAGTCGATGATCTGCTGGAGGAAATGCAGGACACCCGCTTCCACCTGGCGATCGTGGTCGATGAATATGGAGGCACCGCGGGCCTGGTAACCATCGAGGATATCGTGGAGGAGATCATCGGTGAGATCCGGGACGAGTATGATTTCTCCGAAGAGGCAAGTTATCAACAAATAAACGACGGCGAATATATCTTCAGCGGGGGGATCGATCTGGATGATGTCAACAAGATCACCGATGCGGATCTGCCGAAGGATGCGGGCGAGACCCTGGGAGGCTTCATCTACAGTGAACTGGGGCGCGTGCCTTCTTCCGGAGACAAGCTTGAATCGGGTGGGTTGGAGTTAATTGTGGATCAAGTGGTCAGGAGGCGTATACGCCGCGTTCGTGTGAGGCGGCTCGCGCCCGGCGAGCATAATCAGGATGGAGCGAAAGATGGCTCCTGACCGGGCCTCGGTTCAAGAACTCATCGAGCGGGCCCGTGAAGTTCGCCGGCGAGCTTACGCCCCATACTCGGAATACCCGGTTGGCGCCGCGTTGCTCGCCCGCTCGGGCCAGATCTTTGAAGGCGCCAATGTCGAGAACGCAGCCTATCCGACCACGATGTGCGCCGAGCGAATAGCCGCTTTTGCCGCGGTCACCCAAGGCGAGCGAGCTTTCGACGCGATCGCCGTCGTAACCTTAAATGGAGGCGCACCCTGTGGAGCCTGCCGCCAGGTACTTTCGGAATTCGGCGGCGATCTGCTGGTGATTGTGGCCGATGCCAAGGGCCAGATTCATCTGGAGACAAAACTCAAGGATCTCATTCCTCATGCCTTCGGTCCCCAGGATTTAGTGCAGCCCTAGAACCCATCATTTGGCCCCCAGGCCCCAGAAAACCGCGCTGGTATAATGCCGCGCGTGCCCCGTCGCAGCCGACTTTATCGGACAGAATCCATCGTTCTCCGCCATCATGACCTGGGGGAAGCCGATCGGATTATCGTCCTTTTTACGCCGGGCTACGGCAAGCTGCGCGCGCTGGCAAAGGGGGTCCGCCGGCCACTTTCCAAGAAATCCGGGCATGTGGAGCTCTTCACCCGAAGCGATCTACTGGTCGCCAGAGGGCGCGATCTGGACATCATCACCCAGGCAGAAACGATCGACGCCTATCCCAGGCTGAGGCAAGATCTCGACCGCCTGGGCCAAGCGGCCTATGTAATCGAGTTAGTGGACCGCTTCGGGGTGCAAGAGGCCGATTCACAAGCTCTCTACCAGCTCGCCACCCATACACTTGAGCGGCTCGATCGCGAAGCCGAAACCGCCGCTTCGCTCCGTTATTTCCAGGTGCGGCTCCTGGACCTTTCCGGCTACCGACCCGAACTTCATCGGTGCGTCAATTGCTTAGAAGCGGCCCAACCGCAAGACCAATTCTTTTCCGCCAACGAAGGTGGCCTACTCTGCCCGAACTGCGGACCCAGGGATCCTTACGCCCGGGCGCTCTCCCTGGGAGCGCTCAAAGTGCTTCGACACTACCAGCGCAACGGGTATCCCGAGGCCTCCCGCCCGAGAGTCAGCGGAAACGTGGCCCTTGAAATAGAAGTCCTTATGGAGAGCTACCTCAACCATTTGGTTGAGCGCGATCTTCGTGTCCCGGCCTTCGTGCGGCAGGTGCGCAGGGTGCGGGAGGCAGGTTAGGTACCCTCGGACGCCGATGCGGGCTGGCTCGCTCCACGCGTCGGCCCACGCAGTGCGGAAACCCGAATCCGGCAGGTAATCAATTAGCGGACCCTATCATGAGCAGTTCTCCGCTGCAGACAGAACTATTGACGCGGACGGCCGATCCATGCTGACCTTCCAAGAGGCAATCTTTGCCCTCCAGAGATTTTGGGCAGGTGAGGGTTGCCTCATCTGGGAACCGTACAACTTGCAGCTCGGCGCCGGTACGATGAACCCCGCGACGTTTTTACGGGTGCTGGGGCCTGAGCCCTGGCGCGTGGCGTATGTGGAACCTTCCGTTCGGCCCGACGATGCCCGCTACGGAGAAAACCCGAATCGTATGGGTCTCCACTACCAATACCAGGTGATCCTCAAGCCGGAGCCCGGCGACCCGCAGGAACTCTACTTGCGCTCCCTGAAGGCGCTTGGCATCGATCCGCAGATCCACGACATCCGCTTCGTGGAAGACAACTGGGAGCAGCCGGCCCTGGCCGCATGGGGCCTCGGCTGGGAGGTCTGGCTGGATGGGCTTGAGATCACACAATTCACCTACTTTCAGCAAGCCGGCGGCCAGACTTTGAATCCAGTCTCGGTCGAGCTGACCTATGGCCTGGAGCGCATCCTCATGGCGATTCAAGGGGTGACCCACTTTGGGGACATTCAGTGGGATGAACGCAGGACCTATGGGGAGCTCAACCTGGCCGCCGAGCAGCAGCACAGTCGCTACTACTTTGAGGTGGCCGACGTGGAGCTGCTCCGACGGGAGTTCGATGGATACGAGGCAGAGGCAAAGCGAGCCCTGGAGGCCGGTCTCACACTTCCGGCCTATGATCAGCTGCTTAAGTGTTCACATACCTTTAACGTATTGGATACGCGCGGCTCGGTAGGCGTGACCGAGCGCGCGGCCTACTTTGGCAGGATGCGCCGCATCGCGCGCAAAGTCGCAACTACCTATTTGCGGGAACGCGAGCAGTTGGGGCATCCGTGGCTGCAAGCGGAGGCTCCATTGCAGCCTGCCGGTGAAGTCGAAGTGCAGTCCGGTCCCGATCAGCGCGCGACCTTCGTTCTGGAACTCGGTACGGAGGAATTGCCGGCCTCCGACCTATCCGCCGCCATCAAGCAGCTCGAGCTTTCGATGGAGAAGATGCTCACGGACACGCGTCTGGAACACGGTCCGATAAGGATCACGGGCACGCCACGCCGCCTGATTGTATTGGTGGAGGACCTGGCCCCACGACAATCCGGCAGGGACCGCATTATCAAGGGCCCGCCATGGGCCAAGGCTTTTGACGCCGACGGTAATCCGACGCGTGCCGCTTCCGGTTTCGCCAAAAGCTCAGGCGTCGAGGTAGAGGAGTTAAAAGAGCAAGAAATGGAGGGGGGCACCTACGCGGTGGCCGCCGTCCGCGAGGAGGGTGGACCCACGCACGAGGTCCTCTCGAAAACGTTGCCGGAAGTTATCGCCGGTCTGCACTTTGACAAGTCCATGCGCTGGGATAGCAGCGGTACCGTGTTTTCCCGCCCCATCCGATGGTTGCTTGCCGTTCATGGCGAAAGTGTCGTCCGGTTTCAGTATGGCCACCTTCGGAGTGGGAGGACTTCTCGAGGGCTCCGTGGATCGGAGCCGGCAGAATTCATCGTTCAGAATGCAGACGGGTTCTTCGAACAATTAGAAGCGGGAGGGATCATCGCCGATCCCGAACGGCGGCGATCCGAAATACAGGAACAGATCGAGAATTTATCGGCCGAGGTCTCGGGGACCGTCGAATTCGATGAGGAGCTGATGCAAGAGGTCACGAATCTGGTAGAAGCACCGCAAGCGTTGCTGGGAAAGTATGAAGAGGTGTTCCTCGACCTTCCGCGCGAGGTCCTGATCGCGGTGATGACTAAACACCAGCGCTACTTCCCGCTGGAGTCAGACGGCCAGTTGCAGCCGAATTTCATAATTGTGTCGAACGGCCGCCGCGACTCTCCGGAGATCGTGGTGCGCGGGAACGAACAAGTCATACGTGCGCGTTATGCCGACGCTCAGTATTTCGTAGCGCGTGATCTGCAGCAACCGTTGGAAAGCTTCGTGGACAAGCTGCGTACGCTGACGTTTCAGGCCGACCTCGGCACCATGCTGGACAAGACCCACCGGCTGGAAGAGCTGACCGCCACCCTGGCAGGACATTTCGACCTCTCGGACGATGCCGGCCAGTCCGCAGTCCGCGCGGCCCAGCTCTGCAAAGCGGACCTTGCCACCTTGATGGTGGTCGATATGACTTCACTCCAGGGGTCCATGGGAAGGTACTACGCCACGAAATCCGGTGAAACAGAGCCTGTGGCTCAGGCGATCTTCGAGCATTACCTTCCGCGCTTCGCGGGGGATCAGGTTCCAACTACTGAAGCTGGCACCGTGCTGGGATTGGCCGATCGATTGGACTCGCTCATCGGCCTGTTTTCCATCGGGGTGCAACCCACCGGGACCCGCGATCCGTTTGCATTGCGGCGCAGCGCCCTGGGCCTAGCGCAGATCCTGGTGCAAAGGGATCTCAGCCTCGATCTATCTGCGGCACTGGGTTGGGCATGGGATGGGTTCAGTCGGGATGGAGCGGCCGACGCGTTGGACAATTGCCTGGCTTTTATCACTCGCCGGCAGCAGCAGCTATTGATCGATGAGGGGCATCCGTACGATGTTGTAGTTGCGGTGCTCGAGGAACAAGGAAACGATCCGGTTCGGGTCAAGCGGGGGGTGGCCGAGCTTGAGCGGTGGATCGCCGAGGCCGGCTGGGCGATGACGCTGCAGGCCTACGCGCGCTGTGCGCGGATCACCCGCGATCTTACAGAACACTATGAGTTCGAAGAGCAGCGCGCCGAGGAAGCTTCGACCCGCGCGCTGTATGAAGCGTTGACCCGAGCCGAAGATGCCGACCGATTTCCCGGCTCAGTGGACGACTTCATTAAATCCTTCGTGCCGATTATCCCTGCCATCGATCGCTTTTTCGAGCAGGTCATGGTTATGACTGAGGATGAGGCGCTGCGAAAGAATCGCCTCGCGCTGCTTCAGAGAGTGGTGCGGCTCGCATCCGGTGTTGCCGATTTCTCCAGGCTGGAAGGTTTTTAGACCCACAACGGCCTCACAGACCTAGCGGCAGCTGCACGGAAGGATAAAGGTACTAACGAATGAGCCAGCAGACCAGAATAAACGTAGGTATTATTGCAACCCCACGGGTGCAAGGCTTTAATCGTCGCCCATTTCTTGCGCATCAATCACGACAAGAGCAGCCAACCAAATGACCGTAGTGGAAGAAATTAAAGATCGGGTCGATATCGCCGAATTGATCGGCGAGTCGATGCAGTTGAAAAAATCCGGGAAAAACTTCACCGGCTTTTGCCCTTTCCATGCCAACACGCGGACGCCGGCGTTTGTCGTGTTTCCCGACACGGGGACCTGGCGCTGCTTCGGAGCATGCAACGAGGGTGGCGACGTTTACAAGTATGTGATGAAAAAGGAAGGCTGGGATTTCCCGCAGGCGCTGCAGAACCTTGCGGAGCGCGCGGGGGTTGAACTCCGGCCGCGGACCCCCGAACAAGAAGAACAAGAAGAGGCGCAGGTAGGCCTGCGAGGTCTCCTGGAGTCGGCGGTTACCTTCTATCGCAACAATCTTCTTCACAGTGATCAGGTCCTGGGGTACCTGCAGGGTCGAGGGTTCTCGTCGGAGGCTCTAGAGAGTTTCGGCGTTGGGTACGCCCCGGATTCTTGGGACGCACTCCAGGCTTTCCTGCTGGAGAAGGGGCACAAACACGAGCAGCTGGTTGAGGCAGGACTGATCGCCAAGCGCGAAAACGGAGGATTCTACGACCGCTTCCGAAACAGGATTATGTTCCCGATTCGTGACGGGCGCGGTCGGATGGCAGGTTTTGGCGCTCGCATCTCCGATCCGAAGGATCAACCAAAATTCATCAACTCGCCTCAGACCGTTTTGTTCGATAAAGGGCGACTTCTGTTTGGACTGGACGGGGCACGCAAGGCCATCCGGGCGGCGGACCAAGCGGTGGTGGTGGAAGGGTATTTTGATGTGATCGCCCTGCACCAGGCCGGCCATGGAAACGCGGTGTCGCCTATGGGCACGGCGCTGACCTCGCATCAACTGCGAAGCCTGAAGCGCTACAGCCGGAATATCGTCCTGGCGCTCGACGCAGATGCGGCAGGAAACCAGGCTACGCTGCGGGGACTTAACGTCGCGCGGGAAGCTCTCGATCGCGAGCCGGACCCGGTTTTCGACGCCCGCGGACTGGTTCGACATGAAGGCCGCCTGGACGCGGAAATTCGGATTGTGGGTCTACCGGAGGGGAAGGACCCGGACGAGGTTGCTCTTGAAGATCCCGAGGCGTGGACCGACTTGCTACGTAAGGCAAGCCCGGTGGTGGAGTATGTGATGGACTTGCTGATCGGTCCGAGCGACTCGCAGGACGCTAAGCAAAAGGCTGCGATCGCCCGTCAGGTCCTGCCGCTTATCGAAGATGTGGCGGATCCCGTCGAGCGAGAAGCCTACCGTCAGGGTCTTGCACGCCGCCTGAAGGTGGATGAGCGCGCGATGATGGGATGGCGTCCGAAACGCACCACTCGAACCCAGGCGTCCGCACCGGACTTGCAACAAGTTGACTCCATGGCCACCGAAGGCTTCTGCCTGGGCCTGTTATTGAGAGATCCGGAGCTTACCTACTGGATTGACCGTCAATTACATGCTCTGGAACTGGAAGGACTGTCCAGCCAGGATTTCATCGGGACCGATTCGCAAGTAATTTTCAAGGCAGTGCAGTCCTCTCTCGGCCAGGTTGACGAGGAGCCGACCGAGCGTTGGAAGGCGTTGTTGGATGGAACGGCGCTTGATCAGGCGATTGCTTTCGCAAGCAAGGCAGAAGAAGTAGACTTCGCCCGACCCAAGGTAGCCGACGCCGTTTCGGCTGATTTTTTCCGCTTGCGCATGCGCCGTGTGGAAGGGCTGCTTGAGCAACTGAGCTTCCAACAGCAGGCCGTCCAGGAGTTGGAAACGGTTGAACAGGAGATGATCAGCTTGGCGAAGAAGGCCCAAAATCTGGTCACGCAGAAGCGCCGACTGGATGTGGCACTGGCGGGGCGAAAGTAGATCCACATGGCAAATCAAAAAAACTCGAAATCCAGGGAGCTTGCTCCGGAGCCAGTAGATGTAATTGATGGCGAGATCCTGGACGTTGAACCGGATTTTGATGGGGACCAGAAGGATGAGGCAAAGAAGGTGCTCGCGGACTTACCGGAGACCGGTCCGCTTGCACTGCCGGACGATTCTGGCGACGATCCGGTGCGGCTCTACCTCAGAGAGATAGGCAGAGTTAAGCTGCTTAAGTCGGCTCAGGAACTCTGGCTGGCGGTGCGAATGGCTGCCCGCCTGCGCCTGGATGGATTAAGAGAAGGCCGCGGGAAGAAGTCCGGGGAAGATTCCCTGTTCGAGGCCCATCTCGCCCTTTTCGATGATCTCCGCACTTCCTGGAAACGCCTGCTAGAAGATGCGAAGCGCATGAAGGAATCCGAGCCGGAATTAAGCTCGTTTCTTGAGGAATCGATCCAATTACGGAACACCTGGTCTGCTGAGAATCATTCATACATTCGCAACTGGTTAAACAACGGTCTGTGGGGGACCGATCCCGCCTGGGAGGGGGTCGCAAGAACGGCGCTGGAAGCCATGCAGGGACTCTATGCTATGCCGAGGGAGCTTCAAGCAAAACTCCTAAGCCGATTGACCAAGGTCAAGGGCTTTCCCAGCAAACAAACCTATCAAAGCTGGTTGCCAGAACCGAAGGAGCTGGATGAGGAGTATTCTGATATTTCGGCGCTCGCGGACGAGGGGCAAAAGGCCCTCATTCGGGCCAATCTCCGACTGGTCGTCAGCGTAGCCAAGCGCTACATGGGGAGAGGGATCGCCTTCCTGGATCTGATTCAGGAAGGGAACATCGGACTCCTACGGGCAGTCGAGAAGTTTGATCCCGCAAAGGGTTACAAATTCAGTACTTATGCCACGTGGTGGATTCGCCAGGCAATCAGCCGCGCCATCGCGGACCAGGCCCGCACGATCCGTATCCCGGTGCACATGGTCGAGACGATCAACCGTTTGATGCGGGCGCAGCGCAGAATGGTGCAGGAACTGGGAAGGGAACCCACTTCGGATGAACTGGCGCTGGAACTCGAGATTCTAGAGCCTGAAGACGTTGCTGCCATCCGCCAGGCATACTCGGCCGAAGAACCGCTCGATCCCACGCTCGAGCGTAAATTGAGGCGGGGAGCGGAGAAGGTTCGAAGCATCATCCGCATCGCTCAAGAGCCGATGTCGCTCGAGACGCCGGTTGGATCGGAAGATTCGAGCGAACTGGCAGACTTTATCGAGGATGATTCGATGCCTGAACCTGCGGATGAAGCCGCTAAGTCGCTCCTCAAAGAGCAGGTCCAGAACGCACTGTCCGTCTTGACTGAAAGAGAGCGCCAGGTATTGGAAATGCGCTTCGGGCTCCAGGACGGTAGAGACTACACTCTCGAAGAGGTTGGAAAGTACTTCCAGGTCACGCGGGAGCGGATTCGTCAGATTGAAGCCAAAGCCCTGCGTAAGCTGCGTCATCCAACCCGCAGTCGCCATCTCCGCGATTATCTGTCTTAAATCTCAGTCTTTTCTGGCGACACCACCCTATTCACCGGTGAGAACGATCGTTTTTAACGCCCGAGGAGGCTGGCCTCCCCCCACCCTTCACGGGATGTCTTAGAATCACCCCACGCATTTCAATCTAATCTGGAGGACTTCCGTATGCCAGTAAAAGCCCTGGAGCCTGCGCAGTTATGTCAACGTTGCGATCCAACCCAATTCGATTTTGAAACAACTGCAGAGCTCGATCACCTCACAGACTTCATTGGCCAGCCCCGAGCTATTGAGGCCCTGGATTTTGCAGTGGGGATTCGCCAGAAGGGCTATAACATTTTCGCCTTCGGACCGGAAGGCATCGGCAAGGGTAACCTCGTTCGGAAGACATTCGAAGCCGCAGCTGCCGGCGACCCTCTGCCTTCCGACTGGTGTTATTTGCAAGATTTCGAGCGACCCCACCGTCCGTGGGCACTCGAGCTGCCCGCCGGGAAAGGTATTGAGTTCAAGCGTGATATGGAGCAGTTTGTAGAGGACCTGCAGAACGTTCTCCCGGTCACCTTTGAAAGCGAAGAGTACCAAAATCGAATGCAGGAGGTTCGGGAAGCACTCAACGACCGGCAGGAAGCGGCCCTGGGTGAACTGCGGGCGCAGGCAGAGCAGGTGGAATTGGCCGTGCTTCGCACACCGGCTGGCCTGGCGATCGCCCCCGTCAGTGATGGCGAAGTTATATCGCCGGAAGAGTTCCAAAATATGCCGCCCGAGAAGCGAGAAAGTCTCGAAAAGAACATTTCCGATCTTCAAGAGCAGCTCGAAAAGATGTTAATCAACCTCCCGGGTTGGCAGCGTGAGCTCAGGGAACAAGTCACCGATCTGAACCGGGAGATGGCGGATATCGCGGTCGGAGGACTGATCCGAGAACTCATGGAGAAATACGCGGAACATGAGCAGATTGTGGAGCACCTGAAGGCGGTTCAGGCCGATGTTGTTCGAAACGTACGGGAGATCACCGAGGAGGGCGACCCCGCTGAATATCCGGACCTGCCCGGCTCCCGGGGAACGCGTGCGGCTCTGTCGGACGGAGGCGCGCGCTCCACTCTCCGGCGCTACCAAGTCAACTTGCTGGTCGATAACGCCTCAACAGAGAGCGCGCCGGTAGTTTACGAAGATAATCCGACTTTCCAAAATTTATTAGGGCGCGTCGAATATACGGCCCGTATGGGTGCGCTCAGTACGGACTTCAATCTGATCAAGCCGGGGGCGCTGCATCGCGCCAACGGTGGCTATCTGATCCTGGATGCGCGCAAACTGTTCCAGGAGCCCCTTGCCTGGGAGGGGCTAAAACGCGCCCTTCGATCGGAGCAGCTTAAGATGGAGATGCAGGGACAAGTCCAGAGCTTTATCAGCACCGTCACTTTGGACCCCGAACCGATTCCACTGAAGCTGAAAATCGCGCTTCTGGGGGAACCCCATCTTTACTATCTGCTCATGGAATACGACCCGGAATCTCGCGAGTTATTCCGGGTGGCCTCGGATTTTGACGATCAAATGGATCGCGATTCAGATTCGCAAATGCTCTATGCCCGGCTGATCGGAAGCCTTTCCACCGTGCACGACCTCAGGCCGCTTGATCCGGGAGGAGTGGCGCGCGTGATCGAACAAAGCTCTCGCATGGTCTCGGATGGCAAGAAGCTCTCTATTCAGATGAATTACATCACCGATTTGATGCGCGAGGCGGATTACTGGGCTGGGGAAGCGGGTCACGAGGTTGTGACGGCGGAAGATGTGTCGAAGGCCCTCGACGCTCAGATTTATCGTTCAGACCGGATCCGGGAGCGTTTTCAAGAAGAGATCCACCGGGAAACCGTGTTAATCGACACCGAAGGGTCGCAGGTAGGCCAGGTGAACGGCCTCGCGGTTTACCAGTTTGGTGAATTTGCCTTCGGGCGACCAAGCCGTATCACCGCTCGTGTGCGGGTAGGGAAGGGTGAGGTTTTGGACATCGAGCGAGAAGTTGAACTTGGCGGCCCCATCCATTCCAAAGGTGTGCTTATCTTGAGCTCCTTTCTCGGCTCGCGTTATTCGGCGGATCGCCAGCTCTCGCTCAGTGCAAGTCTTGTTTTTGAGCAGTCCTACGGCGGCATTGAAGGGGACAGTGCTTCCTCCGCCGAGCTCTACGCGCTGCTCTCCGCGATTGCGGACGTGCCGCTGAAGCAATCGCTGGCTGTCACCGGATCCGTCAATCAGTACGGCAGGGTGCAGGCGATTGGTGGCGTGAATGAGAAGATAGAAGGTTTCTTTGATATTTGTCAGTCGCGCGGGCTCGATGGCAATCACGGGGTCTTGATCCCTGACTCTAACGTGCAGCACCTCATGTTACGCGAAGATGTCGTTCAAGCCGTGGAAGAAGGGAAATTCCATGTCTACCCGATCGAAACTATCGACCAGGGTATCGAGCTGCTGACCGGCATAACCGCCGGCGAGCCGGACGAAGAGGGGGAGTATCCAGAGGACACCCTAAACGGGAAGGTCCAGGCCCGATTGGCAAGATTTGCCGAAGAGGGGGAAGGCGACAAATCCAAGCACCAGGATGAGAATGCCGAAAAGCAAGAAGGTGGCCAAAACACCCAGGAGCAGAAGGACGAATCGTGAGCGATTCGGAAAAGATCCGCCGCATTCTCGTCGCCATCGACGCTTCCGCTCAAAGCCTGGCCGCGCTGGAAATAGCGGCTCAACTCGCCGCCGACCTGGGGGCCGAGTTGGCGGGGTTATACGTGGAGGACATCAATCTAATACGGCTGGCGGCATTGCCCGCGGTCCTGGAAATCGGTGGGGTATCCGCCCGGTCTCGGCGGTTGGATGAACACCGCATGTCCAGGCAACTGCGCAGTCAGGCCGCCCGCGCGGCAAAGGCGATGGCCGATGTCGCCGGCCGCAGCAAAATTCGATGGTCTTTCACCGTCGCGCGCGGGTCAATCGAAACCGAATTGCTCCAGGCGGCAACGGAAGCGGATCTGCTTATCCTTGGACGGGCGGGCTGGTCGGGGAAGCGCAAGCTCGGCTCTACGGCTCGTAAGCTGATTGCCGCGGGGCCCAAACGGACTCTGGTCATCGAACGGGGAGAGCGGCGGTTCCCCACCCTCATGACGGTCTACGACGGATCCGAGCTATCTCAGCGCGCGCTGGACACCGCGATAGGCATCGGTGGTTATCTGGCGGTTGGTATCGTGGCAGACGATGAAGAACATGCCAAAACGCTGCAAAGGGAAGTCGCGGCCAAATTGAAATCGATGGGGCTGAAGGCTCGTTATCGCTGGCTTGTGCGCGCCGACACGCGCGAATTAGCAGATATGCTGTATGCCCAGGAAAAGTGCATTCTAATTCTTCCCGGGGGGAGCCCCTTGCTTAAAGGGAGGAGCCTGACGGAGGCTCTGGAGCAACTCAAGTGTCCGGTGTTATTAATTCAGTGAGAGGCCTGTTCCTATGCAGGCGGCCCCTCGCAGACCTGAGCAGGCGCCCGACAGCCGGCGCTGGCAGATATTAAAGTATGGCTTTGGCGAGAGCTTCTAGACCGTCCAGGTCATCAAGGTCAAGCCACTGCAGCATCACTCGCTGCGCGCCCGCTTCTTCGTACTCTCCGATTCGATCCGCGATTTCCTGCCCCGTGCCTACGATCATTCCAAATTTCTTGATTCCATCCTCTGAATAGTCGGATTCCTCGATCTTTCGTTTTACTTCTCGGTCATCTCTGCCGAAAAATATCGTGTTTGCAATGGTGCGCCGGATTTCCTCAGGCCGCCGACCTTCGGACACCAATAGTTCATCCAGGTAGGTGTTTAGCGCTGCGAAGGTTTCGGCGGGTCGGAAGCCCATATTCCACTCATCCGCGAGCCGGGCGATGAGCGGCAGGGTTCGCTTCCGACCCCGGCCACCGATCAAGATCGGAGGACCTCCCTTTCGTTGCGGTCTTGGTAGGAGCTCAGCTTCATTCAGATGGAAATATTTGCCCGAGAAACTTGCCGGCCCTTCGCCCTTTAGCAAACGGTGCACCACCTCCACCCCCTCCTCGAAGCGATCGAATCGCGGCCCGATTTTTAGTAGATCGAAACCAAATTTCTCGTGCTCGTGTTCTTGCCAACCTGCACCGAGTCCGAGAATGAAACGGCCCCCGGAGAGATCGTCCAGGTCTTTGGCCATCCGCGCGGCAAATATCGGATTCCTGAACGATATCGGCGAAACCAGCTGACCGAACTCCATGCGACTCGTATTGTCCGCCAACCAGGCCAACGAAATCCACAGCTCCAGTGAGTCAATATCCGGTGGGCGCATGTTGGTGAAGTGATCGGATCGATACAGTGCCGCAAAACCCAGGTCTTCGACCGATCGAACGATGCGCTTCCAATTGCCCCAATTCAGGCCGTTTTGACCTTCCAGAAAGATGGCGACGTCGACGGACATGGCTCCTCCCGGGCTCCCTAGAACTTGTGAATATCGAGGATTTTGTGTTCTTCGCCTTCCAGGTGGGCCACCACCTCGACATAGGGAGCCAGCGTGGAATTGGCGAGCTTGCGTTTGAGCAGCTCGTCTACCTGAAAAATTCCAGCAGAGTTATTGAGCAGGATGTCCAACCGAACGGGGAGTTCCTCACCTTTCTCAATTTTCACCGCTTCGATGGCCTGGGCCGACACGGAATGAATATTGACCGCCCCCGATTCGAATGGGATGCGAGAGCGTCCCTGCGTCATGTCCAGCGCATCCGCGACTTTCAGCACGCCGGCTTCCAGGCTCAACGGTTGAACGTCCCGGCGATGGGCGATGATGGCGTGAAGCACCTCAGACACAACCGTTGTCAGGTTCGGCTCGTCATATAAACCGGCTAGAAGCTGACGCGCCTTCGGATAACCCAACATCAGGCTGAAATTTTCGTGATTGTCCCGATGGACGGCCATCCCAATATCGTGAAGACATGCAGCCAGCACGACGATGACCTCCGCATCCTCATTCGTGAGGCCATGCTCAGAAACCGCACTTGTCTCAACGCCCGCCTCCACAAGGAGTCGGAGTATCTTTACGCAGCCATTAGCAACGATCTGAATATGAACCGGACCATGGTCGCTCATACCAAGGCGCCGGACGGCATTGATATTGGCCGCCTCCCAGAGCTGCTGGAGCTCAAGGTCGCCATTTATCCCTTCCAGGAGCGCCGCGAGTTTCTTATTGCCCTTGGTGCTGACTTTCAATGCGGTGGCCTCAAACGCGGGATGGGTTATTGTACGGCCCTTTTCTGGGATGGACGGTGGCCGGATGCCCGACCCAGGTTCGTCGAGCGGACTTCAGGCGTAAATCCGAAGCAGCGCCGAAACGCCGGGTCGAATCCCGATTGTGATAGAATGAACATATACGTTTAAATTCGGCTTGGTTCCCCTCATAGAGCCTACAAAAGATGCCTTCTGACTACCTGCCCATCGCTGTGCTTACATTTTTCGCGGTTGGTGCTGCGGTCTCGATTGTTGGAATCGGACACCTGCTTGGACCCCGCAAGAAAAATCCTAGGAAGGGTCAACCGTACGAATCAGGCATGGTTCCCTATGGGCCGGGCAGGCGCCGTGTGCCGGTTCACTTCTATCTCATCGCCGTGTTATTCATCCTTTTTGACATCGAAATCGTTTTCATGCTACCGTGGGCAGTGGTGCTCCGCGACCTCGGGCTTTTCGGACTGATCGAGATGGTCATTTTTGTCCTGGTCCTGGCGGTCGGCCTCATCTACGCCTGGAAAAAAGGGGCGCTTGAGTGGGAATAGAAACCAAACTCGGCAACCTGGGCGCCGTGACTACCTCCCTTCAGAAGGCCGTAGGCTGGAGCCGGACGCGTGCCATGTGGCCGCTCCTGACCGGCCTGGCCTGCTGCGCAATAGAGATGATGGCCTCCCAGGCCGCGGATTACGATATGAGCCGTTTTGGTATGGAGCTCATGCGGGCCAGTCCTCGGCAGAGTGACTTGCTGATCGTGGCCGGCCGGGTATCGCGCAAGATGGCGCCGGTATTGCGCAGGCTCTATGATCAGATGCCGGAGCCCAAGTGGGTGATAGCCATGGGGGACTGCTGCTCCTGCGGCGGGGTCTTCAATAACTACGCCATCGTGCCCGGAGTAGACGAAATTATGCCGGTGGACGTTTATATCGCCGGATGCCCGCCGCGCCCCGAGGGACTCATCCACGGAATCCTCACGCTCCACGACAAGGTGATGGCCGAGAAATTGGCTTGAGCGAAGCCGAAGCCACTCTATCCGCGTTGAAACAGGAACTTGAGCAACGAGTCCTTGACTCGATCGAGTTTCGGGATCAACTGACGGCCGTGCTCCCACCCGAGGCCGTCGTTGAAGCCTGTCAATTTCTAAAACAGCGCGGTTACGACCTCCTGATCGGGCTGACCGCCTCGGATCACTGGCCCGAGCTGCCTCGTTTCGAGATGCTCTACCAGCTCTTTTCTACAGAAAAAAATTCACTGATTGGCCTGAGCGTCCGCCTCGAGGGGGAGGAGCCGAAGGTTCCGAGCATCGAATCGGTCTATCGCAATGCCAATTGGCACGAGCGAGAGGTCTTCGACATGTTTGGGATCGACTTCCCCGGACACTCCGACCTGAGACGGATCCTGATGCCTATGGATTGGGAAGGCCATCCGTTGCGCAGGGACTATCCGTTGGGTTACGAAGAGGTGCAGTTCACCTTCAACTTCGATGAGATCGAAAAGCGCAAGAAGTACGCGCAGGAGTAAATAGAAACGACGGATCGGTGAACTACAAGCAGTTCACCTTCAACTTCGATGAGATCGAAAAGCGCAAGAAGTACGCGCAGGAGTAAATAGAAACGACGGATCGGTGAACTACAAGCAGTTCACCTTCAACTACGATGAGATTGAAAAACGCAAGAAGTACGCCAAGGACTAATATCGCCGCGCATGTCTGAAGTTCAAATGGAAATATCGGTCGACGAATTAAGGGGTCTCGTTTCAGACCGCGCGCTCGAAGGCGAAACGATGATCCTGAACATGGGGCCACAACATCCCAGCACCCATGGAGTGCTCCGGCTGATCCTGGAGCTGGATGGCGAGACCGTCGTCAATTGTGTGCCAGACATTGGTTTCCTTCATACCGGCATCGAAAAGAACATGGAAGCCCTGACCTTTGAAAAGGCCTTGGTCATGACGGACCGCATGGATTACTTGAACAACCTGGGCAACAACCTCTGTTATTGCTTGGCGGTCGAAAAGCTCGTCGATCTGGACGTCCCGCCTCGGGCCCAGGTGGCGCGGGTGCTGCTCACTGAACTTACGAGAATCGCCTCCCACCTGCTGTGGTTGGGAACCCACGCGCTCGACCTGGCGGCCATGTCCGTGTTTTTGTACACCTTCCGCGAGCGGGAGATCCTGTTGGATATCTTCGAAATGTGCTCCGGGCAGAGGATGATGACCTCCTATTTCCGGCCGGGAGGTTTATGGCGAGATCTTCCGCAGGGTTTCGAGCAAGCCGTCACGCAATTTCTGGAACTATTTCCAAAGCGGATCAGGGAATACGAAAGCCTGCTGACGGAAAATCCCATCTATATCGAACGCACAAAAGGGATCGGGGTCATTTCCTCGGAAGAAGCGTTGGAGATCGGACTCACGGGCCCGAATTTGCGAGCGACCGGAATTCCTTTTGACATGCGCAAGGCGAGGCCCTACAGCGGGTATGAGCAGTTCGAGTTTGAGGTGCCTACGGAGACCCACGGGGATGTGTATGACCGGTACCTGGTGCGCATGGAAGAAATGCGACAGTCGCTCCGCATCGTGCGGCAAGCGCTGGACAAACTGCCGGACGGGCCGACCCGCAGCAACAACCGCAAGTTTGTCCCTCCGCCGCGATCAGAATTGGGGCACAGCATGGAGGCCGTCATTCACCACTTCAAATTGTGGACGGAGGGCTTTTCCGCTCCAGAAGGCACGGTCTACGTACCGGTCGAATCGCCGCGCGGCGTATTGGGATGTTTTCTGGTGGGAGATGGTGGGCCCAAACCACGACGGGTGCACTTTCGTACGCCCAGCTTTGCCAACCTGCAGGCGCTTCCCATGCTATCGCGGGGCCACCTGGTTGCAGACATTGTCGCCATCATCAGCAGCCTGGATCCCATAATAGGCGATGTAGATCGGTAGAGCGGTGCTGGCAGAAAACTACACCCAGGAGATCGAAGCCATTCTGGCCAAATATCCCTCCGACCAGAAACGATCGGCGGTTATGCCACTCTTGTTTCTGGCACAACGAGAGTATGGAACTCTGACCAATGAAGCGATTACCGAAGTGGGTGAATTGATCGGACTCCAGACTACGGAAGTTGCCTCGCTGGTGGGTTTTTATTCCCTTTATCACGATCGACCGGGCGGCAAGTATCGCATCCAAGTCTGTACCGATTTACCCTGTGCCCTGAAGGGCGCGCAAGCATTTGCAGATGAACTGTGTGAGAAATTGGATATCGAGATGGGAGAGACCACACCTGACGGCCAGGTCACCATCGAGCAGGTGATGTGCCTGGCAGCGTGCGACCGCGCACCGCTGTTCCAGCTCCAGGGGCCGAACGGGTTTCGCTATCACGAGGATCAATCGATTGGCTCAGCCATGGCATTGATCGAGTCCCTCCGAGTAAGAGGCCAGGTTGACCGAGCACATCGTCTTACGGCATCGTGATATAGAGCGGATCGACCAGCTCGAGGTCTACCTCGAGAACGGTGGCTTCAGAGCATTCGAGTCGATAGTCAGGAAGAAGTCACCTGAGCAGGTCATTGATATCGTCAAGAAGTCTGGACTACGAGGGCGAGGTGGGGCCGGGTTCCCTACCGGAGTTAAATGGAGCTTCCTCACCCCCGATGTCTACCCACGGTACGTTGTGGCTAACGCCGATGAGTCGGAGCCCGGTACCTTCAAGGACCGCGAGATCATGGAGCGCAACCCCTTCCAGTTTCTGGAAGGGGTTGCGATCTGCGCCTACGCGGCACAGGCCGAGGTGGCTTACATCTATTGCCGGGCCGAGTTCTGGGATCTAACGCTCGAGCTAGATCGGAAAATCGAGCAGCTCAAGGAGGGTGGGCTGTTGGGTAAGAAACTCTTCGGGAGCGACTTCTCGCTGGAGATGTACACACACCTGGGGGCGGGCGCTTATATCTGCGGCGAAGAGACCGCGTTACTTGAATCGCTCGAGGGCAAGTTGGGGCAACCGAGATTGCGCCCCCCGTTCCCCGCCGCGGAAGGTCTTTACGGAAAACCCACGGTGGTGAATAACGTTGAAACGCTCACAAATCTGCCTCTAATCATTGACCGCGGCGTCGACTGGTATCGCAAGATCGGTACCGAAAAAAGCACCGGAACGAAGGTATTTTCGGTGTCCGGAAATATCGAACTCCCAGGAAACTACGAATTGCCCCTCGGGACAACTTTTAGGGAACTGATCTTCGAACACGCGGGTGGCATCCCAAACGGCCACGCGATCAAGGCCATATTGCCGGCGGGCGCCTCGGCCCCGATTCTGCCCGCCTCCGACGAAGTTTTGGACACCAAGATGGACTATGAGTCGGTGCCGGAAGTTGGATCTTCGCTTGGGTCTGCCTCCATTATCGTGATCGACGAGACGGTGGATATCGCCTGGGTGGAATCCAAAATCACGGACTTCTTCGAGCACGAATCTTGTGGGAAGTGCACCCCCTGCCGAGACGGCACCTATTGGATGAAGCACATCTTTGAGCGCATCATGGACGATACGGCCCAGGCCCACGAGATCGACCTGCTGCACACGGTGGGGATCGGGATTCAAGGCAAATGTTTGTGTGCGTTGGGAGATTTCGCGGCGTTGGCGGTCACCACGGCGGTTGAGCGTTTCAGGCCGGATTTTGACCTTCACGTCCAGGGCAAGTCGAGCAAGGCCGCATGAGCGTCACTCTCACGATAGATGGCACCGAAGTGACCGTACCCGAAGGTACGCTGCTGGTGGACGCCGCCAAGCGGCGGGGCACGGACGTACCGGTTTTCTGCTACCACCCCAAGATGAAGCCGGTAGGAATGTGCCGCGTTTGCCTGGTTGAGATCGGGCGCCCGGCTCGTGACCGGGCAACCGGCGAGTCGCTTCTGGATGAATCCGGCGACCCGTTGATCCAGTTTGGCCCGAACCTCGAGACGGCTTGTACGATTACCGTCGGACAAGGTTGGCAAGTACGGGTTTCGAGTGAGAAAGCGATTCAGGGACGCAAAGAGATCGTTGAATACTTGCTGACCTCCCACCCGCTCGACTGCCCGATTTGCGACAAGGGTGGAGAGTGCCCGCTCCAAGATCTGACGATGGGGCACGGTTCGGGCGAAAGTCGGTTCCTCTTCGACGACAAAATTCGTCTCGCCAAGCGCTACCCCCTCGGCGAGCTGATCTTCCTTGATCGGGAGCGATGCATCCAATGCGCCCGATGTACTCGCTTCCAGGACGAGATCGTGGGCGACCCGGTTATTGGCTTCTATGAGCGCGGGCGTCGGCTCGAAATCGTCACCTATTCGGATCCGGGATTTGACTCCTATTTCTCCGGCAATACCACCGACATTTGCCCGGTGGGTGCGCTGACGACCGCCGACTTCCGATTTGGGGCACGCCCCTGGGAGCTCAATTCAGCGGCCTCGATCTGCCCACATTGTCCGGTCGGTTGTAATCTGACCTTGAGCACCCGTCGCGAGGCGAGCAATGCTGGGCGGGATGTTGTAAAGCGGGTCATGCCGCGCCAAAACGAGCAGGTCAACGAGATATGGATATGTGACAAAGGCCGCTTCGTCCACCACTACGCGCGCAGCCCGGAGCGTTTGACTAGCCCGCGGGTACGAAAGAATGGGAAGCTGGTCAAGGCCTCATGGAATGAGGCGCTGACGCGCGCGGCCGAAGGACTGAAAGGTGCCGCCTCGAGTGCGGTGGGCATTGCCAGCGGCCGCCTGATGAATGAAGACTTATTTAACTTGAAGGAGCTGATGGCGGCATTGGGCGGCAGAGCCATCCTTGTAGATTCCATGGCGGGTGGCAACCTCATTCAACGCTACGGTGTTGGGGTGGGGAGTAATCTCGGATCGCTTGGCAAAAGAGACGCGGTCCTGGTGATCGCCGCAGATCTGCATGAGGAGGCCCCCATTTGGTGGTTGCGGCTCAAGCAGGCCGCGGAACGAGGCACCACCCTAATCGTGGCGAATGCCCGGGCGACCCGCCTCGACGATTACGCTAAGCACCGCGTGCGATATGGCCCGGGTGAGGCCGTACAGGCGGCCCTGGGTTTACTTCATCTCAATGGAGGAGATCCGGAGCTGGCGCGTTTCGAAGGGGATCGTGCCCTGAAATCGGCGGCAAGGGCGATCAAGCGGGCGCGGAATGTAACCATATTTTTCGGTCAGGAGGGCTTGAACTACGCGGGGACCGAGGCGCTGGCCCGCGCCTGCGCGCTGATCACCGAATCTAAGGGGCGTGTGGGAAAGTCGAACAACGGGCTCGTGGCCGTGTGGCCGCGCGCGAACACTCAAGGTGCATGGGATATGGGGTTGCGCCCTGAGCCGGCGGGTTTGCACCGTGCTCTCGCTGGTGCGGTAGCGGCATACATCGTGGCGGCAGATCCAGTCGGCGACGACCCGGCCGCCGCGGCGCCATTCGAGAAGCTTTCGACGCTCATTGTGCAGGACCTATTCCTGACCGCCACCGCGGAGCTGGCAGACGTGGTCCTTCCCGCGCAAGCCTTCGTGGAGCGAGCGGGCACATTTACCAGCGGTGAGCGCAGAGTACAGCGACTATATCCTGCGGTCGGCGCCCTTGCGGGGAGCCTCCCGGACTGGAAGATCGTGGCGAATTTGGCTCACCGGCTGGAAGTGGATCTAGAAGATAAGGCGGCCCCGCTGGTGTTTGAGCGCATCGCGGCTGCGGTCCCAGACTACTTGGGGCTTAGCTACGATGATCTGGCGGCGGTCGAGCCGCAGTGGCCGGAAGTGGGCGGAGCGGACCTTTACTTCGGCGGGACGGCCTATGCCAACAAACAAGGGCTGGGAGTCCAACTCGCTCCGCGCGGCGCCGGCCGACCTTTGAAGTGGAAGGCGCCCCCAAGGGCAAGCGCCGGTAAAGATCTGCTGTTAACGCCGGTCACGGTGCTTTACGATCGAGGCAGCGCGCTGCGACACTCCCGTTTGCTGGAGGGCCGGATCGCTCCTCTTCAATTGATTTTGCATCCTGATGAAATTGAGCGGCTGGGGCTCTCCGAGGCGGGCGAGGTGGAGATCAGTTGGGATGGACGATCGGAGCGGCTGAAATTTGCGGCCAGCACCGACGTCCCGCCTGGTTCCGCGCTCGTTCCACGTGGCGCCGGGCTGGCACTGTCGGATCCGACCCCGGTAACGGTAAGGCGCTCGAATTCATGATTTCGATAGTTTCTGTAGCGGAGTGGATCATAAAGTCCCTTGTGCTCATAACCATCATCCTGGGCGGCTTCGCCTATCTGACGTTGTTTGAACGGCGCGCATTGGCGCGGATGCAAGCTCGCATCGGCCCTAACCGAGCCGGGCCGGCCGGCCTGCTTCAGCCAGTTGCTGACGGCATCAAGCTGATGTTCAAAGAGGAGCTGATCCCGGACCGGGCGGACAAGGTGTTATTTGTTCTGGCTCCCATTATTACCGTGGTGCCGGTGCTGCTGCTTCTGGCCGTTATTCCGCTGGGTCCCGACATCGAAATATTCGGTCAGCAATTTAGCCTGGGGTTGGCCTCCGAGATCGATGTGGGTGTGCTCTTCATACTCGCGGTTGCCTCAATCGCCGTTTACGGCATCGTGATTGCCGGCTGGTCGTCTTACAGTAAGTATTCGCTCCTGGGCGCGCTGCGCGCTTCGGCCCAGATGATCAGCTACGAGCTTGCGCTGGGATTGGCGATTATCGGGCCGATCTTGCTCGCGGGATCTCTAAGCGTGGCGGATATCGTGGCCGATCAACAACGACTCTGGTACGTGGTCTTGCAACCGATCGGGTTCTTGATCTTCCTGATCGCTTCAATGGCGGAGATCAATCGTGCGCCTTTCGACATGTCGGAGGCGGAACAGGAGCTGACCGGCGGCTACCACACCGAATATTCGGGCATGAAATTTGCGGTTTTCTTCATGGCCGAGTATGGGAAGATGATCGCGGTCAGCTTTGTGGCGGCTACCCTGTTCCTCGGGGGCTACTGGGGACCGTTTGTTGATCGAATCGCCTTGCTGGGACCGATATATCTGTTTGCGAAGGTGGTGGCGATATTGTTCTTAATGATTTGGATACGAGCGACCTGGCCGCGGCTGCGTTACGATCGGCTGATGGCATTCGGATGGAAGATCCTTCTTCCAGTTGGACTGCTTAACGTCGTGATCACGGGCGGCCTCATCGTGGTGTTGAACTTATGAATCCGCTCGAGCTCTTGCGTGGATTAGCTACCACGTTGTCCATGATGTTCGAGCGGCCCGTCACTTACCAGTACCCTGAGATCAAGCGCCCGGTCCGCGAGCGGTTCAAGGGACGGCACGAGCTGAAGCGCTACGACAATGGACTCGAGAAATGTATCGGTTGCTCGCTTTGCGCGGCCGCCTGCCCGGCAGACGCCATTTTCGTGGAGTCGGCAGAAAACACCGACGAGGAGCGATATTCCCCCGGCGAGCGCTACGCGAGCACATATGAGATCAACATGCTGCGCTGCATCTTTTGCGGGTACTGCGAAGATGCATGCCCAACCGAGGCCATCGTCCTGGAACATAACTACGAGCTTTCATTTACAAATCGCCGAGATGCCATCTACACGCGGGACATGTTGCTCGTGCCGGCGCCCGAGCATGGACGTCCGACGCCGATGGTAACTGCGCCCCGAGAATTTGACCGTTCCATCCCAGAGATGGCCGATCCACAGTAAGAGCCAGGTATTTAAACGACAGCTTAGGAAGGGTCGGAGAAGGGCCTGCGCGGCCCGAGCCATCGAAGTAACGCATGACCGTTGAATTAGCGATCTTCCTGGGCCTGGCCGTTGTCGCGGTGGGTGCTTCTATCGCCATGCTGGTCAGCCGGAACGCAGTTTATTCGGCGCTCTTCTTGGTCATCGTATTGTTCGCCATCGCGGTGCTCTACTTGCTGCTGTCGGCGGCTTTCATAGCCATGGTTCAGGTAGCAGTTTATGCCGGCGCCATCATGGTCCTTTTCCTTTTTGTAATCATGCTGCTGGGTACGGAAAACGTAGAATCCGAGTCACGCCGCCCCTGGCAATTCGCAGCCGCGCTGGTGCTCAGTTATGTTCTCATCATCCAATTCCTGGTCGTCGCAATTGTCCTGCCCGGCGATTTTGGGGGCGAATTTGGCGCGCTGGTGGATGGCTTTGGCGGTCCTGCGAGTATAGGAATCCTGCTCTTCAAGGAGTATCTGGTTCCATTTGAAGTGACCTCGCTCTTGCTGTTGGCCGCCATGGTGGGCGCCATTGTCCTGACTCGTCGGGAGAGTTCGAGATGATCCCGGGAGTATCGATGATCCATATCCTGATCCTTTCGGGGGTGCTCTTCACGCTCGGGGCTCTGGGAGTGCTTATTCGGCGAAATGCGATTGTGATGTTTATGTCTATCGAGCTGATGCTGAATGCCGCCAATCTGGCCTTTGTAGGCTTTGCGAGATCCATGGGCGCCCTGAGCGGCCAGGTATTTGTGTTTTTTGTCATCGCGGTGGCCGCCGCGGAGGTGGCGATTGGACTGGCGCTGATTGTCGCGGTCTACCGCAACCGAGGCAGCATCGATGTTGACATGGTGAGCGATCTCAAAGGATGACCGCAGATACTCTTTTCAGCCTGGCTCCGCTTGTAATCCTATTCCCGCTCCTGGGTTTTGTCTTCAACCTGGTCGCCGGACGCCGCATCAGCGAACGTGGGGCGGGAATCGTGGCCAGCGCGGCGGTGGGGCTTGCGTTTGTGATTGCCATACTGCAGTTCGTCGCGTTGGGATTGGATCCGGCCGGCGCCACGATACACATCGCAGAATGGATCGCGATCGGGGAGCTCGAAGTCGATTGGGCGCTCCAAATTGACACACTGTCCGTGACCATGCTGCTTATGGTCACGGGAGTGGGCGGGCTCATCCACATCTATGCCATTGGCTACATGCACGACGATGTCCGCTTTCAGGGCGACCCCTCCCGCTTCCCACGGTTCTTCGTCTACTTCAGTCTTTTCATGACCGCCATGCTGATTCTGGTCACGGGAAACAGCTATCTGACTATGTTCGTGGGCTGGGAAGGCGTGGGGTTGAGCTCCTACCTGCTGATCAGTTTCTGGTATGAGAAGGGCGAGAACGGGATCGGGAACGCGCTGGCTGGCAAAAAAGCCTTTATCGTCAATCGTGTCGGAGATCTGGGTTTCATCATCGCTATGTTGATCACCTTCTGGTTTTTCGGCACGCTGACATTTGAAGAGGTCTTCAGTGAAGCGGAGGCTATGGGGGCCGCCGCGGTGACCGCCGCCACCGCCATTACGCTCTTTCTTTTCGTTGGCGCGGCCGGAAAGTCGGCCCAGATTCCGCTTTTTGTATGGTTGCCCGACGCCATGGCCGGACCGACTCCAGTTTCGGCCCTTATCCACGCCGCAACGATGGTTACGGCGGGCATCTACATGCTCGTACGTAATGCACCGCTGCTCGAGCTGGCGACCGTGACGCCGAACGTCATCGCAATTGTCGGAGCCGCTACCGCGCTGCTTGCGGCCAGCATCGCGGTCGCTCGTTTTGACATCAAGCGCGTGCTCGCTTATTCCACGATCAGTCAACTGGGGTTCATGATCGCGGCGGTGGGGATCGGAGCCTATGTAGCCGCTATCTTCCACCTTGTAGCGCATGCCTTCTTCAAAGCGCTGCTGTTTCTCTCGGCTGGTTCAGTGATCCAGGGAGTAGAACACGGCCACCACCACGCGGATTCGGCCGAGGAGGACTTCAATCCAAACGACATGCGAGTCATGGGTGGCTTGCGAACGCGGATGAAGGTCACTTTTTGGGTGTATCTGATCGGTGCGCTGGCGCTGGCGGGCATTCCGCCGCTGGCAGGTTTCTTCTCCAAGGATGAGATTCTTGCGGACGCCTCGCATGTGAATCCGGCCGTTTATTGGGTGCTTGTACTGGCCGCATTTCTGACCGCATTTTATATGGGGCGACAGGTCCTGATGGTTTTCTTCGGTAAGCCGCGCTCGAAGGCCGCCGAGGCCACCAAGGAAAGCCCCGCCACTATGGTGGCCCCGCTCGTAGCGCTTGCGGTCCTGGCCGTGGGCGGCGGCCTGATCAACGCGCCCGGCCTGCTCCCGCTCACGCGCTTCCTTCAAGAGACCCTGGCCGGCATCGAGGAGCCGGAGTTCATCGCCGCGATCGCGATTTTAACCACGCTTCTAGCATTGGCCTCAATTGGCCTGGCCTGGTTGCTGTATGGCCGCCGCCCCATAAAATCCCGCGCGCCCGATCCGCTGCAATCCAGGCTCGGACCGGTGTGGATTGCGATCCGCCATCGGTGGTGGGTCGATGAGTTTTACGATTGGTTGATCGTCAGACGTTATGTTTCTATGGCGCGCTGGTTGGCTGAGGTGGCGGACGAGAGATTTTTACATGATTGGGTCCACGATAGGGTGATCGCGCTCGGCTACGTTCGGGCCACCCATTGGCTGGCCAGCGTACTCGATCTCAGGTTTATCGATCGTGGATTCGATGGCCTGGGGGCGCTTACGCGCAGGGGCGCCAGTGGGTTAGGAGTGCTGCAAACCGGATACGTGCGCAATTATGCTGCCGCGGTGTTCATCGGACTGGTGCTTGTGGTGAGTTACTTGCTCCTGAGCTAGAGATTAAGGAAACCATATGGAAGCTTGGATCCTCAGCCTCGTTACGTTTTTTCCAGTTGTTGGCGCAATGCTCTTGCTTTTTATTCGCAAGGAGCGCGAGGCGGCCATACGCTGGGCGGCCTTGATGACGGCCGTGGTCACCTTCCTGCTCTCGCTGCTGATGCTGTCCGGCTTCGACTCGAGCGACCCGGATCTTCAGATGGTGGTCCGCTTGCCTTGGTTCAGCATCGGTGACCTGCAGATCGAATATTTTCTTGGTGTGGACGGGCTCAGCATACTCCTGGTTTTACTTACGACGTTTCTAACCGTGCTCTCCATTATCTCGACCTGGACCGCAATTGTGGAGCGGGTCCGGGAGTTCATGATCTTCTTCCTGTTGTTGGAAACCGGGATGGTGGGCGTCTTCCTCGGTATGGACTTATTCCTTTTCTACGTCTTCTGGGAATTCACGCTGGTGCCGATGTATTTCTTGATCGGTGTGTGGGGCGGCGAGCGCCGGATGTATGCGGCCATCAAATTTTTCCTGTACACGATGGCGGGTTCTATCTTCATGTTGCTGGCCATTATCTGGCTCGGTCTGGAGGGTGGAACCTTCTCGGTCCCAGATTTGATCGAAGCTCAGGCCATCCCGGGCAACCTGCAATTTTGGCTGTTCCTGGCCTTCGCCGCAGCGTTCGCGATCAAGGTGCCGATGTGGCCCCTGCACTCCTGGTTGCCCGACGCGCATGTGGAGGCACCTACCGCGGGCTCGGTGATCCTGGCGGGGGTATTGCTCAAGATGGGCACCTACGGTTTTCTGCGCTTCAACCTCGGATTGTTCCCTGAGGCCTCGATTCGATTGGCGCCGTGGGTCGCGCTTTTTGCCGTGATCGGAATTATTTACGGCGCGGCCGTCGCCTATGCCCAGAAAGATGTCAAAAAATTGGTGGCCTACTCTTCCGTGAGCCACCTCGGTTTTGTGATGCTGGGATTGTTTGCGCTCAATATCCAGGGCCTGCAGGGCGGCATCGTGCAGATGATCAATCACGGTCTCAGTACGGGGGCACTCTTCTTGATTGTCGGAATGCTGTACGAGAGGCGCCACACGCGGGATATGGATGCCTTTGGCGGTCTCTGGAGGGTTATGCCGATTTATGCCGGTCTCACCCTGATCGTTGTACTTTCCTCGATGGGCCTGCCTGGCCTCAACGGATTCGTGGGTGAATTCACGATCCTGATCGGATCATTTGGTTCGGAGGCCATCGGATCCGTGTGGTTCACCATTGTGGCGGTGGTAGGGGTGATCCTGGCCGCGGTTTATATGTTGTACATGTTCCAGAAGTTATTCCTCGGCCCACTGGATAACGACAAGAATAAGGTACTTCTAGACATAAACCGACGAGAGATCTTTACATTGGTGCCGATCGTGATCCTCATCTTCTGGATCGGGCTGTATCCGCGGCCATTCTTCGGGCTCACTGAGGCCTCGGTTGCGAAGGTGGTTGAACTGGTGAGTTCGGCAGCCATAACGATGCGATGAGCTCCTCAGACCTGCTCTCGGTTGCTCCCGTACTGATCATCTCCGTGTGGGCGATTCTGCTCCTGCTGCTCGACCTATTCATTAAGAATAAGGGCCTCACCGCGAGTTTGGCGGCGGCGGGCGTTGCAGCCGCGCTGGTGGTGGTTATCGTACGCTTCGGAAGCGATCAAGTGGCGTTCAGTGGAATGATCGTAGCCGACACGTTTTCCGATTTCCTTCAGATCGTGATTCTGATTACCGCACTGTTAGGGATAGCCGTGGCCTATGACTACCTGCGCCGAATGAACATGGAGCGCGGCGAGTACTACACGCTGATGCTTTTCACGGTAGCCGGAATGTTGCTCATGAGCCTGGCGGGAGATTTGATTCTTATTTTTCTGGCTATCGAGCTGCTTTCGGTGCCGCTCTACGTCCTGTCCGGCTTTGCACGCCCGGAGAAGGGTTCCGAAGAAGCGGCCATGAAATACTTCATACTGGGCGCATTCTCATCCGCCTTTCTGGTGTATGGGATCGCGCTCATATTTGGCTCGACGGGAACCACCAACATGGCCGGTGTGGCGGCCTCCATTGCCGGCAACCACGCGAACCTAACGCTGCTGACGATTGCAATTCCCATGCTGCTGGTGGGCCTGGGTTTTAAAGTCGCGGCGGTCCCATTCCATATGTGGACGCCGGATGTTTATCAGGGCGCCCCTTCGGCGGCGGTGGCTTTTATGTCCGTGGGAGCGAAGGTGGCCGGCTTCGCGGCGCTGCTACGGATATTCGTTTCGGCGCTTCCGGAGCTCTCTCAGACTTGGGGTCCGGTGGTAGTCGCGATTTCCGCAGCCACGATGATTTGGGGCAACGTAGCGGCCATCGCTCAATCCAACATCAAACGTATGCTGGCCTACTCGAGTATTGCGCATGCAGGCTACATCCTGATGGCGCTCGCCGCCGCCGCGGATCCAAGCGTGTCGGAAGAGGCGGTAAGCGCGGCGCTGTTTTATTTGTTCGCTTATCTGTTTTCCAATCTGGGAGCGTGGACCGTGGTTCTAGCGCTGGAGCGATCGGAAGGGCGCGGACTCTTGATCGAAGATTATGCCGGCCTCGGACGACGCCGCCCGGCGCTGGCGCTCGCGATGGCGATATTCATGTTGTCTCTTATTGGTGTACCCCCGACGGTAGGGCTCATCGGCAAGTTCCTGCTATTCAGGGTAACTATCGACGCAGGCCTGACGGGCCTGGCGATTGTGGGGGTCGTAACCTCGCTCATCTCTGCCTACTTCTACCTGGGGGTGGTGATCAAAATGTACATGGGCACCGGGGAGCCCGAGTCTCGATCCGAGGGCTGGCTCAACCGCTCCGCGGGCCTAACGGCCCTGGTGACGTTCCTTCTTGGAGTGTTGCCCGGACCGATATTGATCCTGGCCAGGAGCTCGGGGTTCTTGACGCCTTAGGACCCGACGGATCGCAAGGCACAATAGTGGAGGGGGAGGGCATGGCTGACAACCGGGCGCACGCTTATATCTCTGGCAGAGTGCAGGGAGTTAGCTTTCGTTACTACACCTATCACGAAGCGCTCAAAGGCGGCCTGCGGGGCTGGGTTCGCAACCTCCCGGACGGTCGAGTGGAGGCCGTTTTCGAGGGCAAGAAGGCCGCCATCGAGAAAGTCCTGGAATGGTCCCAGACCGGCCCGCCCGCAGCCCGCGTGGACCGCGTGGAGGTCGAGTGGGGAGAGCCTGACGATTCGTTGAATGGCTTCAAGGTGCGGGCGACGGCAGGCCCGGGGGATTTGGAATAAAAAGCACCGGCCATCGCTCGCCGGCGCTTCGTGTTCGGGGGCTGGTAGACCTAGTTGAGGCTAGCGCAGGAGCACGATCCGCCGCAGGCGCAGCCACCCCCATTACTTTGGGTCAGCGATCGTCCGTCCGCTTGTGCGAAGAATACAGAGATCATGCGCGAGGTGTGCTCGCTCTCGCAGGTCTGGCAGACGATAGGGGAATCAGCTTGTGACATGGGGCGCAGCGAGTCGAAAACGTCGTTGCATTCCAAACAAAGGTACTCGTATATGGGCATGGCGCGAATTCTACCTTTCCGCTCGGCGGAGGTCAACCCGAGCCCTGCGGCAAGGTATGCCGCCGGATTTGAAACCGGTCAAAGTCGCGCGCTACGGTGACGTTTGGAAAGATGGCCTCCGCTTCCCTCCGGACATCCTTCTCCCGGTACCGCCGCGATATGTGGGTCAGGTACAGGTGGCCTACCTCCGCTTGCTTGGCGAGTTCCGCCGCCCGACGGGCCGTGAGGTGACCGAAGTTCTTGGCCATTTCTGCCTCTGATTCAAGATAGGTGGCCTCGATCACCAGTCCATCCGCACCGGCGATGTGTTCGAGAAGGCCCTCCGTGTTACCGCAATCCCCCACGTGAATAAGTCGGGCGCCGCGGCGAGCGGGACCGAGCACCTGCTCCGGCTCGATCACCGTACCATCCGATAGTTTGACACTTTGACCCCGAACGAGTTCGCGGCGAACCGGCCCAACGGGCACCCCGAGCTCCGTGGCGCGCTGCGGGAGGAAAGGGCGGTGGGCAGTCTGCTCAAACGCGAATCCGAACGCGCCATGCCCACGGTGCTCCACCGGAAACGCCGATAGCTGAAAATGATCGTCCTTCATCAGGACGCCCGGCTCGATGGGTATCAGCTCGATTTCCACCGCGGAACGCGCTCCCCTAAGGACGACCCCAAAAAGTAAGTCGTGAATGCGCTCTAGCGCCCAGGCACTGCCCCAAATCTGAAGTTCTTCAACGGCCTCCCATCGCGCAAAAGTGGATAACAGCCCAGCCAGGCCCAAAATGTGATCCAGGTGACCGTGGGTTATGAGAATTCGATTGAGCCGCCGAAAACCGATGCCCGACCGGAGGATCTGGCGTTGTGTGCCCTCGCCGCAGTCGATGAGGATGCGGTACTCACGGAAGCTAACGATGTGGGCGCTGAGCCCGCGGTGAACAGACGGGGCCGAGGCCGATGTGCCAAGGAAGATGAACTCGAACAAGAGCTACCTTGAATTTCCGCGGGGAGAATGGGCGAATCATTGTACCCCACCCAAATTAGGCAGCTCGAAGGGGAGGAATACGGGAGCGTGACTAACTCGCGTCGATCGAGGGCGTTTTCAGAGCGGTGCCGGACGAGGCCGCCGCAGCGGCGATTGCCGAGATAGAAATCAGCAGGGGCGCCGCGACCGATCCTGCCAGGGCCTGGCTGATTCCCCAGAGTGCGGCCACGGCCATCGCGCCGGCCATGTAACGATGGGTGAATTTCCTTCTCCAGATGAGTTTGGGTATCCAGCTCGGTTGGGTATAGGCCAGCCAAACTGCCGCGGAAGCAATCGCCAGGAGCAAGAATCGGAAGGTAGTTGGCCAGTCAGCTTTGGCCAACACCAGGGCCGTAGCTGGAAGGAACAGCGCGATGGAATAGGCCGCGGCCAACATTCGATCGCGCGCGCCGGGAACCTCCGAAATCGCCTGCCGCGAGAAAATACCCACCGCTCCCGCGATCCCCAAATAGAGCGTCACGATCCCGACCCCTAACGAAACTTGCAATATCATCTGACCTCCCATAACTCGTGCAGATGGATGCAAGTTGTATGCCCTGGCAGGCGGGCAGGCGGGCAGGCGAGCGCGGGAGCAAGGGAGCGAAGGAGCAGGCGAGCGCGGGAGCAAGGGAGCGAAGGAGCAGGCGAGCGCGGGAGCAAGGGAGCGGGGAGCAGGGGAGCGAAGGAGCAGCGGAGCGCGGGAGCAAGGGAGCGAAGGAGCAGGCGAGCGCGGGAGCAAGGGAGCGGGGAGCAGGAGAATAAGAGAGCAAGGGAGCAGGGGAGCGAAGGAGCAGGCGAGCGCGGGAGCAAGGGAGCGAGGGAGCGGGGGGGGGGGGGAGGAAGGGGGCGAGGGAGCGGGGGAGCGAAGGGGGGGCGGAGCGCGGGAGCTGGGGAGTAAGGGGGCAAGGGGGCAGGGAGCAAGGGGGCAGGGAGAAGAGGGAAAGCGAGTATCGGATTTGGGCTAGATGTAGCTGCGCATGACGGGCGCGTGAATCGAGTGGGCGGTGAGTTGTGGTTGGGGGGAGGGGGGTTCAGGCGGTCCGGGCCAGCGCCGTGAGCCCGAGCACGATAATTCCAATCGCCAGGCTCACACGATTCAGGCGAGAAATCTCACCCGCTACCCGGTCGGAAGCGTCTGCCTCCTGCTTCATCGCCAGGCGAGACAATCGGGGATTCAGCACCCAGGTCTGGTAGGCGGCAACCAGCAACATCAGCCCTATCGCGATGTGTTTGCTCAGGATCGCACGCGACCAGGGATTGCTGAAGGCGAAAAGCCCCACGTAGTTTGGATTTCCCGACATCTGGAGCAAGCCGGTGCCGAACAGCACCGCGAGGCTCAACCAGGCCAACGGCTGAAATCTACGCCGCATGGCCTCCGCCAGGCGGCCGCGCTCGGCGGGCAACCGTTCGAGCGCCGGATTTACGACGACCGCCTGGTAGAACAGCCCGCCGATCCAGACGATCGTAGCCGCCATGTGCAGCCAGAAGGCGACAGTCAGAGCGATTATTTCCAGCATTAGGCTTCCGGCGTGCCGGTACCAGCTGGGGTCGCGGCACCCGTCGCTTCGAGCGTGGCGGTTGGCGGCGGGGCTGGAGGTGGGGCGGTCGCCGTCCGGCAGGCGTTACGGACGGCCGTAGCGGTGGGGACCAGATCCTCGTTTAAAATCACTTCCAACGACACATCCATTTGCTCTTCCGCGGCGCACGGATCTCCGCTGTTGGCCAGCAACATGGCGTACATGGACTTCGCTTGGGCATATTTCCACGCCACGTCATTGCGGATACCCGGTGCGACAGAGTAGACCACCTCAAAATAGAAAGCGGCCCGTTCCCAGTTCAGGCCGTAGAAGCTGTTCGCCGTCAAATAGAGCTGCGCCCAGCTTCGCCAATTGTTGGCATCCTGGTCCAGAGGTGCGAAGCTCTCCGCCAGGCTCAGGTCATAAATTCCCTCTTCCAACAATTTGTCCTGGGATATCCGTCGAATTCCGCGATTGCGCAGCGCCCCATACATCAAGCCATCGACCTCAACGGCTCGAAATGCACTGTCCTTGGAGCGCAGGGCAAGCAGATGCGCGATAGTCGCCTCCCAGTCGCCCTGTTTAAACGCCCCCTGCGCCTGATCGAAGATCTCCAGAACCGGAGCGAGGTTAGGAGTGGGCGCGACCGAGGGCGTCGTCGCGCGGGGGAGTGGCTCGTTTAGGCCGAGGAGCGCCTCCGCCAGGCGCTCGGGAGCTTCGGGAAAGCTCGGGTCCAACCGGATTATGTACTCAAATCGCTGCCGGGCGATGTCGTAGCGCGCCTCCTCCAGATCGACCAAACCCCGGGCAAACTGGTCCTGGACAACGGAGGTCAACTGCTTCTGTTCCGCCTGGTCCCGCTCCGACCGCCCAACCCAATACCCGACAGCGGCCGCAAATCCGAGCAGCAGCAAAGTGATCGGGAGGACCCACAGCAACGGGCGCCAGGATGAGCGGGAGCTGGAATCCTCTTCCGATAACACGGGCGGCATTATACCGTGGGGGCCGTTCCAGCCCGGAATCAGGCGGTCTGGGGGCTCAATCGCCCAATTCCCTCGTACCTGTGTACCGATGTGATTCGCCGTTTGGGCGCTTGATAAGCCCCCTCAAACTCGCATATTTACGGTGCGCGATGGGAGCCTACAAGGGTCCTTGACGCCGAATTTTTTGGGATGGTATGATGCACCGCCCCCCTATGTATTTAAGCGGAAGCAAGTGGAACACCCGCAAGCGACGCCGCCGGTCAAACCCCGGGCGCATCCTCTTCTTGTTGCTGTTGATAGCGGGAGTGATTTATGTGGAGCGCGTAGTTGTGCCTCAGACCCCCCCTCTTTTCGTGGTTACGCCCATTCCGACCCGAAGCCCCGCCAACATCATTCTGGAAGCGGACAGTCTCTTCCAGGCTGGCAAGCTGGCGCAGGCTGAGCAGGCCTACCAGGAGGCCATCTTCATCGATCCGCAGGAAGCGGATTATTACACTGAGCTGGCCCGCATTCAGGTATTCGCCGGGAAGTACTCAGAGGCCGTCACAAACGCCAGCAACGCGATCCTACTCGATCCTGATTATGCGATTGCCAACGCAGTTCTGGGCTGGGCGCTCATTTTTCAGTCGGAAATCGAACCCGAATCCGCCGACATCCTGGAGGCGCTCCGAAAAATCGAAAAGGCAGTAGAGCTCAATCCGAACTCGGCACTGGTTCGAGCCTACTATGCGGAGGTCATCATCGATGAAAACGTGGCCGCTTTCCAGCAGGCGGGGGAGCAGGCGCAGCTGGCGGTTCAGATGGATCCAAACCTGCTCGAAGCACAGCGCGCGGTAGGGTACGTATGGGAGAGAACCGGGAACTACGACCGGGCTTTCGAAGCCTATCAAAACGCACTGCGCATCAATCCGAACCTGGCAATGATACACATCGCGCTCGGGAACATGTATTTTAACAACGGGGAATCCCGATCGGCCATCGACAGCTACATTCGTGCAAGCACTCTAGCCCCGCAGGACGTGATTCCGCTCAGGCTGATCGCCCAGGCTTATGCCCGCGACGGGGAGTTTGGAAAGGCCAGCCAGTATGCGCAAAGCGCCGTGGACCTGAAGCCGGCAAGTCCCCGCCTACACGGCGATTTAGGGAGAATGTATTACAAGAATACGGACTACGACTCTGCCATAGAGTCCCTGGCGCTGGCCATTCACGGAGGCCCGTACCAGCAGGGGGTTCAGGTAGCGGGTCTGCCGTTGGATCCCGGCGATCCAGTGCTGGTCGAGTTTTACTACATGTATGGATTGGCGCTGGCCAAACAGGGCCAATGTGACCTGGCCGCCGACCTCTCCGAAGCCTTAATCACCGGCGTTCCCGACAATGAGATCGCCACCTTCAACGCTCAGGAGATCCTGATCCTGTGCGGTCTGATCGATCCTCCTGAAGAACCAGAGACGACCTAGCTCAGGCATACCACTATGCAGCTGAAAGGCGACCGGATGGCGTTTGGGGACACGGGGAGAAGATCCCGCCCCTGGCGGATCTTGATTCTTGTGACACTTATCGTTGGTGGCATCCTCCTGACTCGGCTGGTTGAGGCCGGGAGGGTGGAGCCATTGTTCTTGCCTACGCCGACGCCCACGCGCAACGCGCGGTCCCATCAGGAAGAAGGCCAGGCTCACTTCGCGTCCGGAGATCTGGAGCGATCCATCAAGGCTTATACGGAGGCGGTACGCTTGCGACCCGAAGATGCCGAACTTCTGGCCGAATTGGCCAGGATTCAGACCTACTCGAGCGCGTTGATTGCCACCCAAGAAGAAGGTAGTGATCGGCTTCAGCAGGCTCGAATATCGATCGATCGGGCGGTCGCGCTCGATGAAGACAGCGCCTATGCCTGGGCGATTCGCATTTTCGTCTACGATTGGCTCGCAGCGGACGCGGAGGATTTGCGCCAGCAACAGGAATATTTCACGGCCGCAGAAGCCTCCGCCAGCCGGGCCTTATTGCTTGATCCAGAGAACGTGCTGGCCCTGGCTTATGACGCGGAGGTCGATGTGGACCAGCTGCGATATGCCGAGGCATTGGACAAGATCCAGAGCGCACTGAATTTGGATCCCTCCAGCATGGATGTCCACCGTGTCTATGGGACCGTGCTTGAAAGCAGCGGGGACTATGAAGGTGCGATCGCGGCCTATTCGAGGGCGGCGCAGATCAACCCGAATCTGACCTTCATATACCTTCGAATGGGCGCCAACTACAGGCGTCTGCGTCAAATGGACAAGGCGCTGGAATACTTCTCCAGAGCCGCGACCATCAACAGTCAACTCGGCATCGCGAATCCGATTCCTTATTGGTCGATCGGCCGCACGTACCTTCAGGACGGAGAATTTTTTATCGCGGCCAGGAATCTCGAAACTGCGGTCGTAATCTCGCCCGGCAATCCCGAGCTACTAGGTTATCTGGGCATCATCTATTTCAAGGCCAGAAATTACCAGAACGCCATCGCAACCCTCAAATGCGCGGTGGACGGGTGTACGGACGCAGAACATGCGCGCCTGCTCTGCGACACGCTTGCAATCCTGGACTGTGAGGACGAAGAACAGGTTTTCAGGGCCAGCGGAGTGGCCGGCCTTGAGCTGGGAGCGGAAAGCCTGGAGTATTACTACACGTACGGATCAGCGCTCACGCTTGACAAGGCTTCCTGCCCCGAGGCGGAGCGCGTATTTCTGCATCTGGACCGCAGCTACGGGACAGACCCGATCGTTTCGGCCATCATCTCGGAGGGTCGGGCGTTGTGTGAGTGAAATGCCGCAAGTTCGGACCCCGAGCTGCACAAGAGTCCTTGGCTAGGCGAGATCCGCACCATGCGGACGGCCGGCCCTCCAACAGCCGGCCTCGGGGTCAATTTCAGCTCACTTCTTGACAACCCCATTTGATGGGGTTAGACTAGCGCAGCTAGTTGGCACTCAGACGTCGAGAGTGCTAACTAGCGAATGTTGTGTCTGGGATCAGTTAGAGCATCATAATCAATAGGAGAGTTCATATGTCGCTTAATCTCAAACCCTTGGGTGACCGCCTGGTTGTCAAGCCTCTGGAAGAAGAAGAGGTGACACCCAGCGGCATCGTACTCCCGGAGACCGCAAAGGAGAAACCCCAGAAGGGGGAGGTATTGGCGGTGGGCCCAGGTGCCCGCGACGACGACGGCAAACGCATCGAGATGGACGTTTCGGTCGGCGATAAAGTGCTTTTTGCTAAATATGGTGGTACTGAAATCAAGATGGATACTGAGAAGCTCTTAATTCTTCGTGAGAGCGACATTCTGGCAATCCTCGACGAATAATCCTGAACAACCTTTAGGAGGGTAACAACAAAGATGACGGCTAAACAGTTAGCATTCGCGGAGGACGCCCGGCGCCGACTCAAGGACGGCATTGACGTCTTGGCCAACGCAGTGGCCACCACCCTTGGCCCCAAGGGGCGCAATGTCGCCCTGGATCGTAAGTTCGGATCACCGACCATCACACACGACGGCGTGACCGTTGCAAAAGAAGTCGAACTGGAAGATCCCTATGAAAACATGGGGGCCCAGCTGCTCAAGGAAGCGGCAACCAAAACCAACGATATCGCGGGCGACGGCACGACCACTTCCACCGTCCTCGCGCATGCGATGGTCAGCGACGGCCTGAAGAACCTGTCGGCCGGCGCCGATCCTATGATGCTCAAACGCGGCATCGAGCGCGCGGCAAAGGAAGTTGCCGACGCTCTCACCGATATGGCCATTGACGTCACCACCAAGGAAGAGATCGCCTCGGTGGCGGCCATTTCGGCCCAGGACACCGACATCGGCGACTTGATCGCCGAAGTGATGGACAAGGTCGGCAAGGACGGCGTGATCACGGTCGAAGAATCCAAAGGCCTGGAATTTGAGACCGAGTACGTAGAAGGTATGCAGTTCGATCGCGGGTACATTTCGCCTTACTTCGTTACCGATCCCGAAAACATGGAGGCGATGGTAGAGGAGCCTTATGTACTGATTCACGACAAGAAGATCTCCGCGGCCACCGACATCGTTCCGCTGTTGGAAAAGTTGGTCCAGGTGGGCAAGCGGGACCTGGTTGTGATAGCCGAAGACATCGACGGTGAGGCATTGGCCACGCTGGTGCTCAACAAGCTGCGCGGCATGCTGAACGTCTTGGCGGTCAAGGCACCCGGATTCGGCGATCGCCGCAAGGCGATGCTGCAGGATATTGCGGTGTTGACCGGCGGGACCGTGATCACCGAAGAGTTAGGGCGGAAGCTGGAGTCGGTCACCATCAACGACTTGGGCCAGGCCGGGAAAGTGTCTGCCACGAAGGACGACACCACCGTGATCGAAGGCAAGGGCGACAGCGACAAGATCAAGGGGCGCATCGAGGAGATCAAGGTTGAAATCGATCGCTCGACCAGTGACTACGACAAGGAGAAGCTGCAGGAGCGGCTCGCCAAACTTTCCGGCGGCGTAGCGGTCATTCGCGTCGGCGCGGCTACCGAGACGGAACTTAAGGAAAAGAAACATCGTGTCGAAGATGCACTGTCCGCAACCCGCGCCGCGGTGGAGGAAGGTATCGTTCCGGGCGGCGGGGTGGCGCTGATCAATGCCTTGAAGTCAATCGAGAAGCTCTCGGACGATGACCCCGATATCAACACCGGCATCAAAGTTGTGCGAAGCGCGCTTGAGACGCCGCTCAGGGGTATCACGCGCAATGCCGGGAAGGAAGGCGCGGTCATCGTAGAAGGCGTGCGGCGAAAGCAGGAAGAGGCCAAGAACGACAAGATCGGCTACGACGTGCTCACCGGGGAGTACGTGGATATGGTGGAGGCCGGCATCATCGACCCGGCCAAGGTCACGAAGGGCGCGCTTGAAAATGCGGCCTCGATCGCGGCCATGATCCTCACCACCGAAGCCCTGATCACCGATATTCCGGAAGACGACAAGATGCCGGCCGCACCCCCGATGCCGGATTATTAGACCGCTGCGGACGAACTCCCAACGGGAAGCAACAGCCCCTTCCATTGGAAGGGGCTGTTTTCTGTAGGAGGTCGATGTGTTGGCCGAGAAATTGACCTCCTGAACCAAGATAGTTTGGCTTAGCCGGGCGACAAGTCCTCCGACGAACTACAACTGGCCTAGGTCAGCCAGGTAACAAGTCCTCCTATAACAACCAGAACCGCGAGCGCCGCACAACCCAGAGTAAACAGGCGCACCGTAAACCTCAGCGCCACCCGCAGCACCATCCATGTTACGACTGCGCCCACAATCACGATCACCGCTTTGATCGCGGCAGGTAATTCAAAAAATTCCATATCGCCTCCGACCCACGAAGAACCGGCCCACTTGGTATCAGAAGGTACAAGGTTCGTGCCAGATTGTCAGTCCAGATGGCGATTGGGGTGCACCTTCGGGATCAGCGGATCGGGGCGGGAGGTCGAACGAATAATGCTAGTTTTTCACGTTATGGCGCCACGGCCACTCGCTCGCCTCGTTCTCGAACAAAGGCCAGCAGGAGCCCAAGCGCCAGTAAATTGAGTATCGCACTGACCGCTCCGTTTGCGCCCAGCCCGATGCTGAACAACGGTCCCCCCGCCAGCGCGCCCAGACTACGACCCAGCGAGAACGCGGCGATGTTGGTTGCCATCAGTGTCGCGCGCGAGCTGGGGGTCTGCTCGGTCATCAGAGGCAGCGAGCTCACGATCGTAAATTCGAAAAAAAGATAGAAAAAGAAAACTCCCACCAAAGCGCCGGGCAGCGTCCTGCCAAGGATCGGGAGCGCCAAGGCGGCGAATGTAGTTAACAGGAGACCGATCGCCACCGATCGCTTCTTTCCGATTCGATCCGCGATGCCAGCTACGAGCCCTTCGCCGCCAAGTTCTGCCAACCCGATAATGGCACTCGCCGCGCCCAGGGCTGCGACGGAAAGGGCAAACGCCTCCTCAAACCAGAGGCCAAAAACAATGCTCACGACCTCGTTGCCGGCGGCCATGAGCAAACTGACCCCGAGGAGCACCACGGCCGATCTGCGTGCGAGAATAGACTTGAACCGGTCAAGTAGTTTAGGTCCGGACGACTCGGGAGGGCGGTCTGCGGGAAGAGATCGCCACAGCCATACACCTCCCAGGACTGCCAGGCCGGCCAATATTGGAAACGGTGATTGCCACCCCCAGGCCGCAATGGCCAGACCGACCAGGGGTATGCCTACCAGGAAGGCAACCGACCAGCTCAACTCGACGAGTGCCATGGGTTTGCCCCTGCGCTCGAAGGGCACGCGGTCCCCGAGATACGCATATTGGGCCGGATCCATTATGATTTTCGAGAGCCCGGTGGCAAGGATGGCAATGAACAATGCCACGTAAATGGGCCAGATTCCCACCAACACCATTCCCCCCGCGAATATGCAAACCCCCCCCAGAATCGCCAGTCTGCGACCGCGCAGGTCGCCCAACGAGCCCAGTATCGGGCTTGCGAGGCCCAGGCCAGATCTTGCGGTTATCGCCAACACAATCGCCTGCGGCTCCACACCCACGCCTCGAGCCAGTACCGGCAAAAACGGATAAACCATCCGGGCCCCGGTATTGATAACCGTGCGCGTGAGGGTGATTGCGAACAGCTGCAGGCGCATGGGTTAACTTCCCCAGCGTTCGTAGGAACTGACTTCGGAAAGCGATTTTCGCCCCCCGGCATGAGGCGTGGCGGTCAGAGTGCTGGAATCTTCAGGGTAGCCGAGAGAAAGGACGGCCCGAGCATGTAGGTCGGCAGGGAAGCCCAACAAATCGCGGGCCCGTTCGGGCTCGTAGAGCGTCACCGGGCAGGAGCCGATGCCCAGGTCCCAGGCCGTGAGCTGCATGTATGCCGCAGCTTGACCGGCGTCGAACATGATCGACCAACGTTCCGCGGGGTCGGGAGTGAGGATGACAATTGCGGCCGCCGCCCCGGCGAGCTGTTTGGCGAATCGACCCAACTGCGAAAGCTCGGCCAGGATTTCCCGGTCGCGCACAACGATAAAGTGCCATGCCTGCCGATTCTTTGCAGACTGAGCGCGACGCCCCGCATTGATGACCTGCGCTAGCTGCTCCTCAGGTATTGGTTCGTCCGAGAACTCTCTCACGGCCCGTTTCATTTTGATGACCTGACTGACTTCCATAGGTATTTCCCTCGCGTCGGCGCGATGGATTTTACTCTCCCGCTCGCGGCCGGAGCTGGTAAAAGAAGGCATGGTATCATTGCCCCCTTTCACAGAATCCTGACGAAAGGAGCACCTTGAAGAACCTGACGGTCGTCGGAGTGGGTCATGTGGGCCTCGTAACCGGGGCCTGTTTTGCGGACCTTGGAAATAGGGTCATCGCCCTGGACACGGATCAGGCGCGCGTCGAGGGGCTCCAGAGGGGCCAGATGCCGATTTATGAGCCTGGATTGGAGGAACTGGTCTCGCGCAACGTATCCGCGGGGCGGCTGACCTTCACCAGTTCATATGACGAAGCCATTCGAGACGCCGAGTTCGTCTTCATTTCCGTGGGCACCCCGGGCGGCGTGGAGGGCGAGGCCGACATGAAATACGTCCGCCAAGCCGCAGAATCCATTGCGGAAGCGATGATTGCCCCTCTGATTATTGTCAACAAGTCAACCGTCCCCGTCGGCACCGGCGATTGGGTAGCGGATATTATCCAATCCCATCAGAAGGTCTCGATCCCCTTTTCTGTGGTTTCCAATCCTGAATTCCTGCGTGAGGGAGCGGCAATATCCGACTTCATGAGCCCCGCCCGCACCGTGCTTGGGTCCACCGATGCTCGGGCAGCTGAAAAGGTGGCCCAACTGCATCTTCCGCTTCGCGCACCGATCGTGATCACGGATCTGCGAACGGCGGAAATGATCAAATACGCCTCGAACGCTTTTTTGGCCACCAAGATCTCTTTTATCAATGAGATCGCCAATATCTGCGAGGCGCTCGGGGCCGACATTAAGGAAGTGGCTACCGGCATGGGCTACGATCCACGAATCACGCGCTCATTTCTCGACGCGGGTCTCGGATATGGCGGGTCGTGTTTTCCTAAGGACGTCAAAGCCTTAGCTTACATGGCGGAGGAGAAAGGCCGGCACCCACAACTCCTACATGCGGTTATGGAAATCAACCAGGATCGGCGCTCCCAGCTGGTTGAAAAAGCGCGCGAGCTCATGGGCGGCCTCGAGGGCAAGAAAGTTGGTTTGCTTGGCCTCACCTTCAAACCCAACACGGATGATCTACGAGAAGCACCGGCCCTGGACGTGGCGGAGCTCCTGCTGCAAGAGGGAGCACAGGTGGTGGCCTACGATCCAGTTGGCATGGAGGGTGCAACCCACCTGATGCCGGATATCGAAATGGCGGGGGATGCCTACGCCCTGGCCGATCAGGCAGATGCCATTATTGTGTGTACGGAGTGGAACGAATTCATACAGCTTGATCTGGAACGCATCCGCGATTTGATGCGCGAGCCGGTGATCATCGACGGCCGTAACATCTACGACCCCAAAGAGGTGGTACGGCTGGGATTCAAATACGTTGGGTTTGGGCAGGGCTACGGCGCCGACGAGTCGGCGGCAGCCCAGACCGAACGCTCAAGGGAAGGTCAACCCAGCCTATGAGCGAGGCCGTCCTACGCACCCGGCTCCGCAATGGTTTAGAAGTCCGGCTCAAAGAAATCCACACCGCGCCTCTTATCAGCTCTTGGGTCTGGTATCGGGTGGGCGCGCGCAACGAGGTCCCCGGGATCACCGGAATCTCCCACTGGGTCGAACATATGCAGTTTAAGGGCACTCCGCTCTTTCCAACCGGAACGCTCGACCGCGCCATCTCCCGAGAGGGGGGTACCTGGAACGCGTTCACCTGGATGGACTGGACCGCCTATTTCGAAACCATGCCTCAAGATCGGATCGAGCTTGCCCTGAGGGTCGAAGCCGACCGCATGCAGAACAGTCTATTCGATCCGGCGGAGGTCGAATCTGAGCGCTCTGTGATCATTTCAGAACGCGAAGGCAGCGAAAACGAGCCCACCTTCCGCCTGTCCGAGGAAGTGCATGCGGCCGCCTTTCGAGTTCACCCCTATCACCACATGACCATAGGGGATATGGCGGATCTACACACCATCTCGCGGGATGACTTGTACGGACACTACAAGAGGCACTATCTGCCTGGCAACGCCGTGTTGGCCGTTGCCGGCAATTTCAAAACGAGCACCATGCTGCGACGCGTTCGGGAGCTTTTTGGCTCCATCCCCAGCGGGCCAATACCCGAGTACTCGAATCGGCCGGAACCCGAGCAGCCGGGCGAGCGACGGGTCACCGTCGAGGGGCCGGGCCAGACCTCTTTTCTCGAACTGGCGTACCAGGGCCCCGAGGCCACTCACGAGGATTTTGTACCGATGGCAGTGCTCGACAGCGCATTGACCGGAGCCTCAAACCTCAATCTGTTTGGGGGCGGGATTTCGAACAAAACCTCCCGCCTCTACAAGAAGCTCGTGGAGGGTGAGTTGGCGGCCTCCGTCGTAGGGGGTTTGGCGGCCACCGTCCATCCCTATCTGTATTCAATTATGGTTACGGTGAGACCGGAAAGTTCTCCTGAGAAGGTGTTGACCGCTCTAGACGAAGAGATCGAGAGGATGTTGGATAAGGCGGTGACGGTAGAGGAAGTAGCGCGGGCCATCAAGCAGGCCAAAGCTCTGTTCGCATACGCGAGTGAGAGCATAACCAACCAGGGCTTCTGGCTCGGGTACAGCGAAATGTTTGCGGACTACGCCTGGTTCGAAACCTACCTCGACCGTCTGTCGAAGGTTACCCCAGACCAGGTGCTCGAAGTGGCCAGAAAGCGACTGGTTCCCACGAAGCGAGTGGTAGGAGTGTACCGTCCCAATGGGACAGCTGCCGCGGCTTGATATCAAGACCCTTCCCGGCCCGGAGACGATCCTTCGGCGGGAGCTGGGCAACGGCATCACGTTCCTGGCGCGGGAAAACTTCTCCTCCCCCTCGGTAGTGGTCTCCGGATACCTGCGCGCCGGCTCGCTTCAGGAAGAGCCGGATATGGCCGGGCTGGCCTCGATGACCGCGGCATCTCTGATGCGCGGCACTCAGAAACGCAAGTTTGGCCAGATTTATGAATCCATCGAATCAATCGGGGCACGCCTAAATTTCTCCGCCAGCAAACATAGCATTTCCTTCTCCGCAAAGGCCCTGGCAGAGGATCTGGGTGTGCTGCTTGATCTGCTCCATGAGGTCTTGTTAACTCCGACCTTTCCCAAGGCCCAGGTCGACCGCCTGCGAGCCGAAATGCTTACCGGCCTGGGTATCCGAGATCAGGAGACGAGTGCGCGTGCGGATCTGGCTTTCAACGAGCTGATTTATAAGGGTCATCCCTATGCCATACCCACGGAAGGAACTAAGGGTACCGTGGCCCAACTGACCGCCACAAACGTGCGGTCCTTTCACAGAAAGTATTTCCGACCCGCCGGAATGGTCATTTGTATCGTTGGCGGAGTAAAGGCCCGGAAGGCCGCAAATGCCGTCTCCACCCGCTTCTCAAGTTGGAAGGCGAATGGAAAGGCTCCGGATCTGAGCGTTCCATCGGTCAAACCACCTCGAGGCCTCAAGCGGGTCCGCGTCGGCCTGGAGGGAAAGAGCCAGGCCGATCTGGTGATGGGCACAGCGGGTCCGTCTCGCTCCGACCCCGATTTTCTGCTGGCCGCACTTGCAAACAACATCCTGGGGCGCTTCGGCATGTTCGGCAGGATCGGGGATGTCGTCCGCGAGCAGGCCGGCCTGGCCTATTACGCTTACAGCACGCTGGCGGGTGGAGATGGTCCAGGTCCATGGCAGGTCGTTGCAGGGGTCAATCCAAGCAATCTTGAGCAGGCCATCGAGTTGATCCGCGGGGAGTTGACCAAAATCATCAAAGAGCCCCCGGATGAGGATGAGTTGGGTGACAACAAGGCAAACTTCATTGGGCGGCTTCCGCTTCAATTAGAATCCAACGAAGGAGTGGCGGGGGCAATTGTGAACGCGGAAAGGCATTCACTTGGGATCGACTATTTCCAGAAATACCCAGATCTTGTGGCCCGCGTAACCCGCGACGAAATCTTGCGCGTGGCTCAGCGATTTATCGACCCCGACAACCTGGCGATCGCCAGCGCGGGGCCGCCCGTCGCGGGTGGAAAACCGGCCGGTCGCAAACCGGGAAAAAAGAAAGGCGCGGGACGAAGGCCAAAGGCCCGCGGGTCCAAAACATGACCTCGCTCCGCTCTGGAGTTGATGTGGTTGAAGTGGACCGTATTGACAAAGCGATCTTGCGGCATGGGCAGCGCTTCTTCGATCGATTTTATACTCCTCAAGAGCTGATTGATTCGGATGGCCAAACGCCTTCGCTCGCGGCGCGATTTGCAGCCAAAGAAGCCGTGGCCAAGGCGCTGGGCACCGGAATCGGCGAGATAGCATGGAAGGATATTGAAGTCGTCACGGGTCCGCGCCGAGAGCCGACCCTCCGACTGCATGGGCCGGCGCGGGAGCTGGCCGACTCCTTGGGGCTTACGGATTGGGCCATCAGTTTAAGTCATACCGAACAGCACGCGGTCGCAGTCGCGGTCGCCTTTAACGCTTTCATCGACTAATTAGCGCGTGTGATATACTGCCACGGCTCCCGCCCAAGTCCGTTCGCGGCCTGGCGGGAGTGATTGCGCACGGGGGTAACCTGCCCCGGTCGACGCAACCTACATCTGGAACCGGGATTCGAGGAGGATATATGGTCGCCGTGAGTATGAAGGACTTGCTTGAAACTGGGGTTCATTTCGGGCACCGGACTCGAAAGTGGAATCCCAGGATGAGGCCCTTTATATTCACGGAACGAAATAACATTCACATCATTGACCTTCAGCAAACTCTTGATTCGCTGATAGAAGCATGTGCCCTGATCCGCGATACTGTTGCAGGAGGAGGAAATATCCTCTTTTTGGGCACAAAGCGCCAGGCTCAAGAAACGATCGAGCTGGAAGCCAGGCGGTGCGGCATGCCTTATGTCAACATGCGCTGGTTGGGCGGCACGCTTACGAATTGGCAGACAATCCGAAGTCGCATCGACGAGCTCACTGAGCTCGAGCGCCGTAAGGACGAAGGCGAATTGGACCTGCTTACGAAGAAGGAAGCGCTGACTGTAACGCGCCGAATCGACAAGCTCGAAGAGCGTCTGGGAGGTATTCGCGAAATGAAAACCGTCCCAGACCTTCTCTACGCAGTTGATGTGCGTCGGGCGGAAACCGCGATCCACGAGGCCAATCTACTCAACATCCCGGTGATTGCGCTGGTGGATACCAATTGCGATCCGAGCGGTGTGGACTACGTGATCCCCTCCAATGACGACGCAATCCGCGCGATCAAGCTGCTGACCTCCACAATCGCAGACGCGGCGCTCGAGGGCATGGAACTGCGCAAGGATTCGGATGTGGAGGACGAACAGATCGTGCCGAAGGGCCAAGAGCTCGCTGCCTCGGATATCAGCGACGAAGAGCTGTTGGGAGAAGCGACCCTGGCCAAGCTGCAGACCGGCGACTTCGATGAGAAGTTGCCTGCCACCGAGGATGAGGCCAAGACCGAAGAGGTAGTTGTGGAGACCTCTACGCCGGCGGATGACGAAGATCAGGCCGGTGCGGAAGCCGCTGATATTGTGGCCGAAGATGACTCGGCCGTGGACGCGGTAGAGGCTGCGGCAGAGGTGGAAGAGCCCCAGGCAGTAGCCGAGGAAGACGCAGAGGCTGAAGAAGCCGAAGATGCCGCGCCTGAGGAAGAGGCCGAGGAGGCTGCGCCCGAGGGAGGGGCGGAAGCTGAGCAAAGCAGTGAAGCTGGCGAGCAAGGTAAACAAGAAGAAGAAGAAAACTCCAAACCCGAAGACGAATGAAAATTTCTGCTGAACAGATAAAGGCGCTCCGCCAGAAGACGGGCGCGGGTGTGCTTAATTGCCAAAAAGCGCTGGAAGAGGCCCAGGGAGATTTGGAGGCCGCCGCGAAAATTCTGCGTGAGAAAGGGATGGTTAAGGCCGCGGGGCGCTCGGGCCGCGAGGCCCGCGACGGCGTGGTCGACTTGTACAGCCATGGCGAGGGACGGCTGGGCGTCATGATCGAAGTCAGCACGGAGACCGATTTCGTGGCGCGCACCCCAGAATTCCGAAAGTTTGCTCATGAAATGGCGCTCCAGGTTGCGGCTACCTCACCCCGCTGGGTGAGCCCGGATGACGTTCCGGAAGAGATCCTGGAGCAGCAGCGGAGTGCGTCTCGCGAGGCTGCGCTGGCGGAGGGCAAGCCGGAAAATGTGGTGGAGCGGATTGTCGAGGGAAAACTGGAGAAATTCCTGAGCGAAGTATGTCTGATGAATCAACCCTATGTCCGAGACGAGGACCGTAAGGTTTCAGAAGTTATGCAGGACCTGATCCTCGCCACCGGCGAAAACGTTTCGATAAGACGTTTTGAGCGATGGGAGCTGGGCGAGGCGCAGGATTGAAGCTGAGTTATTGCCGATTGCGTTTGGTTTTCACACGACGTGCCAACCTTCGGTTGGCCGCTTTTTTAGTGGTAAATATGAAGGGATAAAGTGGCGGCTTACAAGAGAGTGCTCCTGAAGCTCGGCGGAGCCTCCATGGCTCCCGCGGATGGATTTGGCGTCGACCCTGATCGCGCCGAAGATGTGGCCCACAAGGTTCAGCAGGTGAGGGACCTGGGGGTCGAGGTGGCGATTGTCATCGGGGCTGGCAACATCTGGCGCGGACGAGAGGGAATCGAGCTTGGAATGGAGCGCGCTACTGCGGATTACATGGGCATGCTTGGAACTGTGATCAACTCGCTGGCCCTCATGGATGCGCTTGAAAGGATCGGGGTCGACACCCGCGTGATGTCTGCCATCGAAATGCGCGCGGTTGCTGAACCCTATATCCAACGTCGTGCGATTCGCCACCTGGAAAAGGGGCGGGTAGTGGTGCTTGGGGCGGGAACTGGAAACCCATATTTCTCGACCGATACCGCGGCCGCCCTGCGGGCTATGGAGATTGGCGCCGAAATCCTGATCAAGGCCACTAAGGTAGACGGGGTATATGAGGCCGATCCTGAGATTGATCCCAACGCCAAGCGATTCGATCGCCTGACCTACATTGAGTCTCTGAACATGCGGTTGAACGTCATGGACGCAACCGCCATCTCGCTCTGTATGGATAATGAACTCCCCATTCTGGTGCTCGACATGTGGCAGCCGGACAGCCTCGTCATGGCTGTTCGGGGAGAGCCCATCGGAACGCTGGTCAGCGAATAGACCCCCCGATTTCAGCCTGTTCGCAAATCGTCCATTTTGCGCTATCCTATATTAGTAACTCCATTCCCCTGAGCCTGGCCACAAGGGTGGGCCATAGTCTGAGAGTGAGCCCAGTACAAACCGCAGCGAGGAGAAGCTAAATGATCAAGGACGCCTTAAGCGAGGCGAATTCTCGAATGTCGGGGGCAGTTCGGGCGCTTGAGGACGATCTCGGAGCGATCAGAACCGGACGCGCTTCACCCGCGCTCGCGGAGAAGATCATGGTGGATTATTACGGCACCCCCACACCCCTGATTCAGCTGGCAACTATTTCTGCTCCGGAACCGCGACTGCTCACCATTCGACCCTTCGACCCGGCCAGCATCAAAGATATCGAGCGAGGGATCCTCTCTTCCGATCTTGGCCTCACGCCGAATAACGACGGTAAAATCATCCGTCTCAGCATTCCGGCGCTCACCGAGGACCGGCGGCATGAACTCGTAAAACTGGTCAAGGCACGGATGGAAGAGGCACGTGTTTCGGTGCGAAACGTTCGACGCGACGTTCATAACGATATGCGTGAGTTTGAAGGTGAGAAGCTGGTCTCCGAGGATGAGCTCCATCGCGGCGAGGAAGACCTTCAGAAGGTGACGGACGAGATTATTGAGCAGATCAATGCCGTCGGAGAACGCAAGGAGCGGGAAGTCTTAGAGGTTTAGGGCCCGGGCACAATGGACCAATCAGAACAAAAGCTGCCGGATATCATCCCAACCCACGTTGCCATCATTATGGATGGCAACGGGCGCTGGGCTCGGGAACGGCACCTGCCCAGATTGGCGGGCCACCGCGCGGGCGTGGAAAAATTACGCCGCGTGTTGCGCGCGGCCGTCGAATTTGGGATCCGCTACCTGACCATCTACGCGTTCTCAACCGAAAATTGGGAGCGACCCTCCCGCGAAGTGCGGGGCCTGATGAATATTCTCGAGGATGTGATCGATCGCGAACTCGCCGAGATGCACAAGAACGGCGTACAACTCCGCCACATCGGACGCCTGGAAGGGTTGAGCCCTGAGCTCCAGGAAAAGGTGCGACACGCGATCGAGTTAACGAAAGACAACAAACGGCTGGTTCTAAACGTGGCCTGGAATTATGGTGGGCGAGACGAAATCATTCATGCCATTCAGGGCATGATTGACGACGGCGTCGATTCGGCAGATGTCGATGAAGATATGGTACATCGATATCTGTTCACCTCAGAGAGTCCCGACCCCGACCTCGTGATCCGCACCTCCGGCGAACTACGAGTGAGCAATTTCCTGATCTGGCAGAGCGCGTATTCGGAGTGGGTGTTTCCTGACACCTATTGGCCAGACTTCGGGCCAGATCAATTACGCGAAGCACTCTGGGACTACGCACGGCGAGAACGGCGTTTCGGCACCGTAACGGCGCCGATCGCTTGATGCTGCGCCAGCGCATAATCATCACATTCCTTTTTCTTCCGATCATCCTATTCTTGATCGTCAGAGGTGGCTGGTTATATGTGGCCGGAATCAGCCTGGCGCTCGGATTGGCGGCAGCTGAATTCGGACAGCTTTTTCGCCGCGTGGACCTGAGGCCCTCGATCCCGCTGCTGGTCGCGGGGGTGGTTGGATTGGTGATCGCCCGCTTTCAACTGGATTCCGAGAAGACGGAATTGTTGCTCGCCGGCATCGGGCTGCTGAGCATGACCTGGCATCTGGTTGATTACGACCGAGGGGCGACGCGATCCGGCACCGATTTCGCCGTGACGCTCGCGGGAATCTTCTATCTCGGCTGGATTGGCGCTTACATGGTAGAGCTAAGGTTGCTCCCGGAAGGACAATGGTGGGTTCTAATCGCCTTGCCGGTTGTGTGGATTTCGGATACCGCGGCCTACCTGGTCGGAAGACGATTTGGCCGGCGTCCGCTGGCTCGCCGTTTAAGTCCGAACAAGACCTGGGAGGGTTACCTCTCGGGAGTGCTGACGGGCACACTGGCGGGTGCCGGCCTCGCGGACTTGTACGGCAGTTTGGGCGGGGGGGTGGAAGTCGCGGGGGGCGCCTTTGTGGGTTTCCTGGTAGCAACCGTCGCCCCGCTCGGAGATCTGGGTATCAGCATGTTCAAACGCGAGATGAACGTGAAAGATACCGGCACGCTGCTCTCCGCGCACGGAGGGGCGCTGGACAGGGTCGACTCCTGGCTGTGGGCGGGTGTGTTGGCTTTTTACGCCGTAATCTGGGTAGTCTGAACCGTGGCGGGGGGGGGTAAGAAGCATCCTGGCGCTACCGTTAGAATCGACCCAGGGACGGTAACGAACGCATTATGGCCCCGGATGCGCTTGAGGTTAGGCGGGAAGCCCGCTTGTTGGGCAGCGGCCAAGCTAGAGGTCTGCATGTAGGCCGGAGGTCTGCTTGCGTGGCCAATATTCAAATGTTATAATCGTCGCGTTAGAACCTTTTCAAGAAATCCCCAACCACGCAAAAGAGCCTGGCTGTCATCTAGCACCTATAAAGTGATTCCTATCCAGCGCACGGGAGTTTGCCAAATCCGCGGATAGCCTCACTTCCCGCAGGGAGAAAACCTATGAACATTGGGGAACTGGAAGCCTTACCCCTTACCGATCTGCGCGCCAAGTCCAAGGAAATGGAGATTCAGGGCGCCACCCGCCTGAAGAAGGAGGATCTCATCCTGCGCCTCATGCAGGCCGAGGCCGAGCGCAAAGGCCTTGAGCTTCGAGGCGGCGTGCTTGAGGTCATGAACGAGGGCATGGGATTCTTGCGCGCCGAACATTATCTTCCCGGCCCGAACGACATCTACGTATCGCAATCTCAGATTCGCCGCTTCGGTCTGCGTACGGGCGATATGGTCATCGGCCAGATCCGGCCACCAAAGGATACGGAGAAATACTACGGATTGTTACGGGTCGAATCCATCAACAATCTGAATCCGGATGAAATCAAGAACCGTCCCAAGTTTGAGAAGCTGACCCCGATCTTTCCGGAGGAGCGTTTCAACCTCGAGACGGATCGACATGCGCTGGCGAATCGGATGCTGAACCTGGTGGCTCCGATTGGTAAAGGGCAGCGTGGTTTGATCGTTTCGCCTCCGAAGGCCGGTAAAACCACCGTGCTCAAGGGTATTGCGAATGCCATATCGCAGAACTACCCGCAGGTTCACCTCATGGTGGCGCTCATTGGGGAGCGCCCCGAGGAAGTGACCGATATGGATCGCTCGGTGGATGCGGAAGTGATTTCCTCCACCTTCGACGATCCCGGCAGCTCGCATGTACGGGTGGCCGAAATGGCTCTCGAGCGCGCGAAGCGGTTGGTGGAATGTGGTCGTGACGTCGTAATCCTACTCGACTCCATCACGCGCCTTGCGCGGGCCTATAACTTGATGGTCACGCCCTCCGGCAGGACGTTATCCGGTGGATTGGATCCGGCTGCGCTTTATCCGCCGAAGCGTTTCTTCGGTGCCGCGCGCAATCTGGAAGACCATGCGTCGCTGACCATTATCGCCACCTGCCTGGTGGACACCGGCTCGCGATTGGACGACGTGGTGTACGAGGAGTTCAAGGGCACCGGCAACATGGAGTTACATCTCTCGCGCCGGCTCCAGGAGCGCCGGGTGTTTCCTGCGTTCGACATCGATCGATCCTCGACCCGTCGCGAGGAGCTGCTGCTCGGACCGGACATCACGCAGAGGGTATGGCTCATGCGGCGGATGTACTCACAATTGACCACCGCCCCACCCAATGGGGCCGGAATGGAGATGGTCAAAGCTACCGAAGCCATCATCGACCGAATTCGGCGCACGGAGAATAACGTAGAGTTCCTCGAAACGCTGACCGAAGACACAGCCTAGGCAAGCGGGCTGGTCCCGAAATCGTCGAATGGCCGGCTGGGCTCTTGTTGGGACGGTTCGGTCACAATGAGCGCAGAGACCGTTTCCTACTAGACAAACCATTTTTACTTGACATAAAACACCTAGACCCTGGGCGATCGGGATGTGTTATTATCCGCGCTGTCCCAGGAATGCCGGCGTAGGCCGCGCGTATAAGATGTTAGGAGCGTGCCCGGCACAACCCGACGAGATGCCTTGAATTCAGACGACTCCCCAAATCGAAAGCGAATTTGGTTGCCTCGATACGCCGAACATGCCGGATTTCTGCTCATCGCTGCGGTTGGCCTGCTCGTGGCGCGTGCCGGACTAGAGAGTCTTCCCGATCGTCCTGAAGCGGCTGCCGCGCCGGAGGTATCCGATGCGGAGCCGCTTGTTTTAGAACTTCCTGACTACGTCCAGCCTTCGGATCAATCCCTCCGTCGAATTGCCAGTGTGCACACGTTGATTCCAACCCGCGAGCGGTTGACCATATTGAAGTACGTGGTTCAGGCGGGTGATACGCTTTTTGGGATCTCCAATCGGTTCGGACTTCAGCCGGAGACGGTCCTTTGGGGTAATTTCGACACTCTGGAAGACAATCCGCACAGCCTGAAGCCAGGCCAGGACCTCAATATCCTGCCCGTAGACGGCACTTTTTATGTGTGGAAAGAGGGCGATGGCCTGATCGGGGTTGCCGATTTCTTTGGAGTGTCTCCACAGGACATTCTGGATTGGCCTGGAAATCAGCTGCCGCAAGATTTGGATTTTATCAATCCCGATATCGAACCGGGATTTCCAATCGTGATACCGGGTGGGTCGCGGGAGACCGTAGATTGGCGAGCGCCGCGTATCACTCGTGCGAATCCGGCTTCGGCCAGGATTCTGGGCCCTGGATTCTGTGGCTCGGTATATGACGGGCCGGTCGGCGCGGGCTATTTCGTGTGGCCGACACCAGGGCGCTCAATCTCAGGTTATTCATTCAGCATCAACATTCATCCCGCACTTGACATCGGGGGAGGCGAGGGCAACGCGATCTACGCCGTCGACGCGGGGGTGGTGGTTTACGCGGGCTGGCACAATGGCGGATATGGCAACGTCGTTGTGATTGATCACGGGAACGGCTGGCAAAGCCTCTATGCTCACATGAGCAGCGTGTCCGTAGGTTGTGGCGACGGCTTGTTTCAGGGAAACGTAATTGGAGGAATGGGCAGCACCGGAAACAGCTCCGGGACACACCTGCACTATGAGATGCAGAACGATCAATTCGGGAAGATCAACCCGCTCAATTTCTTACCGTAACCTGAATGTTAAACTCTGATCCGTGAACCGGACACGCGCCCTAGCGTTTTTCAGATCGTCTGTTTTTTGGAGCGCGGCGCTCGCGTTAGCGGTTTTGGGTGTGGCGGCCGCCGGCGTGCGGGCCAGGGCGGTGACCCCCGTGCGTCCGAAAGTTGACGAGAGCCCCCCGCCAACCTCCGCACCCGCGCTGCTCAACATTGAGGACCTTCCCTCTTTTGTTGTGGCAGAGGAGGCAGGAATCTCCCGGTTATCGGATGTCCATACCATTATCCCGACCCGCCCCAGGCTCGGCCTGCTCAAGTACCAGGTTCAGCTGGGCGACACGCTATTCGGCATTGCTGATAAATTTGGTCTGAAGCCCGAGTCAATCTTGTGGGGCAATTGGTACGAATTGGATGGAGATCCCCATTTCATCGCGCCCGGGCAGGATCTCAATATTCTGCCGGTCGACGGTGCGCTGCACCGGTGGTCGGCGGGCGAAGGATTGAATGGGGTGGCGAGCTTCTACGGGGTCACGGCTCGCGATATTCTCGACTGGCCAGGCAACAATATCGATCCTGCCATGGATCCTGCCAATCCGGACATAAAAGAGGGCTCAGGTCTGATCGTGCCGGGCGGGAAGCGGCAGCCGCCCAGCTGGCAGCTGGTGCGTATCACGCGCTCCAATCCGGGGGTGGCAAGTATCCTGGGGCCGGGCGCGTGCGCCGCGGTCTCAAACGGACCGACCGGCGACGGTGTCTTCGGTTGGCCAAGTACGACCAAGGCCGTCACGGGAAATCCGTATATTCCGGGTGTGCACGAGGCGATTGATATTGGTGGCGGCGCGGGGAGTGGAATTTTCGCTTCGGACGACGGAGTTGTTGTATACGCCGGTTGGAACGACTGGGGTTACGGCTACACCGTCGTGATCGACCATGGGAATGGCTGGCAGACGTTGTACGCCCACAACGGCCAGATCAAGGTGGGTTGTGGTCAGGCGGTCACTCAGGGGAGTGTAATCGCCGGAATGGGCTGCACCGGCAAGTGCAGCGGTACACACGTACATTTCGAAATGCGCAGTGATACATTCGGGCGCGTGAACCCGCTCAATTTCCTCCCGTAGCGCCTCACAAGACGATCGAGCAGAGATACTCCGGCCGGATGGCTCTTATCCGCGGGCCTAGGCGACTCAGATGTAAATCGTTGTAGGACGGGGATGTTTATGCCGGAGGAGGTCCGGTACAGTCCGGCTGTCTCATCCATTTTTGAGCGGGTGGGTGGCGGAGATTGACGGGAGGTCAGGCACGAGACGCGCTTCTCGATGCCTAACGAACGGAATCTGCAGTTATCTTTACCGGCATCCGCGGCGCGCCTGGTTCGGCGTGGGGCCATCAGAGGGTTCTGACCGTGGAAAACGTGCCGTCAGATCTAATCGCGATCGCGCACGAGGTTTTGTAGAGAACACTCTTTGCTCGCAATTCTGCACATATCGATTCTCAAGATTAGACGGCAATCACTCGCATATACTCGATAATCCAATCGTATATGGGCCGCCTCGATCTAAATTATGGAAATGGATGGGCATTGTCCATCCAATAATAGTTAGGCGAATTACCATCTATACGCAGGCAGCGTGCGCAAATGTCGGTTTTGTTCCATTCAATTCCAAATGCTACATTTTCGGTAAAGTCACTCCAATCAGAAATGAAAGGAATGAAAAATCAAGGCGCGAAAAAAGTCACTCTTGAACCAAATTGCTGACTTTGTTGAATCGCTTGGAGAAAGTCCGAAAACGACGAGACAGCACCAACCCCTGATTCAAGTGGTACAGCGTCTTAGAGAAGGGGTTGTCATTGACAAGTATACATACGTGGCCGTTTCTATTCTGCTGATGGCCCTCATCCTGGGTGCTTGTCAGGGTGCAGCATCCCCCATTGTTTTCCAGGACGCGCCTGTGCCGCCATTGCCGGTAATACATCTACACCACGGTGGACAGGTCTACGATGGGAAGGAAGGCAGTCGCTGTTGGCCGGCAGAAACGGGGGTCAGCCTATGCGCGGATGAAGGACCATTTCCTTGGAAGGTTCTTGATACAGCGCTGCCCGTGCCCGTTGCCACAGGAGACAGCATAACCGTAGAAGTTGAGGCTGACGGTCGACCAGATAGTATTCAGGTTGCTATTTACGACGCGACAGCCGAGCAGGCCTCCGATGCGTGGAGGCAAGTCATTGAGCTGGAGCCTAAACTTGAGCTACCATTTCGCGTTGATCTGCCAGAAGGTACGTACTTCATCCGTATCTCTGGACGATGGGCAGTTGGAGATGTCGCCTACAAGTTCAAATTGGCCGTCAGCTCTCCCTCGGAATGAAGAAGCCGTTGCGTGTGCGCAGTCGGCATGCGTCAACTCCGGTTGAGCGGGAAGCAGTCGAGGGACTGGCTTTCCATGGGGAGCGGGGCGGCCTAACACCCGCTGCACCCGACGCGGCGGCAATTGAAAGTCCTGGAGCGAACGACGGCAACGGTCAGAGAAACTGGTATTCCAAAGTCCGCCGCGCGGGTGAGCTTCTCCGTTAGCTCGCATTACCTTGGTCTGTTCATCAGATACTTAGTGTCAAAGGCAAAACGGACTGTGTTCGAACCGATGATATGCTAAGAACTCGACTTCACGGAAGGAGCAAATAATGGAAAGCAACACGTTTCGCTGGGAAGATGCGCGCCAGTTCAATTGGTGGCAGCTACTGTTGGCCACCTTTATCCCCAGTGGGATTGCCTTCTTCCTGTTTCATATTGTACTGCCGCGCCTGGTCGCCAATGGCGGGGGACGCCTTTCAAGTTGGGCCACAGTGGCCAGCATTGGCCTGTTTGCCTTTTCATTGGGTGGGCTTTTTCTGCTGAACAAAGAGGCCAAAGAACTCGGAGTTTCCATCTGGAAGCGCATGAGCCTCCGGGGTCTCTCCTTACGACAATGGGGGCTATATATTGTGCTGCTAGTCGTAGCGCTTCTACTGGCGTTCCTCATCCAACCGGTGACTGTCGGCTTTATGGAAGCGCTCGACTTCTTCCCACCAGACTATTTTCCCTTCATACTCGACCCGCGCATCGACCCACTCAGTGCGCCAGAGAGCGTGATTTCCCCCAACTTGGCCATTCGCGGCAATTACAGTCTCATCCCGTTAATGTTGGTGGCCCTGGCACTGAACATCCTCACCGAGGAACTATATTTCCGTGCTTGGATGCTGCCGAAGATGGTCAAGTGGGGGAACTTGGGCTGGGTGCTGAACGGCGTTTTATTTGCGTTCTATCACAGCTTCCAGCTGTGGCTGCTACCTACTCTGCTTGTCGCCAGCCTGTCCTTCGCTTTTCTCTTCTATCGCAGCCGCAGTTTATGGGTGGTATTTGTTGGCCACCTAGTCGGCAATTTTCTTCTGACTGCACTTGGGCTTGTTGCTTTGATCGCGAGCTAGCCAGTCGCGTAGAGGAATACTGAAAAGACCTCGACCCATGCAATGGGTCAAAGTAGCGAAGCTTGGACCTCTAGCCCAGAGTTCTAGGCCCACTCGAAATAGTCAAACTCGCAACTGTTCGAATCGAAGAAACTAAGGCCGCCGCGCCATTTCATCATGATTATTGAGTGTTCTTTGGCTCCTATCTTCAGGATGAATGCGAGCTAACAACTCACTGGAGCGGACCCGGCATCCAATTTCATCTGCTGGGGTTGTAAACAGGTAATCCCATCGTCGCTGTGGGGTGACACTCCAACTTATCATCGCAGCCAGGCCGACTTCGCAGGAGGTCGGGTATTGTCGTCTACGTCGGGCCGCTCCCCGCATAAGAACGCGGGATCTTCGACAGCTCGCAGTCGTTAGGTTTTACAAACCTAGCGAATAGATTGTAGTGGACTATAAGGAGATAATTGAATTATGGTAGATGTGAAGATAAAGCTTTCAGCATTATGGGCAGCTCGAATGTTAACTGGTTTGCAGGGGGATACGCTGCGATCTAGTGATGCGGTATCTTTAAAGGAATTAATAGCGGGAGAAACCGCTGTACCAGTAACTCGTGAATTGTTGTTGGTATTCGCGATATTATTCGTGATTCCGATTTTTATGGTTTTCCTGTCAGTGGCGTTGAAGGATAAAGCGAATCGCCGAGCAAACATCATCTTAGGCATATTCTTTGTTGGGTTTGATCTCCTGTTTTTGATCTTGCTCTTATTTGTTCTTCCGGCATCTCCCGCTTATGACATATTTTTGGCATTTGTATACCCTGTGTTTACTGGACTAGTTGTCTGGCATGCATGGAAGTGGCCTAAACAGGAAAGAGTGGAAGTCACACCATAGATAGACGCTATCCGTTGGAACAGATAGCTGCGGCGCATAGCTGTGTTGAAAAAGGACACATAAAGTGAAATGTAGTCATAATTTTGGAACATAACAACAAACCCTAACAAATTAGGAGGAATTCAAATGACAAATCGTATTGCCGAAACATCGCCACTTGTTTATGCAAGAGTTGCAGGGGGCTTGTGGCTAATTCTCGCCATATTCGGTGGCTTCGCATTTGTTTCTGTTTCAAGTCTTCTTGTGCCCGGAGAGGCCGCTGCAACAGTCAGTAATATCATGGCTTCTGAATCGCTATTCCGTATCGCCATTTTGAGCGATCTATTCAGCCAGACGGTCTTTATAGTGTTGGTTCTAGTTTTGTACAAGTTACTCAAACCAGTGAACAATTTCGCTGCTTTGCTTATGGTTGTGTTCGTTATAGTCAGTGTCTCGCTACAGTCCATCAGTGCGCTTAACCAAATTGCTGTCCTGTTTCTATTGAGCGGTGCTGACTACTTGAGAGCTTTCCCCACAGATCAGTTGCCTGCTCTGGTGTTGTTATTTCTCAATATGCGCGAAGCTGGATTTGAGATTATCGCCCAGATATATTTTGGCCTTTGGCTCCTTCCCCTTGGTTATCTAGTTTACAAGTCGGGTTTCCTTCCCAGAATTCTGGCCGTCTTGTTGATAATTGCAGGTTTTGGCTATCTGATAAGTGTTGTTACATTCTTTCTTTTTCCCAACTTCGATACGGATATTTCCCAGTTTACGTTTATTGGGGAAGTCACAATGCTCTTGTGGCTTTTGATTAAGGGTGTAAACGTCGAAAAGTGGGAAAAACGTGCTCTTGAATCTGCCTGAATATAACCCATGCCGAAGGGATAGGGACTTCGCTTTCGAGCCACTCCCCGGCGGACAACTTCTCCAAGACTCAAAGCGACGCGGATTTGGCCTGTGAGCAGGAGGGGCGGCATGGGTAGGGGCCGCGACGGACGCCGCAGGCAGAAGCTTCGTCACTCCGGCCGCGCCGGTATGGGCGGACAGAATCAATCACACGGACTCGGAGGTGCTTATGGCTATTGAACCCGCGGGCTACGCTGCCCGTCTGGAGGTCGACTACCCGGAAAAGCTGGACCGGCTGACAACGTTCTTCCGAATAATCTGGATCATTCCGATCGCCATCATCCTGAGCCTCATCTCGGATGCTGGCCAGACGGTCACCAACACGGTTTTCCTCAATGAAGCCGGTGAGGTTACAAGGACAACTCAGCGGACGGCGGGTGGGCTGGCGAGTGGTCTCTCTGCAGTCACGGCCTTGATGATCCTATTCCGACAGCGTTATCCGCGCTGGTGGTTCGACTTTTCTCGCGAGCTGACCCGCTTCGGGGCCAGAGTCAACGCCTACGCGGCCCTGCTCACCGACCAGTACCCCTCGACCGTCGAAGAGCAGTCTGTCCACCTGGAGATCGACTACCCGGACGTGAAACGCGACCTGAATCGGTGGCTGCCACTGGTCAAGTGGTTCCTGGCGATCCCTCACTACATCGTTCTGCTAATTCTGGTGCCGCTAGCTGTCTTCGCCGTGCTTTTCGCTTGGTTCGCGATACTCTTCACCGGCCGATACCCGAGAGGTCTGTTCGACTTTGTCGTGGGAGTGGGCAGGTGGGGCCTGCGCGTCGGGGCGTACGCCTTCCTGCTCGTCACAGATCAATATCCGCCGTTCAGCATGCGCTAGCACCCATCGTAGCTAAGCTCAAGGACCTCTGTCGGCCGGTAGCTGCCTCTGCGTCGGCTGCGGGGCAGCCATACTCCAGGCTCATCAAACTTCGATAGATCAGCCTTCGAGGTAACCCCAAATGCCGCCTAACCAATCAATGCTGCGGACCCCAAAAAGGATGACGCTTTTCGTGGCCGCTGATCTCAAACGTTAGGCAGCGTTGCTGACAATCGTCCAAAGCCTGCGCATTATTTGCCGAAGCCTAAGGATATTCACCACTGGCAAGACAGAGAGTCGTTGATATTGCCTGGAGGATCTGACATAAAGAAACTGTTCGGCGTGTTTATTGTTTTGATGATGATGTTTGCGATTTCCGGGTGTGCGGCTGGTCCTAATGAATTGAGGGATCTTCCTGATGATGAAGGAAAGGTCGCCGGCTTTTGGCAGGGCCTAGGGCATGGAGTTATCTCTCCTTTTGCATTCTTGATTTCACTATTTTCCGATGCTGTGCATATCTATGAAGCCCATAACAATGGAGGCTGGTACAACTTCGGCTTCCTACTCGAGGCATCGATTATCTTTGGAGGAAGTGGACGCGGAGATGCAAGACGTTGGCGCTGATACGATGAACGCTGCCTACCGATGAGCTCGAGCACTCTCCGAGTGGATCCGGACCCGGGATGGGCTGACTTATGCAGGAGAAGGTGACCAATCGGACTGCTAGAAGGGTCTCTGAAGGTTCCATTTCCGGCCGCTTACCCAGAAAATGGGCATAGGCAGCTCGTGGCCGTTAGGGCGGCGCTCGCATTCGTATTGCGGGGATTTGCCACAAATATCCCTATGAGACCAACACTGCCTCTCGCTTTAGTCTGGAGGATGACAAGATGAGCATAGATATGAATATCGTCAGGCTTTTGGGCGCAGCACAATTGACTATTTTTGTAGCCAGCATCCTCCATGAACGCCTGCTCGCATCAGTAGTTGGATCCGGGAGCATATCCGACTTCCTTGTGAATATTTCAAAAAACGTCACCCGGATGCGGATCAGTAATCTTCTTGCACTGGTTGACAGCATTGGAATCGTTGTCCTGGGAGTCCTGTTTTATAGCGTCTTCAGCAATAAGTACCCGATCATCGCGCTTGTAGCCCTGGGATTCTACTTGGCTGAATCAATAACTCTGGCCGTGAGCAAGATTGGGGGCTTTGCTCTGATTCCTTTAAGCCAGGAATTCGTAGAGGCGGGCGCTCCAGAACCCTCCTACTTTCAAACGCTGGGTGACTTCTTGTATTACGGCGTTGATAGACAGGGAGACCGCATACATAATCTATTCTTCTGCCTGGGCGGAATACTGTGGTACTACCTACTTCTCATATCGGGGGGCATCCCACAGGCATTATCTCTCTGGGGCCTTGTAGCGGTCAGCCTGCTATTAATACCTGTCCTGTTGCTGCTCTATGATCGTGATTTCAGTCACCCCGTAATGGCAGTCGGACTTCTAAACCTTCCATTCGAACTCGTTCTAGGGCTATGGCTGATCGTTAAGGGATTCAATTAATCTGCAATCTTTTCCGAGTCTGCTAAAACTAATATGGCCGAAGATAGAATTACCGGATCAAAGTAAATTTGGAGGAATCTCATGAAGGCGATTGTATACACAGAATACGGCCCACCGGATGTTCTTCAGCTCAAAGAGGTAGGTAAACCTTCTCCCAATGACAATGAAGTACTGATAAAAGTTCATGCGGCATCCGTAAATCCACTTGACTGGCATTTACTGAGAGCTACACCGTTCCTGGTCCGCCTAACGGAGGGGCTTCTAAAACCAAAAAAAGAGATACTCGGAGCCGACGTAGCGGGGCGGGTTGAAGAGGTTGGAAAAAATGTAAAGCAGTTTCAAACAGGTGATGAGGTACTTGGGGACTTTTTCGTGGACGGTTTAGGCGGTTTTGCCGAGTATGTATGTGTTCCTGAAGATGCAGCATTAGTACAAAAACCGACCAATCTGACATTCGAGGAAGCAGCGGCCGTACCTGTAGCGGCAGTCACCGCCCTGCAGGGTCTTCGCGATAAAGGACAGGTTCAGCCCGGGCAAAAGGTTTTGATCAATGGTGCGTCTGGGGGTGTGGGTACGTTTGCGGTGCAGATTGCCAAATCGTTCGGGGCTGAGGTTACTGGAGTGTGCAGTACGAGGAATTTGGACATGGTGCGCTCAATTGGTGCAGACCATGTCATTGATTACACACAAGAGGATTTCACCCAAAACGGGCAGCGTTATGACCTCATTGCCGATGCTGTGGGAAATCGTTCGGTTTCAGATTATGGGCGTGCATTAGGTCCCAAGGGAATCTGCGTCATCATCGGATATTCTTCCCCGGTTCTCTTGTTCCAACATACGTTCCAAGGAGCATGGATTTCAATGACCGGGAGTAAGAGAATCGGTCTCATGGGGACGATGAAACCAAACAAGAAAGATTTGGTTTTTATGAAAGGGCTTCTTGAAGCGGGCAAAGTAGTGCCTGTTATCGATCGACGTTACCCGTTAAGTGAGGTTGCTGAAGCTATCCGGTATCTTGAAGGTGGACACGCCCAAGGAAAAGTAGTCATAACCGTGGGACATAACGACAAAACCTAACAAAGCGCTGCCCCGCCAAGAACGCGGGATCCTCGACACCCGACCGCTATTCCGCTGCGCTTCATAGCGGTAGGTGAGCTTGGTCGTTAGGAGCAATTCAAATGACAAACCGTATCGCCGATATGTCACTACGCAAAGCTGCAAGAGTCGCAGGGTTCGGGTATCTAATCATTTTTTTACTCGGTCCCTTCACTAATTCTATTTCTCGCGAGAATCTTATTGTGGCGGGAGATGCAGCAACAACAGCCAGTAATATTCTGGCTTCTGAGTCGCTATTTCGCATGGGCATTGCTGGAGGGGTAATCTTGCTTGTGGCTGATGCGGTAGTGGCTTGGGCACTCTATATTTTACTCAAGCCGGTAAATAAGAGCCTCTCGTTGCTTGCGGCGTGGTTTAGGTTGCTGTTTGTCGCTTTTGCTGGAATCGCTGTTCTGAATTTATTCTTTGTTTTGCTACTTTTAAGTGGTGCGGACTACCTGACAGTATTTGAAACAGGCCAGTTGCAAGCTCAGGTGATGATGTTTCTCGGTGCGCATGAATTTGGAATTAATTTTTCGTTTGTATTTTTTGGCCTTCATATATTTCTCCTTGGTTACCTAATTTTCAAGTCTGGTTACATTCCCAGAATTTTGGGCATCTTGCTGATAATTGCGGCTGTGGGCTATCAGATAGATAGTTTTGCAAGTTTTCTTTCATCCACCTACGCCGATAACGAAGCTTTATTTATCCTGTTTGTTGCCGTGCCTGCAATTATTTCGGAATTTTCACTTACCTTGTGGCTCTTGATTAGAGGTGGAAAGATCCAACAGCAGGATAACCCTGCTCCTGCATCTGCCTGAATGTAACCCTTGCCGTTGGATCGATTTTAGACCAATCGGTCTCAAATCTTAGTAAAGAAAGGGAGCGAGTCGGATGACCAGTACGAATGGTCGACAAGGAGAACGGGGCTATCCCAACTCAAGTGCCCTCCAAACCGCGGGGAAGATTGTGCGCGGGTTGGACTCGATTCATCCTGCCCTTGCCAGCGCAGTCGTCAACACGCTATTCCGCATGCCATTCTCCAAGTCTCCAACCCCTGCAGAGCGAGCCGCACTCGACGGCGCAGACCGAATGGACCTACCGTTCCGGAGTCGTTCGCTGGCCGCATATGCATGGGGGACGGGACCCACGGTGCTGCTGATTCACGGTTGGGCTTCCAACGCAGGCGCTATGCGGCATCTGGTGGAGCCCCTAGTAAAGAAAGGTTTTCGGGTGGTTGCCTTCGATGCCCCAGCGCACGGATCTTCGCCAGGGAGGACAAGCGATGCGGTGGAGTATGGATCGGCCATCCGCGAGGCGATTCAGTTCTTCGCCCCGGTGCATGGTATCTTCGCCCACTCCTTCGGGGCCACATCCACCCTGCTGATGCTCTCCGAAAGTGACGACCTGCCGATCGCAGCAGTTGTAGTAAACAACCCCCCTTTGGAGCTGGAGATGCTGCTTCGCATCTTTGCTGCCTCGTTGGCCCTTCCAGAACATCTCGTACACAGGATCTACGACCACGTAAAGAAGAGGTTTGGAAAGCCGGTTGAGTACTTCAGTTTGAGGGAGCGCATAAGATCGGTTCGGATTCCGGGGCTTCTCATCGCCGACCGGGACGATCGCCTGGCGACATTCGAAGACTCCGAACTCATCGCCTCCCGTTGGGCGCGGGGTCAGCTGTTTACGACCGAAGGCCTCGGCCATCAGGGTGCCCTGCGCGACGGAGAAGTCATCGAAGAGATAGCCTCTTACTTTAAGGAACGGCTACAATCGCGAACAGTCGCGTAGGTTGTCCCGATCAGAACGGACTCACCAAAGCGACAGGGTTCTCACTGAGTACAGCACGTGGTGGTTGGGCCTGCTCCTCGGCGACCGATCGCTCAAGCCTCAACAGATACGGCCTCTACCTTAATCCGCCAAGTGGAGCCCCATTGATTTTGGCGGCAGGGTCGTTAATTATGTTCGGCCTTCCTCGTCTCTCGCCGATCTCGCTCTTATTGGCTCTTCCAATAGCTTTGTTTGAAATGGTTCTCGCGGTATGGCTTATAGTCAAGCGATTCAATTCATCTGCAATCGATTCCGAGCCTGCCTAAACAGATATAAACGAGAAAGTATGAGCACCAGCCTCACTACTATTAAATAGTTTCTTCGCCCCACTTCTCATCCTAGCCACTGGCTCTTAGAAGAAAAAGCCCCGCGCAGAAACGTTATTAGAAGTGCCCCTAAAGGAGGCTCAGCTCCTCGTCTTGTGTAGTACGCGGAACCTAAAGTCAGCAAAAATCAAGTATCAAGATCCCCGGTGACCTGGAATTGCGCATTCAGGTCGCCTTTGTTTTTGCGGTTTCAAGATGTTGTCATTTGAGGCTTTGCATGGAGACAATATCGGCCTCAAAAACTCGCTGGAACGGCCAAAAGGCGCAATCTGGGGGTCGGAAGTATTTAACTTTTCTACTTGGTAAATTAGGGCGACTGTTTACCGCTACACTCAAACAGGTTTAAATATTGAGTCATCATGATGAATAAAAAAGTGATTGTAATTTCAAATTAGAAGGATAATTACCCATATGAACAAAAGAGTGAAAATTGTGTTGTTGGGATTGATGATATGGGGAATAACATTCATCGCAGGCGCCTTCATTTTTATCGTTTTTGGTGCCGAGGCCGGCGGCCCCTTGGTTGAGACGGAGTGGATCAATGGGATCCGTGCATTTTTCCTGGCGATTGGTTTAGCCACGGCGTTATTTCTAGTTTATAGAGGTAATGGACAAGACTACAAACGTACGGCTTGGGAAGCTGGAATAGCATGGTACGTAATCATTTTGTTGATGAACTTGATTGTTCTAATCGGACTTATTGGCCTGGAATTAGAGCTTTGGTTCCCATTGATTCTGATTGATTCCTCCGTTGCAATAATCCCTATCGTGGTCGGCTATCTCCTGGCTGGGACTAAAGAAAAGAGTTTAGATGATTAGCGAACAAAAATCTTTTATTATGGAAGTTTAGTTCAAACCCCCTTAAGACAAGACCGGCACCTTCTCAAAGTTCACAGATCCGGTTCAATCCTGGGCCCGCAAACATCTGGCTTTTTCTGAAGAATGTGTGATTCGGAGGGCATTGACAATGAAGATTCGACAAGGAAGAGTCCTCGCCACTGGTTTTATATCTATTGGCTTGATGGTGGTCACCGCATGTGGATCGGCCACGATCGAGACCGTCGCGGCGCCCCCAACTGCGCCTCCCGCGGCCGAGACCGTCGCGGCGCCCCCAACTGCGCCTCCCGCGGCCGAGGAGGGTGAGGCTGCTCTTCAATGGTCCTCCCCGCCGAGGATGGAGATCGATCGCTCCAAATCTTATGAGGCTGTATTCGTGACGGAGATCGGCGACATCAGGGTGCGGCTTTATGCTGATCAAGCTCCGGTGACGGTCAATAATTTTGTATTTCTGGCCAGGCAAGGCTACTACGACAACACAACCTTTCATCGTGTCCTACCTGGTTTCATGGCCCAGGGCGGCGATCCGACCGGTACAGGGGCCGGAGGGCCGGGTTACACGTTTGAAGATGAATTCGATCCGGATCTTCAGTTTGACCGGGGCGGTTTGTTGGCGATGGCCAACCGCGGGCCAAATACCAACGGCGCGCAGTTCTTCATCACGTTGGCACCAACGCCTCACCTCAACGGCCTTCACACCATCTTTGGCGAAGTGGTTGAAGGTGCTGACGTCCTCAGCAGCCTGAGGCTGCGGGATCCAGCGGCCAACCCCGATTACGAGGGAGATGGTCTGGTTTCAATCGAGATCATCGAGATCGATGATTAATTTCCCACAAAGCGGAGGCACCCTCTCAAAGTTCACAGATCCGTTTCAAGCCTGGGCCCGCAAACTGGAAATTGAAGTCGCCTTCTCCGCCGCACTAAGTTGATTTACCAAACGCAAAAACCGACTTAGACGAGAAGGGAGCAGATCTGAAACTGGTTGTGCGATACCCCTGCGGGGACGACTCTCCCAGAGAGCGCATATGATCCGGACAAGAAGTGTTATTGGAAGTAGCCTCGCGGAGGCTCAGCCTCTCGGCTCGCGTAGGACGCGGAACTAAGATTCAGCACAATAAGAATCAAGGTCCCCGGTGACCTTGAATGGCACATTCAGGTCGTCTTTGTTTTTGCGGTTTCAAGCGGTCTTCATGAGATGCTTCGCATGGAGACAATATCGGCCTCATACACTCCCTGGAGCACTCTGCGAGTGGAGCCGGGCCCGGCATCACCCCACAAGATTGGCTGATCTACCAACCGATCCGGCTGCGACCAGGGTCTGGAACTAAATCGATACTTGGAAAGTTATTGACAGTGACGAGGTAACGATAGGCCGCCTGAAATCGGAATTATAGGCAATCGGATTCGCAGATTGGTTTTCAGAACAGACCTTCTCATAATCAATCGGGGTTAGGCCGTTATGGTCTGGAGCGGCCGAAGAAATCTAGCCCCTTGCGGTTCATATGAAGAAGGCGGTCACATGGAATTGGCGTTACGCTTCCCGACTGGGCTGGCGCAACAGCCAGACCAGCACGCCCCCTGTAATAGTCCCGTAAACGACTAGGCCCAAGACCACGGCCACGGCCACGGCAGAAGCCACGGCAAAGCCCACGGCCTCGAGCATGGCCTCTACCACGGCCTCGCCCACGCCAAAGCCCACGACAAAGCCCACCGCTAGGCCCACGCTGCTTGCCCCCACCCACCAGCCGGCCCGTGAGACGTGCCGCCGCAGAACAAGCCACTGTGCTATCCCTAGCGAAGCTCCGGCCACCGCCATGACCACGGCACTGGCCATGGCAAAGCCCACGGCAGCGGCCACGGCCTCGAGCACGGCCCCGAGCACAGCCCCGGCCAAGGCAAAGCCAACCGCCCCGCCGACGAAGCTTGCCAACACCCACCAGATCGCAAAGCCCCATCCAACCTGCGCACGTTCAGTGCTCATCAATGTGCTCCCCGATCCTCCCCGCCCGACTGCCTATCGAACAGCTGCGGATGCCAGCTTAAATTTATGGAGATCGCCTACCGAGAAAAGCGATTCTCCCATTAAATGATTATTTCTTCCTAAGGTTATTGTAGAAATTCCTCTCCTTTTGACCGAACGGCCAACAACAAAGACTATGATCATCCGGACGTTGCGCAGAAGTCCAAAAATGCGCGGAGCAAGCTGACTTAGAGATGGGTGGATGGACTCATCTTGTGAACCCTTCCACGGTCAGTCCCGCGAGTGCCTAGGGCCGATATTGTTTCAATAGAGAGTATCAATTAACAGCAACTTCATCTCTGAGAATGGAATTGCCTCAATATTTCAAGTTGCGAGTGGGCATCTGAGTTCACTTATGAGAAGGTCAATTCGCAAAGGAGGCAATCAGTGCCAATAGATGAAGCACGCTCATCTACCGATCTGGCGATCCTATCTGGGTACGCGCTCGATCGAAACCCAGTCGCGGTCTATCTGGCCAGTCTTTCACCGGGCAGCAGGCGAACGATGCATCAATCCCTTAACACAATCGCGGGACTGCTCAAGAACGCGTCCCGGAGATGTAGTTCTCCAGCTGACCGATCGTGAACTCTTGATCAGCAATGATGGCCTTGACCAGATCTCCTATGGAGACAACTCCGACGATGCTCTCTCCCTCCAAGACAGGCAGGTGACGGATGTGTTTGTCCGTCATGAGGGCCATGGCCTCTTCAACGGTGCTTCCTGGGCCAACCGTGATCACATCCTCCGTCATGATCTCCTTGACGGGCGTTTTCATGGAGGTTATTCCGCGCAGAACCACCTTGCGCGCATAGTCTCGTTCAGATACGACCCCCACGAGTTCTCCGTCCTGAAGAACGAGCAGCGCTCCGACATCATTTTCTGCAAGGAGCTGCAAAGCTTCGTAGACCGATGAATCGGGAGAGGTAGACTAGACTTCCGAGCCCTTTCTCTCCAGCAGTTGTCGAATTGAAATCATCAAGCCCTCCGGATACCTGAAAACTCTAAGGATCGAGTCCCCCACGATTCGATCAACGGGAGGGACTCGATCCTGCGTTCCTCGCTCAACGGCTGGAGAGACCCGTCCTCAAATCCCACTCCGAACGTGACGCGGGGTGTTCGGGGCCCGAGGGCGGCTTGTCCTTGCGAAGCAAGGGCGATCCGCCGGCCTGCTTGCCCCGTGCTCGCAGAGTGCCCGTGCTCATCTGAGCGTACTCGTTGGAGTGTCCTGGCGTAGCCGCCTGGCTAGCCCACTTGTGCCTGCCTGCCCTAGCAGCCCAGGGCGCTACCCTGGACTGCTAAGGCAAGCAAGTGCGGGCTGGGATCGGGCCGGCCGATCAGCCCTCGTCTTCTCCGCTTACAGCGGCCAGACAATGCGCGTATCGGTGCTGCCTACGCCCTTCACACCACGAAGCAGCCCCAGGGTGTCCGCCAACGCCGCCTGATCGGCGCCTTCGACAAAAACGATAACGTCCGTCGGCCCGGCCAGGAAGTGCACGGTCTTGACCCCGGCGACGGCATGCAACGCCTCATGAAGTGCGTCAATCTCCTCCCAGCCGCCCGAATCCGCCATTTGAATAAATACGAATGCCGCCATCATGGTCTTCCTCCTTGGATGAAAGGGTGCACCAGGGAACGTGGGCACCCAGGGTTACCGGTAATCGATGCCAGGAATACGTTTTTCGATCTGTTAGAGGCACCTCCCTTCTGAAATTCCAGCAGGGCCCGTTCAACGATCGCGGCCCCAACGGAAGAACCTGAGACAAGTGATCTCAAGCATTCAGGCCGTACTTAGCTATGACATAACCGGCCACAAATGAACGCAGCTCAAGGTATCTCGGTCGTGGGCGCAGGAGATCTGGGCACCGAAACGTGGATGCTCACAGGAGGGTAGAAGTTTCGCCTGAGAGCAGTCTCTTCAGAATAACAATCAAGCGCTCAACGGCGTCTTGAATCGTTCTGTTTCGTTCCCACTCAGGGATCAGCACTGCGAAAATATAGGCCAGGCTGCCCACGATCGGGAAGAGCAGAATGATAAAGATCCAGAAGATGGGTCTACCAGTTCGGACGACGTGAACAGCCAGCGCGACCTGCAGGGCCAGGAGACCAATCCCAAGTACGTAAGTCATCGTGTCGACTCCCTCTCGAAAGTTCTCCCGTCGGGCTCAGCCGAGTGCACCGATAGTGGACCCGCATAGCAGCTTCGCCCCAGAACGCTGTGCGGCACAATCTAGTGATTAGCCGGAAGAACTTCACGATATCATCCGCGCAAGGGATTCCACCGGATGTTCACCTCAAGCAATCTCATAGTACAACATTTCGCTGAAGAACCTGCCGATAACGTCGTGATTAGTGTGGTTCCGTAGCCATTAAGGTGACATTGGCGAAGGCCATCCCATCAGGAGCTCAGTTGAAGACCGGCTTATGGGACTTTGGCAACGGTAGGCATAGAAATGCCCGGGGGTAATTCTTCAACGGCCGATTGATGGATAGATGAGCACGTGATACTAGGGGTTTGGGCCTACAATCAAAGGGGAGGGGCGGCTTATCAGGTCCGTGATCCTAAGTCACGCCTGTCTGCCAATTCCAGCACTTCCCCGACTACGCGGGACAAGCCCCCGATCGAGGGATTGTATCTGCCGCTTTGCCACGGTGTAAAGCTGGCCCGCATAAGAACTTCGTTTGAACTTGGCGGAGGTGCCAGAACTGAAAATGAGCACGTTATTCGTCGCCTTTGAGGTAGTCAATTGCAGGCGGGCGACTATTCGCGGAAACTGAGGCTTGGCAAGGTGTGTCCGCTGACCGGTATGCTTACGTCATGAACGGCGGCGCCGAATTCGCCCGGCTGCGAGTCATGCCGGCAAGTCTCCGCGCGACCGGGGGCAGGATCGAACCGACTCCAAGCAGCAGATTGGAGCCCACGGCGCTGCCCAACCAGGTCTCTAGCCTTCGTGTCAGGGCAAGCGGGCGGTCGAAGCTGGCGTGCCAGCGGCTGCGATAAGCCTGCCTCCAACGCTCCAAAGTGAGGTCGCCGCTCAGATAGGCGTGCGCCAGCGGGGCGCACAGCTCGACCGAACGCAGCGCGGCAGCGATCCCGTCGCCGGCTAGCGGTGGGATCATCGCCGCCGCATCGCCAACACAGGCGACCGAGTCCCATGGGTCAGCCTTTCTCCACAAATCGACGGGTGCTGCGGCCAATAGGGAGGCCTCGATCGGCTCGCCGCCCGCCAGTCGATTGCCGATCCCGGGGATGCGCCCGGCGAGTGCTTCAATCAATCCGGCAGGATCCTTCTCCGCACCCTCCAGCGCCTTCCTGCTCGCCAGGAGGCACAAGTTGACGATGCCACCCTCGATCGGCGCTAACCCGATGTAGCCCCCCTCGAAGAAGTACAGCTCCACCTGCGGGGGCATGCTTACGTTCTTGTAGTGGCGCTTGATCCCGACCAGCCCGGACTCCGGCGCGGCTTGAGAGCGTGGGGGTAACTCGGACGAGCTGCTCCGGCCGCACGCCGCGATCAACGCGCGGCAGCGGATCTCGATGATCCGTCCGTTCGAGCGCGCCTCGATCGTATAGCCGCCATTGACCTGATCGAAACGCTGCACGCGGACTCCCATCGAGAGCTCTGCCCCGGCAGCCTGCGCGGCGTCGGCAATCGCCGTGTCCAGCGACTTGCGGCTGAGCCCCCACGACCCGCGCGCAAGGTCGAAGCCGGCGGCCACGCCCGACCTGGAGGTCAGCACCGCCCGCGCCAGCGACGCTGGCCTGGCGGCGTGCACGCCGGCCAGCAGCCCCAGTCTCTGCAGCGTGCTTTGGGCCTCCCAGGATATGAACTCGCCACACACTTTGTGGCCAAGGTTCGCCCGCTGCTCAAGGACGAGCACATCCCACCCTCGCCCAGCCAGAACCGCGGCCAGGCTCGTCCCCGCAGGTCCAGCGCCGATGACTACCGCGTCGTAGATACCAAGGCCTCCTCAGCACGCGTGAATTCCCGCACGGGCTCGAACCACAGGCGGGCCATCTCGATGACCAGACCCGGCCCGAAGCCCATGGCAACGCCATTCAGGCCGCCGGCCGCTCGCGGTCTCTCCTCAAGCTCCTCCAGCAGCTCGCGCAGCACGAACACCATCGTTGCCGACGACAGGTTGCCCACACGCCGAAGAGTCCGGGTCGACGCGGCGGTGTCCTCTGGAGCCAGATTAAAAGTCTCAGAAAGCTGGTCCAATATCGCTTTCCCACCGGGGTGGATGGCCCACAGCTCTGGCCGCCGGCCGTCGGGAAAGAGCTGGCGAAGACCAGGCGGAGCGGCATGGGCCAGATGATCTGGGATCTGGGGGGAGAGGTAGAGTGTGAATCCGTGGTCGCCGATCTTCCAGGTCATTTCGTTCTCGGTATCGGGTTTGACCCGGCTGTAGAAGCCCATCAGGCGGACGAGGCCCGGCATGTCCGTCGTGGGGGTGCCAACGACGCACGATCCCGCCCCGTCGCTAAAGAGCGCAGCTGAAATCAAGTGCGGACGCTTCATGCTAGGCTGGAGGTGAATCGAACACACTTCCACACACACGATGAGTACCCGGGCCTCCGGCGCGCCGGCGACGATTGCCGCCGCGGTGCGCCAAGCATTGAACAGGGCTGAGCATCCCATGAACCCGATCTGGATCCGCTCGACTTCCGGAGAGAGGTTCAGCTGATCGCTGATGGCGATGTCGAGCCCGGGCGCGAAGAAACCGGTGCAGGTCACCAGGATCAGGTGGGTGATGGAGTCCGTCTCACGCTCAATGGAACGGTTGGAGCGTGCGCTGAGCTGGGCCAGGGCCGCTCGTCCCGCTTCCACAGCCAGGGGCGGCGCCATCCGGCGGAACATGTCCATTCGCTCGCTGGTTGTGGGTGCCTCGATGGGTGACCGGTGCGGGGCGAACCTGGACTCGTCGGGGGAGCTCAGACCATCTGGGATGCAGAAGTAACGGCTCTCGATGCCCGACCCTGCGCAGATCGCCCTAATCCAGCGTGCCTTGGCTGGGATGCTGCGCAGGCTGTGAGCCAGCCAGTCGGCGGCCTGGTCCTGGCTGAACTGGTATTGCGGGAGCGCGGTTCCGAGAGACAGGAGAGCGGGCGCATCGACAGAATTCACGTTAGATCCTTTCCTGCGCATTGGACTGGAAGGCGCGGTACTCCGACTGGACCCCAGCTGTGCGGACGGTCATCTCGATATGCTACCATTTAGGCTGGACAGGTGGCTCGCGGATGAGATACGCCTGCGGTGCGGCCCACCTTGAGGATTGCAGGGAATGAATGTGCGATTGTACCAACGCGGGCCGGTCATTCGAGTGCCACATTCGACTGGCCTGGAGACCGCATGAGCCTCAAGCCCATCCTGGCCCGGCTGCTTGGGCCCTGGCTGTTTGACCCGGCAGCCTGGCTCTATGACTGGATGACGGCTAACTCGGCCTGGCAGGAGAGCTGCGCCAACCTGTTGACCCCGTTTCCTGATGGCGCAGGTGGAGGTTTGGTCCTCGACCTGGGAATCGGACCCGGTGTCTCGGCGCTGAGCATGGGAGTGCGCCGGCCTCGAGCGCGCTTTGTGGGATTGGATATCTCGCGTGAGATGTTGAAACATGCGCGTGCCGGCCGCGAGCAGGTGGGCTGGCCTGCACGGCGCCTGATGCTGGTGCAGGCCGATGCCGATCACCTGCCGCTGGCCGACGAAAGCTTCGATGCAGCCGCGGCTCATAGCTTCCTCTACATGCTTCCTGACCATCACGCGGCGTTGATCGAGGCCAACCGGGTGGTGCGACACGGCGGGCTGGCCGCCTTCATGGAACCGAACGCAGATCGCGCCGATTGGGGTTGGCTCCTGCGGCAGCTCTCGGGAAGGCTGCTGTTTTCGTTTAGCCTGTGGCGCTTCTACAACTGGCTGCACGGCCGCTTCTCGCCTGCGAGCCTCACGGCGGCGTTTGAGCGGGCCGGCTTCAGAAAAGTGGAAACCGAAAGCGCGCTGGGGGGATTTGGCATCTATGGCTGGGCGAGAAAGCGCTGAGATCCGGTCGACAGCAAGCGGCCTGATTGCCCATCTGCGGCTGCACTACCAGATGCTGCTGGCACCCATATTCCTATGGGGCTACTTCCTCGGCGTCGTCCGCGCGCCTGCGGACTTCTGGCTGGCGTTCGCCGCGTTCCACATCTTCCTATACGGAGGAATAACAGCCTTCAATTCCTACTACGACCGCGATGAGGGACCGGTCGGCGGCATGCGCTTTCCTCCCCCGGTAACGGAGGCGCTGCTCCCGTTCTCGCTGGCGGTGCTGGTTGCGGGTGTGATGCTGGCAGCTGTGGTCAACGCCACCGTCCTCGCCATCTACCTGGTCATCATGGCGATGGGGCTTGCCTATTCACACCCGAGGATCCGGCTCAAGGCGCGGCCGCTGCTTGGACTCGCAACGGTCGCGGTGGGGCAAGGAATGCTGGCCAGTTTGGGCGGCTGGGCGAGCGCTGAGCCGGATCTAAGCACGGTGGACCCAATCGGCTGGTTGGGAATTCTTGGCATAACCCTTGTGACGGTCGGCTTTTACCCCATCACGCAGGCCTACCAGGTCGAAGATGATCTCGCCCGCGGCGACGTAACCTTCGCCGCGTGGGCCGGCCCATCGCGAGCGCTCGCCTTCTCGATCACCGTCCAGGCGCTCGGCGCCGCAATGACGGCGATCACGATCGCTCAGCGGCTGGACCTGATTCGGGCCACGCTCGTGGTCGGCTTCTATGCGGTTTTGTTGGTCGCTACGGCGGCGCGCGCGAGTGAGTTCCAGCAGCTGAATGTGATCGGGCAACACCGCCGCGTCATGGCGCTCAATACGATCATGTCAGGTGGATTTCTCATCTTCCTCACGGCGCATTTGATCGTCGTGCCTTAAGAGCCCGTTTGGGAATAGGCCGGTTATGGCGAGTGACGGCGAGCGCCCTCATTCAATCAGAAATCACAACCTCGCGCGTTTCCTAAGCGCTGAATCGCACTATCGACTGATGGCCGGCCGCTCTCGGCCGCCCATTTAGTTCGCAACGGCCGTCAGACTCAATCCGCCGAGGCTGCCCATGCGGCCGCAGGAACGGTCGGACGATCCGCACGCAGCCGGAGCAACATGGTTCCGACGCCGAGCAGCACACCGATCCCCATCACGATGGCTCCGAGCCGGATGTCGGCGGCTGGGGCTTTGCACATTATTCCCGGCTCACTCCAGTGAGCACGTGATCTTCAGAGTTTGGGCCTACAATCAAAAAGGGGGGGGCGGTTTATCAGGTCCGTGATCCTAAGTCACGCGCTTGCCAGCTAGAGCCGGTCAGCCCAACTTCACCGTGGCCAGAGACGTCAAGACGTTCACGAAACCGAGACCGGGACGAACCACCCGCAATGAGTGGAGGTAAATCGTTTTGGATACTTCAGCCCAAATGGACGTTGACCGTTCACCGGTCTTGGTAGGGCGCAGATTTGGGGTCTGGTGGGTGCTGGCAAGCGTCGTGGGCTGGGCTCTGGGCTCGGTCGTGAGCGATACCGTGGGCGATGTCGTGGGAAAGGTATGGTTCGATTCCGTGGGTTTGATCGTGTTGGGGGCCTCTATTGGAACTATGCAGTGGCTCGTGCT
>JADFRG010000065.1 GCA_022561385.1 Chloroflexota bacterium
TTGGTTGCTGATATGCAGGCCGAACTGGGTCAAATCGCAGAGATCAAAACGCTCCATGCATTCTGCAAAAAGCTCCTACATCAGACGTACGGCGGTTTTTTGATTTCCCCTTTTCTTACTCAGTTAATCGAGGAAGATTCAAAATCCCTCGATTTCCATCATTCTCACTTCGATTTGGCTTTTCAAACCCTTGACGAGGAATCTGACAAGATTGGCTTCTATTTGAATAGAGGCGACTAATATGACGCTGTCTCATTCAATGACTCGGTTTACCGGGTTCTTCTGGCAGCACGGCAGAAGGCGGATTTCCTACCGACATACGATCAGATCGTGATAGACGAATTCCAAGACTTCAACCCGCTGGAGGTTGCCTTTATTGACGAGCTGCAGAAAAAGGGGCCTGTGCTTATTGTGGGGGATGACGATCAGGCTGTATACAGCCGAAGGAATTCGTCGCCCGAGTACATCCGAGCAATGTTTGAATCTGGCGAATATGAGACATTCGAGCTTCCCTATTGCAGCAGATGCCCACGCGTTGTGGTCGATGCAGTCTCTTCATTCATCGACGCAGTGGTGGCCGCAGGGGGACTTGCCCACAGGATAGATCGACCTTTTGTGCCATTTCTGGATGATAAGGAGTACGAGAATAGGACCTATCCGAAGATCATCTCCGCCAACGCTTCTACAATCGCGTGCATGGCGAAACTTGTTGTCTTGGGGATCGACAGGATACCGGAAGATGATATCGCCGAGGCCCATAGGGAGGGATATCCCTGCGTTCTCATAGTCGGTCAGCGCCAATATCTCAATCCGCTGAAGAAGCGCTTGACCAACGAATACGACAATGTCGCATTCAAGCAAGCCTCTGGGAGGGAATATGCGATTGCTGATGGCTATGCAATTCTTAGGTCAGACGGCGATTCAAATCTTGGATGGAGACTGATAGCAGGCATTGAGCTTCCCGCTGGCGAAATGGCCGAGGTGATCGAGCGCTCAATGGATGGGAGTCCGTTCGTTACACTTCTCCCCCGTTACTTTATTGAGAAGCACACATCCGTACTCGAGATTCTGCGAAAAGACGGTCTTAGCGACGCCGATCAAGAGACGCTCTTCGAGACCCTTGCTGATGAGGCTGAAGTCGTTATTCGCCGGTTCTTCGCTGAAGAAGAGGATGAGGATGAGCCGGATGAGTCACAGCCCTCAATACTGCTTTCTTCATTTGAGGGCTGCAAAGGGCTTTCCGCGGGACACGTATTCATCGTCGGTTTGAATAATGATGTAATGCCTCAAATTGCTTCTTCAAGTGAAGTCTCGGATATTGAAATCTCCAAATTCGTAGTCGCTATGACGCGTGCCCGCAAACTGCTTTATTTGCTGTCAAACAGGTCGGACTATGGCCCGCGCAGCTCCAAGTATGATCCTTCGATGTTTATTGACATGATTCCCGGCGAGTTTCGTTCTCATCTCGGATACGTCAAGAGCGAGGACGCGGAAGCTCTGATTGATGCCGCATGGACATCGGCGTAGCTGCCCTACTTCAGGCAGTTGGACCCAAGTGCAGCAGATCAGGCCTTCTAGTCTGCATTCACTGGTGAACCGTTCGGGGACATAGGTAACAGAAAATTCTAAGGACATAGGTAACACATTGTCTGAGGACATGGGTAACACTTTTTGTGCCGGAGGTGCTGCCCATGCCCTGGAAAGGTGTTACCGTGAGCGAACAAAGACAGAGATTCCTCGAAGATTATCAGCTGAGCTACTACTCCGTTAGCGAGCTCGCCGAACGCTTCAGCATATCCCGCAAGACCGCCCATAAGTGGATCAACCGGTTCAAGGAGCATGGCCGTGTTGGGTTTCACGAGCACTCTCGCCGGCCGCATAGCTGCCCCTGGCAGACGGATGCGGCGATCGTGGAGGAGGTGGTGAAGCTCCGCAAAGCTCACCCCCACTGGGGCCCGCGCAAGCTGCTCGATCTGATGCAGCGACGCGATCCCGAGCGGGAGCTTTCAGCGGTGTCGACCGCAGCCCAGATCCTGTCCAGAGAGGGGTTGATCAAGCCCCGGCGGCGGTATCGACGGGCGCATCCCGGCTGCCCGAAGGCCATCCCCCAGGGGCCCAATGATATCTGCCTGCACTTGTGGCGCCCTGGCCTGACCGCCAGGACAGGCAGGCACAAGTGGGCTGCGGACGAGTTCCGGCTGAAGGACGGAAACTACTGCTTCCCGCTGACCGTGAGTGATCTCTCAAGCCGGTATCTGCTGGGGTGCGACGCACACCCGGCGATCTCGCTGGAGAAGAGTTTCACGCATTTCAAAGGGCTTTTTGAGACCTACGGGCTTCCCCATCGCATCCGGACGGATAACGGGGTACCGTTTGCCTCGAACGCCCTGGCGCGGCTTTCGCAGCTGTCGGTGTGGTTCACTGAAAGTGCCAGCACCTTCGGCATCAAGCTGGGGATCTACCCTGAGCTCATTGAGCCGGGGAAGCCGCAGCAAAACGGGGTGCATGAGCGGATGCACCGCACGCTCAAGCAGGAGGCGACCATCCCTCCCGCCAGCAGCCTGAGAGCACAGCAGCGGAAGTTCGATCGGTTTCGGGAGGAGTTCAACCGGGAGCGCCCGCACGAAGCGCTGGGGATGAAGCGGCCCGGGGAGCTCTACCAGTCTTCCAGCCGAACGATGCCGAAGCGGATCGAGCCCTATGAGTACCCGGCCCATTACCTGGTGCGACGTGTCAGCCGCGCCGGAACGATCCGTGTGCTTCGCAAGCAGATCTTCGTCAGCAACACGTTGCACGAGGATTATGTGGGCCTGGAGGAGGTGGACGATGGGGTGTACGATCTGTTCTACTGCTTCTATCACATCGGGCGATATGAGTTGAAGACCAACAAGATCCACGATATGGTGTCCAAAGTGGGTTTGAGTGTGAGCCGCGTAGACCGCGTCAGCCGAGTGTCAACCATGTCTCCAGAATAAAATGTAAATCATGTCTCCGGTCTGTACCCATCTGCCGCCTAACCCCTCGCCGGATCTCCCCAAAAAAAGGGGACAGGCGGACCGGGGATGCGGCGACGAAAGCAAGAGATAATGGCGATGCGTGTCCCTGAAAACGAATTATGAAGGAGCGGTCCCCGGCCGCTCAGCTCGCAGCCGTTATCCCTCCGCAAGCCGTTTAGTCAGTTGAAAACCGTGCTCAAGTCGCCCCTCGTACCGTATCGAAGAAGGAGGGGTGGTGTTGTGTGTACTAGGCGAGAAATGACAGAGGCCGACATCCCATTAGGGACGACTGGTCTCAGGCAAGGCTGATCCTATCTCGCAGTATGCACAGGAGGAAACCGATGACGTCTTCAAACCTCATCCGCTGGGCAGGGCTGTCTGTTGTGGTGGGAGGAATCCTATTTGCAGTCGGTACCATAATCCGTCCCGCCAACGGTCCTGAGTCAATTGCTACAAACTTGTGGGTGGTCACACAATACCTTTTCCTCGGCTCGCTCATCTTTGGCGTGTTCGGCACGTTCGGGTTGTACGCTAGGCAAGTGAAAGAAGCCGGTTTGCTTGGTCTTGTTGGATTTCTCATGCTGATCGTCGCGCGACTGCTATTTACAGGTCTCACTTTCTTTGAAACCTTCTTCATTCCGGTGTTGGCTACCGAGGCACCGCAGTTTATCGGGGGCTTGTTCGCAGGAGAATACGAATTCCCGGTGGTAGGGGTGGCGGGGTTCGCCGAGATCATCGGCGGCTTGCTGTTTGGTATCGCCATCATACGCGCTGGCATACTTCCGCGCTGGGCTGCCATCCTGTTTATCATCGGGATAGTGCCGGGCCGCTTTGGTCCGGAAGTGGTCGTCAGGATTAGCAGTGTAGTGTTAGGAATAGGTCTTGCCTGGCTGGGATACGCGCTCTGGTCTGAACGGCGAGAGGAAGCCTCAGAACCCCTACCTGCCATGCAAAGCTGAGGGCTCCCTCTGACCTGGGCCGAGCGATTTCGTAGGAAACTTCGTGAAGTGGACAAGCGGCCGTACAGCCGCTTGTTTCATTCATTACTCGATTCCTCCTAAACGATAAGACCATGAAACACGACAACCGCCCCTGCTTCTCCAGCGTTCGGATGCCAGAGCTGTGGCAGTCTCTATTCTTAACAGCGGCGGCGGGATAACCACTCGCTGGATCGGACCGGGGATGCTGCGGCAGAAGCAAGAGATAATGGCGATCCAGGTTTCTCGATCACCTCGTTGGGGAACGATCCCCGGCCGCTCCCTGGCCTAGTCCGCCAGGACAGGCAGCTCGCAGCCGTTAGGCCGCTGCCCGGGGCCACCTTCCAAGGAGGTTTATAGTGGTTCACCCTCTCGTTGAGCAACTGCGTTTCACTCATTCCGAATGGTTGCGTGGCCTCGATGGTGTCTCCGAAGAAGATGCCGCTCGCCACATCGACCCAATGAACTGCGTCAGCTGGATTGTCGGCCACCTGGGTTGGCACGAGCAACGATACTGGCTGCAGCGTGCGCAAGGGAAGGTCCTCTTTCCTGATCTCGACACAAACTACGCCACTGGCGCTCCTATGAGCACCCCATCTCTTTCCGAGACTTTGCGTATGTGGCAAGAAGTCACCCAATCGAGCAAGTCTTACCTCGACTCTCTCACAAACGCATCGCTACAGCAGGACCTTCTTCTTGAAGACCGGCCTGTCGGGCAGTCGATTGGCTCAGCGATGAGAAGGTTGACATACCATTACTGGTATCACATCGGTGAGATCCAGGCCATCCGTCAGATGCTCGGTCATGCAGGACTTCCCGACTACGTCGGTGATATCGAGACGCTTGCACCATACCGGCCTGAGCAGTAGGGTCCGCGCCATCCTGGCCTGAACTTGGTCGCGACATATACGAAACACTGGCAGCGGCCTAACCCCTCGCTGGAGCCGACCCGGCCTCAGCGTGCGTATACTTCGCCAAGTGGCTTGCCGGGCAGCTCAGCTCGCAGCCGTTAGGTGGCGCTTAGATATTCAATGTTTCAGTTATATGGGCGCAGGGACTTATAGTCAAAGGAGGAGACACGATGAGTCGCATAACCCTTACTATGGTCGTCTCGATTCTTGCCGCCGCTATGGTTGCATGCGGAGGAGCTCCCAGTGGGGTCGGCGATCCCGAGATCGGGGAAGAGATTTACAGAACGAATCTCGAGGATGAACCGGGGCAGCACGCCTGTTCCGAATGCCACAGTCTGGGACAAAGCGGCCCATTCGGCCCTTCATTTCAGGGCATATCGGAAATCGCTGGAGAGCGCGTAGCGGGAATGACCGCGGAAGAATACTTGCGAGAGTCCATTGCAAATCCGTCGGCCTTTATTGTGGAAGGCTACCATGACAACTTGATGCCAAAGGTTTACGGGGAGATTCTCAGTGAAGAAGAAATCAACCATTTGATCGCATTCATGCTTTCCCAATAGTGTCGCGTCTGGATTTTCAAGTCCTCCCAAAACGTGCAAGTCGAATCTCGATGAACCGTACCGGGGATGCCGCGGCAAATGCAAGAGAGAATCAAAATGTGCGCCTGGCCCTGGGCTGGTGAGGGAGCGAACCCCGGCCGCTCCCTGGCCTAGCCTGGCGGCTACGCCAGGACAGGCAGCTCGCAGCCGTTATGCAGAATTCGGCTCAGGCTAAGTCCCTAAACTTGAAGCTCCAAGCCATCGAGTCGAGCCGCGAAACAGCAGGTGCCTTGCTGTCGTGGTGAATGGTCCGATATTGTGACAAACGGTCCGTTTCGGATGTTGCATGGTCCGTTTTGCTCATGAACGGCGGAGCCGCTGCGCGATCCAGGTCCAGGGTCCGCCTAATGTGCTTTTTCATGACGGGCCTTCGCCGAATTCTCTTAGCCTTTGCTAGCGCGGGGTCAACAACCTGGCGCTCTGGTCGGCGTGCCGATAGAAAACCGAGTCGTGCATAACAGCTCATTAGAGCGGACCGGGGATACTGCGGCGAAAGCAAGAGGCAATGGCGATGCTGGTTTCTCGATATGGATATGAGGTGACGGCCCCCGGCCGCTCAGCTCGCAGCCGTTAGCGAGCAACCGGAAACACATTCGTCATGGGTGACCTGAAGGAACTTGCGGACCTCCTCGATCAGCTAAACGAGGTTGGTAAGAGAATCTCAGCCGTCATAGGGCGTCCTGCGAACATCGGTCATGCGGGTGAGTTCATTGCGAGTAAGGTCTTTGACCTGGCCCTAGAGGATTCTGCATCGACCAAAGCCATCGATGGTCATTTCAATTCGGGTCCGCTCCGGGGAAAGTCAGTCAATGTCAAGTGGTATGGCAAGCAGGAATCGCTTCTGGACATTACGCAAGGATCTCTGCCAGATTACTACTTGGTCATGACCGGCCCGAAGACTCCATCAGGCAGCTCGCGCGGTGGGATTCGGCCGTGGCTGGTCGAGCAAGTATTTTTGTTTGATGCGCCTCAGCTGGTCCACGATCTCAAGCGCTCCGGAGTGAAAATCGGGATCGCCACGAGCATACGAAAAGCTTATTGGGAATCTGCGGAAATCTATCCCCGCCGACAGAATCGCCAATATTCCATCACCGAAAGCCAGATGGATTTGCTTGAGATGTTTCGCGCAAAATAGTTGCTCGCTAACACCTCGCTGGATCGGACCGGGGATGCTGGGCCAAAAGCAAGAGGCGGTAGCCATTTGCGTTCTTGGATGAGCCAGCCATTGAGCCGATGGCCATTCACCGACCAGCGCAGGGGACAAGTGAATGCATCAGCCTGAAAGAGGAATTGACCGAGCGATCCCCGGCCGCTCAGCTCGCGGCCGTTATCCTGCCCACCGAGAGAGGATTATCGTGGTTGAGCCACGTGCTATGCGAAACAAAGGAGGAAGATGGCGAAGTGCGTAATGCAAGCATTCATCCATCACTGCTAAACGGAGATACTTCGAACTCCAGGCGCCCTTCTATCCTCATTCGAATTTGCGCGGCAAATCTACTGGTAGCCGCCGCAGTCTCGCTCAGTGGATGTGAAATCCAATTCACACCAGAGCCCATTCCGCTCGCGTTCCCATCGGGTGAGGCTCCGCTCCCTTCATCGGGCTATGAACTGGAATACGTGCCTGAATTGTGGAACGATGGCGGCGAAGTTCAGTTCTCCACGAATTGCTATGCCTACATGCTGGGCAGTCGGCTGGGGCATCCTATAAATGACAAACCTCAGCCTGGCGATCTCAGCGGAGACTACTACATCCGCAACGGAGGACCCATTGGTGTCGATAAGATAGTCGAGTTAACAAAATCGGATGCCGAGTTTGTGGATATTAGGTTTGAAGACAGTACTGCCGAGGCATCCTGTCCGAGCGGGTCGTATAAAGTCGCCTTGGTCATAGATCCTCTGGTTGACTATCATTGGTATCGACAGAATCCCGATGGTACGTGGTCCTCGAAATCAGGATGGCTTCCTGTTACAGAACTCGATGCATCGGGGCATACAATATCCGATCCTCGTACGGCCGATCGAGATTATGGGTTCGTGAATTACACTGAGTTCGGCGGTTTCTTCTGCACTGCCTCGCGCTGAGGCAACTGACGGGTGCATGATTCGGTTTAGCTAGATAGGCCAGGTTGCACCTCCGAGGGGATGATTGATGACATCAAAAATGGGGCGCGGTTGTATCGTGGGGCTATGCAGCGTTGTAGCTATCATCGGCCTTTCTGGCTGCAACGGAAACCTAGTGCCGCCGGACAACTCACTGCCGGTAATCGCAGATTTCGACTTTCTTGAGCTGGGAATGTCATATGACGAGGTGGTCGGTAAAGTTGGCGAGGCGGATCGTGATATTGGTTCGGGAATACATTTGAAGGTCTATCAGTTGGAGGACGGTACTGAACTAATTCTGTCATTCCCATCCCTTGATAACCTCACCGCGGTACACCTCTACAATCCCGAATCTGACGATCGCCAGCAAATATTGGGCTAGCGATTCCGGCATCCCTCTAACCCCGGCCTTGGCATCGATTGGTGCATTGGATTGAACCCGATTGTACAGGTCCAAGACATAGGTAACAAAAGAGTCTAAAGACATAGGTATCACATTGTCTAAGGACATGGGTAACACTCCCCTCTGCAAGGAGGTAGTGCCCATGCCCTGGAGAGGTGTTACCGTGACCGAACAAAGACGTAGATTCCTCGAAGACTACAAACTGGACTACTACAGCGTCA
>JADFRG010000010.1 GCA_022561385.1 Chloroflexota bacterium
CGCAGATCGTGGCGGGCCATTCCCTGGGTCTGGGGCGCCTGATCTCGTCCGGCCAGAGAAAGTCGTTTCGTGCAACGATATAGTTGTTTCTTGCAACTGGTGGTGGTGCCTACGGGGTACCATTTGAGTGATTTACATTCGAATTGGGGGGGACGCCGCGCCATCGTCTGTCTGGCCAACCGAGCGAGTAGTTAAGGAGGAAGAACAATGAACACGAAGAAGCGTTTGTGGATGATCAGCCTCATGCTGGTCGGGGCTATCGTGATTGCCGCGTGCGGACCCGCAGCGACCGCCGAGCCCCCCGCAGCAGCGCCGGTGGAAGAAGAACCGGCGGCGCCGGCTGAAGAAGTACCGGTGGAAGAAGTCGCCGAACCCGCCGAGGACACGCGCGGTACGCTTCGCTGGGTCCATTACAACCAGTGGGGCGGGCAAGAGTCGCTCGATCCCTTCTCGCCCACGCGTATGTTGCCGCTCATATATCTGCTCTACGATCGGCTGGTGGTGCTCGACGCGAATGGGGTGCCGGCGGGGGACTTGGCCACGTCATGGGAGCCCGACGAAACCGGGCAAACCTGGACCTTCCATCTCCGTGAGGGCGTAAAGTTCCACGACGGCACGCCGTTCACCGCACAAGATGTTGTCTATAGCTTCCAGCACATGCTCGATCCAGACCTCGCATCCCCGCTCGCATCGACGTTGAACCTGATCGATCCGGAGGGGATCTCGACCCCGGACGACCTGACCGTTGTATTCAACCTGACCACGCCACATGCCGACTTCCCGTTCCTGCTGACGGACTATCGGGCGCGCATCATAGCCGATGGCAGTGTGGGCACGATCGAGGAGACCGGTAATGGAACCGGCCCCTTTATTCTCGAGGTCATGGACCTCGAGGGCACAACGTCTGTGGTCGCCAACGACAACTACTGGGCCGGCAAACCGGCCTTAGCCCGGATCACAGTTGTCGGAATTGGGGACTCAGATGCCCGGGTGCAAGCGCTTCTCGCTGACCAGATCGACTATGACGAGGAGATGAGCGCCGAGGTCATCCAGTTGTTCGAAGGGAACCCTGATTTTGTGATCCAGAATAATGCGGCCGGTTACTGGCAGACCATGTCGATGAACGTCACCGTGCCTCCCTTTGATGACCCCTTGGTGCGCGAGGCGATGAAACTTGTGCTCGACTCCGAGGAGGCGCTTGCCATTGTGCTCGAAGGCAGTGGCACCATCGCCTGTCACAATCCTGTCTTTCCGGGCGATCAGTATTACCTGAAGCGGGATTGTGAGCAGAACATCGAGCAGGCCAAAGCACTGCTGGCGGAAGCCGGTTACCCGGACGGCCTGACGGTGACTCTGACGGTTTCGGATGTCGATCCGCTCATGGTCCCGCTGGCCGTGGTGTACCAGGCGCAGGCCGCCGAGGCTGGCATCACCGTGGAGATCAATCAGATCCCGTCCGACGCCTTCTGGTCTGAGGCATGGTTAATTGAACCCTTCGTTGGCTCACACTGGGGAGAGCGCCCGGCGGATCAGGTGTTGAACGAAGTGTTCCGCTGTGGCGCGGCGTGGGGCGAGACCTATTGGTGCAACGATGAGTTTGAACAGAATCTGGACGACGCCCGCACGTCGTTGGACTTTGAAGATCGGAAGGCGATTTACCAGCGTGCGCAAGAGCTTCAATCGTCGGAGGGCGGAGAGATCATCCCCTTCTTCGTAAACAATATCCGCATCTTTAGCACCCGGCTCCAAGGGGTAGGAGCCAGCTACCAATACTCCAACATGCCGTACTATCTGTGGAGCATCTCGGAGTAGCAGCCCGCTGCGTTACGTATCAAGATACTAGATACGACGCTCCTAGACTGGAGTGGTTTCAACAGCACCCCGAACCGGCGTGAAAGTCGCCGGTTCGGGGTTGTTTTTGTTGGGGCCGGTACAATAGGAATTTGAGATGCTAAAACTTACCGTACGGCGCTTATTCTATTCCCTTATCACGCTGCTCATCATCGCCGTTGTGGTCTTCGTGGCCGTCGAGCTCTTGCCCGGCGATACAGCGACCGCCTACCTGGGCCGCGAGGCGACGCCACAAAGGTTGGCAAGCCTGAGGGCTGAGCTTGGCCTGGATCGGCCTGCGATCGAGCGCTTCGCACGCTGGTTCGCCGGCGCGCTCCGCGGCGACTTCGGGATGTCATTGGCCCGCGATAAGCCGGTTGTTGACCTGATCGGGGTTCGGCTACGGAACAGCCTTATCCTGGGTCTTTCCGCAGCATTGATCGGCATACCGCTCGCGCTTGGCCTGGGGATAATCGCCGGGCTGACCCGAGATCGTGCACCAGACCTTTGGATCTCAACCGCAGCGCTGATTGCGATGACTCTTCCGGAATTCGTGACGGCGACGTTTCTGATCCTCGTGTTCAGCATCTCGCTGCAACTCTTTCCGGCAGTCACCGTCGTCCCAGCGAATGCGCCGATTCTGGATTTGCTGCCCAACCTTGTTTTGCCGATTGTCACCCTGACTTTGATTATGGTTGCTCACATCCTGCGCATGGTCCGCACCAGCGTGATCGACGTCATGACCAGCGACTACGTCCAAATGGCCATCTTGTCCGGCGTTCCGTACCGACGCGTCGTGCTGCGTCATGCCCTGCCAAATGCTCTATTGCCAGCCATCAGCATCACAGCCCTGACGATCGGCTGGCTGCTCGGTGGCCTGGTCATTATCGAGGTCGTATTCAACTTCCCGGGCCTGGGGACGCTCCTGCTCGACGCGATCCACACGCGTGATATCCCGCTAGTGCAAGGGATCGCCTTGGCGACAGCTGGCGTGTACGTTGTCGTCAACCTGGGGGCAGACGTATTGACCCTGATGCTTAACCCACGTTTGCGAACCCTGCGCACAGCATAGACACCGAGGAGAGAGCCCATGGCCGTGGTCGCGCCAGCTTCAGACAAACCCGCCCCGATCCGACGCCGCAGCCGGCTGTCGGAGACCTGGCTGTACCTGCGCCAGTCGAAGTCGGGCATGCTCGGGCTGACGATTTTGGTCTTCCATATTCTCATCGCCTTGTCGTCGCCCTTGATCGTGCCTTTCGATCCAACGGACATCGACGCTTCCCTGAAGAACCAAAGTCCCTCCGGCGAGCATCTTTTCGGCACGGACCAGTTTGGCCGCGATGTCTTTACCCGAGTGCTCCTCGGAGGGCGGATCGCCCTGGTCATTACCCTGACGGCGACGGTGATTGCGGTGACGTGGGGGGGCACGCTCGGCATCCTGCTCGGGTTTCTCGGAGGGCGGATCGATGAGGCGGTCATGCGGGTGGTCGATGCCCTTCTGGCCGCACCGTACATCCTCTTCCTCCTGCTGATCGTCAGCTCGTTGGGGTCGAGCAACAGAGTCCTTATTTTCACGCTGGGCTTCTTCTACGGGATAGCGGTGGTGCGGGTCGCCCGCGCCGCCACCTTAGATTTCGTCGCGCGTGACTTCATTACTGCGGCGCGGGCGCGCGGCGAGCGCCGGATGACCATCGTCCTGCGAGAACTGCTGCCGAACGTGATGGACATACTGCTGGTCGAATTTGCGATGCGCTGGTCCTGGATGCTGCTGGCTTTTAGTTCGCTTTCCTTCCTCGGATTTGGGGTATCCCCACCAACCCCCGACTGGGGGTTGATGATTGCCGAAAGCCGTAAGGCGCTCCAATTCGCACCCTGGACCGCGATCTTCCCGATGATCGCCCTGGGCACCCTGGTCATTGGCATCAACCTGGCGGCCGACGCGGTGGCCAAAGCGCTGGGTCTGGACCGCACGCAGGGAGCACCGGTATGAACGAACCCTTCGTCGAAGTGAATGATCTGACGATTGGCTATCGCAACCGGCAGGGCCAGATCGTGAACGTGCTGCGCGGGGTTTCGCTCGTGATGCCGCGCGGCGGGGCCCTGGGCCTGGTGGGCGAGTCTGGCTCCGGCAAGAGTACGCTCGGCATGGCGCTGCTCGGGCATCTGCGGGCCGGTAGCCAGGTGCAGGCGGGCACGGTGCGCTTCGAGGGCGTAGACCCGTTCGCCCTGAATCCGGCGGAACTCCAGGCGCTGCGCGGGGGACGCATCGCCCTGATCCCACAAAATGCTGCTGAGTCGCTGACGCCCACCATGCGGGTCGGCGACCAGATTGTCGAGGTGTTGCAATTCAACCGTATTCTCGTTGGCGCAGAGGCGCGTGACCTGGCGCTGGAGTTGTTGGGCCAGGTGCGCCTGCCGCAGCCGGAGGCAATGTTCACCCGCTATCCACACGAACTCTCTGGCGGCCAACAGCAGCGCGTGGCCGTTGCCAAAGCCCTGGCGGGCGAGCCGGAACTGCTCGTCCTGGACGAGCCCACCACCGGGCTCGACGTGACCACCCAGGCGCATCTGCTCGACTTGCTGGCCGAAATCGTGGCGCAAATGGGTACGGCGATGCTCTACATCAGCCACGACCTGGGCGTAATCGCCCGCGTCAGCGACCGAGTGGCGGTGATGTACGCCGGCGAGATCGTCGAGGTTGCAGCTGTAACCGATATCTTCGCCCGACCGACGCACCCATACACTCGTGGGCTGTTGGCATCGATTCCGCGCCTGACTCAGGCCGGCATCCCCAAGGCTATGCCAGGGCAACCGCCCACCCCCGGCGAGCACGGAACCGGCTGCTCTTTCACGCCCCGTTGCACCTTCGCGGATGGTACCTGTGAAACGGTTGCCCCGACTCTGGACGCAGCGGCGCAGCCGGGTCAGCTGGTACGCTGCCATCACTGGCAAACGGTTGCAAAAATCGAGTTTTCCCAAGAACTCCAGCAGGCGTTTCACAAGGCCGTGCGCAAGGTTGAACCCGAACCGGCCGTTGAGCTGGCTGGCGTGGAGATCGCGTATACCCGGCAGGGCCTGATCCAACGCCTGCGTGGGCTTCCCGAGCCGCCCGCAACGGTGAGCGATATCACCCTGACCGTCCACAAAGGGGAAACGCTGGCGCTGGTCGGCGAAAGTGGCAGCGGTAAGACCACCATCGTGCGCACAATTGCTGGGCTGATGCTGCCGCGCATGGGTAGCCTGAAATTCAAGGATTATGACCTGAACGTGGGGGTGGACAGGCGTCCGCTGGAACTGCGCCAACAAATCCAGCTGATCTTCCAGAACCCCGACGCTTCGCTCAACCCGCGCCACACCGTTGCCGAGATTCTCGACCAGCCGCTTCGACTCTATTTCAACCTGAGCCGGTCAGAGCGGCGGGAGCGCTCTATAGAGCTGCTGGAACGGGTGCGCTTGGGACCGCATTACCGGCTCCGCTATCCGGGCCAATTGTCCGGCGGAGAAAAACAGCGCGTGGCGATTGCCCGCGCCTTTGCTGCCGAGCCGCAGTTGGTGCTGTGTGATGAAGTGACTTCTGCGCTGGATGTCTCGGTGCAAGCGGCGGTCCTGGATCTGCTGGCGGAATTGCAAGCCGAGCATGGTGTGACTTACATTTTCATCGCCCACGATCTCGCTTTGGTACACGCCTTTGCCGATCGGGTGGCCGTGTTGTATCAAGGCCGGCTGTGTGAGGTCGGGTCGACGGACGAGATCTACACGCCGCCTCACCATCCCTACACCGAGACGTTGCTGGCGGCGGCGCCTAGACCCGTTCCGGGCCTACGGCCGCATTTGCTCGGCAGCGACGTGCCGGAGTTGGCCCCGCCGCCGCGTGGCTGCCCGTTCCAGCGCCGCTGTCCGCGCCGCATTGGTTCGATTTGTGATGAAGAAGCGCCTCCGTGGCGTGTTCCGGTCGAGGGGCACAGGATTCGCTGTCATATCCCGCTCGACGAGTTAGAGACCGCGCAAGTTTCTGCCGCGGAACACGTCATTCCGCTGGAACCATTGAGCAACTCGGTCAGTAGCAATTAGGAGAACTATCGTCCCTGCAGCCAGGGCGTGGTTCGAATTCACGATTCCGACGCAAAGTCAGTGTGTGTCGGCGCCAAGATCCTGTGGTGCCGGGAAGCTGAAGGGCGCAACGCCTGGCTTTGCGTCGTGCTTTTGAGGGAGGATAAGATAACATGCCGTTTCAAGGGTTCGGCTTTGCGCTTTGGGGTTCCGGGTCGTTTCGGGAGCTCGAGGAGAAACTGCAATTATTGATAGACGCCGGTTATACGCATGTCGAAGTCGAGCCCTCCGGCCTGGACGTTTATCTAGGTGGCCGCGTTAACCAAGCGCAACTCACGCGTCTTGCCGATGTGCTTGATAAATACGGAGACCAATTGGGATACACGCTGCACCTTCCAGGCCAGGTCAATCTGTTCGACCTAGCGGACCAGGAGATGCACGAGCGGTTGCTGCGCAGTGGGCTTGAGGTTGGGAAGGCAATCGGCGCCGAGTCGATGGCGTATCATCCGGGTTGGCGGCCTACGCCCCCAGCCGGCACTTCGCTGCCGATGTTCGAATTGATGGCCCGCGAACGGGAGGTCTTGCTGCCCCTGGCCGACGAAGTCGCCCGGTGGGGCGGGCACATTGCCATCGAGACCTGGATAGACACATCCTACGCCGGTTATTCCTATGCTCTGTGGCCAGAAATGCTGGCGACCCAGGTGGAGACAAGCGATCATCCGGCGGTCGGCGTGTGCCTAGATGTCATGCACCTGTACATTGCTTCGCGTTGGTACGGATTTGATTTTATTCAAGGCGTGGCTCGCCTGGCGCCGCTCACCACCCACTTTCACATGGGGGACACCTACGGCATCATGGATTTTAGTGGCCGCGAAGATCCCGCGCTCGGTCAGGGTGACCTCGCGCTGCCCCCCGGCTGGGGCGACATTCCGTTCGACGAGCTGTTCAGCCAGTTTGACTTTCCCAAGTGCTCGGTCTTCATGCTCGAACTTCGACAGAGATTTATCGCCAATCTCGACGAAATTCTGTCCGAGAGCAAACGCCTGGCCGGTCTCAGAAGCGCCGCTTAGTTCGCGACGAGAAAACAATCCATGTTCGCAGAAATGGTCGTGCCCCGCACGGGCTCGGCGATTACGTCGCCCTGCTTTTCGAGCACCTGCTCGGCATGACTCGCGCACTTCAGGTCGTAGCCGCGGCGCGCGTGACAGACCCGGACGGAGAGAGCGGTGGGGATATCGATCAATCCTGTCCCCACTTGGCCAAATAGTCTCCAAACAGATCTTCATCCGTTGGAACATACGCCGGGAACGGTTCGGACAGCCAGGTGTAATTCAGGAAGTGCTTCCAGTGAATGTTCTCACTGGTCATGTTGCCGGCCCAGCTACCGCCCCCTAGCGTATCTGTGAACGGGTTCGCATTGAACCAACTGCCGCTGTTGGCCATCGCGTGGGGCATATTGCAATTGACCCTACCGACGTTGGCTTTGATCGCCAGTTCGACCTTGCGGTCGTCACGTTCGGAATGGATAGATGCGGAGTGACCCTCACCGGAGAAACGGTGTATTGCCTTCATCCGTTCGACCATCTCACTGAACTCGTTCCATTTCCAGACCGTGAGGACGGGTGAAACCTTCTCCCCCGAGAATCGGTCTTCGGGCCCGATTTTCTCGCCGAGCACCATCAGGAAGCGGGTTCCCTCGGGCACATCGATGCCTGCCTGCTCCGCGATGTAAGTTGCCGTCTTGGCTACGATGCCCCGCTCCAGCATCTTGCCATCCGGCCACATGAGCGCCCTCAGTTTCTCCCGCTGCTCCGAATTGCACAGGTAGCCCCCTTCAGCCTGCAAGAACTCCATCATCTCCTCGTAGATGCTGGCCTCCAGCGCGACGGCGTTTTCCGAGGAACAGGAAGCGGAATTATTGGCGACCTTTGACTTGACAATCTTTGCCGCCACGGCTTTGAGGTCGGCCGTTTCGTCGACGATTGAAATCACATTTCCAGAACTGACTGTGTGACACGGTTTGCCCGCAGCGTACACGACCTGTACCAGCGCCGCACCGCCCGTGGCCACGACGAAGTCGCACCCCGCCATCAGCTCGCGAGCCTTTGCCCGACTACTGTTCTTAACGCATAACATCAAGTCTTCGGGAGCTCCGACTTTGCGGAGCGCCTTGCGACCATGCTCAACCGTGAGATAGGAGCTCCCTTGCGTCTTGGGATGAGGTGAGACGATCATGGCGTTTCTGGTTTTCAGCAGGCTGAGCCCAATGCAGCACACCGTTGACTCGGGATTTGTGGAGGGAACGATGTTGGCGATGACCCCCATCGGCTTGGCATAAATCCTCAGGCCTCGCTCTTTGTCCTCTTCCACCAGGCCACAGGTTTTTACGCCATTCATATCCCACAAAGTCCCCCGAGTTTTGCTTTGTATCTTGGCGACTTTATCTTCATAGACGCCGATCCCGGATTCGTCGACTGCGAGTCGAGCGAGCTCTTTGGCGGTCGCTTCCCGCTGCCATTCCCAGGCGACGGCCGCGACCATCTCATCGACCTTATCTTGGGGCCAGAACTCGATCTGCTCGAAGGCCCTCCTCGCCCGCTCGTATAATTCTTGGATTTCTGCCAGCTCGGCGGCTGATACTTCTTCAGACATGTCGCTCACCTGCTTCCTTATGTTTTTGTGCTGGGGTCTTTGACCTCTTCCATGATGGCGTAGCCGCTGCCAGGGAGTTTCTGCCGTTCATCGAAGGCTACCTTCCACTCCTCCGGGCTATGGGTTTGCCCTGGCCGGGCGATTTTGTCCCGCTCCGCCAACGGGGGCACCGGTCGGTCTGCCGGGCCGTCGTAGTATTCCTTCGGCGTAAGCTCCTGGCCCAGCCTGGTTGAGCCTTCCCGCTCGACTTCTTCGATATAGTGAGCCCCTGCGCCGAAGGAGCGCGTAATGGCGATGATGGCCCAGGTTGCTTCAGGAGTGAAGCCGAGGTCCATCATCGTCGCTCCGGTTGCGCCGAGCATATCCAGGTCCACCGGATGGTCGCTGATTTGCTGCGCGGCCTTGACGATATCCAAGGTAAAGGCAATGTGTGCGCCCGCCACGCCCAGCTTCTCGGCCCTGGCAAAGATACGCCTGGCTGCCGGGTCCTTGAGCATCAGGTCGGAAACACCGAGGGCTGGATCACCCTGCTTTTCCTGAACCAGCTCCATGGCGAGCTGCTCCATCGTTTTTCCACCCTCTTCCGCCCTGGCGAGGCTACCCAGCAGCATGTTTCCGAATGCGGAATAGGCGCCGTAAGCGTGACCGAAAGCAAGAATGGAGGCGCCGCAGGCTTGGGTCAGGTAGGTTTTTGACCGGGCAACGATTCTGGACAACGCAGCCGGCATTGAGAGACCGTCTTCCAGGGATAGGATCATGATGTAATTCAGCATCTTTTCTTCTTCCAGCAGCGGAATCCTGGCCTGGAAGTCGATGAACAGTAGGTCCACCAGCCCGTAGCCCTGTTCTACCAACTCGGTCGTATCGTATCCCCGCGCCACGATGCGCTGCGCATTCTTGTAAGCCACTTCCGACACCCAACTAAATTGCGGACGGGTCGTGTCCACTGGTTCCGTGCCATAAGGCCTGTTCATGTACTCATAAGGCAATCGGGGATCATCAAGATTGCCAATCTTTTTTCGTTTCAGATCACCCATTTCTTGTATTCCCCCGATTCCTTCTGTTTCTTGGCGTATTCCTGGCGTTCTTCCTGGCTGGGCGTTTCCCGGTCTTTGGGGCCAATGTACTGGATCATCGACAGGTCCAACATCTGCACCATGGGTTCGTTCTTTGAGGCCGCCCAGGCGCGTCCTCTCTTCATGTTGTAAAGCGCATGCGCGGCGCAACTGTAGCCGCGACTCACACTCCCGATACACCATGCGGCATTGGGTGAAAAACCGATGTCCATGAGAGCCGTGTTACCCGCTCCCACCACATTCACCCCCACAAAGGATTTTCCTTCCCGCTTGCGCCGCGCATGGAAGTGTTTCTCGACTGCCCTTTGGAATTCAAGGTAGACGCCGTCGATTTCAAGCTCTTCCTGCTTGAGATGAGTCGGTTCCGCCCGCGGGTCGCCTTCACGATGCTGCGGTTGGCCCATCCCCATGACCGGCTCTCCGGCGTCCAGGTATTCATCGACGAGGACTTTGGCCATTTCATCAAGCGTTTTGCCCTCAACCCGCGCACGCTCGATGTATTTGTTCAGCATATATCCGTGGGCCGCGCCCGGCCCGTGAACGCCGCCGAAGGTCATGATGGAGGCCGCAACCGCAGCGGGCAGGTTCGGCCTGCCAGCGATCACGGAAATTGCTGAAGCTGCCGATGGGGACATAGAGTGTTCCATGAACTCGCCCATTTCATACTTCAGCATCTTTTCTTCCTCGGCAGTAGGTATCCGCCCTTGAAAGAGAATGAACATCGCGTCACAGAAAGAATAATCCTCTTCAGCCAGCTCGCTCAAGTCATAGCCTCGCAAGACGGTCTTCTCTTCTGTCTTGTATGCAATCGCAGTTTTTCTTCGAAACAACGGTTCTCTATCCATTATCCGGAACTCCTTACTCTTCTTTTCACACATTTCATCATGCTTCAATCCCCATCTCCGCCACCACTTCCCGCAAAGCCGCTAGCAAATCATTCATGTCGGACTCAAAGATGCGACCGATAGTCCCAATCCGAAAGCAGTCGGCCTGGCTGACCTTGCCCGGGTAGATCACGTAGCCCCGGTCGTTCAGCCGCTTGTAAAACTCGTCGAAGTCGAAATTGGGGTGGGTTGGGTAGCGGAACGAGGTGATGATGTAACCCCGATCTTCGGGTTCTAGATACTCCTGGAAGCCCAGGGCGCGCATCCCGGCGATCAAGGTCTCGTAATTTGCCCGGTAGCGGGCCGCTCGGCCAGCCACGCCGCCTTCGGCTTCGAGCTCCAGCAGCGCCTGATGAAACGCCAGCAAGGCATGCGTCGGCGGCGTGAAGCGGAATTGACCATTTTGCTCCAAGCCCTTCCACTGGCTGAGCAGGTCCAGGCTCAGGCTGCGGGCGTTCCCCTCGGTCTGCATGAGAGCCTCTCGTCTTGCCAGCGCGAAACCAAAACCCGGCACGCCCTCGATGCATTTATTGGCGGAAGAGACCAGGTAGTCGATTCCCCACTCCGCCAGGTCTATCGGCACTGCCCCAAAGCTGCTCATCGCGTCTACAAAGTAGCGCGCGCCGGATTGTTGCACCATTCGTCCGATTTCTTTCACAGGATTCATCAACCCGGTCGTCGTTTCGCAATGGATTACCGCGACATTCGTGATCGCGGTATCGGTTTCGAGGGCTTTTTCAATCTGCGCAAGGTCCGGCACCTGGTTCTCAGGGAATTCAAGCGTGGTGGTACGGATGTTGTGGATCTCCGCAATCTGAGCGATGCGCCGCCCGTAGGCCCCATTGATGATAACCAGCATCTTGCCGTCTGACGGCACGCTGGAGGACACGACCGCCTCCAGGGTGAACGTGCCGCTCCCCTGCATGATAATGGCCTCGTATCCTTGGTCCCTGACGCCGCCGATCTCCAACAACCGGGAGCGGATATCCTTGACCAGGTCAATGAACTCGGAGTCCCGCGATCCCAAGTCCCGCAGCATGGCCTGTTTGACCGTCATGCTGGTAGTCAATGGGCCTGGAGTGAACAGGAGCTTGTCTTTCGAGCCAGATCTGCGTGCCCGGTTTCCCATTCTCCACTCCCAGAGCTTCCCTCTCCGCCCGGGCCAAACGGCCCCGGGCGGGTCAAAAGCTGAGTATACCGCGGGGGTTCCACGCTGCAGTGCTCCAGAAGGTAGTCGAGCTGCAGCTGCTTGAGACACGATTTTCGACCATGGCGTGCCGGGAGTCAGATCGCCACATTTGCTGTCGCCTGCTTCGATCGAGGACTTCCATCACGCATATGTAGAGCGGCGGTGCTGCCCTATAATTGACCGACCGCGCATTTAGAATGATGTTGAGGCCGCGACTGCCTCGAGCAAGGCAGCCTCCAGACACGTCTGGACCCAGACCTACCGATGGAGCAGGTGCTCTTGCTCTCTGTTTCGTCGCGGGCGGTATGATCTCACAGCCTAAGAGGAGATAAAGTGCCACTGCTCACCACCACCATTGGTTCTTATCCCAAGCCAGCCTACGTACCTACGCCGGATTGGTTCCGCGCTAGGAAACTGGACCTCCCCGACCCGACGAAGGCCTACGATGAGTTCGCTCGCTCCCAGCCAGGTGATTTGGAGCGTCTTCTCGAACGGGGTAGCCATGAGGTGGTTCAGGATCAGGTGAATGCCGGCGTTGATATCCCGACCGACGGGGAGGTCCGGCGAGAAAATTACATCTATTATCACTGCCGAGAGCTGGACGGAATCGATTTCTCTCAGCTCACCAAGAAAGTGATGCGCGCGGGAACCTGGGAGGCCGAGGTGCCTACCATCGTCGGCCCAATTAAGCCGCGCGACCATTTTCTACCCAGAGACTGGCAGGCCGCGCAGTCCGCGACAGACCGGCCGGTCAAGATCACCCTACCCGGACCCCTAACGATCGCAGATACGGTAGCCGATGCCTACTATCAGGATGAGAGGCTGCTGGGTGCTGCCCTCGCAGACGCCATCAACCACGAGATTCAAGCCCTGGCCGAAGCGGGCTGCACTTGGATCCAGGTGGACGAGCCGGTTTTCGCCCGAGAACCGGAGAAGGCCCTAGCTTTCGGGATCGAAAACTTAGAACGCTGTTTTCATGGCGCGCCCCCGAGCGTCACGCGCAGCATGCACATGTGCTGCGGGTACCCCGATATGTTAGACAACGAAGCCTATCCGAAGGCAGACCCGAATGCCTATTTCAGCCTGGCTCCCACGCTGGACGAGTCCAGCATTCAAGCCGTTTCGATCGAAGACGCTCACCGCCACAACGACCTATCCCTGCTTGAGCATTTCACCGATACCCAGGTTATCTTTGGCGTGATCGCAATCGCACGCTCCAGAGTGGAGCCGGTGGAAGAGATAAGCTCCCGGCTCGCGCAGGCGCTGGAGCACATCGACGCTCAGCGGCTGATCGCTGCCCCAGACTGCGGCCTGGGTATGCTTGACCGGGAGACCGCCGTCGCCAAGATGTCAAACTTGGCAACTGCAGCCCACGCCTTAGGCTGATGCCCTAACCCCTGCCCCGCATCCTCCGGGCTACTCAGGATCACGCCCACGGGTCACAGCCTCAATCGCAGCCGCCACCGAATTCGATGCAGGCGCTGCCCGGCCAAGACCGCCCCGAACAAGATCTACCCGCCCCCAACCCGAGCGCCAGCCGAAAGTCGACGCGCGGGGGGGAATGACCCAGATCATTGATCCGCTGGATCGGGAGAGGTTGATGAGAGGCGACAGTTGAATTGTCCGGGTCAAAGCTGAGGAAGTGTACAGAAATTACACCATTGACCAAGACGTTAACATACAATACGCTTTGAGTATGCGCCACTCAATGCCTTTCCCATCTGGGCGTGTGTCTCGTTTGTACTGCTGTTCCTTCCTATTGGAGGCTGGCCAATGATCAAACGGGTTGAGAAAGCAAGGTAGACACCCATGAGCAGGCGGCAAGCTATCCAGCGAGTCCTGGGACGATTTTGGACCCGGACAGGCTTCGGTGGGAAGACTCTTTGGGACTGGATGCGGCTTCTTATGCTTCCAATTGTGCTGGCCGGGGCTGCATTCTGGATCAGTTCGACGCAGCGTGGGATCGAGCTCGAGATTGAGAAAGATCGTCAACAGGAAGCTGTATTGCGGGAGTACATGGACGGCGTGACGGAACTGTTGCTTGACAATGGGCTGCGCACTTCGGAGGAGGGAGCTCCGGTGCGGGCTGTAGCGCGGGCGCGCACGCTGACGGTAGTGCGCGAGTTGGATGGGAAACGGAAAGGGCTGCTGCTGAGGTTCCTAAGCCAGTTAGACCTAATCAGGGGCGAGGCACTCGTTAGCCTAGGCGGTGCCGACCTGCGCGGGGCCGACCTGCGCGGCGCCGACCTGAGGCTCGCCGACCTGAGCGGGGCCGACCTGCGCGACGCCGACCTGAGCGGGGCCAACCTAATCTTCGCCGACTTGTTCGGGGCCGACCTGAGCGGGGCTTCCCTGAGCGGGGCTTCCATGATCGGGGCTGACCTGTTCAATGCCGACCTGAGCGGGGCCGACCTGAGCGGGGCCAACCTGCGCGACGCCAACCTGAGCCGGGCCGAGGTCACCGAGGAGCAATTAGCAAGCGCCACGTCGCTCAAGGACGCAATCATGCCCGACGGCACGCAGCACGATTAGCCTAGCTACTCCGGCGGGGGGGCCTACCGAACAGCCGTGGGCAAGCCGTCAGCGCCAACGGAGAGCGTCCACATGACTGACTAAACCGCCGCCGGGTTTGGCGTCCCCAGCGAGCAGGCGCTGGAGCACATCGACGCTCAACGGTCGAGCATGCCCCGGACTGCGGCCTGGGCATGCTCGACCGGGAGACCGCCGTCGCCAAGATGTCAAACTTGGCAACTGCAGCCCACGCCTTAGGCTGATGCCCTGACGCCTGCCCCGCATCCTCCCCGCTGCACGGGATTACCCCCACGGGTCACAGCCTCAATCGCGGCCGCCACCGAATTCGATGCAGGCGCGGCCCGGCCAAGACCGCCCCGAACAAGATCAACCCGCCCCCAGCCCACTGAACCGCGCTGAGGCGCTCCTGCAAGAACAACAAAGACCATATTACTGTAAGCAAGGTTTCCAACGGACCTAGCAGGGCCATCTGCGCGCTGCCGATGCTGCGCACCGCAGCGAACAACGCCAGCTGGGCAAGGTAGGTGCCCACCAGCACCAGTACCCCGATCGCCAGCCAGCCTTGCCAACCCGGGTCGCTCCATTGCGCGCCTCCTACCAGCCACCATCCAAGTGTAAATAGCGACATCGTGCCCACAACGTATAGGGTCACAGTTCGCGCCTCATAATCACGCAAATATAACTGCATCATGACAAGATAGACGGAGAAAGTGCAGCACGAGAAGAGCACCAGTAGGGCGCCAAGCAAGTCCACCTGCCCGCCGGGTCCGATCAGCAGATACACTCCCCCCAGTCCAAGCGCCAGCCGAATCGTATTGCGATGCGTGAACTTCTCGCCCTGCAGCGCTAGCAGCCCCAATACGACCAGTGGATAGAGGGAGAAGATCATAGAAGCTATTGAGACGTCGATTCGAGTGAGGGACCAGAAAAAGGACAGCGACGTCACTCCGAATGCCAAACCCGCCGCCCCTAACATCAACACCGCCTTTGGCTCCGGACGCAAACGGCTCGGGGAAGAGACGGCGATGGTGCCTGAGAGCAGTAAGGTAGCCATCAACCATCTCACAGTCAACAGGCTTGTTGGATCTAGCCCCATTGAGAAGGCGACCTTGGCGACCGGCGCTGAAGTGCTAAAGGCGATTGTTGCGACCATCGCCATCGTCCAGCCTGTTCTCCGCTTGCCGCGTTCGACCGGCGCCCTGATACTGCCAGGAGCTAGATTCGTCACCCAACGCTCCGAAACCAGAAGTGGAATAAAGGGGTACTTCGGCCAAACGCAGCTGCAGAGAAGCTTGCCAGGCTGCTATTCAACGGTCAAAGGCGCCTAACGAGGTCCGTGCCCTTGCTTGCTGTGAACTCAAAGTCGTATGTCGCCTCATGCCTATCTCAAGCTGACGAAATCGCCGAATTTCTGCATCGCCGGTGTTGGTTGTGTGCCGGCGTAGATGGGGTTGGTGATGGCCAGCATTTGGCCCTCACCGCCGAACACATCGAGTCGAACCCAGTCCGAGCGGGCCGGGTCGGTATTGGTCCTCCACCGCAAGACAGCCTGGCCGCCCTCAATCGGTGCCTCGGCGACGACGTGGCCGTTACTTACGATCTGAGCGCGGCCCGACGAGCGGCAGTCTGTGACAGTAGCCTTGAAATCGATTGCTCCACTCCATTCCCCAAGGTCGTCGCCAATTTCATAGGACTTTCCGTTGGTCTGCGCCTGCAGGCTCGCCCGGGCACCCATGCTTATGTAGGCCCGGTGACGCCGCAGTCCCTCTAGAATCGCGGCACCGGAGAGTTGCTATGCATACACATAAGTGCTGGGCAACCCAAGCCGTTCGGGGGGCTTGTCTTCACCCGGCTTCGGTTCGGGGCGGTGGTAATCGCTACCCCCAATTGCGGTAACCCGGCATCCGGCGTTCAGCCATTTCGTCCACAGCTTCAAGGCCTTGGGGTTCGCCTCTATGTTATCGGGCCAGCTTGGGTCATTCCAAACCTCAACGCAGTGAACATCCCCCATTTCCGCTGCTCCATCCCTCCACTCCCACGGCTCGAGCAGGGGATGGTTGAGAGAATTCAACAAGCCCAGGGCTGAAGTCTGTCGCAGGATATCCGAGGGCGCCCGGCCCGGCCGCTCGCCTATGTCCCTATCATGGACAAAGCCCTCCATCCACTCGGACCACCCCTCCACGCCGAAGACATTGAAGTGGCCGTCGCGGAAGGTAACTTCCATGCCGGGGATCACCAAGACCTCCCGCTGGTCGCCGAATTCAACGAAGGCGCTGATCGTGTTGTGATCGGTTACGACGATGAAATCCAGCCCCTCAGCCCGTGCCACTTCGACCAATTCGTCGGGCGTATGCTCCCCATCCGAATAGTTGGTGTGAGCATGGAAGTCACCACGATACCAGCCCGCTTGTGTATTGAACACCTTCGAAAGTGACAGAGCTTCGGCCATGGTTACCTCGGGAGATTCGCCTACTCCAACAAGGGTGTGCCCCTGCAATGCCAGGTTGGAGTCGACTCAAGGTTCTGATTCAATAGAGGGGCAAGGTCGAAAATGCCAACACAACCCGACTAAAGTGGGACGCCGGCCTACAAATGTCGGACCCACGGGAGGCGACTGTTATTTCCATTCCTGGAGCAACCCGACGAGAACAAATTCTGCGCAAGGGAATCGATCCCGCGCCCCATATGAAGCCTTGGGTTCCTCCCATTTGTCGGGACATGCGACCTCTGAAGGCTGCGTTCAAAAAGGTAACGTGGCGTCGACCCAGGCGCCGTTCTTGGCGCTCGATTCCAGCGCGGCCTCCACGAATTTCACGCCTCGCGCCCCGTCTTCCACTGTCGGAAGCTGATGGGCCGGCGAGTTGGCCGGGGTCCCAGCACGCCGCGCGACGATCGCGTCCGCCATATCCGAGTAAAGGTTGGCAAAAGCTTCGAAGAACCCTTCCGGATGGCCCAAACTGACCCGCGTCGCCCGAGCCGCCTCCGCTGAGAGCCCTTCGCTTCCACGCCCGAGGGTCTGTGTCGGCCCATCCAGGGGAGAGAATTTCAGGTGGTTGGGGTTCTCCTGCTCCCAGGCCAGACCGCCTTGGTCGCCATAGACCCTGATGCGAAGGCCATGCTCACTGCCCACCGCGATCGTGCTTGCCCACAGCATGCCACGTGCACCATTCGTGTAGCGGAGCAAGATGTGGGCGTTGTCATCCAGCCGCCGGCCCGGCACCATCACGCTGAGGTCGGCGGATAGTTCCGCCAGCTCAAGGCCCGTAACGAAGGCAGCCAGGTGATGGGCATGGGTGCCGATGTCGCCGACTGCGAAGGAAGGCCCGGCCCGTGCCGGGTCCGTGCGCCAAGCCGCCTGCTTGTGGCCGGTCTGCTCCAACAGCGTGGACATCCAGCCCGAGGCGAATTCGACCTGCACCAGTCGAATCTGGCCAAGTTGTCCCTGCTCCACCATCGTCCGAGCGTGGCGCACCATAGGGTAGCCGGTGTAATTGTAGGTTATGCCGAAGATGAGCCCAGTCTCGCGGACCGTCGCCACCAGATCGAGGGCGTCTTCAAGGTTCGTCGTCAAGGGCTTGTCACAAATGACGTCGAAGCCGCGGTCGAGAAACGCGCGGCAGATGGCATGATGGCTGTTGTTGGGTGTAACAACGCTGACCAGCTCGATGCCATCCGCGCGCTCCGCTTCAGCCTGCACCATTTCCTCGTAGCTGCCGTAGCCACGATCTCGCGGGATCAGAAGCTCGTGGGCCGAAGCCTTGGCCCGATCCGGGTCTGAAGAAAGCGCTCCGGCAACCAGCTCGTAGCGGTCATCGAGGCGGGCGGCGATGCGGTGAGTCGCGCCGATAAACGAGCCGCGACCTCCTCCCACCATCCCCAGGCGGAGCCGACGCCCACCCTGCTCACTCATGACATTCCCTCCCGGTGGATGTCCGTGACACCCCTCCGAACGAGCGTTTGAGCCCTGGGATCGCCTCCAGGCACGGGTTCTCTCCCCGCGTTGTGCCTGGCCGGTTCACGTCGAGCGCTGGTGCTCCCCTTCAGATTCTGACCGGCGAGCCCGTCTCATAAGATCTCAGCGCGGCGTCTGCCAGCACGAGCGCCATCCGACCATCCTGTTCAGTAACCATCGGCTTTGTGCCGGCTTCGATCGCATCGATGAAGTGATCCAGCTCCACTCTATAAGAATCCAGAAATCGGTCTAGCCAGGAGTCGAAGGTACCCTCCTGTCGGGAACCCTCCGCCGTATAGTAATGAACGCTTTTCGGTCGCGGGTTGGTAGACTGAACCATACCTTCAGAGCCGAACACCTCGATCCGCTCATCATATCCATAAGCGGCCCGACGGCTGTTGTTGATAAAGCAAAGGGCGCCGCTGGCCGTCTTCATCAGCACCATCGAGGTGTCGACGTCTCCCGCCTCCCCGATCGCCGGATCGACCATGCAGCTGGCCATCGCGAAGACTTCGATGGGTTCTTCCCCGAGCAGCCATCTGGCGAGGTCGAAGAAGTGAATCATCTGATCGCGGAATTGGCCTCCGGACACTTTGATGTAGCGGATGGGTGGGGGCTCAGGGCCGCGCGAAGTGAGAAGAACCATTTCGGTCGTGCCAACCCGTCCCTCGCGAATCGCGTCGTGAACCGCTCGATGGCTCGGATCAAAACGGCGATTGAAGCCGATGGCGACCGGCACGCCGGCTTTTTCAATCTCGCGCAGGCAGTCATCCACGCGCTGGATGTCCAGATCGATCGGCTTTTCACAGAAGATCGCTTTTCCGGCCCTGGCCGCAGCCGTCAGCAGCTCCGCATGCGTATTCGTGGGAGAGGCGATCAGGACCGCGTCCACCTCGGGGTCGGCCAGCGCCGTGGCCGCATCAGCGACCTGCGCGCCATATCTTTCCGCCGCCTGCCGCGCCGCTCCCGCGTCGAGGTCCACCACATAGCGCAGGCTTGATTTGGGGTTCTCGGCGATATTGGCCGCATGAACGGAGCCGATCAAGCCGACACCGAATTGGCAGAACCTTATCACGCGGCGTCACTCTCCTTTCGCTCTCTTCGTCTCACGCGGACCTCATTCAGGATCAGGGCTGGAGCGCCGCGCCCGAGTTTCATAGCAAGAGCAGGAGCGAGCGCAGAGTAGCGCATAAACTACGCCGCGGACTCGGATGGCCTAGATCTCGTCCACGGATACCCAGCGGCCCTCTTCCACCGAAAGGAGCACCGCGTCGATGACCTGGCACACTTTCCAACCTTCCTTAAAGTCAGGGTAGGTCGGCTCGTTATTAGCCAATGCGTCGAGCAGTTCATAGACCTCGATGATTTTCATGTCTTCGTAGCCCAGGCCAATTCCCGCCACGGGCCAGAATGAGTCGTAATAAGGGTGCTCGGGACCCGCCAAGATGGTCTTGAAGCCCTGCCGACCCGTTGGGTCCGTGGAAAGGTAGACGTTGAGTTCGTTCATGCGTTCGTGTACGAAATGCAGAGAACCCTTGCTGCCGTTGACTTCATAGGCCATGAAAACCTTCCGGCCCATTGCGATGCGGCTGGCTTCGATCGTGCCTGTGGCTCCATCTTTAAACTCGATCAGAAAATGGATGGAATCTTCATTCTCCACGGTACGCTTGGATCCCTCCGAGATGGCTTTGCTTCGGTAGCCATAGCTTCCTGCCGCCAGCGGGCGCTCTTTGATGAACGTCTTGGCTAATCCGCACACACGTTCGAAATCACCCACCAAGAACCGCGCAAATTCAATCACATGCGCCCCAAGATCACCCAGTGCGCCGGAACCCGCGATGAGACGATCAAAACGCCAAGAGAAGGGCGCATTCGGATCGGCGAGAACGTCTTGGTGAAAAGAGCCCCGAAAATGGTAAATCTCCCCAAGCTCGCCTGCCTCGATCATTTCTTTAGCCAGCAACGCGACTGGGTTCTTGATGTAGTTGAAGCCCACCATGGTTGTGACCCCAGCCCTCGCAGCCGCTTCGTACATCTGCTTGGCATCTCTTCCATTAAGGGCCAGCGGCTTCTCACAATAGATGTGTTTTCCAGCCTTTGCCGCCGCCAGAGCAATTTCCTTGTGTAGATTATTCGGCGTGGTGATGTCAACCAAGTCTACGCCCTCATCGGCAACGACCTGCTCCCAGCCGACGACCCATTTCTCAGCCCCGAAATCGCGGGCTCCTCTCCGAGCCAGATCCTCCGTAACATCCCCCACCACCACGAGCTTCGGGAAGGCAGGGGCAGGGCGAAAAATCTTCGGCACCATCTCATAGGCCATCGCGTGGCCCTTGCCCATGAAGCCCGTCCCGATGAGCCCAATGTTGATGGTTTCCACAGCCCTCACCCTACGTTCCTCTGAAGCGCCTCAGATAGTCTTTGATTTAACCTGTCTTCGTACTCGATACTTAGCACGCCGTCGAACCCCACCAGTCGCAGCGTGCCGTGTTTGTCGAAGAGGATCCATGCTGTGGGGCGACCGCCGCCAGCTACGGTATGAGACGTTGTGTCACGGGAGGCATTAACTACGATTGCTTACCGCTAGGCGCGCTTGCAAAATCCCCGTAGCTGTGAGAAACAGGCCTGCGCCGGGGGCCAACGTAAATGGGATTGGTGATGGCCATCATCTGGCCCTCTTCGCCGAACACATCGAGTCGACACCAGTCCGAGCGGGCCGGGTCGGCATCGTTTCTCCACCGCAAGACAGCCTGGCCGCCCTCAATCGGCGTTTCAGAGACGACCTGGCCGTTTCTTACGATCTGGGCGCGGCCCGACGAGGGGCAGTCTGTGACCGTAGCCTTGAAATCGATGGCTCCACTCCGTTCCCCCAGGTCAGCCCCAATCTCATACGTTGTGCCGTCGGCTTGTGCCTGAAAGGTCACCCGCGCGCCCATGCTTACGTACGCGCGCCGCCGCCGCAGTCCCTCCAGGATCGCGGCGCCGGAGAGTTGCTCCGCATACACATAAGTGCTGGGCAATCCCAGGCGTTCGGGTGGCTTGTCCTGACCCGGCTCGGGTGCCGGCTGATGATAATCGCTGCCGCCAATTGCAGTTATCCGATAGCCGGCATTGAGCCAATCTGTCCACAAGGCCACTGCCTTGGGGTTGGCGTGATCGTTTTCCGGCCAACTGGGGTCGTTCCAAATCTCAAGGCAGTCCAGGTAACGCAGGTCGGTCGCCCTGTCGCGCCACTCCAGGGGGGGCTCCCAGGGCATGAGCGGATGGTTGATCGAATTGAGCAGCCCCTGCGAGGAGGCGCCCTGCATCAACGCGGTTGTCGTCCCATAAATGCCTGTTAATTCGGATATGTTCTTGCCGGTGCAGATGTGCTCCATCCAGTCGAGCCGACCTTCCATGCCAAAGACATTGAAATGCCCCTCCTTGAGGGTGACCTCCAAGCCAGGGATAATTAGAGTGGTCGGGTCATCGCCGAATTTGGAGAAGGAGTCAATGGTGTTGTGGTCTGTGACGGCGAAGAAATCGAGCCCTTCGGCGATCGCCACCTCAACCAGTTGGGCCGGCGTGTGTACCCCATCTGAGTAGTTGGTGTGCGCGTGGAAGTCGCCGCGATACCAGCCGGCTTGCGGATTGAGCACTTTCAAAAGGGATAGAGACTGTGACATGGAGAAGTCCTTGTTGTTGTGGAAGAACGCACCGCGCACAAACCAACCGCGTGCGCCACGTCCGCCAGTGGGCGCGACATCGGCGCCCAGGTGTTCGTCCCGATCCTATGCCGTGTAGCTGGCCTAGGGAATTTCAAGATCAAGGAGAGGTATACACTGCCCGCAGCCGGGCGCTGCATAGCGGGGGGAATCACGCTGATTGTTGCAGCCTGGGATCTATGTGGGAGATTATGTTTATTGAGCGGCAACTTCGCGCGCCAAGTTACTGACCATCATCCAAAAACGCATGTGCTTCATTGCTAGATGCTGGATGTGCTAATGAGATCCACTTGTGACTCCCGCAGTTCATCAAGCGGGATATGGCAGCTAATGAGGTGCCCCTCAACCGCAACCCGCCAGGGGGGCGTCTCTTCGTCGCAGATAGACCCTACCCGGCGTGGACAGCGTCGCTGGAAACAGCAACCTCGTGCCGGCGGTTCCGCCTCTTGCACGTCCTTGGCGAGTAGGCGCGCCCGCGCGCCCGGAACAGGCTCCGCCACCGCAGCCAGCAACGTCTCGGTGTAGGGATGGAAGGGCGGCGCATAAATCCGCTCGACTGGCCCTACCTCGCACATCCGGCCCTGATACAGTACGACCACTCGATCGGCGATGGCGCGAACAATTGCCAGGTCGTGCGAGATGAAGAGGTAGGACACGCCCCGATCGGCCTGGAGTCCAGCCAACAGATCCAGGACGGCAGCCTGAACCGAAACATCGAGCGCGGAGGTCACTTCGTCACACAGCACCAATTCCGGCTCAGCGGCAAAGGCACGCGCGATGGCAACCCGCTGCTTTTCGCCGCCGGATAGTTGGCCAGGATACCATTCCAGATATCGTGGGCTGAGCCGCACCTCTTCTAGCAGCGAGGCGGAGCGCTCCAAGCGCTGTTCTCGGTCCGTCTTGAAAAAAAGCCGCAGAGGGGCATCGATAATCTGCTTGGTGGTATGGCGCGGGTTGAGTGAAGCTTCGGGGTGTTGGAAGACCATCTGGATCTTGCGGCGAATCTCAATCGGACGGCGTTCGACTTTGGTTGTGAGATCCTGATCCCCATAGCGAATCCGACCGGCCCTCGGTGGCAACAATCCGGCGATGGTCCGCACTATGGTTGATTTGCCGGAGCCGCTCTCACCAACGAGGGCCACTGTTTCGCCCCGGTGGATCGTGAGGGTAAAGTCACTGACCGTCATGGGGGGTTCGGGCACGCCGCGCAGGCGCCGCAGGAACGCGCCCAGACCACGCTTAGCATAGGTGATGTCCACCTCGGTTAGTTCGATCAGCGGTTCTAGTTCAACGGCCTTCTTGGTGCGAGCCTTCAAGTCTTGCATCTCACCAAAGTCCTCGCTTGCCACGACGCGCTGCCAATGATGGCAATGCACCAAATGCGCTATCTTCGCATCCGGATCGATTGGCTCGAGTGTGGGGTCGATGGTCGTACAAGTCTCATCGGCGAAAGTGCAGCGCGGGGCGAAGGAACAGCCAACCTCGTGTTCGCCGGGGGCCGGCGGCCGACCGTCCATAGCTCGGGGCAGGCCAGCGTACGAGACACGAGGAACTGAAGAGAGCAGGCCGCGAGTATAAGGGTGCACCGGACGGCCAAAAACCTCTTCGATTGGCCCATCCTCAACGATTTGGCCGGTATACATCACCGCCAGGCGGTCGGACACGCGGGCAATCGCACCAATGTCGTGGCTGATGTACAGCATCGCCATACCGAAGTGCTCCTGAAGTTCTCGCAGCAAGTCAAGGATATGGGCCTGAGTCGTAACGTCGAGGCCGGTCGTCGGCTCGTCAAGCACAAGCAACTCGGGCGCAGCGGCCAAACCCATGGCGATGGCAACCCTTTGCAGTTGACCACCAGAGAGCTCGTGGGGATACCGACGGGCGAGCTCGGCCACTTGAGGCAAGTGCACCTGGGTCAGCAACTCCAGCAACCGTTCACTCAGCTCAGATCCAGAAAGACCGACATGGACCGTCAAGACCTCCGCGATCTGATCGCCCACCCGCATGGTGGGCGTCAGGGATAGACTGGCGCTCTGAGGGACAACGGCCATCCGTTTCCCCCGTAATTTCCGCAGTTCGTTTGGCCCCAGGCCAAATATCTCTACTCCGTCGAAGCGCACCGTGCCAGCCATCACCTGGCCGCCAGGTCGGAGGTATCCCATCAGTGCCATACCAAAAGTGGTCTTGCCACTGCCAGACTCACCCACCAGGCCGAGTGTCTCACCCTCATGCATTTCGAGCGACACATTGCGGATCACTTCCACCATGTGGCCCGTTTGGGTGCGGTAACCGGTCGTCAAGCGATCCACCTGGAGTAGTTTTTGGCTCATAACGGTGCTTCCTGAGTGCGTTCCAGTCCCATCGCTTTGGACAAGGCATCCGAGGCCAGGTTGATGCCAATCACCATGCTACTGATGGCAATCACCGGGAAAACCGTCCCCCACGGGGCGATTGCGAGCAGTTCCGAATTCTCAAAAACCATACGCCCCCAGTCTGGGGTTGGCGGGGAAATCCCAAAGCCGAGGAAGGAAAGCGAAGCGATGGCCAGAAGCATCCAGGACGACCGCATCGCGAATTCGACCAGCAGCACATCCAGCACGTTAGGCATCAATTCCCGCAGGACGATGGTCCTGCTCCGTTCACCGCGCGCGCGCGCGGCGGTGATGAAATCACGGGCTACAATAGCCAGCGTAGCACCCCGGGCAATCCGAACAACCGTCAGGCCGTAGCCGTAACCCAGTGTTAGAACGAGAACGCTGAACCCCGAACCGAGCGCCAGGATGACCAGCATTATGAGGAGCAAGGAAGGTATGGCCAGCAAGCCATCAATCACTCGCATGACCACTTCATCCACCCTCCCACCGAGGTACCCGAGCAGGATGCCGAGCAGCCCGCCCCATGTGACCGCTACCACGGCCGCTGTAAATGAAACGAGCAGCGCAACTCGACCGCCATAGAGGACTCGGCTCAAGTTGTCGCGACCAAACGAATCGGTGCCGAAAAGATGGTCCGCAGAAGGACCTTCCAACCTCACCGAGGGCTCAATGTGGGTTGGAGAATATGGGGCGATGAGGGGCGCCGTAAAGGCTAGGATCAGATGAACGACCACGATCGTCAGCCCGACCATGCCTTGCCTCGATCGGCGCATGCTGAACCAGGTTCGACTTAATCGACTGCGAGGGGCAGGCGCAGTCAAACGTTTATCAAGAGTTAGCGCGACATCCGACATGGATCTCGAACCTTCCTAGCCTCGCAGGCTTCGCAAACGTGGATCGAGCGATGTGGTCAGCAGGTCTGCTACCAGGTTGATCGTGACATACATTACCGCTATAGTAATCGCAATGCCTTGAATCAGCGGTACGTCACGGTTCCTGATCGCCGTGACCAGCAGCAGACCCACACCAGGATAGTTGAAGACCGTCTCGATAACCACCACACCCCCAAGAAGCGCGGCCAGCATCAAGGCTATGGCGTTGATCGTTGGTAGCAGGGCATTTGGCAGCGCGTGACGAAGTACGACTCGGGCACGTGGGATGCCCTTCAAAGTGGCCATTTCAACGTATTCGCTGGCCAGCACGTCGATCATGGTCGTGCGAACCATGCGAAGGATATAAGCCACCCAGACAATCGTCAGGGTAGCGGCTGGCAAGACGATGTTGGGCAGAAAATCCACGAACGATGTGTCCGCTCTTACAACTGTGAGCGCGGGAAAGATCTGCAGCGTGATGCTAAGAACAAAAATTAACACGGTGCCGACAACGAATTCTGGCAAGCTCATCCCAATGAGCGAAATGGTCGAGATGGCGACGTCTGCCCGTCGGCCGCGGGTGAGTCCGGCAATGATACCCAGGGCAAGAGCCAGGGGTATAGAGACCAGTCCAGCCACTCCACCCAGGAGGAAGGTTTTTTCCAGCCGAGAGGCGATCAAGCCCAAAACTGGCTCTTTTCTGGCCAGGGAGCTGCCGAGGTCGCCCCGCAAGGCACGCCCGAACCAACTGGCAAAGCGCTCCGTTGCGGGCCGATCGAGGCCCAGCTCGGCTCGCAACCGTTCCAACCTTTGTGGCGTCGCCTCCCGGCCAAAGTAGGCCGTAGCCCAGTCACCCGGCAGTAGCTCGGTCGTGGCGAAGACCACCACGGCGACGATCGTCAGCGTTACGACCGACAATAACAGCCGCCGCACAATGAGTGCTAGCATAGGTTCAACACCTTACTTTTTGAATCATATCTCAGGGTTCATATCATTTCATATATGAGGTGTTTCATTTCGGTTGGGGCTCCACACTTCCCAAGTCTATTTAGCCGGTTAGGTGCGCACCCCTACATTTTGCGCGCGCGGAGCGGCTGTACAGGGGGAAAAGACGAACCGCATGCCCTTCCCCCCCAGATTACTTGGAGGAGAAGGGCATGCAGCGGGGGGACAGGGGGCACGCTAACCAGCCCCCTGAGCGCTTCAGGCGCTCAGCCCCACAACATCCTCTACTATCCCTCTAGTCTAAGTCTAGCACGGTGATCTTCCAAAACCGGTAGGTCCTGAAGTCGGGATTTATTCCCCCGATGTGGGCAGCCACTACCCGGTTCTCCTGTCTAAAGAACGGGTTGATCGCGCCAGACTCTTCGGTTACCAGTACTTGCGCTCGCTGGTAAAGCTCCACCCGCTTATCAAAGTCGATCTCGCCACGCGCGTCCACCAGTAGCTGATCAAACTCCTCGTTGCACCAGAAGGACTCGTTATTACGCACATCGCACCGGAAGATCTCGGTCAGCGCCTGGTCGGCGTGACGCTCGCCCCAGTGTGAACCGACGAAGGGCAGCACCATCCACGTATCGGACCAGTAGCCGTCGGCAGGCACCTGGTTGATCTCAACCCTAATCCCGGCCTCGATGGCCTGTTCCTTGTACACGACGGCCATCGGGACGATCCAGGGATTGGCCTCCCCGACACTCAGCACCACATCGATGCCATCCGGGTAGCCCGCTTCAGCCAGCAGTTCGATGGCCCGCGGGATGTCCTGCTCGCAAGTCATCTCCAGATAATACGGGTCTCCTGGCCAGACTGGATTATCACAGGCTACGACCCCGGCTCCGCCTATAACCGCGTCCATCATCGCCTGGCGATCGACGACCAGTTTCATCGCCGTGCGCACACGAATGTCATCGTAGGGAGGAACAGTGACGTTCATGACGAAGTTTTGCCATTGGCCGGTCGTTAGGTCGTGGACCACCCAATCCTCGGTATCCCGGAACAGCACGAGCTGGTCGGCCCCGATCTTTCCTTGGTCCACCCAATCGAGCTGGCCGGCGAGCAGCGCCCGCACCCAGCCACTTGCATCAGAGATGCGCAGGAGCTCGATCCGATCCGCACCCGGCGTACCCTCCCAGTAATCGGGAAAGGCAGTCAACACCGTTACAGCGTCGAGGTCAAAGGTCTCGAGCATGTAGGGACCGGTGCCGATAGCGGCTGTTTCAATGTAATCTGGACTATCCGGGTCATCTGCACTGCCGTCCTTAATGACGCGTATACGGTAGTCTGTCAGCATCAGCGGCAAGTCAGAGTGCCCGCTTTTCAGGTTCAGTATGACGGTGAAGTCGTCTGGCGCCTCAAGCTTATCGCCATCGATGATGTCCAGCCCGGCTGCGACGGGAGAATTGGTCGCCGGATCGATAATGTGCCGCAGCGTGTAGAGGATGTCCGCCGAAGTCATGGGCGTGCCGTCATGAAACAATACCCCCTCGCGGACTTTGAAAGTCCACGTCGTGCCCGTTGCGTCCGATTCCCAGGACTCGAACAAGGCAGGAACCGGCAGCGAGGCATTCTCCTCATCCAGGCGAATCAACTGACTGTAGAGCATCTCAATGGTCGGTGTGTCACGCGACGCCGACGCGGGATCGAGCGACTCTGCTCCGCCCCAGTCCTCGTTTATGACCATGCGCACTACGCGTGCTTCATCAACCTCAGGCGCAACTTCGACTTCGACCTCACGAGTGACCTCCACCTCGACGATCGTTTCGATCTCGCGTGCCTCCTGCGGCGAGCAGGCAGCGATCGCCGTCGTAGCGATGATCATTAGGCCGATGGCGGCCCAGCTTTTCTTAGCGTAAGTCATATCTCTCTCCTTAGTGTCTCCTCGATAAAGTTCTGCGTTTACGGTTATGCCATAACGGTCGTATGTGGGGCGGTATTCTCCAATCAAACACCTCCTTCCATTCTATAGGGAACGATCGTGGATTTCTAATATTCGATTCATCGACTTCTTGTGTTGTTTGATGATTATCCAGCCTCAGGGCTGAGCGTCATGTCCAAAGATGCGCTACGCCTAGGTGCGAAAACCATAAAAAAAAGTATACCTCATAAATATTAAGAGCCAGACGCCCTTGGCCTGGCGGCGAGATCGGCATCGGCAGCGATCCGCCCTACTTTATAAGTACGCCGGACTCTATGGTCTTGGATCCAGCCTTTTTGGATTCAGACCTTTCTCTGTAGCCCCTCCACCGTAGATTCCGTTTAAATTACGACTCGGAGGACAGGCTACCCTTGGGCGTTTGCCTGCGATCGGTTGGTGGATCGGAACTCGGCGTTGGTTATGCGGTGGAAGGCTGGACGCGGAGTTGGCCAGGCGCTACGGGTCCCTATTCGAGGAGCCGAACAAGCCAATTGATGTCCAACTCGTCGCCCTAGGCATCGAAATCATGATACGGAAGCGCGGAGGGAGTCGCGGAGGGAGTCAATGTACGGTACAGCACATATGGGACGGTTGTTGGCGAGGACCTTGATGCCGAAACTATGCTCCGGTCAGGCCCATGCACCGAGTGAGAGGTGCGTTCTAAGAATTCCCTCCAGTCGGCGAGGGAGCCCGACTCGAGTACCATCAAGCAGGCTGATGTAGGGAGATTCGCCGGCATACCTGGGAAAGAACCCGCACCTGGCTCGGCCTTCCATCACAAAGGCCGAGAACAGCAGCGCATTAACTCTGTGATGGAAACGGCTCTCCGATCTGCTCACCCAACCCAATCGACTCCGAAACCAGGCGGAAGAGAATGGGGATCTTCCGCGGGTCCCGCTAGTATAATCTTGGCCTCACGTATGCCTAATTCACACCCGTTGGTCACTCTCGTTCTGCCTTGTATACTGCGTGGGAAAGAGATCGTGTCGATCCGCCTCGAGGCCGATCGATCCGATTGAAGAGCCCTTGAATGCACTATGAACAGCTCCTGGCGAGATGAATCCGCATGGTGGCAGCGAGGCGCCATCTATCAAATCTACCCGCGCAGCTTCAAGGACAGCCGGGGCGACGGAATCGGCGACCTGCCTGGGATTGCTTCCAAATTGGACTACCTCGCATGGTTAGGCGTGGGCGCGGTCTGGATTTCCCCTTTTTACCCCTCGCCTATGGTGGATTTTGGCTACGACGTTACGGGCTATCTCGATGTGGATCCGATTTTCGGCACACTGGATGACTTTGATGAGCTTCTGACTCGTGCTCACGGCCTGGGCCTGAAAGTCATCCTGGACTTTGTGCCTAATCACACCTCCGACCAACACCCCTGGTTTCAGGAATCACGGTCTTCCCATACCAACCCCAAGTCTGACTGGTACATCTGGCGCGACGCCCGGCGGAATGGCGGGCCCCCTAACAATTGGCTCAGCCATTTTGGTGGCCCTGCATGGACACTGGATGAGCGTATCTCCAAGTACTATATGCACAGCTTCTTGCCAGAACAGCCTGACCTCAATTGGCGGAATCCGGATGTTCGGGACGCCATGTTGGACGTGCTGCGCTTCTGGCTAGATCGCGGGGTCGATGGTTTTCGGATGGACGCCATTCAGGCGTTAATCAAGGATGCGCAGTTTCGCGACGATCCTCCGAACCCTAACTATAGGAAGGGGGTGGATCAACCCAGGGATTCCCTGCTGCATAGGTACAGTCAAGATCAACCCGAGGCCCATGCACGCATCCGAGACTTCCGACGACTGCTCGATACATATGATGACCGGGTCAGCATCGGGGAGGTTTCATACAGCCTGTCCCTGAATGATCTAGTGGCCTATTATGGCCGTGACGACGGACTAAACCTTCCTGCAAATTTCAAGCTGATCACCCTCCCCTGGCAGGCTACTGCCATTCACGAGTATGTGGACAGGTATGAGCGGGCATTGCCCTCCTTTGCCTGGCCGAACTATGTGCTAGGGAATCACGACCGAGCGCGCGTCGCCAGCCGGATCGGCTCCGGTCAAGCGAGAGTAGCTGCCATGCTTCTCCTGACTCTGCGTGGCACACCCTTTATCTACTATGGCGAAGAGATCGGCATGCGGGATGTGGAGCTTTCAGTCCATCAGTTGCAAGATCCACATGGAATCCGTGTCCCCGGCCAAGGACGGGATCAAGCACGCAGTCCGATGCAATGGAGTGCCGAGCCGCATGCTGGCTTTTCGGAGTCCGAGCCTTGGTTGCCAGTGGGAGCCAGTTATCGGACGATCAACGTGAGTGTCCAGAGAGAGGATTCCAGCTCGATGCTCAACCTCTATCGGCGGCTGCTCGAATATCGCAGGGAAACGCCTGCTCTTACTATAGGGAGTTACCGTTCCCTTGACGGCACGCCCGACGACTGTTTCCTTTATTTCCGTGAGTTCGAGGGCCAACGTCTCTTGATCGCGTTAAATTTTTCTGCGAAGGATCGTACGGTGAGCCTGGAGCACCCAGCAAAGGGCAGAGTCGTCCTTTCCACTTACCTCGACCGCGAAGGCCACATCAATTTGAGCTCCCTGCGCCTGCGCAGCCACGAGGGGTGTCTTATCGAGCTCTAAGCGAGAACTTTCTCTCGGCGTCGGCAAGTGGCGATGATCATTTTAGTTACCCCCCTTTGTCACCCATAAACCTCAATAATTCGCGCAATCCAGAGGCCAACGGCATGGGATCGGTGATACCGAGGTCCTTTTCCATGTGTTTTGTGCTGTAAAGGCGCGAGTCGCGCGTTCCCGTTGGCCGCGGGACGGCTGAAATTCGATCATAGGTGACGGACCCGGTTTCACGTGCGAGCGCTTGAAGGTGCTCAGTGAGCTCATCTTCGGTCGTAGGCCTTGGGAAGGCGATGTTGATGACGCGCGGGAGGGAGGGTGCAGCCTCGACAGAAATTGTAGCGTCGAGGGCCTGAATTACGTCATCAATGTATATGAAACTTACGATTTCGCGTCGACCGAAGTCAACCGTCACACTCTCTCCTCTTACAATGGGACGCAGAAGATTCGGTATCACACGCGATGACAGATCCGGCGGCCCGAAGACATCGCTTAGCCGAAGTATGACGCTCTCAGATCGGGGAGGAATCAGCCGCTCACCCAAGAGCTTCGAGAGGGCATACGTGCTTTCGTCCGGCAGGGGGAAGGCTGACAGGATCTCGTTTGCAGTTTCCCCTAGGTCGGTGACTTTCCCATCAAGCCAGCCGCGAACAGCTTCATCCAGACGTTGCTTCACTAAGCCCAGCCAGTCTTGAGCCTCCTGGCGACCGGGAAGCGGCTCCTGCTCGCTAAATATTCCCCTCTTGCGCTTGCTGAGCTCATAAACCGAAACGCTCGAAACAAAGATGAAGCGTTTGCGTTCTTGGAGCGTGAGTCCAGCGATGGCGGCCGTCGCGAGGGTATTCACGTAGATGAACAGGTCTGCTTCTCTGGCATCTTGCTGGGGAGAGCGCGGACTTCGTCCCGCGAGGTGAATGATGACCTCGCTCCTGGCCACCAGATCCCGCAGGGCGTTCGCGTCGAGAATATCCGCGTGTATGAATTGTACGCCGTCCATCGGGGGTGGCTGTTTGCTCCGCACCAGGGCGCAAACACTGAAGCCTCTTATTCCAGTTAGGTGTTTGAGCAGCGGCTGGCCGATCGCGCCCGTGGTGCCGGTCAACCCGATGGTTCGCACTGTGCTGTTCATCCTTTCCTAGTGATCTTCGGGGTTATAAGCAAACCGGCCGCCAATCTCGATGGCATGTCCTGCATCCCGCGATCGCTCTGCGGCCTCGATGATTTCGACGACGTGGGCGGCGCGCCAGGGATCTGCACCCGGCGATCGCCGATTCCTCACCGAATCAACGAAGTCCATCAAATCCCTCGCAACGTGTGCTTCTTCAAGGCGATCGTGGTCTTGGGAAAGCCCTGTTCCAAATAGAGTCTCCTTGGGCTCCGCCTCACTGGCTCGATGGAGGATCAACTGATAGCTCGACGGGTCCTCCGGAAGGCGACGAACTTCAATGGTCCCCTCAGATCCAGAGAGGCTGATGAGTCCCCAGCTAAGGATTATCGGATTGACCGAATAAGTGGCCGCGATTGTTGCCAACTGGTTCTCCCCTAGCTGTAGAAGCACGGCTTCATTGTCGGGGACCTGCACCGTGATCTTTTTCCCCTTCCATTCTCGATGCGGCATTGGTGCAGTGCCTAAGGAAATGGCCTTTTCCGCGGCTCCGAGGATACCCGTAATTGCGTGCAGCGAGTACACCCCCATGTCGCGTAGCGGCCCACCGCCAGGCTTGTAATACCAGCTAGGATCTAGCCCACTTTCAGCATGCGAACGTAGGGTTTCGTGTTCATGCCCAAGGGCCATGTTGACACCGAATGCCATGTAGACTGTGCCTATCGCCCCGTCCTTCACCAATTGACGAGCCTGTTCATAGGCAGGCAGGAGCATCTGACCCGGGGATGCGGCGAGGATGAGATGCCGCTCCGTTGAGAGTTCAATTATTTCGGCGGCCTCCTGGGCTGTACGCGTCATAGGTTTTTGGACGTACACGTGCCGCTGGTATGAGAGCGCGAGCTTAGCCTGTTCGTAATGGTAGGCCATCGGCGTTGCGATGACCACTGCCTCCGCGTCGGATTCCTTGAGGAGTTCGTTGAAATCCCCATAGGTCTGTCGGACATCGAATTGCAGGGCGATGTGCCGTAGCCGGTCCTCGGAGGTATCGCTGAGCGCGACTACTTTAACAAGGTCCGTTTCAAGCTCGAGGTGCGGCAGCAAGCCCCGTTCCGTAATGCTGCCGCAACCGACGATCGCAAGACGTAGTGGAGGCATGCGCGTGCCCTTTCTCGGTGTGGAAAGTGGGACAGGTGGGAAATTTCATTCTCAGAGCGGATGGAATAAGTAGTCTGCAAAGGCTTGGATCCACCTCACTGGCGAAGGACCTGCTCGGTAGCAATCCACCGCGCCAGAAGCCTGACCTATCGGTTCTTGCCGTCGGCCTTACCCTATAGTCGGCCCCGCCGGTCCTGCTTAGAGGCATTGTCGCGCATTCGAGTAGAGAGGTCAGGCCCCAGGGAGGCTGAATGGTGCCCGCCCCAGCTAGAGCATGATACCAACCCTAATTCACCAGTAGCTTTATCTTGCTTCGAGGTCCTCCAGTTCGCCTGGGACCACGCTGCAAATTGCAGGTCGAGAGGTGCCCTTCTTGGACGAGCTGCTTAAAGATCAACCTGGATCGCAACCCGCGATGAGCTGGATAGCAGCAGGCATATCCTTCGCGACCTGCTATGCTCGATATCGATTCGTGCAGATCTGTGCAACGGGCTCTATGCCACGCGAATAACATTCGCTAGATGTCGCTGAGTGAGGGCCATTGGATTCAGGTACTCCTCGAACAAGACTTCGTCAGGATGCGTTGGCAAACGATGCTGGGCGAGGTTGCCTTAGTCACGAGCCCAGGCAGGGCGTCTCTTCAACCACCAACCTACCTGTTAGCGCGTCGTCCATGTGAAGGATAGCGAATTCCCCGACTTCGGTAGGGTTGAACTCCATCGGCGCGATAGCCTTCGAGTCTACGCTGATGGCTTCAGGTACTAGCGCCTCTATGCTCACCCGATGATCGCCGCTCACCGATATATGGTACAGGCGCACCGGCAGACCCAGCCGCACGGTAATGGTCTGCGGAAAAAGGAGCCCGTCGGCCGGGCTATGAATAACCGCGAAGGCTTGGAAACCTTGCTCGTTTTGCATTCGGTCCAAGTCTGCGCAATCCGCGGCCACAATCAGACCGGCCCCGAAGCCGTGACCGACGTTGGACACCTCAAACTCTCCGGCCTGCTCCGGTGTAAACGTGAAAGTGAACACCTGGCCCGGCCGCATGTTATTTGCCTGTGTAAATGGGCCGATCCGCCACTGGTTGATGTGCTCGCTCGCGGTAGTCACGGCGTAAAGTTCCACCGGCACATTGGATTGTAAAATGAGCGGGTCGGGCGAGTACCGGAATTCGTACAGTTCCTGGATGATGGCGATGGTCTGGAAATCGCTAGGAGGGCCCGCAAGAGCGGTGGCGGCCGGTATCGCCGTCGCCGGCGGCTGGGTGGGCACGATCTCACCCGGTGCAGGAGAGGCGTGAAGCATCTCGGCTCGCGGAGTGGGACTGGCTTGGAGCGAGACCGGGGTGGATGTGGGCACCGGGGTACTGGCCGGCGCGCAGGCGGCAAGCAAGATAAGGAAGGGCGTCAGACATACGATGGATTTCATGATGCATCTCCCATTTTTGCCCTCCTCGATCGCACGGTGCCAGTTATTAGACCGAGGCACAGCGGGCCTCCCATGGCTCTTCAGGCCATGCGGCTAGCAATACGCACCTACGCTTGAGACTGTCTGGTCCTGCTCATCGCTCCCTGCCCGAGGTAATCGCGGAAGTTGGCGCCTAAATAAGTAAGCAGGACTTCCGCCCAAGTCCGGTCGTTATGCGCGTCACAGTCGATTATCTGGGTGCACGATTTTTAGAGAAGCTCGCGGTCGCCTCCTCCGAATTGCGGCCGCCCGCCAGACGCTTCTGTCCACGGACGTCCTCCCCCAGAGCCGTGGCGATACGGGCGTATTTTTTGGGGCTCGCCAAGATGGTTGTACTCCATGACCGGGCCTAGAAGTCTGGCCGTGAGGGCACCGTGGGGAACGTCGTGTACGCCCCCGGCCGACTGGCTCATCGCATGGGCTGCCCCTGCGCTTTCGGTGTCGTAGGCCATGGCGGCCTGGCTCATTTGGTAGCGGGCTTCGACGTTGTGACCCTGCGCGAACGCTACTCGCAAGTATTGACCGATGTACTCCATAGCCTGGAGCGCGACCGCGTCCGTTAGTGGTTGGGCGTAGCCGCAGGTGTAGCATTCGATGGCGTGCGCCAGCGCGTCCATACCCGTGCCGGCCGTGATGTCCGCGGGCAGGTCGAAAGTGAGTTCGGGATCGATCAGCTCCACCCATGCGGCAATGAGCGGCGCTCCCCCAACATTGAACTTGACCTTGCGTTCGGGATCGGTGACCACCGCCCAGAGAGTCACCTTGCTCCCGCTCCCAGCGGTCGTCGGAATGCAGATGGTGGGCGGGATTCGGCGCTCAATCGGCTGCGGGTCGGCCCATTCGTAGTCGCGTATTGAGCCTCCATTGGCCGCGACCACGCCGATGGCCTTCGCGGTGTCCATCGCACTCTTTGCTCTGATAGAGCTCCGTCCCCTCGTCCACCTTCGCAAGGGACGGATTCGGTACCACTCGATCGAAAACCGCGTAAGAAATGTTGGCGGCCTTTAATGGCGATTCGGCCTGCTCGAGAAGGCCCGCGCCGATAATCCCCGCCCCACAGACCACCAGAGCACGCTTCATCCCCAGCGCCTTGACTTCATCGGCAAGGGAGGAAAGCGATCCCAATCCATGCTTCATTACGGTGGGGATTTCGAACGTTCTTACGTGGGACATGCAACTTCAGTCGGTGTGCGTAGAGTGTAGCAGAAACAGTACCAGCCCCTGCGCTCAGGACGTATCTCGATGTGCATCACTTGTTCCATATGCTTTGATCGCACCATCGTACCTGGGGGACGTAGAGCTGGTGGAAGCCGTGCGTCGAATTAATGGCGCGAGCGCGCCTTTGGTGGGTCCTAATTCGAGTCCGCCTTGGCGGCGGATCCGGCCTCAAGCATTTCTTTTAGCTCAGTCCGCGCTGTGTGCTCCTCGATCTCCTCGGCGATAGCCCATTCCTCGACCAGGCCGTTGATGAACTGTTCGAGAGACCGTCGCTCGGTATCGCTCAGCCGATTTTCGGTGTTTCTCGCCGATAGATCTCGAATGGCGCGCACGACCGAGCGCAGCGAGCCAGTGGTCATCACATCCTTGATCCGGGTCCGCCGTTTAGTGTGATCCGGATCCATCTCGCGGGGAGTCCTCTTTAGCAGTTTGAGCGCCTTGCGGAACTGGCGCCGAGAGGCAAGCCTTCGCACGCGGCTGGATTGCAGCCCCTCCACGGGAAGCCAATAAATCGCGTGTTCGCCCTCCACACGATAGAATTCGATCTTTTTCCCCTCTATATGCTTCTTCTCAAGCTTCGTGACCCTACCGATGCCATAAGAAGGGTGGACGAGCCAGTCCCCTTTAGAGTAGATTTCCCCTCCTCCAGCCATGGGTCCCTCGCACTTCTCCCTTGCGCGTACCAGTCCTATTATAAGACGCAGTCCAAGCCTAAGGCAAAAATAGTTGGGCGACTCGCACTCCCGGTCGCTACGGTGCGGATTAGATCGCTCGCTTCTTGTTTGGTGGACGACGCCTAAGGGGTGAATTAGGTCGCAAGCTAGGGCCGACCTCGCCTGTATAACTTGGGCCGGACGTCGCACAACCTCCGCCAGCCTGGGTCCGAGGGAATCCTCCCCAGCGTTAGAGGCGCGGCCTCCCAGATCTTATTCTGGGCTAGTCTTTGAACAGATCCGTCCGCAGAATGGCTGCTCCCTCCAGATAACGGTGGGCCACAGCGGATTGCGGCTGCTCAGTATCCCAGAGCACCCGCACCCGAATACATTGGTTCAAGGCCCCTTCGACGCGCATCTCCTGAACGCACATCAGGCCGGCCTCGGTCCACCCCAGGTCGCGGGCCACTTCCGCCGGATACGCCTGATCGAGATCCGGAGTTACAGAAAATGTGGCCGCGATGACCTCGCTTGGCTTCAGGCCGTTCGCCTCGGTCAGCGCATGCAAAAGAGCACGGGTGGCCTCAAGGATCGCTTCCTGGGAGTTTTCGGGAACCGTTATAGCGCCTCGAATCGCTCGGACCGGCATGCTACGCGGCATGGTACCACCAATTCACCTTGACCGATTTTCCCAGGCTGTGCTATGATCCCGCAGATGATTCGAACATCCTGGCGAAGCTTTGGCTATTATTATTTTGGAGGGTTGAGCGCTCAGCCGCTGCTTCGGCTTGTATAGGTAGGCATCATCCACTATCCAGGCACCGAGCAACGGCTCGGTGCTTTTTTGTTTTCTACTAACCGAAGGAGGAGGAAATGATCATTATTATGAAACATGACGCAACACAAGCCCAGATCGATTATGTGGTGGCAAAGGTGGAAGGCCTTGGATACGAGGCGCATTTGAGCGCCGGGCAGGAACGCACGATCGTGGGTGTGATTGGCGACGACCGCCCGATCGATCCCGGCAATTTTCAACCGATTCAAGGCGTCGAGAACGTGCTCTCGATATTAAAACCTTTCAAACTCGCCTCCCGCGAGATGCATCCCATGGATACGGTGGTGGATGTTGACGGGCTGCTCATCGGCGGAAACGAGCTGGTGATTATGGCCGGACCCTGCTCGGTCGAAAACCGAGATCAGCTATTGGAGACCGCCCACGCAGTTAAGGAGAGCGGCGCAACCATTCTGCGGGGCGGTGCCTTCAAGCCACGTAGCTCACCGTATAGCTTTCAGGGTCTGGGGGAAGAGGGGCTGGAACTCCTGGCAGAGGCGCGGCACGAAACGGGCCTGAAAATTATTACCGAAGCCATGTCGCCCGAGCAAGTCCCAGTTGTTGCCAAGTACGCGGACATCATCCAACTTGGGGCTCGAAATATGCAGAACTATGAGCTGCTGCGGGCCGCGGGGCGGGCGGGACTCCCGGTGCTGCTCAAGCGAGGATTGATGGCGACCATCGAGGAATGGTTGATGTCGGCCGAATACTTGCTGTCGGTTGGAAATGAGCGGATCATACTTTGCGAGCGGGGGATCCGATCCTTCGAGAGCTACACTAGAAATACCACCGACATCAACGCCATCCCGGTCGTGCAGGAGCTCTCACACCTGCCGGTGATTCTGGACCCCAGCCACAGCACTGGAAAGTGGGAGTACGTAACGGCCGTAGCGCGAGCCGGAGTGGCTGCTGGAGCAGATGGTCTGATCATAGAAGTCCATCCCAATCCGGAAGAGGCGCTTTCGGACGGTGCCCAGAGTCTGCGGCCGGAGCGCTTTGCGGAATTGGTTGGGCAGGTCCGGGAAGTTGCCCGGGCGGTTGGACGGGAGCTGATTGAGCCGGAATGGACCTCGAAGACGCCCGCCTAACAATCGTCGGCCTTGGGCTGATGGGCGGCTCCATGGCGCTCGCTCTGCGGCCGCGCTGCCGGGAGCTGGTCGGGATCGATTCGAATCCAGAGACCTTGGAGCTCGCGCGCCGAGCCGGAATCACGACCCAAGAATCAGATCCCGCGCAGGCCCACACCGATGTGCTGGTCCTGGCAACGCCGGTGAAGGAAACCTTGAGATTACTTGAGGCCTTCCGATCGGACCCACCCGCGGTCCATTTGTTGATGGATATTGGATCTACCAAACGACAGATTGTAGATGCGATGGAAATGCTTCCAAGCCGGGTCGCGGCAGTGGGAGGCCACCCATTGTGCGGGAAGGAGCGGGCAGGTTTTGCAGAGGCCGAGGCGGAATTATTCTTTGGGAGTTTATTTGTGCTGACTCCATGCTCACGGACCACGCCCAGCTCGCTCGCGCTTGCGGAACAGATTGTGGGTGCGCTCGGGGCCTCGGTCCGGCAAATGGAGGCCGCCCGGCACGACCGGCTGGTGGCCACCGCGAGCCACCTTCCTTACCTCTTGGCCACCGCGCTGATGAGGTCTGCGGAGTCGGTCGGCGGGAAGGATCCTGAACTATGGGACCTGGTTTCCTCGGGTTTCCTCAGCACCTCCCGGCTGGGAGCCAGTGATCTCACCATGATGGTCGACATACTCACCACAAACCAGGACAACGTGCAGGAGGCGTTGGCGCTCGCTCAATCCGAGCTGGAGCAACTGCGCGAGCTGTTGGTCGGCGGGGAAATCGGGCGGCTGCGCGATTATTTGGAGCCCTCGCAGCTCAGGCGCGCTTCGATGAAGAATCCAGGGGGTAGCACTCGTGGAGCTTAAAGTCACAGGAGCCGCCAAGAACCTGCGAGGAACGATTCGAGTTCCTGGCGACAAATCTATGACACACCGTGCATTGCTCTTAGGAGCAATGGCCGGCGGTGCCAGCCGTCTGCGGGGAATGATGCGGGCGGGCGTGATCGATGCTATGCGCGACTGCCTGGCGGCGCTCGGGGTTGAGATCGAGAAGATAGATGAAGAAGAGACGCTTGTGCATGGGAGGCATTGGTTATCTCCAGACCGAATATTAGATTGTCGCAATTCAGGCACAACGATGCGATTCCTGATGGGAGCCCTGGCCGGCTCGTCCGTCTCGGCCACCCTGACCGGATCTCCGCGGCTTTCGCAACGGCCGATGGATCGAGTGGCAGAACCGCTGCGAAGGATGGGGGCCCAAATCGCCGGACACAATGGCAGCGACCAGCCGCCGCTGCAGATCGCGGGCTCCCGGCTGCGCGGGATCGAATACGACATGCCGGTCGCCTCCGCCCAGGTGAAAACCGCCATCTTGTTGGCCGGGTTACATGCCGAAGGCCGCACGCTTATACACGAACCGGTGGCCTCCCGCGACCACTCCGAACGGTTGCTTCGACACCTGGGCGTGTCGGTGACGAACTCTAACGGCACGCTCCACCTTGAGCCCATTCAGGCCCCGCTTCCAGCATTCGAGTTTGTTATTCCGGGCGACCTCTCCGCGGCGGCCTTCATGGTGGCGGCCGCCTTGCTGACTCCAGGCTCGGAGATCAGGGTTCAAAATTTGGGTCTCAACCCCACTCGTACCGGCCTGCTGAACACCATGCGGCGCATGGGGGCGACTATCGAAACCAGCGCTATTACGGAAACGGCCGGTGAGCCGACCGGTGAGCTGACCGCCACGTTTTCGCCCCTGAAAGGGATCGAGATTCAAGGAGAGCAGGTGGTGTCGATGATCGACGAAATTCCCGCCCTGGCGGTTGTCGCCACGCAGGCGCATGGGGAGACAAAGATCCGTGGAGCAGGCGAATTGCGGCTGAAGGAATCGGATCGCCTGTCCGGAATGACGGCCGAGTTAAGGAAAATGGGGGCCCAGATCGAGGAGCACCCGGATGGGCTCACCATCGAAGGCCCGACCCCGCTCACTGGAACGCGAGTGCATTCGCATGGGGATCATCGGCTCGCCATGGCCCTGACGGTAGCCGGATTATTGGCCTCCGGGGAGACGATCATCGCAGACGCTGAAGTCATTCACGAGTCTTACCCCGAATTCGTAACAACTCTACGTTCGATCGGAGCAGAGCTGGAGTGAAAAAAGTCGTGCTTTTAGGCGCTCCGGTGGCCCACTCCTTCTCACCCACCATTCAGAACGCGGCCTTCAAGGAGGCCGACCTGGACTGGCGCTACCAGGCCTTGGAGATCGCCCCCGGAAATCTTGGCGCGACCCTCGCGCGCATGCGCGAGGAGGGATGGCCGGGCGCCAACGTGACCATCCCGTTCAAGGAGGCAGTATCGCCGCTCCTGGATGAGATTGACCCTTCGGCGGACCGGACGTCGGCCGTCAATACCATCGTCAACAACAACGGCCATCTGGTGGGTCACAACACGGACTTAAGGGGATTCATGACCGATCTGAAGGCCCATTGGCAAGTCCCGAGTGCCGGACCTTCTCTTATCCTTGGAGCCGGCGGAGCCGCGCGGGCGGTGGCTTTCGGGTTGGCGGGTGAGGGCCTCGACCTGACCTTCATCGCCAGGTCAAGCGGCCGCGCCGAACGATTGGCCGAGGACGTGCGCCGAGGCGGCGCGGCGGACGTGGCAACACTCCCCTGGGCGCGCGAGTTTTTCGTAAATTCTTCGAGCCAGTGCATCCTGGTGGTCAACGCCACCCCGTTGGGCATGATGCCTAATATCCGAAAATCGCCCTGGCCGGACGATTTGCCCCTTCCCCCGGATGCTTTTGTTTATGATCTGGTCTACTCTCCCCCGGAAACTCGGCTGGTGCAGCAGGCGCATCAATCGGGGATCGAGGCCGTGTCCGGGGCCGGCATGTTGCTGGAACAAGCCGCCTTATCGTTTGAGCTCTGGACCGGCCAAACCGCCCCGCGCGAACGGATGCGAGCCGCACTTGGAAAGGCGTTAGGGCGATCGAGCGCCTGGGGGAAATTGGCAGGCCAGCCTAACCGCCGCGAGGTGTTGGATGCTTAGATTTCTGACCGCCGGAGAATCGCACGGGCCTGAACTGCTCGCGATCGTGGAGGGTATTCCTGCCGGCCTGGCGCTCACGGAAGCCGACCTGCTTCCCGACCTCGCCCGCCGCCAGGTGGGATTCGGGGTCGGGCCAAGAATGAAGTCCATCGAGCAGGACGAAGCTCAGATCGTATCGGGTGTGTTGGCCGGGCTCACCATCGGAGCTCCTATCGGCCTACGGATCATCAATCGCGATCACACGAAGTGGAAGGGCCAGGAGATTCCGCCGATGACGGTCCCGCGTCCCGGCCATGCGGATCAAACGGCCGCGCTAAAATATGGCTACCCGGATTTACGCTTCAGCCTGGAGCGTGCCTCTGCGCGTGAGACGGCTGCGCGGGTGGCGGTAGGTGCCGTCTGCCGCAAGCTGCTCGCCGAGTTCGGCATATCCATCGGGAGTTACGTCACGGAAATAGGCACCGCCTCCGCCGAATTTGGGGAACTGGATTTTAATCAGCGCTTCGAAGCGGCCGAGCGAAGCGAAGTACGCTGCCCAACCGAGGCCGGTACGGCGGCCATGCGTGAAGAGATTCGGGCTGCCATGCAGGCTAAAGATACGTTGGGCGGCGTGTTTGAGGTGGTCGCCTTAAACGCCCCGCCGGGATTGGGCAGCCATGTGCATTGGGATCGGCGGCTTGGGGGGCGCGTGGCGGCGGCCATGATGAGCATCCATGCCATGAAAGGGGTTGAGATTGGCCCGGGCTTCGAAAACGCTCGAATGCGCGGCACGCAGGTCCACGATGAGTTCGAAACCTCGGACGAGCGAGTCCGCCGCCGGAGCAACCGTGCCGGCGGTCTCGAAGGAGGAATCACAACCGGCGACCCGCTCATCGTCCGGGTTGCGATGAAACCCATCTCGACCACACTGACCCCACGCGCCTCGGTGGATCTGGCCACCGGTCAGGCGGCCGAAACCCGTTACGAGCGCTCAGATTTCTGCTCGGTCCCCCGCGCGGCCGTTGTGGGAGAGGCCATGCTTTGTATTGTGCTGGCAGAGGCGCTGCTTCGTAAACTCGGCGGCGATTCGGTTTCGGAGATGAAGCCCAGGTTCGACCAGCTGCCGCGGGGTCGCCTGGACGATTTTAAAATGGTCAATGAGCCCATCATCTTCTGGGACTAGCCGCGTGTCGGAAAACCTTCTTCGGATGCAACCCCTGAACATAGTGCTTGCAGGGCCTCCCGGCGCAGGCAAATCTGCCGTCGGGCGGCTGCTGGGAGAGCGCCTGAATCGCGAATTCGTGGACACCGATACGCTTGTGGAGCGGATGGCCGGAAAACCAATACACCAAATGTTTGAAGAGCAAGGTGAACCCGCGTTCCGGCAGATGGAGATCGAGGCCTGCCGACAGGTGGCAGAGCCGGCCGACCGCGTGATCGCTTGCGGAGGAGGCGCCTTGATGGACGCCGGCAGCCGGATCCTGATGGAGGCCGGCGGCACCCTCGTTTGTCTTACGGGTGAACCGGAGGTGCTCCTGGCCAGGCTGGGAAAGGACGGGTCTCGTCCACTCCTGGCAGGCGCGAGTCCGAGCGAGCGCCTGCAAGACTTGTTGGAGGCGCGCAAGGACACCTACGATTCGATACCGGCTCAGGTCGACACCACCAGCCTCTCGGTCGAGCAGGTTGCGGACCGGCTCGTAGAGCTCCCATTGGCGAAGCGGACGGTTCGAATGACGGCTAGCCGTCCGCGCCCGGGCTACGAGGTTTTGCTGGGGGAGCAATTGATCTCCAATCTGTCAGCGTTGCTGGAGCAGGCAGAGCTCTCGCCGCCCTACGTAGTCGTTTCAGACTCGAACGTCGCCCCACTGTACGAGGAAATCACACGCGCATCACTGGAATGTTCTTTTATCACGGTGCCCGCGGGGGAAAACCACAAGTCCCAGGAGACGTTATATCAACTGTACACAACCTTCCTGGATTCCGGCGTGGATCGCAGCAGCACGGTGGTTGCCCTGGGCGGTGGAGTGGTGCTTGATCTGGCCGGCTTCGCGGCCGCGACCTACATGCGCGGAATTCGGTGGGCCGCCTTGCCTACGACCCTGCTGGCGGTTGTGGACGCCAGCCTTGGGGGTAAGGTCGGAATCAATCTCGCCGAGGGCAAGAACCTGATCGGCGCCTTCCATCCGCCCGGGGTCGTGCTGGCCGACCTGTCGACGTTAGCCACCCTACCCGAGGTTGAAGCGCGGACCGGGCTGGCCGAAATGATCAAGGCCGCGTTGATTGGCGACGCGGACCTTTTCACATCCATGGAATCGGGACCCACCTGGATCGGCCGCAGCTGGATCCATCGGGCAATACAGCTCAAGCTGACCATCGTGGACGAGGATCCGCAGGAGAGTGGACGGCGGGAGGCGCTCAACCTGGGTCATACGTTTGCCCACGCGCTGGAGGCCGCCAGCCGCTACCGTCTGCCTCACGGTCAGGCCGTCGCCATTGGATTGTTGGGCGCCACTCGGCTTGCTGGTGCCCTGGACCGCTGCGAGTCGACTCTGGAGGACCGCGTTCAGGAAGTGCTGCTTCGTTTTGGCCTACCGGTCCGCTTTTCCGGACTGGACACCGACCGCATACTCGATGCCATGAAACAGGACAAAAAGCGCAAGCAGGGGCGATCCCGGTTCGTAATTCCGATCCGTCCCGGTCGGGTCGAAAGCGGAATTGAGGCCCCTGAGGCGCTGATCCGTGACGTCGTGGATGGATTGAGGGAAGGAACTCCATGAAACAAGTCCTGGTTCTACACGGTCCAAATCTGAACCTGCTGGGCGAGCGTGAGCCGGATCTTTACGGAACGCTTACCCTTGCGCAGATCAACGATCGCGTCCAATCGGAAGCCGAACGGCTGGGAGTGAAAATCACGGTCGTCCAATCCAATCACGAAGGTGTGTTGATCGATGAGTTACATGCGGCCCGCGAGTGGGCCATCGGCGGAATCATCAATCCGGGCGGACTGTCACACACATCGGTTTCGCTTCGGGACGCCATCGCAGCCGTCGAATATCCCGTGATCGAAGTCCACTTGTCCAACATCTACGCGCGCGAGCATTTCAGGCGGCGCTCGCTCACCGCGGCCGCGTGCTCTGGGGTCATATCGGGTCTGGGCTGGCAGGGTTACCTGATGGGTCTCCAGGCTATCGTTTCACAGAATGAAGAGGCTGCGACCGAGGATGGGAGCGAGACCGCCTAACAGGTCGGCGGCTCCAATCGGAAGCCGGAGCGTCAGACTGATTAAACTGCTTGTCGGCGATTTCCGGAGGCCTCATTCTGCACACATCGAAATGTCGGTGGCATGGATTGGTTGACAAACCTTCAATTCTTCTGATACTCTCATCGAAATATCCAGAAGGTAGCAGACCGATAATGATTTACGGACGCGATCGAGCGACGAGTACCGGCACCGGATTGACTATGGGCATGACATTCAGCTCCCGGCAGATGGAGGGCGCTTAGCCTAGTTAGACGGATAGATTTCAGAAAATAGGCAGGCCGCTCTCAACCCGGGAGCGGCCTATTTTATTGCTGCGAGCAGCCAATGACCCTTGATGAAACGCGATTGAAAACCCTCACCATGAAATTCGGCGGGACTTCCTTAGGAACCGCCGAGGCCATCATGCAATCCGCCGAAATTGCGAAGGCCGCCCGAGATCACACCGCGGACCGGATAGCCGTGGTCGCCTCGGCCATTCATGGGGTCACCGATGGGCTGCACGAGGCGACCAGTGCCGCCGCCGGAGGAGACGAGCGATATCTGCAGGTCATCGCGGAACTGAGGGATGTCCACCGTCGGTGCGCCGAGGCGCTGTTGGAGCAGGAGTCCAGAAATGCGGTGGCGGAAATCGACCAGCTCCTGGAGGGCTTCTCGGGGTTCTGCGAGAGCGTGCGGACGTTGGGCGAGGCCGGGCCGCGCGCGCTGGACCATGCGATGAGCCTGGGCGAGAAGATGAGCGTCATCCTTTTGGCGGCCTCCATGCGGCAGCTCGGAGTTGCGGCGATCGCGGTAGACGCCTCGGAGGTCATCGTTACCGACGATCGATTCCAGGACGCCGCGCCCGACTTGGAAGCCACGCGGCAAAAGGCAACTGCAACCCTGATACCCGTTCTCGAACGCGGCGAGACGCCGGTGATCACCGGTTTCATCGGAGCCACACGCGAGGGCGTAACAACGACCCTGGGGCGCGGCGGGTCTGATTTCAGCGCAGGCTTGATCGCGGCATGCCTGGACAGCGATGAACTGTGGATATGGACCGACGTGGATGGCGTAATGACCGCCGATCCGAAGGTTGTGGACTCGGCCCGGACGATTGCGACACTGGGCTACGAGGAGGTTCGGGAACTATCTTATTTCGGTGCCAAGGTGCTGCACCCGAAAACCATACAATCCGTATTCGAGACCGAAATTCCGATACGTGTGAAAAATACGTTTGACCCATCCCACCCCGGGACCTTGATCGTTCCCAATCCGGAGGAAAGCAACGGTGCAATCAAGGCCGTTACCGCGGTGCGAAATGTGAGTCTCATCACGGTCGAGGGCAAAGGCATGATGGGCGTCCCAGGAATCGCGGCTCGAACATTCGAGGCCGTGGCCAGCACCGGAGCCAGCGTTCTGCTCATCTCGCAGGCCTCGTCGGAGCAAAGCATCACCTTTGCCGTTCCCAGGACAAACGCCTCCACCGCGGTCGAAGCTCTGGAGTCGGAATTTGAGCGGGTGCTCAGCCGAGGGAATATCGACCGAATATGGGCTCAAGATGACATCACAATTGTCACTGTTGTCGGGAGTCGCATGCGGGAAACCGCCGGAGTGGCCGGTCGGGTCTTCACCGCCACAGGACTGCGGGGCATCAATGTGGTCGCCATCGCGCAAGGGTCGTCCGAGTGCAGCATCTCGCTGGTGGTTCGGGATCGTGATGGCGACGATGCGGTACGCGCCATCCACGAACTGGTTATTGAAGGATGATGGGCAGCCAACCAGTCCGAGAGCGGTTTAGGGATCTAGAGAGAGGTGGAGAGAACCTATGACTGAAAAAATTCCGGTGGCTGTGCTGGGGGGCACAGGCGCAGTCGGCCAGCGTTTCGTCAGCCTGCTGGCGGATCATCCCTGGTTTGAAATCGTTTCTGTTACCGGATCTAAACGCAGCGAAGGACGGCAATACGGTGAGGCCGTAAGGTGGCATTTGTCAACTGAGATTCCACCGATGGTGCGAGAGATGCAGGTGGACCGCGGCGATGAAGGTCCGAAAGGCGCGCAGCTATTGTTCTCGGCGCTGCCGGCCCGAGTGGCGCTAGAAACTGAGCCCCAACTGGCAGAGGAGGGTTACATCGTGTGTTCAAACGCCTCCTCGCACCGCATGGGAACCGACATCCCGCTGCTCATCCCCGAGATCAATGCCGACCACCTCACGCTCATAGAGCGCCAGCGTGATCTCCGCGGATGGTCGGGATTGATCGTGACCAGCCCGAACTGCTCGGCCACCGGAATCGTCTTCCCGCTCAAAGCACTGGATGACGCTTTTGGGGTGAGCCAGGTGCATGCCGTGACGATGAACGCCATCAGCGGCGCCGGCTATCCAGGCGTTGCGTCGATAGAGATATATGACAACGTCATCCCGTACATCCGGGATGAGGAAGTGAAAATCGCAGAGGAGACAAGAAAGCTGCTCGGGCGGCTCAGCGGGGAGACTATCGAGCCCGCGGAAATGGCTGTCAGTGCTCAAGCAAACCGTGTTCCGGTGATGGACGGACACCTGGCGGCGCTTTCGATCGGGCTGAAAAAGGCCACCGATGTGGAAGGTGTGGAGGCCACTCTCGCGGCGTTCGGCGGAGTGGAGGGCCTCCCCAGCGCCCCCTCCCACCCACTTATCGTGCGTTCCGAGGAGAACCGCCCTCAGCCGCGCCTCGATCGCGAGGCTCAAGACGGCATGGCGGTTTCGGTCGGACGGGTGCAGCCCTGCTCCGTGCTCGATTTTCGGATGGTCACCCTGGTTCACAACACGGTGCGTGGCGCCGCAGGCGGGGCGCTCCTGAACGCTGAATTGCTGGTGGCGGAGGGCTATTTAGGCGAAGCGGCCCGGGAGCTCGCGTCCGCTTGACCCGAGTGTATAGAACCGCGGCCTGTTTGCGAAATACGACCGCATCCAACGATCCAGTCAGGCTTTCCAGCGTACCCTGGATTGGATCTTACGACGGGTCATGCGTTCCGGGGATTTCTTGGACAGGATTGCGGGGATCTGATCAAGCGTTCCAGCGATGCCTTGGATAGGATCCAAGGATCCGGAAGAAACTAGCGTTGGCTTTGAGTTCCTCCAGCGCCTGGGATACCTCTTCCTGGTCGGGCGATCCGGCGTGGTCCAGATAGAAGTTGTACTCCCATGGCCTGCCTACCAGCGGCCGCGATTCGATCTTGGTCAGGTCGATTCCGCGGCTGGCAAAGGAGGCCAGGGCTTCATACAGCGCCCCGGCGTGATTCCCAAGCGTAAACGCGATCGAGGTTTTCGCATCCGGGCCCGGCTCGACCATTTCGGTACCAAGCACCAGGAAGCGCGTGAAGTTGGCCGGATCATCTTCAATTCCCTCCGCCAGGACGTGCATTCCATACACCTCCGCCGCCCGCTGCGATGCAATTGCGGCCGCGTCCCGTTGTTTGCCCTCCGCAAGCATACGGGCGCTACCCGCGGTGTCGTAGGTTGAAACGACCTCGACCTCGGAGAGGTCGGCAAGAAATCGCTCGCACTGAGCCAGCGCCTGGGGATGCGACATCACGCGCCGAATCTCAGTCAATTCCACGCCTGGAAGGGCGAGCAGACAATGCTCGATGCGATGATGATATTCGCCGATGATGGTCAGATCATGTCGAAGCAGGAGATCGAAGTTTCGGTGGATACTGCCCGCCAGCGAATTCTCGATCGGAATCAGGCCGAGATCCGCCTCCCCGCGTTCGACGGAGAGAAAAACAGATTCAAAAGTGGTGCGGGGCAATGTTTCGGCACTCTCGCCGTAAATCGCCAGCGCTGCGGCTTCGCTGTAAGCGCCTGATTCCCCTTGAAATGCTATCATTGGGCTCGGATCAGGCCTTCAAGGGTTCTTCCGCCTTCACGGGGTCCAGCCACTCCGCGGAGCGTTCCCCTGCGCCTCGTACCACGTCAAAGAATGCCTGCTGTATGGCTTGGGTCGCCGGGCCCCTTCGACCCTCGCCAATAGTGCGGAAATCAAGCTCCCGAACCGGAGTAACCTCCGCCGCCGTCCCGCACACGAAAACTTCGTCTGCGATGTATATTTGATCACGAGAAATCGGCTCCTCAACCACCGTGTACCCCAAATCCGTGGCCAATGTCATCACAGAGTCGCGTGTGATTCCCTCAAGGATTGTGGCGCGTGGGGTCGTGTATATCACCCCCGCCCGCACCAGGAACAAGTTCTCCCCGCTGCATTCGGCCACAAATCCTTGAGGATCCAACATGACCGCCTCGTCGAAACCCGAGCGCTTGGCGAGTGTTTTGGCCAGAACCGAGTTAGCGTAGTTGGCCGTGATCTTGGCCTTGGTCATTGAAACGTTGGGGTGATGGCGAGTGAAAGAGGAAACCGCCATTTTGACCCCCTTCTCGAGTGCCGCCTCGCCTAGATAAGTCCCCCATTCCCAGGCTGCGATACCTACCGAGGGGCGCTGATCGTCAAGATTTAATCCGAGCGGGCCCTCCGCCATATACATGAGTGGCCGCACATAACAGTCGCTGAGATCATTGGCAAGGATGGTCGCGTGAACCGCGCCGCGCAAGGTTGGCAGATCGTACTTAAAATCTAGCACTCCTAACACGTGGATCGAATCGAGAAATCGCTTGAGATGATCTTCCAGGCGAAAGACTGCCGGCCCGCTGGGCGTCTCATAACACCGGATACCCTCGAAGACGCCCAGCCCATAATGAAGGGCGGGTGCCATGAAGGGGACAGTGGCCTCTTCACTTGGCAACATCTCGCCGTCCATCCAGATGTATTTCGCCTTTGCTCCCATATGTGAACCCCTCTTTCAGTTGCGGCGGTTTGACATGCGAAATCAAATCAGTGCGGCCCTTCGGTTGTTATTCTCGACTTGAGCCGGTCAACCACCGCCTCTCCCATCTCCTCCGTGGTTTGGGAATCATTGGTTGTGAGGTCGGCGGTCCTTGCGCCATCCGCGATGGCCTGCTGAACGGCTTGTTCGACCGCCACCGCTTCCGGTTCCAATGCGAGCGAGTGGCGCAGCAGCATGGCAACGCTCAAGATCGTCCCAATTGGATTGGCAATTCCCTGCCCGGCGATGTCGGGCGCGGATCCATGAATCGGCTCGTATACGCCCAAAGTGCCCTCACCGATCGAGGCGCTGGGCAACATTCCGAGTGACCCGGTCAGAACCGAGGCCTCGTCGCTTAGGATGTCGCCAAACATGTTCTCGGTTACCAGTACATCGAAATGCCGCGGATCCGCGATCAGCCGCATGGCCGCCGAATCGACCAGTTGATGCTCCAGGCGCACGTTTGGAAACGAATGGGCTTCTTCCTGCGCCACCTGGCGCCACAATCGAGAAGTCTCGAGCACGTTGGCCTTGTCCACCGATGTCAGATGTGCCCGCCGCGGCTCGGCCAGCTGAAATGCCAGACGAACCACCCGGCGGATTTCATGCTCATGGTATTCCAACGTATCTACCGCTCTGCGCTTGCCATCGATCGTCTCTAACAAGCGCGGCTCGCCAAAGTACAAGCCGCCAGTCAGCTCACGTACGATGAGAATGTCCACATCCTTTACGAGCTCCGGCCGGAGCGGCGAGGCGTCCACTAACTCCGGAATCAGGCGCACGGGTCGTAGATTGGCATAAAGCTGGAGGCCCTGTCGCAGACCGAGCAGCCCCTGCTCAGGCCGAACTTTGGCTTGCGGGTCGTCCCACTTCGGGCCGCCCACCGCACCCAGCAGCACCGCCGCCGCGGATCGGCAAGCCTCGAGCGTGGGTTCAGGCAGGGGATCACCTGTTTCATCGATAGCGACACCCCCAATCGGCCGCTCCTCGAAGGCAAACTGGTGGCCATAAGCAGCCGCTACCGCCTCCAATACTTTGCGTCCTTCACTTACAACTTCCGGACCGACTCCGTCGCCTGGAAGCAGTACGATTTTAGCCTCCATCAATTCCTTCCGTTTCCAAATGGGCGGCGAACCGCTCTGGGCTCGGCTGCGGACCCTCTTATGTTATTGACCTCAATCGTTTGGAAAATCGCTCGCGGCCGGCAGGCTTGATCCTTAAAGCAATCAGTTCGCCAGGGTCAGGCCGTAGTCGATGCTGTCGACCAGTGCCTGCCAGGAGGCCTCGATGATATTCGCTGAGGCGCCCACCGTGCTCCATTCTTGGCTTCCATTTCGGCTATCGATGAGAACGCGAGTGGTGGCCCCGGTCCCTTTTTGGCCATCCACAATCCGCACCTTGTAATCGACCAATTGAAACGAATTCACAGCCGGATAGATGGGTGTAAGGGCCTTGCGCAGGGCCGCGTCGAGCGCGTTCACCGGCCCATTGCCCTCGGCCGCGGTGTGAATCACCTCGCCCTCTACCCTTACTTTGACCGTCGCCTCGGCGAATGTGCCCCGACCGCTCCGATTTTCGACCACCACCGCGTAATCGATCAGTTCGAAAGGGGCCTTGTAGTCCGCGGATTGGCGCTTCAGGAGCATGGCCACCGAGGCCTCCGCAGCCTCAAACGAAAACCCCTGGGCTTCCAATTCCTTGAGCCGGTCGAGCACTTTCGGCATGTCGACACTTTCGTCCAGCTGGAGGCCCAGCTCCTCCGCCTTGCTCAGTAGATTTCCCCGGCCAGACAGCTCACTTACAACCACCCGCATCTGGTTGCCAACCTCAGCCGGGTCGATGTGCTGGTATGAGTCCGCGTGCCGGCGCATGGCGGCCACATGGATGCCGCCTTTGTGGGCGAAGGCGCTGGTTCCCACATACGCCATGTGTTCATCCTGGGGCAGGTTGGCTACATCCGATACGAAGCGTGAGACCTCGGCAAGGTCCTTGAGCTTCCCCTGAGGCAGACATCGCAGACCCATCTTGAGCTCCAGATCTGGGATGATCGCGCACAAATTTGCATTACCGCATCGCTCCCCGTAACCGTTGATGGTGCCTTGAACATGGACCACCCCGGCTTGCACCGCCGCCAGGCTGTTGGCCACGCCGCATTCCGAGTCGTTGTGTGTATGAATACCCACCGGGAAAGCCAGCTCTTCAACAACTTCACCAACGATCTCCCCGACTTCCCAGGGCATGGAACCGCCGTTAGTGTCGCAGAGCACAACAATCTCCGCGCCCCCCGCAACGGCAGCTTTGAGGGTCTCGACCGCGTAGATTGGATCGTCTTTGTAGCCATCGAAGAAGTGCTCCGCGTCGTAGATTACGCGTCGGTCCCGGGACATCAAGAAGGCCACGCTCTCCTCGATCATCAACAGGTTTTGTTCCTGCGTGGTCCTAAGCACTTCGGTCACGTGCAGCTTCGAGGATTTACCGACCACGGTGCAGACCGGAGTCCCCGCATCCAGCAAGGCCTTTAGGTTAGGGTCCTCTTCCGGGGCATTGCCGGCCCGCCGGGTCGAGCCGAAAGCCGCGATCTGCGCGTACTCCCAGTCCATGTCCCTGGCGCGATCAAAAAATTCGGCGTCCTTTGGATTCGAACCCGGCCACCCTCCTTCGATGAAAGCAACCCCCAGGCGATCCAGCTTGGAGGCGATGCGCAGCTTGTCGTCGCAGGACAGCGAGATCCCTTCCCGTTGTGTACCGTCTCGCAGCGTCGTGTCATAAATTTGAATCGTCTCAGGACCCGTCATGGCTGGCCTCGTATGCGGCGATTTTCCCTTCCATAGAGAGCAAGTACCCGAGTTGGTCAACCCCCTCCAGGAGCGAGAGCTTGGCGAAGGGATCCATCGGAAAATTTACGGCATGTCCATTGCCGAATGAAACCGTCTGCGAGACGAGGTCGATGGTCACCTCTGCTTGAGGATCCTGGGCCACAATGCCGAAGAGCTCTTTATGTGCCTCGGCCTCGACAATCACCGGAAGCAACCCATTCTTGAGCGAATTGTTGCGAAAGATGTCGGCAAAAGAAGTTGAAATCACGGCCCGCACTCCCCAATCCATGAGCGCCCACGGCGCATGTTCGCGGGAGGAACCGCATCCAAAATTGCTGCCTGCAAGTAGGATTTGAGCGCCCTGGACCTCCGGCCGATTGAGCACGAACTCGGGATTGGGCGAGCCATCCGCCAAATTCCGCCAGTCTTCGAAGAGATGCTCTCCGAGTCCTAATTTGTCGATCACCGTGAGGAAGCGCGCCGGGATGATCTGATCCGTGTCGACGTCTTTTTCCGCCAGCGGAACCACGTGCGAGGTGAGTTTTCTAAATTTCTCCATGACCCTTTATAACAATGTCCTGGGGTCGGTGATTGCACCCCTTACGGCCGAGGCGGCTGCCGTAAGCGGTGAAGCCAGAAAAGTCCGCCCACCTTTACCCTGACGCCCCTCGTAGTTCCGATTGCTCGTGCTCACCCCGTACTGCCCCGCTTCAAGCTCATCGCCATTCATGGCCAGGCACATAGAGCAGCCCGCCTCACGCCATTCAGCTCCCGCTTTGAGGAAGATCTCGTGCAGGCCTTCGGCCTCCGCCTGGCGCTTCACGGATTGTGATCCCGGTACCACAAGCATCCGGAGCCCCTCCGCCACCTTACGGCCGTCGAGAATACCAGCGGCCAATCGCAGATCCGTGATGCGAGAATTGGTACAGGACCCAATGAACACAACGTCAATTTCATGCCCCAGAAGCGATTGCCCGGGTTCCAGATCCATATACTTCAGGGCTTTTTCGACCGATTGCCGTTGATCTACATCTGAGAATTGATCCAGGGTGGGAATGCGGTCGCCGAGTGGCATCCCCATTGAGGGATTCGTCCCATAAGTGATCATCGGTTCCAGTTCGCCGGCATCGAGAGTGACTCTCCGATCGAAACTGGCGCCCTCATCGGTGGCGACCTGGCGCCAGTGATCTATCGCCGCATCCCAGGCTTTCCCACTGGGCGCGTACTCCCGCCCGGCCAGGTACTCGAAGGTGGTATCGTCGGGCGCAATCATTCCTGCCCGCGCTCCGGCCTCGATGGTCATATTGCAAATTGTCATCCGTTGTTCCATGTCGAGCGCGCGAATTGCGGGACCCGTGTACTCAATGACGTGACCGTTCCCGCCGTCCACCCCAATCTTGGCCATCACCGCCAGAATGATGTCTTTGGCGGTCACCCCCGGATCCATCTTTCCCTCTACCCGCACCTCAAAGGAGTTCTGCTTTGTCTGCAGCAAACACTGGGTGGCCAACACGTGTTCGACTTCGCTCGTACCGATCCCGAACGCCAGCGCGCCGAAGGCGCCGTGAGTCGAAGTGTGGCTGTCTCCGCAGACGATCAGCATGCCGGGCTGAGTCAGTCCCAGTTCCGCACCAATCACGTGAACGATTCCCCGTCGGTCTGATTGCAGATCGTATAACGTTACGCCGAATTCCTTGCAGTTCTTGGCGAGCTGCCTGACCTGTGCGGCGGCCATCTTGTTCACCAGATTGAGGTCGAGGGCCAGAGTTGGAGTCGAGTGGTCCATCGTGGCAAAGGTCTTGTCAGGCCGACGCACCTGCCGGCCGGCTTCTCTCAGTCCGGCGAATGCCTGTGGAGATGTGACCTCATGGATCAGGTGCAGGTCGATGTACAACACGGCCGGACTCTCCGGCTCTTGTGCAACGACGTGGTCGCTCCAGATCTTCGAGAGCATAGTGCGGGGTGAGGGATTGGAATCGGTCATGTTTCTTCAGGGTTGCCTCAAGTGCAAGTCACGCGCCCCGGCATGGGTCGTGAGCGGCTATTTGGGAGCCTCGACCGGGACCGCTGCTTCGGCTTTCCCGGCGCCGCCCACTTGCGCCGCAGATTCTGCTTCGCTGCGATACCCTTCCTCAGCGAGCAGCTTGTTCAGCGCTGAGAGGTAGGCCTTGACGCTGGCGACGATGATGTCCGTGTCGGCTCCGTAACCTCCGTAGGTTCTGGGTCGGGAGGTTTCACGCTGGGCGTTCAACGCATCCGGCGCGTCTTCTCCCTGGATACGAACGGCCACCTCCCCTTGCGCGTCGATGCCTTCCGTGACCGCATTCACGGAAAACTCCAGCAGTACATTTGACGCTCCGACGATTTCATCAACCGCCTTGTAGGCCGCGTCCACGGGTCCGGTGCCGATGGCGGCCTGGACATAACGCGTGTCCCCGGGTCCAGATAGCCGCACCGTGGCGGTGGGCATACCCATCGTGCCGCACACTACCTGCAGGCCCTCCAGGGCGAACACCTCCGGCGGCTGGTAGAGTTCATCCGCAACAAGGGCTTCGAGATCGGCATCGGTGATAACTTTCTTCTTGTCCGCCAACGACTTGAAGCGCCGGAAGGCGCGCGCCAGGTCGTCGTCTCCAAGCTCGTATCCGAGCTCCTTAAGCCGCACCTTAAAGGCGTGCCGACCGGAGTGTTTGCCGAGTACCAGCGTGCTCTGTGTAAGCCCCACCGTCTCCGGGCGCATGATTTCGTAGGTAAGTTCGTTTTTCAGCATGCCGTCCTGGTGTATTCCAGCTTCGTGGGCGAAGGCGTTGGCCCCAACAATCGCCTTGTTGGGCGGGACCATGATTCCCGTGTAATTGCTCACCAGCTTGCTGACTCGACTTATTTGGGTCGTATCGATATCAGTAGAAAGGGAGAAAACAGGCCGCCGCGTGTGTAGGGCCATTACCACTTCTTCCAACGAGGTGTTGCCAGCTCGTTCTCCGATTCCGTTAATCGTTACTTCTGCCTGGCGGGCGCCGGCCTGAATGCCTGCCAGAGTGTTGGCGGTTGCTAATCCCAGATCGTCGTGACAATGAACAGAAAGGATTACGTCTTCAACGCCGGGTACATGCTCGACGATGCCTGCGATAATGCCCCCAAACTCGTTTGGGGTCGTGTAACCGACCGTGTCCGGAATATTAAGCGTGGTCGCGCCTGCTTTGATGGCCTCCTCCAGCACCACGTACAGAAAATCGGGATCGCTTCGGCCGGCGTCTTCCGGGCTAAACTCGACGTCATCACAAAACGAACGCGCGTACTGGACCATCTCTATCACCCGCTCGATGACTTCTTCCGGATCCATGCGCAGCTTGTGTTTCATATGGATCTCTGAGGTCGCCAGGAAAGTATGAATTCGGGGGCGAGCTGCAGGTTCCACCGCTTTCCAGGCTGCGTCGATGTCTGCCGAATGAGCACGAGCCAGGCCACAAATGATGGGAGCCTGATCCTGCCCCTCAGAGGTGATATTGCCCACCTCCTCCGCGATGCGCTGGACGGCATTGAGGTCGTCTGGCGAGGCGGCCGGAAATCCGGCTTCGATAACGTTCACCCGCAGGCGTGAAAGCGCACGGGCCACCTCGAGCTTCTCACTGGAGGTCATCATGGCCCCGGGGGATTGCTCACCATCCCGCAGCGTCGTGTCAAAGATTCGGACCTGATCCATAACGCGGCTACCTTCCCCTTTATTCAATCTCCGGACTTCACCGTCACCGGATCGAGAAAGGGCATCATCGCGCGCAGTTTCGCCCCCACTTCTTCGATCGGGTGCTGCTGCTCCTTCTTGCGTTGTTCCTCAAACCATGGCCGGCCGCGCGCATTTTCTTCGATCCAATTGTTAGCATAGGTGCCGTCCTGGATCTCGCGAAGCATTTGTTTCATCTCGCCCACCGTCTCTTCAGTGATCAGGCGCGGGCCGCCGGTATAGTCTCCGTGCTCGGCAGTCTCGCTGATCGAGTAACGCATGTAGTTCAGGCCTCCCCGGTACATGAGATCCACGATCAATTTGAGCTCGTGCAGGCACTCAAAATACGCTATTTCGGGCTGGTAACCGGCCTTGACCAGCACTTCGAATCCAGCTTTGACCAGCGCGCTCACTCCGCCGCACAACACGGCCTGCTCGCCAAATAGATCGGTCTCGGTCTCTTCGGCAAACGTGGTCTCAATCACTCCCGCCCGCGTGGCTCCCAGCCCTTTGGCATAGGCGAGAGCGAGCGATTTAGCGCCCCCGCTCGGGTCCTGATGGACGGCCAGGAGCGCCGGGGTGCCCTCGCCGTCTTGAAAAGTCTCGCGCACCCGATGCCCGGGCGCCTTGGGTGCCACCATACTCACGTCCACTTCTGCCGGCGGCTCGATCGTGCCAAAGCGAATGTTGAAGCCGTGGCTGAACATCAGGGTTTTTGAGGGCTTCAGGTTGGGGGCAATATCTTCGGAATAGATCGCCGGTTGAGAGGTGTCGGGGGCGAGCATCATAATCACATCTGCCCACTCGGCGACGGCGGGCACGGTGTTTACGGTCAGTCCCTGCGCCTCGGCCGCATCACGACTCTTGCTCTCCGGCCGCAGCCCGACCTGCACCTCAGCTCCGCTGTCGCGCAGGTTCAGCGCATGTGCATGTCCCTGCGACCCATAACCAATAATGGCTACTTTCTTGGCCTGGATCAGGCTCAGATCGGCGTCTTTGTCGTAGTAAATGGTTGCCATGGATACAGGGTTTCCTCCACTAGTAAAGGACGGATGCTCCGCCAGCGGAGCATCAGCTGGCGGAGCCGTTAGGCACTCGGGCCGCCACAAATTCAGGATTCGTGCTCGGAACATCCGAACCACGGGTCATCGCCACACGTCCGGTTCGCACCATTTCGAGGATGCCGAACGGGCGCAGCACCTCGCAGAGACTTTCGATCTTCTCCTCGGTGCCGGTGATCTCCACGATGAGGGAATCCGGGGTCACATCGACCGCCCGAGCCCGGAACACGTCGCACATCTGCAGCACCTGAGCCCGTGTCGACGAATCCGCCTTGACTTTGATCAATGCCAGATCGCGCATGACGGTGGGGAGATGGGTGACGTTTTCAACACGGAGCACATTCACCAGCTTGTACAGGTTGGCCTCCACGCGGCGCGCGACGACGTCGTCGGTTTTCACGGCGATGGTCATGCGAGATATACCGGGGCGATCGGTGGGGCCAACCGCGAGCGACTCGATATTAAAGGCACGCCGGCGGAAAAGCGAAGCCACCCGATTCAAGACCCCTGGCTTGTCTTCGACGTATACCACGAAGGTGTGGATGCCTTCACGCAAGGGATTCCTGCCGTTATCGGTCATCTCCCGCCTCCTACCAGTTCGTCTTCCGCGGTTTCTACAATGGAGCTTGGGCGCCGGATCATGGCGTCCAAATCCGCCCCGGCCGGCACCATGGGGTAGACGCTGTCTTCCTGCACGACCCTAAAATCGATAATTACCGTTCCCGGTTCTTGCTGGGCCCGGCGCACTGCGTCCTCCACCTGGCCCCGCTCCTCAACCCGGAGTCCCAACAGACCGTGGGCATCGGCCAGTTTCACGAAGTCGGGACTGAGCATGGGTGTGGCCGCGTAGCGACGCCCGTAGAAAAATTCCTGCCACTGACGAACCATACCCAGAAATCCGTTGTTGATGATCGCAACGTTGATCTTGATTCCCTCCTGGGCACAAGTTGACAGCTCGGCCTGGGTCATTTGGAAACCGCCGTCGCCTACGATGGCCCAGACTTCGTCCTCGGGCTTGGCGAATCGCACGCCGATCGCGGCGGGTAGGCCAAAACCCATCGTTCCCAATCCCCCGGACGTGATCAGCGTGAACGGCTTTTCGTGTTTGAAGTACTGGGCCTCCCACATCTGATGCTGCCCGACGTCGGTGACGATAATCGGCTTGCCTTCCGTTATCCGCCATATGTCGTTGATGACATGCGCCGCGTAAAGAGCTCCGGTATCTGGCAGACTTTGAATGTCACGCACGGCCGAGTCACCCCTGAGCTCATCGATATGCTCCAACCAGGCCGTATGTTCCTTTTGGGTCAGTTGAGGCAGCAGGATCTCCAGGGTCTCGCGCAGATCGCCAACGATCCCAACATCGACCCGCACGTTTTTGTCGATTTCCGTGGGATCAATGTCGATGTGAATCTTTTTGGCATTCACCGCGTATGTCTTCAGGTTTCCTGTTACCCGGTCGTCGAAACGCATCCCGAAAGCCAATAGAAGATCCGCTTCTTGAATGGCGTGATTGACCCAGCTTTCACCATGCATCCCCATCATGCCCTGATTGAGCGGATGGCTGGCCGGTATACCTCCGAGCCCAAGCAGGGTGGTCGTCACCGGGATCTGGGTCTTCTCGGCGAAATCGATCAGGATTTGCATCGCTCCCGACATCATGACTCCGTGCCCGGCCAGGATGATCGGTCGCTCAGCTTCTTCGATCAACTCCAGCGCGTGTTCGTACTCTTCGGGCAGCGCGCGTAAGTCGGGCCGATATCCGGGCAGCCGCTCGGGGGCATCGGCTGGAACGTACTCGATCGAAGCAATCTGGGCGTCCTTGCTGATGTCTACCAGCACCGGACCCGGCCGACCCGATCGGGCCACATAAAAAGCTTCTCGCATTGTGGGCCCGATCTCCTCCACGTCTGTGACGAGATAGTTGTGCTTCGTTATCGGTAACGTGACACCGGTCACGTCAGTCTCCTGAAAGGCATCGCTGCCGATGGCGGTGGAGGGGACCTGCCCGGTAATACAGACGATCGGAGACGAATCCATCATTGCGGTGGCGATTCCCGTAACCAGATTGGTTGCCCCGGGCCCGGAGGTTGCCATGGCCACTCCGACCCGGCCGGAGGCGCGGGCATATCCGTCTGCCATATGGGCCGCACCTTGCTCATGCCGCACTAATACGTGCCGCACAGGGTAATCAAGCATCGCATCGTAGGTCGGCAGGATCGCGCCTCCCGGGTAGCCGAAGACAACTTCGACCCCCTCTTGCGTTAGCACCTCCCAGACAATTTGTGCTCCCTTTCGTTCCATGATCTTCTCCTCTGGCGTCCCTTCGATCCGCGACAAATCCTTCGCCCGTCAGTATTGTTGGATGGCTAAACGCAAACCGCCCCTCGGGAGGCAGACGATACCAACTTGGCATACTTGGCCATCACGCCTCGCTTATATCGAGGCTCGGGCGGCTGCCAGTCTTCCAAGCGCGCCTGGATATCTACCTGCGACATTTCGACATCGATGCGGCGGCCCTCCACGTCAATCACAATCTGGTCCTCGTCTCGCAGCGCCGCGATCGGACCTCCGCGAGCGGCTTCCGGCGCCACGTGTCCCGCCATGAGGCCGTGTGTTGCCCCCGAGAATCGGCCGTCGGTCAGCAGTGACACGGAGTCTCCCAATCCTGCGCCTACGATGGCCGCCGTGACTCCCAGCATCTCGCGCATCCCCGGGCCGCCGACGGGGCCCTCGTATCGAATAACCACCACGTCGCCTTTCTTGATGTCTCCGGACTGGACCGCTTCAAAGGCCGACTCTTCAGAGTCAAATACCCGGGCCGGACCCCTGTGGTAGGTCATGTTGTGGCCCGCGATCTTGACAATGCAGCCCTCCGGCGCCAGGTTCCCTCTCAGCACCACTAATCCCCCGGTTGGGCTGATCGGGTCGCTTAACGGCCGGATAACTTCCTGACCGGCGGTTTCGGTCGCCTCTCTGGCCTCTTCCCCAATCGTTCTTCCGGTCACCGTGATCGCATCGGAGTGAAGAATCCCCGCCTCGACCAGTCGATTCGCAACGAGCTGCCAACCGCCGGCCTCGTATACGTCCGTCGCCACGTACCGACCGCTAGGCTTCAGATCGGCGAGCAGCGGCGTTTTCGAGCTGATACGGTCGAAATCCTCCATCTCGAGCTCTACCTCGACCTCGTTGGCAATGGCAATGAGATGTAATACTGCGTTGGTGGATCCTCCGGTCGCCGCTACCGAGGCGATCGCGTTTTCCAGCGCATCGCGAGTGATGATCTGGCGTGGGCGGAGATCGCGCTCCAATAGGTCCATCACCATTTCTCCGGCGGCAAACGCGGCCTGGTCCTTCTCTTCTCGGGCGGCAGGCACACTGGCACTCCCCATGATGGAGATTCCGAGGAACTCGCTGACGGTGGCCATCGTGTTGGCGGTGAATTGACCTCCGCAGGCCCCCACGCCAGGGCAAGCGACGTCTTCCAGCGCTTTGAGCTCTGCATCCGATATGGTGCCGGCGGCATGCGCACCGACCGCTTCGAAGACGTCCTGTATCGTGACGTCTCTTCCTTCGTATCGCCCGGGCTCAATGGAGCCTCCATACAGCATCAAACCGGGAAGGTCGAGACGGGCCAACGCCATGATGGTCCCCGGGATAGTCTTGTCGCAGCCGGAGATGGCGATCAGGGCGTCGAACATGTTGCCGCGGGCGACAAGCTCGATAGAGTCGGCGATGACTTCGCGGCTGACGAGGGAAGTTTTCATCCCTTCGGCACCCATGGTGATCCCATCCGAAATCGACACGGTGTTAAATTCCATGGGAGTTCCACCCGCGGCCCGAATGCCTTCCTTGACCTTCGCCGCCAGCCGGCGCAAATGGAAGTTACAAGGCCCGATCTCGATCCAGGTATTGGCTACGCCTATGAGGGGTCGGCTCAGGTCTTCGTCGCTAAATCCGGCCGCTTTCAACATGGCTCGAGCCGGTGCGCGGCTGGGTCCTTCTGTGATGGCCCGGCTCCGCTGTCGAAGGTCTCTCGCCATCAGGAAACGCGCTCGAAAATCGACGGGTTGTGCATCTTAGCCGTTGAAGCTCTCCATTAGCGCCTCACCCGATCCACGCTCCTCCCCACCGGTCGCGTCTTCAACCTCCTGCTTGGTCGAATCCTCCGCCTCGGTTGGGTGGGCGGGTGAGGTCGGGGGTAAAGGGGTGCGAGCTTGTTCTTCATCGCGCCTTGGGGTCGACGATCCAGCCCCGTCGCCTGGATGACCTTGTACTTTTTCCATCGTTTCTCTCCTCCTGCGGCAGCCAAGTAGCCAAAAAATAAAAGCACCTCCCAGTTGGGAGGTGTGGTTGTTTTTCAAGCTTCTGTGATTAGTCCGCTACACCGCCTCAACCAGTTTTCGCTTGCCGCCCTCAATAAGGACGAGAAGCTCAGAAATAATAACCAGCGAAATAATCAGGAAACTAACGATTGACATCGATTTCAGCCCATCGGGACTGCATATTGGCGACAACGTTATCACGGATCTTGGATAAGTCAAGCGAACGCACTCGGCTCCGCATTCGTCTTAGACCTGCCCCGCCTACAGGCGTTCCCGAGCCTGGACTCTAGGCGAACCTCCGACCCGACTTATAGCCTCAGCCCACCCAATAGGTCGGGCGCGCGGTTATCTCGAGGTCACTCATCTCGAGCAGCTGCATAGCGGCCGCCTCTACGATTCATTCACAAATTCAAGCGAACCGAACTGCCCTACTGCCCGGCGGATTACCCAGTCTAATGAGTCCCTAACAGCATGGATAAGGATCTTTCGATAGAATGCGGCCACCCCATGACAGCGAAATATCGCTTTCTCGCGCTTCCAGCCGTCTTCCTGATAGCCGCATGTTCGAATCCGCAGGCAAGGATCGACGCCCCCGTATCGTCGCCTACCTCCCGGGCCCTTGCAATCCAAACGCCCCTGCCCCCGACTGAGACCTCGGCTCCAACTGCGATCCCTACCGCCCGTCCGACTTCAACCCCTCCCCCGCACCCGCTGTCGATCGATTACCTGAGAGGACGTGAGTTCCCGGCCAGTGAGATTCAAATAGAAGAGACCCTGGCCAATGGGGCCAACTACTACCGGTATATAGCTTCCTATCGCTCAGATGGGCTCAAGATCTTCGCCCTGCTCACGGTGCCCTTTGGGGAGCCGCCGGCTACCGGATGGCCGGTGGTGGTGTTCAACCACGGCTACATTTCGCCCAATCAATACCGCACGACCGAGCGTTATGTGGCCTATGTCGATGGCTTCGCTCGCAGCGGATACATCGTTTTTCGCTCCGATTATCGGGGACACGATAAGTCCGAAGGTGTGGCGCGCAGTGCCTACGGCGCCCCAGACTACACCATCGACGTGCTCAACGCCGTTGCCGCATTAAGGGAATACGAGGGCGCCGATCCCAACCGGATTGGGATGTGGGGCCACTCCATGGGCGGCTTCATCACCCTGCGTGCGATGGTCACCGATGAAACGATTCGGGCCGGCGTAATTTGGGCCGGGGTCGTGGCCTCGTATCCAGACCTGTTTTTACGTTGGCGCCGCGGCGGGGCGACGCCCGGGCCTACCCCCACTCCGAGGTCCAGCAGCCTGCGCGGCGCACTCACGGAGATCTACGGCACACCGGAGGAGAATCCGAGGTTCTGGGATCCGCTATCGGCGAATTCCTTTCTGGATGACATCTCGGGTCCGGTTCAGCTGCACCACGGGACCGCCGATTCCACCGTTCCGCCTGAATTTTCCCAGATCCTATTTGAGCAAATCGAGGCCGAGGGCGGCCTGGTGGAACTCTACGAATATCCGGGCGACAACCACAACCTTTCGAACTACTTCACGCTCGCTATGAGGCGTTCGATCGAATTTTTCGATCGGTATGTGAAAAACGCGGAGGATTAGTTATCGTGGTTCGTTATACGGCGCTTTATTGAGTTCTTCGACCGGTATGTGGAGAACGCATAGGACCCGTCACGGTGACGCGCCGGCCGGCACTCTGGGGGAGGCAGTCGCCGGCACGAGCAGGGGGGGGATTTGGTCCGACAAGTCTGCACCGAATTGATCTGTCAGTCAGGAGCCAAAGTGAGCCCGTTTAGGCAAAAAAAGTCCGCCCCTGCACTGCCACGCCGACTTGAGCTACCTATATACGTGCGAAACGCGTTTCACGCGACCGAGGGAACAGGTGTGTTCTCGCGATAAAGACGACCACCCACCACAACCGCGGTCGCTTGCGCCAGCAACACCCCGGTGAGGAAAAATTCCATTAACACCACCGAAGCCCAGATGAGGGTCGGCAGTCGCTCAACCAGTTGATCCAGCGCCATCGCTTGCTTCTCCAGTGTCGTAGATAACGTCCCGAGGCGTTCTCCCAGGTCGCGTACCTCATCCGAAAGCCCCTGAAGCTCGCCGCGGGTCTGATCTAGCTCCCCCGACACTGTATCGAATCCCTCGGCGGTATCGTAGATTTTTCCACTCACTTCGATCAATCCATCCGGGAGCGACTTCAGACCCGTCGCCACATCGGCCACGGCCTGTTCCAGGGATCGTTCGGGGTCGTAGCTGATTCCGGTTATCGCACCGAACACCGCCAGCCCGCGCAGCACTCGATCCACGGACTGCGCGGCGGATTGCACGGTGTCCAGGGCCCGGTTGGTTTGCTTCAGCGTATTCTCGCCGACATCTTCCAGGATCGCCGCCGAAGATTCCAACAAGGGTTTCGTGTCTTTAATGGTTTCCGAGATTTTTTCGATAGTAGTCGCGGCCGCTTCCAGCACTTCCGAGGCGGAGATCAAACTCGAACTTGTAGCGGCAACCGAGTTCGAAAGGTCGCCCAGTCCCTCCGAGACTTCTAGCGCGAGTTCCGTTGCAGACGGAATTAGCCGCGCGGGCAGGAACGGGAGCGCCGCAGCAAGAATCAGGCTGGCTGCGATCCCCAGCATTCCAAGTATTCGCATGGAAGTTCCCGCCCTGCGAAGCCATGGACTGGAATTTACTTTTGCATTCACAAGCGGAACGATAGCTCCAGTTTTTTACTGCCGATCACAACGCGCCGCTCAATCCGGCAGAATCCAGCTCAACACCATACTCACGATGCTGATGACGAGCGCGCCCAACACCGCGGTGAGGAAACTCTCGAAGAAATTCCCAGCCAAATCGAGAGAGTTGCTCAACACGGCGGTCAGCATCAGCATCAGCGCATTTACGACCAGCGTAAAAAGACCCAGCGTAAGCAGAGTGATCGGAAAGGTCAAAAGTTTCACAATCGGCCGGATCAAGGCGTTCACAAGTCCGAAAATTAACGCCACCAGGATCAGACTGCCCAGGTTGCCCTGGAAATCCAGGCCCATCAGCACGAGGCTTGCGACCCATATGGCGACCGCGTTGATAAATATCCGCAGAATGAACTTCATGTTTGCCTTCCTGAGTCCGGCTTCTTCGGGTTAGCTCCGCTCCGGTATCCGAGACGGCGCAGTCAAAGAACAGGCATACAGATGAGCGGCTCCCAAGATAAACATCGTGACCAGAAAGCGCAAGATGTACGGGGTTCGAGAAAAACGCCGCCGAAATACATGCCAGATCTTCGCCGTCCGGTATTTGTGGAACTGAGTTTGGAAACCTCGGTCTATGAGGCTAGTCGGAACGGGTCCTCACCAAGGCAGTGAAAGTTACTATGACGCCCAGCGCGATCAGAGCCAATGGAGCTCCTTTGGCCAGTGGCCCCTCGCCTCCAAGAAAAGCGGCGAAAATGGCGAAGGCCACCAAGCTGCCCGCCATCATCCAGAGTCCGACGGTCGAGGCACCCGGCCCCCAGAAACCGAAGCGGGCCGCGATCCACAAGCCGGCACCTACACTGGCGGGGATCAGCGCCCAGGTATAAGCCCACGAGTCCCAATCGTCGGTGATTGCCAGGTAGGTAAAGATAAAGCCAAGAACCAGCAGCAGCATCCCGGGAATAATCAAGCCCGCAAGCGCCTGGCGATGGGAGGGCAGGATCCACGGCGGGAGCAACAGCGCGAGTCCGACCGCGAAAAACATTCCGGGCCACATACTCCCCAGATCGATACCAGGCATCAAATTGGCGATGAAGAAGACCGTTCCCGTGGCGATCAGCAACATGCCAACAACCACCCCGCCTCGGTTGGTGGTCTCGAGAGTGCGCCGCGTGTTGGCCATCGCCCTATCTTAACTCCAAATACGGAGAGTCTCCGGTAAAGCCAATCTAAGACTCATCTTACGCGCGCAGGCCCTGAATCAGTTTTGTCGTCAATTGCTCCAAATTATCCAGCACCGCATCTGCCAATGCCGCCGCCTCTTCTCCCGGCGGAAATGAAATGTTCGGGATCAGGACTACCGCCATTCCAGCCGCATACGCGGATCGGACCCCGTTCTCCGAGTCTTCGATCGCCGCGATATGACGCGGCTCGACCCCGAGTCGCCTCGCCACCTCCTGGAATACATCCGGGTGCGGTTTGCCGCGCTCGACCTCTTCGGACGAAAGGGTGGCCTGGAATCGATCGTTCAATTCTGCTTGCTGCAGGGCCTTGTCGATCAACGAACGATTCGACGAAGAAGCCAGTCCGAGCGGCCACCCGGCGGCCAGACGATCTACCGCTTCGTGGGCCCCGGAAATCAGGGGGAGGTGGTCAACGTAGGCGAGCTCCATCCGTTTGACGACTTCGCCGTTTATCTCCTCCGGTGTCATCGGCAGCGCCAATTTTTTACTCATGTAGCGCGACCACTCTGGCGAGCTCATACCCATCATGTCCCGCGAAGCCCTCGAGTGCCATTTACCTCCGGTCTCCCGGGTCAGCTGCTCCCGAACCCGGTCCCACACTTCTTCCGACTGCAGCAGCACTCCGTCGAGGTCGAAGATGACCGCTTCTATCATCCCGCTCGCCTCCCGCAAGAAGCGGCGAGCACGTGAACGGCGTTCCCCCGCGATCGTTTACCCCACACTCGCCGATGCCCGCGATCCGCTACCACGTTCGGGATTCAAACCCATTGTGCAGATGAGAGTTGTCGCAAAAAGGCATCTCCCCGGATGCGCCGCATCGGCAGAGGCGAATCATCTTGCCCCGAAAGACGACCCCCTGCTCCGCGTCCACCACCTCGACCTGTCCCAACAGTTGGTAGGGACCGTTCTCGATCGGCGTGATTTGCAGCGAGCCGCCCAACCCCGCATCGCCGCGACTGCCGACCCGTGGCTTGCCCGACTTGAACCCGGAGGCGATATGCGAATTGTCACAGAAGGGTTTGTTGTTCGATGCCCCGCAGCGGCATAAGGAGATCCGAGTATCCTGATGAAGCAATTTCCCCTGCGGTGACACGATTTTCAGTTCTCCACGGACGTAAAGCGGGCCATCCAATACAAGTGTGACGGTGTTGGAGCTCGGAATGGGTTCCGGCAGCCCAGCGTCCTTCCGTTCGAAACGCAACGCTCCACTGGGGCAGCGCATCACAACCTCCGCCACGTCGGCGGGAGGGGCTCGATCCGGCTCGATCCATGGCATATGCTGCCGGTTGAAGGTCTGCGGGAGCCCACGTACACAATTTGCGGCATGGATGCAGCGTCGAACGTCATAACTTACGTCTACGGTCCGACCTCGATAATGCCGGCGCGTCTGCTTTGGGGGCACGTCTTCCCTCCGGAGGCACCTATGATACTCTGGGGTCCGCCAGATTTAACGGTAGGCCAAAACAGGCTGGCGACGGTCCGAGGGCAGACTAGAAGGAAAGGCGAAAATCCAGGATGACCGAAAGAAGCATGCGAGCTGAGGCTCAACCGTGGCTGGAAATCGGCCAAGCCATGATCCGGGGAGAGGTGTCTCAGCCTCCCGTGGCCAAGCTGGTAGGCTTCCGGCTGGTCGCGCTCGAACGCGGCAAGGCGACCATGCTTCTCGAGGCAGGCGAGCGGCACGCCAACCCGATGGGACCATTACACGGCGGAATCTTATGCGATGTGGCCGACGCGGCCATGGGCATGGCGTTCGCAAGCACGCTCCAGGCCGGCGAGACCACAACCACCCTGGAGTTGAAGATCAACTTTCTAAAAACCGTCTGGGACGGACAGCTGCAGGCCGTGGGCCGGGTGGTCAAAAGCGGGCGCACGATCGGGTTAGTAGAGTGCGATGTGTTAGACGAAGGTGGAAGCCTGGTGGCCCGTGCCTCGAGCACCTGCATGATCCTGCGCGGGGATTAGGCCAAGGGTCGCTAGGACTACCAGCGACCGCGGCGGGTTCGCGCCTCTGGATTGACCAACTCGTCCTCCGAGGCCAATTCGACGCGCACCGCACAGGCCTTGTATTCTGGGATCTTTGCCACGGGGTCGAGTTCGTCCAGCGTCAGCAAGTTGGCCGCCGCTTCGTGGAAGTGCCAGGGGATAAACACCACTCCTAGATTGGCTTTCTCGGTGACATTTGCGCGTAGGACGATGGAGCCTCTCCGTGAGGATACTCGTACAGTATCTCCAGACTTGACCCCTGTCCGCGCCGCGTCCACGCGATTCATTTCAACCAGGGCTTCGGGGTAGAGCACGTCGAGCTGAGAATTGCGTGTCATCGTCCCACCGTGCCAGTGCTCGAGCAGTCGTCCGGTGGTCAAGATAAGCGGGTATTCGTGATCCGGAGCTTCTGCGGAAGGCACGTATTCGAGCAGGTGAAACTTCCCTCTCCCTCTGGGGAAAGTCTCCTCAAACAGGAAGGGGGTACCGGGATGATCTTCGTCCGGCACCGGTGTCTGGAGTCCAACCTCATCGAGCCGCTCGTAGCGTATGCCGCGATAGGCGGAGACGACCTCACCCATCTCGATCAAGACTTGCTCGGGATCCCGGTAGTCCCAGTAGGCCGATCCGGGCCGCCCCAGGCGATCCTCAATCCGCTTCGCCAACCCGGAGATGATTTCGACATCGGGAAGTGAATGCCCGCGCGGCTCCAGCGCTTTGCGTATGCGCTGCACGCGGCGATCGGTGTTCGTGAAGGTGCCGTCCTTCTCCGCCCAGGAAGCGCCGGGCAGGATGACGTCCGCGTAGGCTCCCGACTCGTTGATGAAGAGGTCGTGCACCGCCAGGAACTCCAGGTTCTCCATGTGGTGACGCGTGACATTCAAATTGGGTTCGGCCATCATGGGGTTCTCGCCCATGATATACAGCGCGCGCACGCCGCCTTCTCCAACGTTGGACAGAATCTCCGTCGTCGTCAGGCCCTTCTCTTGATTGAGCCCGCCCGGCTCAACGTTCCAGGCCTTCTCCCAGATATCGGCGCTGGCGGGATCGTCCACTTCCATATAGCCCGGATAATGCCACGGTATGGCCCCCATGTCAGAAGCACCCTGCACATTGTTTTGGCCGCGCAGCGGGTTGAGGCCGGTACCTTCGCGGCCGATATGTCCGGTGAGCAGCGCCAAGTGTATCAACGAGAACGCATTGTCAACCCCGTGAGTGCTCTCGGAGATTCCGAGCGCCCAGTAGATTGCGGCGCGCTCCGCGGTGGCGTACATACGGGCCGCCTCAATGATCAGGTTGCGGTCTACTCCAGATATGGATTCAGCGAACTCCGGCGTGAATTTCTCCATCGATTTGGCGAAATCCTCGAAACCTTCCGTGCGTTGATCGATGAATTCCTGGTTGTAGAGCTTCTCCTCGATGATCACGTGCGCCATCGCCGCGAAAACCGTCACATCCGTACCTGGCATTTGCGGCAGCCATAGCGTCGCCCAGTTGGCTAGCTCGACTCGGCGGGGGTCGACCACGATCAGCTTGGAACCGTACTTCTCAACCGCCTCCTTCATCTGCAGACCGATGATGGGATGCGTCTCGGCGGTGTTGGAGCCGGTGACGATGAAGACATCGGTCTTGATGACTTCGGCGGCGGTGTTGCTCATGGATGCCGATCCGATGGCCATCTGCAGCGCCACCACCGAGGCGGCGTGGCACAGCCGGGTGCAGTGGTCCACATTGTTGGTGCGGAAGAGGGCGCGAAACATCTTCTGCAGCAGGTAGTTGTCTTCGTTGGTCGCTTTAGCACAGCAGTAGACCGCCATGGCGTCCGAACCATCCCGCTCATAGATCTCCACGAGCCGGTCGGCGGTATAGTCCAGAGCCTCATCCCAGGAGACCTGGCGCCACTCGTCGAGATCGAATGCCTGGCTGCGCTCGCCAGCCCGCTGCGGCGTCTTGCGCATCAACGGCTCGGTGACCCGTTTCTTGCTGTAGATCATGTCATAGCCGTAGCGGCCTTTGACGCACAGGTTGCCCTTGTTGACGATATTGTTGTGATCCGAGGTCACCTTGAAAATGAAATCGTCCTTGAGATGCAAATCCATCCCGCATCCGACTCCGCAGTAGGGACAGACTGTGCTGACGACTCGGTCGGCTTCAATCACCCTAAACCTCCCACGCGGTGCACAGGGTACGAATGTTCAGCACGAATCTGGATCGTTCCGCACAACCGTATGTTGTGGTCATCCTACCCCGACCGCCTTCTTCCCCGGCGTTCCATGCGCGTCAACTGCATGATCTCATCCGGCGTTTGTCCTTGCTCCAGCAGCCATTCACGCTTGGGTTTCAGGGCGCCGGTCGGGCAAACATCCACGCATTGCCCGCAGAAGACACAGGTTGATTCGGGCAGACTCTGGTTGAAGAAGGTATCGATACTAGTTTCGAATCCGCGCCCGCTGAAGTTAATGGCGTACGTGTACTGGGCGTCCTCTGCGCAGACCTGAACGCAGCGCCAGCAGAGAACGCACTGGGAGTAGTCGCGCACGAACATCGGGTTGTCATCGATGATAATTGATTCTCGCTTCGCACCGTTCTCGAAACGTTTCGGGTTCGCGTCGTAATCCCGTAGCTGGGCCTGAATTTCGGGCGCTTCGTTGAGGTTCACCGCAGAATCGAGCATCTCCAGGATCGTGCGCCGACTGCGTTCCACTCGCGGGCTGCGGGTGTGAACGTTCATGCCATCGCGCACTTCGGCCACACACGCGGGCTGCAGAACGCGGGCGTCTTCTACTTCCACGACACACAGGCGGCAAATACCGTAGGAGCTGCAGTGATCGTGATAGCAAATGGTCGGGATTTCGGTCCCCAGCTCCGCGGCGGCGCTCAAGATCGTCGTCCCGGGGGGAACGGTGACTGAGTTGCCGTCGATTATCAGCTTAATGGCTTCCGTCAAGCTCTCTCCTGAATGAGGACTAGTCGCCGCTCAGACTCGCGACGGGATACTCGACCGAGGTGAAAAGTTCATTGATTGCCAGGTCCGCATCAAGCAGTCGCTCTGGATGAGCATAAACATTCATCCGAGTGCGGCGGACATAGCCACACAGCGTGATGTTCCACTCGCGTGCCAGACCGACCGACATACTGGTGGGCGAGGTACGCGAAGCCACGATGGGACAGCCCATTTTGACCGCTTTGTTGATCATCTCCGACGAAATGCGGCCGGTTGCCAGCAGCATCAGTCCTTCGGGATCCATTTCCCGGCGCAGGCACTCGCCGCGCAGACGATCGATGGTGTTGTGGCGCCCGATGTCTTCCGCCACGATCACAAGCCGTTCCCCGTCGCTCAGAGCCGATGTGTGGACGCCTCGGGCGCGGGCATAAAGGCTGTCCCGAGTCTGCAGCCTCATCATCAGCTCGCCGATTTTTTGCGGCTCAACTACGAGCTGCGCGCGCACGGGTTCCTGGTGTGCCGCGAGATCTGAAAACGTCAGGCCCCCTCCGCAGCCGGAGGTGATGATCCTACGGCGCGGCCGATCCCAAATCGACTTATTCAGCCAGATATCGACACAGTTCCCGGTTGCGCAGACGTGGTCGATCGCCACGTCCTCGCACGAGGTGATCAACTCTTCGTTCGCCAAAAATCCCAGCGCCAGCTGCAGCGGATCCCTGGGGGTGCACATGAGCGAAGCCAATTCGCGACCATTTACAAAGAGGGTGATTTCTCCCTCCTCGATAACTTCGGCCTCGACCTCTCGCCAGTCGCCGGCGTATTGGTGATATCTGAAGGGTACCGTTCCGTCCGGTATGACTTATACCTCCGAGTTCGGCTCAGACATTCTAGGCAGCCTACTGAGCTCCGTTACCAGAGAACAACTCCGGCCAAGTGTCGATAGCGCTCAACACCGCAGTTGCGGCGGTTTGCCCCAGACCGCAGAGAGAAGCATCGGTCATAGTCCATCCCACGTCGGTCAGCCGCTCTACATCACCGGGCTGGTAATTGCCTTTGGCCAACTCTGTGAGAATCTCGTACTGGCGCTGCGTTCCGAGCTGGCATGGGTAGCACTTCCCACACGACTCGTCCGCGAAGAAGTGTGCCAGCCCGCGCAGCACCTGGCGCATGTCGCGCGCCTCATTGAAGACCATGACCACTCCCGAGCCAAGTGGGAGGCCGGCCTCTTTGAGATCCTCAAAGGTCATCTTCACATCCAGATGCTGTGCTGTTGCAAAAGCCCCCGCCGCCCCTCCGAACAGGATCCCTTGCAGCTCTCCGCCAACAACGCCTCCGCCGAGATCTTCGAGTAAATGTCGCAACGGTACGCCGAATTCCACTTCATATAATCCGGGGCGAGCCACGTCGCCTGACAAGCAGAATAATTTCGTACCGGGAGACTCCTCAGTGCCTCTCTCTCGGAACGCCTGAGATCCGCCCCGAATAATCAAGGGCACGTTGGCCAGCGTCTCGACGTTGTTGACTACCGTGGGCTTGCCAAATAACCCATGCGTCGTCGGAAATGGAGGCTTGATGCGCGGGAAACCGCGCTTCCCTTCGATCGATTCGAAAAGCGCCGTTTCTTCACCACAGATATAGGCCCCCGCTCCGCTCCGAATCTCGATGTCGAAGCCAAATTCGCTGCCGAGAATGTTTGCACCTAGATACCCTTGCCGCCGCGCCTCATCGATGGCGTTTCGGACGATGTTTTCCGCCTTCCGGTATTCGCCTCGAATGTAGAGGTAGCCGACCTCCGCGCCCACCGCGTAGCCGGCCAGGATCGTACCTTCCAGGCTGCTGTGCGGGTCGTCCTCCAGGAGCACGCGATCTTTAAAGGTCCCCGGCTCGGATTCGTCTGCGTTGCAAATCACATACTTGGGATCGCCGGGTGCGCCGGCGGCCCCTTCCCACTTCACGCCGGTGGGGAAGGCCGCGCCGCCACGCCCGACCAGGCCCGAGGCCTTGATTTCCTCGATCACATCGGTGGGGGCCATCTCGCCGACCGCCTTTCGCAGCGCCGCGTAACCTCCAGCGGCCTCGTACTCACCGATGGTGGCCGGAGCACCTTTTCCGCAGTTGCCGGTCAGCAATCGAATGTCCCCTCCGACCTGGCTCGAGGCCTGCTCCCAATCGCCCGACAGCAGCGCCTGCGGACGATCGGCCTTCGCATGGGTCAAAGGGAGATCGTTTATGAGCACTACCGGGGCATGTTCGCAACGACCGAGACAAGGCGCGCGTTCCAGAGTCCATTTCCCATCCGACGTAATATCACCTGGCTCGACCTCGAGGTGTTCCGATATTGAATCCAGGACCTGCTGCCCGCCGGCCTGCGCACAGGGTGGATCGACACACACACGTACGATTTGCTCCCCCACTCGCTCCTTGTAAAGAAGGGCATAGAAGTCGATCACGCCGTAAACGTCGGCGAGCGGTACGCCCAGGCGTCGGCCGACCTCTGCCGCTACAGGTTCGGGCAGGTACCCGTATCGCCTTTGAGCGGCATGAAGCGCCGGAAGCAGCGCGCTCCGGCCCTGTGGGGCATAGGGGTTGAGGATCGCTACGAGCGGGTCGAGATCAAATTCGGGGGGTGCGGGCAGGTCGGAAGACATAGGTTAGTGGTACTCAGTATGGTAATGCTAGAATAGCATTAAATCCAAGGTCGATCTGGTTAATGATAGGTGCATAATCACGCGTAGGCCAATTGGCCGATAAACCGAATGGTGAGGGATAAATGCCGAATTATAAGTATTTGATCGTCGGCGGCGGCATGACCGCCGATGCTGCTGTTCGAGGGATTCGCGCCGTCGATCCCGAAGGCTCTCTGGGATTGATTGGCGCTGAGGTAGACCCCCCATACAATCGACCGCCCCTCTCGAAGGGGCTCTGGAAGGGCAAGGATATCGACAGCATCTGGCGTGGCACCCAGGATCAAACCGTCGAATTACATCTGGGCCGAAAAATCGAAAAAGTCGATCGAGAAGCCAGGAAGGTGATCGACGATCAGGGTACGGAATACGGCTACGAGAAGCTGCTCCTGGCAACCGGAGGGCGCCCCCGCCGCCTTCCGTTCGGAGATGACCTTGTTATGTACTATCGAAAGGTGGAGGACTACCGCCGTTTGCAGGCGCTGACGCAGTCCGAGGCCAAGTTTGCGGTCATCGGTGGAGGTTTCATCGGCTCGGAAGTTGCGGCCGCGCTGGCGATGAACAACCAAAACGTGACGATGATTTTTCCGGAGGCGGGCGTAGGCGCACTCCAGTTTCCGGCGGATCTCAGCGCGTTCCTCAACGAGTACTACGAGGGCAACGGAGTGACCGTGATTTCGGGCGCAACCGTCGAGGCGATTGAGAGCGGACATGGGCACGTGCACGTCGTGACCGGTGCGGGCGTAGTTCACGTCGACGCGGTCGTGGCCGGGATCGGGATTCAGCCCAACACCGCGCTCGCAGAGGCCGCCGGGCTGGAGGTGGAGGATGGCGTGGTGGTCCAGCCTACACTGCAGACCAACGACCCGGATGTTTATGCCGCCGGGGACGTGGCTCGTTTTTACAATCCGGCGCTGGATCGAAAGATGCGCGTTGAGCACGAAGACAACGCCAACACCATGGGCGAGATGGCCGGCAGATCTATGGCCGGGGAACCAATCAATTACGACCATTTGCCCTACTTCTATTCCGATTTGTTCGATCTCGGCTACGAAGCGGTGGGAGATATCAATCCGGAGCTCGAGATTGTTTCGGACTGGGCCGAGCCGTTCAAGAAAGGGTTGGTCTACTACCTTGAGAAAGGACGCGTTCGCGGGGTGCTGCTCTGGGACGTGTGGGGCAAGGTGGATGAGGCCCGCGCGCTGATCGCGGAGGCCGGCCCGTTCACCAAAGACGATCTCGCGGGAAGAATCACGCCAGATTAGATCGGGAAGAACGAAGCGACAAAACATGAAATGACAAAATCAATCGCGGCTAGCTAGAAGCGAGAAGGAAGGCTTGATGAGAGACATTCTCGACGACCTCACACGGTGGAGTGAGCAGGGCACGGACATCGCGCTGGCGACGGTGGTCCAGACTTGGGGATCTTCGCCGAGGCAGGAGGGGGCCAAAATGGCGATCAACGCGCAAGGCGAGATCGCAGGGTCCGTAAGCGGAGGCTGCGTGGAGTCGGCGGTGGCGGAGGCCGCGCAGCAAGTGCTGGAAAGCGGCTCGCCCCAGTTGCTTCACTTCGGAGTCGCCGACGAAACCGCATGGAGCGTCGGATTGGCCTGCGGCGGCAGCGTCGACGTTTTTGTTGAACGGATGGATCCAGAGCAATTCGAATTTATTAAGGCTCTTCTAATTAAGGAAGAGCCGGCCGCGAGCGTGACCATTGTCCGCGGTCCGGAGTCCGTCGTAGGGCGCAAGCTCACGCTCAGCATGCGCGATCCGAGCACACGTTTCGGCAGCCTGGACTCCGGGTCGGACGACCAATCCGTCGAGCTGGCCATGCAGGTGGCCGAGCCGAGCCTTCAAGAACTGGCCGCCGAGGGCCTAACGGCCTTCGTGGACATCATGCCGCCCCCTCCGACACTGGTCGTCGTTGGGGGAAACCAAATTGCCATTTCACTTGCCAAGCTGGCCAAGACGCTGGACATGCGTACCGTGATCGTGGATCCGCGTCGAGCGTTCGCCACCAAAGAGCGCTTCCCTGAGGTCGATCAGCTTATTCAAGCCTGGCCTTCTGAGGCATTTGAAAACATCCCACTGACCCGTTCTACCGCGGTGGTCATGCTCACCCATGATCCGAAGATCGACCAGCCGGCCCTGGAGCTTGCGTTGACTTCGGAGGCATATTATGTCGGGGCGTTGGGAAGCAAAAAGACTCAGGCCAAGCGCCGCGCGCGGCTCAAAGAGAGTGGCCTCAGCGAGGCGAATCTGGATCGCCTTCATGGTCCGGTGGGCCTGGAATTAGGTGCCGACACACCGGATGAGATCGCACTTTCGATCATAGCGGAGATCGTGGCGTTACGTCATTCCGACAACGGATGATCGACCGGGCTTCACGGGGCGTGCCGCCTGCTCCACCCTACCTAGCAGCCAAGAGGATCTAAATTGGCCACGGGCCTGATGAATTCTGGCGGGCCCGGGGAAGTTTGCGGAAGCGCGCCTTCCATGTGGGACATAGGGATCCCGCGGCGAACGAGGCGGATTTCGATCTGGGTCCTCAGCGCACTTCAGACCTACCTTCAAGACAGGCACGCTCGGCTAACGGAGGTGACCTGAGGAGTCCTTTCGTAGGCCGTTTTTGGCAGTTCCCCTCTCACTAGCGATCTCGTTCTCGCGTTGGTCCGCATGACAACTTTCGGTATCATTCCCTTCTATGGAAGATCTAACCGGTAAGCAGCTGGGCCGATATCAGGTCATCTCTCCCGTTGGCGAGGGAGGGATGGCGGCCGTGTATAAGGCCTATCAGCCCGGGATGGATCGTTACGTTGCACTAAAAATTCTTCCTCAGCAATACGCGCGTGACGCGGAGTTTACTGGCCGGTTTGAGCAAGAAGCCAAGGTTATTGCTAAGTTGCAGCATCCGCACATCTTGCCGGTCCACGACTATGGTGAGGCGGATGACTACACCTACATCGTCATGCCGCTGGTGGAAACCGGCACACTGGCGGATCTCCTGCTGGGCGAGAAACCGATGCCCCTGCAGCGTATTCGAATCATCATCTCACAGCTGGGGGACGCGCTCGACTATGCCCACTCGCAGGGCCTGATCCACCGGGACGTAAAACCCAGCAACGTGCTGATCGACAAGCGCGGCAACTGCCTGCTCACCGATTTTGGCATCGCCAAGATGGTGGGAGGCACCAAACACTTCACGCAGACCGGGGGCATCGTCGGCACCCCCCACTACATGTCGCCCGAACAGGGCGGCGGCGATCCGCTCACGCGACAAAGCGATATCTACTCGCTTGGAGTGCTGCTCTACGAGATGGTAACCGGACGCGTGCCGTTCGATGCCGAGACCCCCATGGCGGTGGTGATCAAACACATGACCGATCCGCCGCCACCTCCCAGCAAGCTCAATCCGGACACGAGCCCTGCACTGGAAAGTGTGATCCTGAAAGCGATGGCCAAGCGGCCCGAGGATCGTTATGAATCGGCAGCCGCCATGGTGCGCGCGGTGCGGCTGGCAATACCCGAGTCCGAATTTATTCGCGAGCCGAGCCAGGTCGGCACCGTGCCCACGGAAGATCTGGCCCGGGCGGAGGCTGCGGCAAGGGAAAGCGCGACGGATCGGCCTTCCCAATCGACCACCGCGCGTCGGGTTGCGCCGTGGTTATTGGGGGCGGGCGCCCTGGTAGTGCTGGGAACCTGTGCGGTAGGCATCTTTGTCATCGCAGGACTGGCCTCCCGCGCGAGCTCGGCCGCTGCCACGGAGCAGGCGCTTCCGACCGCACCCGCTTTAATAACGACCGCGCCGCTTGCTATTGCGCCTCCACCTGCCACCGCCTCGCCCCAGCTATCATCCAGCCCGACACCGGGCGGTGACCCACCGGCCGGGAGCCGTATCATGACCGCTTTGCGGGAATCGTCTCCGGCCGATCTCCCCTCTGCGCGCTGGCCTCAGACAATTGCTGACAACTTCGATTCGAATGTCAACCAATGGAATCCCTTCAGCGAGCTTGCGGACGAATTTGGCTCACGTAGCTTCACCTTCCGTAACGGTAAATATTATTGGGAGGTGATGCCTGCCGACAACCTAAGCGTACACGACACCCCCGAGATGAACCCGATATCCGACTTTTCGGTGTCCGTTGACGCACAACAACTGCGCGGTTCTCAGGAGGCAGATTTTGGAATTGTCTTCCGGGAGACCGCGGCCGACACTTTTTACAACTTCAATATTGACAGCCGGCAGAACTACTGGTTCAGCATGAACAATGGGGGCGAATGGACCACTTTGATCGAGCTGACCCCCTCTGCTGCGATTCGACCGAACGCCTTCAACCGACTCACGGTGACCGCCATCGACGGCCGCTTCTACTTCTTCATCAACGATCAGTACGTGGACCAGATCGAAGAGAACACTCTGCGGCGCGGCCGCATCGGTATGGTGGTCAACCTATATGAACCCGGCGTTCCGGCCGAGTGGGAATTCGACAATTTCGAGCTGCGCGAGCCGTGGACGGCGGCCATCATAGATACTTTCGACGCGGTCTCGGGGCTTTGGGAGGTTGGATCCTTCACGTTCGACGACCTCACAAAAACCCTGGCCGTAACCGAGGGAAAGTATGTTTGGAGCGTAGACTGCAAGAACTCCGATTTCGGCTGCCTCAGTTCGACTTACCTGAGCGACCTGGAAAATACCACCGATTTCGAGATGATCGTCGATGCGCGGCAGCTAGAGGGGCCCGCGGATGCGGAATACGGGATTCGGTTCCGAGACGATGGGTTGAACTATCTCGAATTCCTGATCTCGGATGAAGGCAGCTTTACCATTTCTTTGTGGTACGAGCAGAATCTGGACTATTACTACGTCGACAACCCCACCCCGCTGATCAATCCCGGTGGCGTAAACCGGCTGACCGTAACGGCCGAAGGGCCCCGCTTTGCCTTTTTCATCAACGGCCTATTGGCGGGCGAAATAGTCGAAGAGAAACTTCCATTTGGCGCGTTTGCGCTGGTGGCCTCGGTGGATGGCGCCGATCGGGCGGTGCTTGAGTTCGATAACTTCAGGGTGCGTATGCCCTGAACCCAGCCAAAACTTTTCCCCCCCAGAGGTCAGCGATAGCGGAAAACTCCCCAGAAGTGTTCTCTCTAGCCTCGAAATTGAAGTCCCGCTCCTGAAGGCCGGCCGATTCGTTGATAAAATCCGGTTCTGCGGCCTGTCAGTCTGGCGCAGGATTGGCTATGCGCAAGGCGACATGCGTTGAAGTATCCGCTAGAAACTAACCAAGAACGCCGTAAGGTCAATCCACACAGTTAGATCCTCGGTCATTTAGATCTTGATCTGGATCCGGCAAGCTTGGCTTTAGAGTGCGCTGTGCGATCCACCAACCGATGTCGCGGCCCTCGGCAGGAATCCAGTCTTTTTCTGCACCGCGGTGAAGCGCTCAGCTCGACTACGCCGTAACAAGCAGCCCGGTGACATACATGATCACCAGGCCAGCCATCAAGCCGGCAGCGTTGAAGAGGCGACTGGCCCTATCGTCGCTCTGTTGCCTCATAAGTTTCCCTATCGCATGGACCACCTGGAAGATGGCCCCAGCCCCCACGGCCAGGAAGAAGGTGGCCCAGATCGGCGAGTAGGTGAAGCCCCCGATCCAGGTGCCGGCGATGGTCGGTGCGCCGGCCAGGGCGCCCATGGCCGCCAGATGGCCCAGCAGCCGCGCAGGCCGATCTTTGGCAATTGGGGCAACGATGGCCAGGCCCTCGGTGGTGTTGTGCAGCATGAAGCCCAGCACCAGGAAGGCACCCAGAGAAATCTCGCCCACGGCGTAGGCCGCGCCGATGGCCAGCCCTTCGCCCAGGTTGTGCAGGCCGATGCCCAGGGCGATCATGTAGGCCAGCACCAGGCGGGCTCGGGTTTCGTCGCGTGCGCCGGAAGTCGTCCAGCGCACGAAGGCATCCAGCGCCAGGAAGGTGCCCAGGCCACCAATGAGGATCAGCGCCACGCCCTGGAAGGGTCCGGGCACCTGCTCGGCGGCCAGCTCTAAGGCCTCCGCCACTGCGTCCACTCCCAAGAAGAGCAGAAGTCCAACCGTCAGTGCGAGGAAGAAGTTCAACCAGCGGCGCGTGATGCGGCGCAGGAAGGGAAACCACAAAAGGCCGATGCCAACCGGGATCACGCCCACGTAGATGCCCAGCAGGGTAAAGGTCCCCAAGTACAGGGCGTTAGGTTTAGGGGACTCGGTGGCCACGGCGATCTCAGCGGTGAAGGTCACGCCGGTCGCGGTGATGAGCATGATCTCGTGCGTGTCGCCCTCCACCCAGGAATAGGGGATGGTGATGGTGGCCCGGCCTAGGCGGGGGATGGTGCGCGCCGGCTCGATGGTGTGAACCCAGTAGGCCTCGTCTACCAACACCTGGGCGACGGTCACCGGGTCGGGCCCGCCATTGATAATCTCTAGCTGAATCACCCCGGGTTCAGGTAGGACGATGCGCTGGATGCTCAACTCCTCGACGGGAGGGAAGGCCGCCTGGAACACCCCCAGGGGGCCATAGGTTAGGAAGACCCAGACTAAGGCCCCCAGCAGGAGCAGGGGCACGGTTCCGATGACCCAGGTGGGCGTTCGGCCGCGAGCCTGTTTCTCTTGTGTCTCTTGCATCGTCGTGCTCCTATTCCGTCACTTCAAACGTGCCGAACCAGCCCAGTTCACTGAACTCGCTCTGGTGGGCGTGGAAGATGAAATTCCCCGGAAACTTGTAGCGGAACTCCAGGATGGCCCGTTCCCCCTGGCAGAACATGGCGGTATCGGTGAAACCGTCGGGCTCCAAGCGGGTCCCGGTGGGGTAGATATCGAAGAAGTTGGCGTGGATGTGGATGGAGTTGATGGGATCGAACTCGGTGATGTTGACCAGATAGATCCGCACCAACTCATCTTTCTTGATGGGGATCGGGTGCCGCATGAAATGAAAGCCCACGGTGTTGACGGCATAGATCTCGTTGTCCCCGTCGAAGTTGGTGTCGAAGCCGTTCATCATCATCACCAACTCCTTGGCCGGGGGCCGAGGCGCGGGGGGATCGACGATGAAGACCCCGTAAAGTCCCTTGTGGATGTGCGTCTTGAGGGGGGTGGTGTGGCAGTGATATAGGTGCAGGCCGAAGGGCTCGGCGTCGAACTCGTAAGTGTAACTCTGCCCGTTCTCTATCACCTCCCAGACACCGTCCATGTTGACGGCGTGGATTCCGTGGAAGTGGAGAGTGTGCGGGTGCGAGCCCGCATTGGTGAAGTGGATGCGGATGCGGTCGCCCTCGGTGGCTCGCAGAGTGGGTCCGGGGACCTGGCCGTTGTAGGTCCAGGCGGGGAAGTAGATCCCCGGGGCGACTTCGATTTCCTTGTCAACGGAAACGATCGTGTACTCCCGCAGGGTTTGACCGTTCTCTAGGGTGCTCACCTCACCATAGTCGAAGTCGGTCAGGTAGGCCGAGGGATCGAACTTCGTCAAGTCGACATCCCCCACGCCGCCTAGGCCGAAGTGAGAATCATACGGGTCGCCATTGCCTTGAGGAGCAGTCGGCACGTCGGAAGCCAGCCCCCGCTCGCGTTGCAGCAGAGCTGCTCCGCCAGATACACCCGCTGCGCCAACGGCGCTCAACTTTAGGAAACCACGACGCGTTACCTTTTCCGAACTCATCTGGTACACCTCCTGCCCAGAGCTGACACGGGCTGCTTCAGTTCTCCGTTTGTGACCAATCTAGCGCCGGGTACAACTTCGATCTCTTTGTCGACGGCGACGATGGCGTACTCTCTCAAGGTCTGATCGTTTGGGAGCTGGCTGACTTCGCAATAATCAAAGTCGTAAAGCCGCTCGTGTGGGTCGAACCCGTTGGCTTCGTTGTGGACAGATCCAACGGTGCCCGGCGAACCGTGGCTTGTTCCTCCCTTCCCCGAGTGCGAGCCAAAGACCCCTTCCCCCTCTGCCCCCCTTGCCGAAGCGGGCTCTTTGACTGGCTTGCGGCCGCGACCGCGATTCCGCTCGACAGGAGGCCGGCCTTCAGGAATCCGCGACGGCCTAACGCTTTTTGTTTCTTAGCTGGCATCTGTAGCTTTCTCCTTCGGCTGCACCTTTCAGAAGTAGATTCAAGATGTTGTGCCCCGCCCGATCGGGCATTTCATATGC
>JADFRG010000094.1 GCA_022561385.1 Chloroflexota bacterium
GCGTCCTGGATCTCGCCGCCCGCGTTCTGCTCTCCCTCTTCAAGCTTCTCATCTGCAGGCGGGTTGAGAGCGGCGTCGTTGAAGACGTAGATCTTAGAGAAACGATCCAGGCACTTAGGATCGACTCGCCGCAGGCTTTCCGGCTCCGATAGCAGAACGTGCCCCTCTCCATCGAGTGTGGCTTCTTTCAGAACCTGATCCGATAGAAACGGCGAAACGACCATGCTGCGCCCCTTCGGTTGGTCCAGACGAAATCGAAGATGGCTTCGGTGGCCGAGGGGCAGGAATTCGAGGCTGTCTTCGAAAAAAGGATCGGGAACCCGGAACCGGACCCTCCGTACTTCCTGCTGCAGGAGCTCGATGGTCCCAAGCACCCGCTCCGAGGCTCGTCGGACCGAGAATTTGGGCAGCGCCGCCAGGAATTCGGCCAAGGGAGCGTTCCTGCCGTAGCCGACCTTCCGGTCCTGAAGCTCCCCGTCCAGTCGAAGTATCAGGTCCCAGGAACGGCTGAAGTCCATATTGCGACTGAGGCAAAGGAATCGGTACAGGGGGCGATCGGACTGCGAGGTGTAGCGGAGCAGCCACACCTTGGGGTGGAAGAGGCCGCCATTGGGAGCCTTGACCTCCACCACCATCTCCTCGAGGTAGCGGTAGAGCGGATTCGCCTGCCGAGGGACGGCAATGTAGCCCGCTTGACAAAATAGCGTCAGTTGCTTGGCGTAGCGCCGTATGCCGTCCATCAGCAGCACCGGATCGCTAAGCGCTTCGGATGCACTTGCGACATCGTGCAGCGCCAGAGATAGAGGCGCTACGAGCATCGTGACGAGATCGAGCGTAAAAGTCGTTCCTACGCCCTGGTCGAAGGCGTAGCCCTCGGGCGGGCGGAGCGCGTCCAGTAGAAGCGTGCGGTCGTCCGGCGCCAGCATCAGTCCGCCCTTAATCCCCGGATGATGTCGTTGGCGAGGCGCTTGCCCACCCACCAGCGGAAGTCGAGCTGAAAACTGCCCGATGCCCCGCCCCAGAGCTCGCGATGTCGCTCGCTGTGGAATCGCGAGCGACCTCCCTTAAGGGACATTTCCCGTTTCCGAACGAGCTCTCGCGCCGGCTTGGCCTCGACGATTTGGAGAACTTGCCCGTCAACCAGGACGAGATCCAACCAGCGCCGCACGAACTGCCGCGTAGGGATAGGGATTCGGCCGTGTGCGGTCACCAGCCCCCAGAACGCTTCGCGGTCCCATTCCAGGAAGGACTTCATCCGGCTCAGAATCATTTCGCGCCAGGCTTCTATTTCCTCCCCGTATACATCAACCAACTGATCGCGTCCGTCCATTTCTGCGAGCAGGTAGTTGTACAGGAGTGCAGCGCCGTACATCGCCTCGGAGAAAAAGCGCGCGTGATCCAGGATCTCTCGGAGCCAAGCCGGAAAGGACGCGTAGGCGGGGTGCATCCAGGCATATTCCACCTGATCGAGAGCGGTGCCGGCATCCACCATGAACGGGAGCATGCTATCGGCGCACTGAAGGCGCAGCTTCTCCCTGAGGTATTCCGCTTCACCGCGGCGAAGCGAGAGGGTCGCCCCTTCCGGAAAGGACTTGGGTGGGTCGGGCAAATGCGGGTCCCACTTGTGCTCCAAGCCCCAGTCCAGTGGCTCTCCATCGTCGGTCACATGGCGGTCAGCTTGCAGGATGTAGGTGCGATCCAGGGTTCGATGGTATTGACTCTGGCTGATATCGCGCTGGAAGATGCCCCAGCGCCGAAGCCCGAACCAGTAGATGTTCGAAGGGAAGCGAGTCAGGCTTGCTCCGGAAATGCGCCCGATGACCCCGTCCGTTTCATCCTGCGCCATCAGGATCCGTATGAGCCGGATCTCCTCCTGTCGAAGCCGTTCCCAGAGCCTGCTCGAGGGGACCCGGTTTTTCTCGAATTGTGTGTAGATCCAGGGTACGAAGAGGAAGTACCGCGCCCGGGTTTGCAGCGTGCCGGTGCCGGGGAATAGCAGCTCCGCGAAGACGTTGCGGATCGATCCCAGCCCAAGCTCATCGCGGGTCTCCCGCAGCTTAAAAA
>JADFRG010000011.1 GCA_022561385.1 Chloroflexota bacterium
TCCGCCCACCCATTCAGCGAACACCACTTCGTGATGGCCGAGGTCAGCGTCGTCTTCCCGTGGTCGATGTGCCCCATCGTGCCCACATTCATGTGCGGCTTCGTGCGTTCGAATTTCTTTTTAGCCATATCTGTTATCTCCTCAGCCTACGTGCGATCGCATCCAATACCGGCGAAGCTGAGCCCTCAAGGGGATTCGAACCCCTGACCCCGTTCTTACCAAGAACGTGCTCTACCGACTGAGCTATGAGGGCGTATCCTCCTCCAATCACCGAGACGATTTGCGCAGGACAGGCTGGTGGGCGGTGAAGGATTCGAACCTCCGAAGGCGTATGCCAGCTGATTTACAGTCAGCCCCCTTTGTCCACTTGGGTAACCGCCCTCACGATCCTCCACTCCAACGCCGCGCCATTTGCTTGCCAAAGCAAAACGCTCCCACTCCGCGACGGCTCGCTCCATTTCGCGGATGACTCGCTCCGCGATTGCTTCGCTCCGCGAACCACAAGCCGACGAAGGGAGTCGAACCCATAACCTACCGCTTACAAAGCGGTTGCTCTGCCATTGAGCTACGTCGGCCTGACGACAAAAACGCGCCTTTCGCGGCGCTCGGCGATTATACCAAAGCTACGGTCGATGAGTCTATCAGCATCCAAAGGGGGCGTCAATTCAACCGATTCTGGAGCCGCTCCCACCTACCCCTCGGCTCGATTTACGTGCCGTCCGGCCTCATAAAGTGCAATCGATCCCGCCACCGCGGCATTGAGCGATCCCACGGACCCTTTCATAGGAATCCGGATCAGGTAATCACAAGTTTCCCTAACAAGCCTGCGCAATCCTTGTCCCTCGGCCCCAACTACGATGCCGAGCGGGCTGTTGAGCTCAGTCGTGTAGATGTCCTTCCCATCGGGACCGCTCTCGAGCCCGGCGATCCAGATGTTGGCCTTCTTAAGTTCGCCCATGGCACGTGCTAAATTCACGCGGGCGATACGAAGGTGTTCGCAGGCACCTGAAGAGGCAGAAACGACTGCTGGCGTAACCCCGGCGGCGCCTCGCTTGGGAATTAGGATGCCCTGCACACCCACCGCTTCGGCGGTCCGGATTAACGTCCCCAGATTCTGTGGGTCTTGCAAGCTATCGAGTATCAATATCAGGGCACGGCGGCCGGCCGATGCAGCCGCCTCCAGGATTGCATCCATATCGGAGTATGGATACGGCTCAACTTCAACCCCAATCCCCTGATGGTGATCACCCGCGGCGTCGAGGACAGACCGTCTCACTCGCTCCACGGGTATGGAAGCTTGCTGGACCACCTCCTCGATGGAAGGCCGAATCGATCCAGCCACCAGCAGTCGGTGGACTCTTCTGCGGCCGGCGCGCAATACCTCTTCGACTGGATGTGGGCCGTAAATGAGCTCTAGCGTTCGGGGGGTCAACTGTTGCCCGGCTCAGCCGGTCTCGATTGTGCCTCCGCGCCTGGTCCCCCGCGGCCTGTGGGGGAGCGGGGCGATGGGTCCCAATAATTTGCGAGCGCGAGGGTAGTCAACCTACCTGTCCGTCGAAGTGCCAGATGGTGCCCTGTTTTCCATCCTCGAGCATGACGCCCTGTTCCGACAATCGGTCCCTGATCCGGTCGGCGAGTGCCCAGTGTTCGGATTCCCGTAACTCCTCACGGATCTCGAGCAGAAGCTCGACCAATCCGGAGGCCTGCGATTCAAGCCCGCGCGGCCCGGTCAAGCGTAGTCCGAGCACGCCGGCTATCTCGCGCAACTTATCTTGGGCCACGCCCAACTCTTGTTGGCTTGCCCCGGCATCCCGGGCCTGATTGATGCCTCGCACCAGCTCATAAATTGCGCTGAGCGCTCTCGGGGTATTGAAGTCGTCATCCATCGCTTGGATGAAGTCCTGACTGGCCTTATCCGTCAACGGCTTCGATGGGTGGCGGGAACTGTCATCATCGCCAGGAATGGCGGGTTTCAACGCGCCCTTAATCCGATCCAAGCCACGCTTGGCGGCTTCCGTAATCTCATCATTAAAGGAGAGCGGACTGCGGTAGTGCGAATTGAGTACCAGAAGACGCAGGACGTCCGCTTCGTGCATCTCCAAAAACTCTTCGATGGAAAGCACGTTTCCCGTCGACTTCGACATCGCCTCGCCGCCGAGCTGCATCATCCCGTTATGCACCCAATATCGGGCAAATGCCCGGTCGGTCAGGCTCTCGGTTTGGGCGATTTCGTTTTCATGGTGCGGGAAAATCAGGTCGTTTCCGCCGCCATGGATATCGATTTCGTCTCCCAGGTGGCGGGCGCTCATCGCCGAGCACTCAATGTGCCACCCGGGCCGGCCCAGACCCCACGGGCTCTCCCAGCTTGGCTCACCTGGCTTGGCGGACTTCCAAAGCGCGAAGTCTGCCGGCGATCGTTTTCGTTCATCCACCTCAATTCGGACTCCGGCCTGCATGTCATCCAAATGGCGACCCGAAAGTTTGCCGTAGTTCGGATCGCGGCTGACCTCAAAAAAAACGTCCCCGTCCACCGAATACGCGAAGCCCTTCGCCACCAATTCTTCCACCCGCTCGATGATCGCGGGTATCTCTTCAGAGGCACGCGGCCTCACCGTCGGCTCCAGAATGTTGAGATCCTTCAGGTGTTGGTCATATTCATCGATATACTTTTCGGCCAGCTTCAAAGGCTCAAAACTCAGGATACGTGCGCGTCGGATCACCTTGTCGTCCACATCGGTGTAGTTCATCACATGCTGGACCTCAAATCCACGATACTCGAGGTACCGGCGGATGACGTCGAATACGATGGAAGACATCGCATGTCCGATATGCGCCCGGTCATAGACGGTGGGTCCGCAGACATACATCCGGACCTTGCCGGAGTTCAGAGTTACCAAGTTTTCTTTGCGGCGAGTGAGGGTGCTGTAAATCTGGAGCGCCATCAAGCTTCTCAGTCGATGCCGGATTTGGCAAAAATCATGCGACCTGCGGCGGTTTGCAGCACCTTAGTGACCGTAACTGGGATAGTGGTGTCAATATTCCCCTTGCCGTCTTCAACAACAACCATCGTTCCGTCGTCGAGGTAGCCGACTCCCTGGCCGGGTTCCTTCCCTTCCTGAATGACCTGTACTTCCATGGTTTCGCCCGGCAGATAAACCGCCTTGACCGCATTGGCCAGCTCATTGATATTGAGCACCGTTACCCCCTGGAGCTCCGCCACTTTGTTCAGGTTGTAGTCGTTGGTTAAGATCGGACTTCGCAGCTGCTTCGCAAGGATCACGAGCTTGTCATCCACTTCACGCACGCCTTCGACATCGAGGTCGGTAATTCTCAATGGGATCGTGTTGTCCTTCTGGAGCCGGTTGAGGATGTCCAGCCCTCGACGACCGCGCCTTCTCCGAAGCGGGTCTGCTGAATCGGCGATGTGTTGCAGTTCTATCAGCACGAAGGCCGGCACCAACATGGGCCCCTGGACGAATCCGGTCCGTGCGATATCCGCGATGCGGCCGTCGATAATCACGCTGGTGTCCATGAGAATACTCCGGCCACTTTGCGAGGACGTGCCGGCCTCATTTGGGTCAGACTGAAATCGACTGCGCAGCAAGTTGATGATGTCGTTCTCGCGCATGACGAATATGGTGGCCCCAAGATAGGCCATAAAAACGGCGGTAAGAAAGGGCGCCAGCTGGCCAAACGGCGAAGGTAGAAGCGAGATGGGGGCTGACACGAGCGCCGCGATAATCAATCCCGCAATCAAGCCGGCCAGACCGGCTCCCATCGTCTGCGCTGACACCTGTATCATCCGTCGACGGATGGCGCGCACCGGCCGTGTGGTCAGATAGGGCGAAATAACGAGCCCCAACAGCGCACCCACCATGGCGAGCACCATTCCCCACAGCTCGGCCGCTCCACCGGCCAGGATGCTCAGACGCACGCCCAGGATGGCTCCGCTTACGGCGAAGACGAACATACCAATAATCCTAATAAGAAATTCGATGCTCATAAAACAACTCTTTCATCACTGACAATCAAATAGGGGTGAGTGCCCGGTCTCGGCACCCACCCCTATCGGCGGTCGAATCCTTCTTCCAGTTTAGCTTGGTGGCCGCGTACTATTTCGGGCCATTCGAGCAATTTCCTGCTGCGATAATAGAAGAATGATTTCAGGTGAAACCGGCCACAGGGACTCCCGAAAAATGATATGGGGTCCCCAAGCTCAGGAATATTATCACGCCGGCCAGTCGAGAGTCAAACAACGAAAAAGGCCCCTGCCATGCAGAGGCCTTTCCTTAGATGCGTCTATGTGGAGTGTTAAGGTAGAGCCGCCACAACTTCAAAACTCTCGAGAATGCGGTCCACCGCTTCCAGGTCGCCGTCGCCGACAATTTGTACTTCTAGCATGACTACGAACTGCGACGGATCATCTCTTGGCACCGTGGCTAGCACCAATAACCAGGTCCCGCCTTCTCCTCCACAGTTGAAAAACAGATCGTACTTGCCCCTGTAAAGAACGCCCTCGTAGTCGTATCGTCCGTCTAGCTCACACGGCACAAGGAAGTCCTGTCGTCTGATATCGAGCAGCTCTATGTATCCACCAAGGTCGGCCAGGTCGTCAGAAGCACCAAAGAACATCCCCGGCTCATCCCAATATGAAAGATAGTCGTCAACGCTGACCGCGGCTTTGATCTGCGCTCCGATAACTTTGCCATCGCTCACCCATGGGCTGCCATCTACATCGGCCCACTCCGATGGAATTTCCACAGAAATTGTGCCGAAATCGTCACTCACCGATACGTAGCTGCTGTAGGATCCGTTCGTAGATCCCCCTTCATCGGCAATCGCCGAACCCAGCTCCGTTTCAAAGGAAAACGATGTCTCCAACGGTCGACCGTTGATCTGCCCCTGGAGGTACTGCTCATCCTCATACCGAAACACTTCAATGCTTAAGGTCGCATCGGGTCCTTTCGTGCGCAGGATATTGCAATAATCAGCCATCGTGCCGTCCATGGCGAGTGACAGCCCCTCCATGGTAGTGAGAATGTCTCCCGGCTGCACACCCGCCTTATCGGCCGCTGAACCGGAGGCCACCGAGCTCACCCAAACTCCGGAGAGGGAACCATCGTCGCTTACCACCGCCTTACCATTCACTCCGATTGAGTCGACGTCCTGGTCCCGACGCAACTGGTCGATGATGCCGGCGGCCACATCGCGGGGTATTGCGAAGTATTGAGAGAATGTGGGATTGCTCGCGAAGTTCACGCCAACAATTCGTCCCGAACTATCTACCAGCGGGCCCCCGGAATTTCCGGGGTTGATCGTAGCATCATGCTCCAGGACCGAGTCCAGGCTGGCCCAATTCGTCTCGCCACTGGTGCTGGCCTTAGATACGATTCCTTTGGTCAGCGTAAACTCGGGGTCTCCTAAGGGAAATCCCGCGGAATAAATTTCGAGACCCACATCGATGGATCCCTCATACCAGTCCAGATAGGGATGGTTATCCCCCTCGATATCGATGACCGCCAGGTCGGAGCATTCGGAGACACCCAGCACCCTCGCATTTCGCGGCTCGCTTTCGCCCCCCACCCAGACTTTCAGTAGGGCGGCACCCGTTACGACATGATTGTTGGTGACCGCGATGCCGGACGGATCGATGATGAAACCCGACCCTCTACCCGCAGAATTCACCTGCAGACCGAACTCTGGATCCACAAAGGTACCCTGCGCTTCGATTTGCACTACCGCTTGACGGACGTTTTGCAGGCTGGATACGGCGCCGCCCTCGAAAACAGGTTCGATCTCGGTTTCGGTATCCGGTGAAACTTGCTCTTGCGCCGGGAGAGAAGTCGCATCTTCAGGTCCGGTCTGACCGATATTGCAGGCAAGTCCGGCCGCCGCGAGCGCCGCAATCGCAAGCCCCATCAAGCGATAATTTTGGATTGGTCTCATCAATACACCCTTACTCCGCCCACAGGTAGGACGACTTAGTATAGAGGAAGACCGCGCCCACTAGCATCGCAGGCAGGCTTACGCGAAGCTTACAGACTTTCCGAGCCCGAATGGATTGATTAAAAGAAGACGTTCTGCGCACTGGCCATAACAATCAGCGTCACCAGCAGCAGTATGGCGGTCACCGCGCCCAGGTTGGACAGACGGTTCTGCAGTCCCGAGATCTCGGTCGCTTGTTCCGGTGAGGGTGGCCCCTGAAGACTCGCTCCAAGGTTAGCCAATTTCCGGCTATTGGCTCCGATCGCCGAACCCGCGAAGAGCGCGATTATCCCGGCCAGGCCTCCGATCGTGAACATCACTCCCGTCCCGGTCGACATCCAATCCGTATTTAGGCCGCCTGAGGCCCGCCAGTAGAGCAGTAATCCGGTCAGAACAGTTAGGCCCGCCGTCGCGGCGGTGACCAGAACAAAGCGCGTCCCCAGCACCAATCGCTGCATGAACTTAGCACCCTCCGGACCCGCCAGCCTCACTGCGGGTGCGACAAATTGCACCAGCATAAACGCACTACCGGCCCAAAATGCGCCCCCTAAGATGTGAACGATGCGCAGCAACAAAAGGTAGTAATCCATAACATCTCCTCACCGTGTGGATGCGGGCATTATAGCCTCGCTACCCGATCCCCCCAGCCATGTTCCAGCCCTAGTGCGAATGAACCCACCTAAACTACAATCCGCTTTATGGCTCTAGAAACCGGATCGATCTTGAGTGACCGCTACCGAATCGAAGGTCAGCTCGGCAAGGGCGGCATGGGAACGGTCTACCTGGCCTACGACCAGACGCTAGATATCAAGGTCGCGCTCAAGGAGAATCTGAACCCGAATCCCGAATCGGCGGCCCAGTTTAAGCGCGAGGCCAAACTGCTGGCTAGCCTTCGGCATCCGAATCTTCCCCGCGTCACAGACCATTTCATCCTGGATGAGATCCAGTACCTGGTGATGGACTATATCGAGGGCGAAGATCTGCAGACCCTGCTCACCCGCAAGCAAACCAGTGTGGCGGAGGTGCTTCGGTGGTCAGACGAAGTGTGCGACGCGCTCACCTTTCTTCACACCCGACAACCCCCGGTTGTTCATCGCGACCTCAAGCCAGGGAATTTGAAATTGCAGCCGGATGGAAGAGTCATCCTGGTCGACTTCGGCATCGCCAAGGCGGACACCGACAAACAGACCGCCACCGGCGCCCGCGGCATGACGCCTGGCTTTTCACCGCCCGAACAGTTTGGCGGTTCTGGGACGGATCCGAGGAGCGATCAATATGCATTGGGGGCCACCCTCTATTACTTACTGACGGGCAAGCAGCCGGCCAACAGCATCGATCGCATGCTCAATCAGGGGGAGCTGACTCCGCCTCGCGAACTCAATTCGGAGATCCCGGCGTATGCGGAGGCCGCGATCATACATGCGCTCGCGCTGCGTAAGGACGACCGTTTCCCGGATGTGGCCGCATTTAAGTCGGCCATGCACGGTGGAGCAGACCTGCCCACTGTTCGTGCGGGCGGAATGCCGCGTGCGGTCCGTATCGGCGCACCGATAGCCGTGTTGGCCGCGCTTGGTATCGCCGCAGTACTTACCCTTGGCGGCGGAGCCCTATTCGGCGGCGGAAGTGGCCCCGCGCCTGAACCCACAGAGCCCATCGCAGCGATTGTTGTCGTCCCATCGGATACCCCCTCACCGGTGCCCCTGATTACCCCGGAGCCTTCCGAGACCGTAAATATCGAGCCGACCCCAACCGAAACTACCGTCCCGACCGCGAGCCCGGTCCCGGTCGTGCTGGGGGGGAGCTCCAAAATCGCATTTGTCAGCGACCGGACCGACGACGTACTTCAGATCTGGACCATGAACCCGGATGGCACCGACCCTCGTCAGCTCACGTTTGACCCAGGCGAAAAAACCCAACCTAAATGGTCGCCCGACGGATCCCGGCTGCTGTACGTCGCTCCCGGCGGGACCGATGACGTTGGCACTAATTTGGGGCTGGACCTCTGGGTGATCAACTCCGATGGCACCGGGATCGCCAAGGTGACCAGCTTCAATGGGGACGACATAAGTCCTGCCTGGTCTCCAGATGGCTCACTAATCGCTTTTACCAGCAACCGCGCCAATAACACGCCGCAGGTCTTCATTAAGGAAACCGCCTGCCTGGATACGCCCGAGGGATGTGAGAACGTGCGTGCAAGGAACATTTCCTGTCACACGGACTTTTGCGCCGCGGAATTCTCTCCCGCCTGGGCTCCGGCTGGCGTCGACCTGCCAAGCTGGGTTCCAGGGGACTATAGGCTGGCAGTTCTGGAATCGATCAACAACGCGCCTTCGGAGATCTTCGTTCGACCTCCCGAGGTCGCAGTGCCAGTGGACTTTGATCGACGTGACAATGTGCGTAACCTGGCAGACCTGAGTTGGTCACCCGATGGCACGCGTTTCCTCTTCACCTGGTTCTATAAGCGGGGCGTGAACGAGATCTATACCGCTCGGCTCGTGGATCGGGCCGCCACCTTCACCCAGTTAACCTCCACCAATGGCAACAAGGAGCCGATATTTTCTCCGGACGGTAAAATGATCGCCTTTACCAGCACTCGTGCAGGCAAGCCCGACGTCTACCTCATGACTGCCGGCGGTGGTAATCCGACCAACCTGACGAACAGCCCCGCCACGCGCGACATGCAACCGGATTGGCGGCCCCCGCTCGACGCGTAACGCGGCGTGGGCGCGCCTGGCCGGGACTCTCCTTGGCTGCGAGCGGCTACAAGAAGCTCATGCCAGTTACGGGCAGCTACAAGCGGCTGACGCAGCCACATCCGGTTACGGGCAGCTACTTGCAGTTGGGGAGGAGTCACTAACAGTTGACGCAGCTACAAACGACCGCGGGAAGCTCGAGTCAGACTAAGGAACGATTTCGATCGTAATCCGCTGGCTCTCGGATCGGTTTCCGGCCGCGTCGTAGGCGCGGGCGAACAGCTCGTAATCACCCGTCCGATTGGGGAATTCCCAGACAATGCGGAACGGCGCGGCGGTGACGGTACCAATTCGACGCCCGTCGACGAAGAAGTTAATTCGATCAAGCCCAACTTCGTCCGCGGCGGATACGCTGATCGTAAGTGTGTCCACCCGGCTGAGTGAAAACGAGTCACCCGCCGATGGGACCCGCAGTTCGACGCGGGGAGCTTCGTTGTCGAGGGTCACCGGTGTTGCCGTAGTCCGCACCTGCCCATCATTCAGGACGACCAACAGCTGTACGGTATACAAACCGTTCAGGCCCTCCGTTAACCAGGTGCCCAAGCGTCCGCCCACGACCGGTCGCTGTTGATCTGCGCCGATCTGGATCCAGCGGGTGGGATTGAGGCCTTGCCCGTATTGCAGGCGGAAGTAATCAAATCCATCAAAGGTAGCCTCCCCCAGGATTTCTATGTTCTCCGCCAGTATCGCAAAGGCAGCGGGAGACATGATTCGAACCCCGGGGATCTCGACCCGGTCGGACGACAACGTGTCGTATTCTTGGGGTGGCCGCTCTATTCCTTCTGCATTCGCCCACTCGTCGGCCTCTGAGGGCGGAATGAAGTACACCCGCTCTTCTACGGATTGAAGCGGCGTAAGAAGCGTTGCCAATTTGCCGGTCTCGCGATTAATTCGGAAGGGTTTGTAAAGGTTATCGTAATGGGTCGGTTCGGTACCGAAGATAAACATCTCACGCACGACCTGCGGGCAGTATTGGGTAGGTAGGAGCCCGGAGGGATCGCAGACCTCTATTTCAGCCAAGCCCAAAGGCACTTTCCAGCCCTCAGGAGGCAGCTCCGCCGAGGCAAATCGGACGACCGCGTTCCATATAGCGGCCGCACCGTTGGTTTTGTCCATTCCAATGAGTGGCGAGCCACCGAGCCATACTCCGACCGCACGCTGCGGCGTAAAGCCGAGCGCCCAATTGGCAGTGCCATCGGGAGAGCTGCCCGAGATCGCCCCGGCCGGTCGACCGATCTCCAAACTATTTCCTTTTCCTAGCTCCTCCCATCGCTGTGAACCGTCGGACAGGATGTCGACCATCAGGAACGCCAGCTGCGGGCTGACAACCGCCCGCGAAAAGGGGCGGTACTCGTAAAGGGCGGTTCCTTTTGAATCTTCGACTCGCTTTACGATGCTAGGCGTCGCCTGCGTTCCCGTCCGTCTCCCCTCCGCAGCCAACACGCCATAGGCGGCAGTCAAGTCGACCAGGCTGGCCGATTCCCGCGGTCCGTCGAGTCCCAGCTGAGCCAACGTCCTGTCCACGCTCTCCGGCCCAAGCGCAGCCAGCATGGTCGCAGCCGAATCCGGATAGCTGTTGGCCAGCGCAGTCCGAATGCGCATCGGCCCACGCGGGTCGCTCCCCAGCTCAACCACCATGCTGGAAGGTGTCCGGCCGCGCGAGAAGGCGGTCAGGTAGGTAAAAGGATCAAGCAGGGGACCTGCGTTCCGGGGCTCATCAAACGGGCCGCGCGCGGCCAGGATTTCACCGGCTACCGGGTCGATCACCACAAGCGCCCATTCTTCGATCCCATGGTCGATTCCCGCGTCCCGCGGCCTCAAAGTAGGAAGCAGCCCCGCGGCGACGCAAGGGCTGCCACCTGATGTGCCGCTGACCGTACCGATGGACGCTCCGGATAGTCTCAGCACGTGGGAAGCGGCCGCACAGGCGGCCTGCTCCTGTAGATCATAGTCGAGGGTGGAGATGACCTTGATGCCACTTCTGCCGACGACGGCCTCCCCCAGTTCGCGCGTCACTTGCTGGATCAGATACGTGGCGAAGTGTGGAAGCTGCGGGAGTTCCTCCGAAGGGTACGGATCGTTTCGAGCGGAGCGCGCCTGGGTCCGGGTAATAGTTCCCGCCTCCACCAGGATATCCAGAACTCGCTCCCGGCCAGTTTGCGCATCCGCTTCGGCGGGTGGCGAATCCAGCAGAGCCGCGAGCGAAGCGCTCTCACCCAGCGACAGCCCGTCCGCGTGTTTGCCATAGTAGGCGAGCGCCGCCGCATCGATTCCATACGCCGCGCGGCCATAATCGGCGCTGTTGAGGAACCAGGCTAAGATTCGTTCTTTAGGGTATCGACGAGTGAGCTCGGCGGCCAACAAGACCCGCTGAACCAACCTAATCGGCGATGGCTCTCCCGGCGGCAAAAGCGCGACCTCCACCAGCCGTTCGCTTATGGTTGACGCGGTTGGGCCGGCCAGGTCGTAGCCAGGACTGATCCAATAGTCGGGCTCGACCGCGGCCACCGTCGTCTGTGCCAGGCTCGCCGGGGCCGATTCAAGGGTTATCCATTGCCTGGATTGCGCGGCCGGATTTAGATGCTCGTACAAGACATGTTCGCCTGAGCGATCGTAGACCAGGAGCGGTCGGAAGGTCTCCGCCCCTCTTATTCCGAACTGGGCCTCGACCTCGCCCACATCTGGCAACCCACTGACGATCGCCAGATAGGCAGCTGCGCCGAGCAGGCCGAGTCCTGCGGCCAACGCTACTGCAAGGGCGACCCCAACCAGCAGTGGGCTATGGCTGCGGTTCGATCTGCGAGATCTGCGAATTTGATATGCGGTGGGCATTATGAAATTTGGACCCGGCCTGGCGCCGAGAGCAGGGCCGAGAAATTATAATCAGCAGGTCGTTGCAGGGCTATCAAGCTATGGAGTGCAGTTCCTTTACCTTCGTCGCCATCCAATCCTGCTTTGAGAACGCGCTTTAATGAGGGCCCGCGATCTGCACGTTCACTCCGGTACCTCGTGCGAGTGCCATAGCGGCAGGTTGAACACGGGCCGCGCGGCGCTCCCAGTGAGTGTCACGAGGGTAAATTTAACGGAGCGTTGCGACTGTATTCTTGCGGATCCGTGCTTCGATCAAGAAATTCTGGGGCCGAGCGAGGCTACTGCCTATGGGTGAGGAGAAAATCTGCGAAGTCCATCGATTGGGCACGCTCGACTACCTGTCTGCCCGCGCGATCCAGAAGAAGCTTGCACGCTCCATTGGCGCCGGTACGCGTCCAGCCGCACTCATCCTGGTAGAGCACCCCCACACATTCACTTTCGGGCGCCGGGGAAAGCCCGAGAACCTGCTCTGGAGTCAGCGCGAACTTGCAGATCGCCGCGTCGCCCTGCACTGGACCGACCGAGGAGGAGACGCCACCTATCACGGACCAGGCCAACTGGTCGGCTATCCCGTGTTGCCGCTGGGTCGTCTCAAGATGGACGGCCGGCTGCCCGCGGGCGACTTTGTGGGTTATCTACGCGATCTCGAAAGCGTGCTGATTCAAGCGCTTGCAACACTGGGGTTAGCATCCGGTCTGCGCAAGGGTCACACCGGCGTCTGGGTGCAGCCCGACGTCGCTTCACGATGCAGGCATTGTCCGCCTGCCGCGCGCAAGGCCCCATCCAAACTCGCCTCGATCGGAGTGCGCGTGACCGCTCAGGGCGTAACCCAGCATGGATTTGCGCTTAATGTGGCCCCCGACATGCGGTACTGGGAGGGGATTGTCGCTTGTGACCTCCCCCAGACACCCATGGTTGCGCTGGCCGACCTGCTCGAACCTGTTCCCCGCATGGGGGAGGTGGCCGAGGCAGTCGTCACTGCGTTTGGCAACGTCTTCCAGATGCGCATGGTTGAAGCGATCGCAGCATAATCAAGGGGCTGCGCTCACTCCTCGCTGGTCCTACTTCGGCACGTCTCCTGCAACTGGCTCCGAGAGGACCATCCATGAAGAATATTCTGTCGATCGACGGTGGAGGCATCCGGGGAATCATCCCCCTCGCCTGCCTGATCGAACTGGAGAAGGTAGAAGGCCGACCCTCGCGCGAGATCTTCGACATGGTCGCTGGAACGTCGACCGGCGCCGTGATCGCGGCGGGAATCGCGATCGGGATCAGCGCGCGCGGGCTTATGGCGATCTATCGAAACTTAGCCGAATCCGCCTTCCAGGCACTACCATTCTGGAAGGTAGCCCTCAACCTGGGCAATCATCGCTACAGCAGTGCCTTCATTGAGAAGACGCTGGACGAGATCGGCGCCGATCGAGAGATCAACAGCCTTCCCATCGACATCTTTATTACTGGCAAAAATACGGTCACAAGCCGCATAGACTTCTTCGTGCGCGACAACGAGGGAAATGCCGCGCGTTGGGGACGCCTGCCGCTGAAAGACGCGGTCTTGGCCAGCACTGCCGTCCCGACCTACTTCCCAGCCCACAGCGCAACTCTTGATGGCAAGACCCATACCTGGGTCGATGGCGGAGTTGGAGTATCGGGAAATCCCTGCTACCAGGCCTCGGTCGAAGCGATTCACTACAGCGCGGGGGCGTATCCGCCCGGCGACACGCGTATGTTGTCCTTTGGCACCGGCCGCACCCCGCATCCGATCAACGCCCACAAGGCCGGCTTCCTCGGGTGGGGTGAGTGGGTGCTGCGCGAGCTGCTCGAAGACGCTTCCGAGTGGCAGACTTTCGTGACCCATTTAGAGTACGGCGGATCCGGCCGTATCGATTTTCGTCGCTACAATTTGGATCTCGCGCCCGACGTAATGGACCAGCTTGGTGTGGAGGTTCCCCCCGGCAGAGACGTGACCGACATCGGACTTAGTTCGCTCTGGGCCATCGGCCTACTCCAAGATATTGGCCGAGCGTTTGCCCGGCGCATCGACTTCGACGATCCGAATGGACTCTTCCTGCGGTCCACGATGGGCGGTTCCCCGCCGCTTTTCTGACGTACCGAACTCCTAAAACCGCTCCATGCTATACTCCGCCGGATTTTCGGAGATCCCTATGCACGGTTCGACCGTCCGCACCGCATTACCGCCTCGCGCCTCCTTCTATTTACGCTTTAGATTGGGCGCACTGTTCCTGGGCGCGGGTCTCCTTGCCGCAGGATGCAACCGGCCGGCCGAGGAGCCACCCGCCAATATTCTGGCGACATCAGTTTCATCCACGCTGACCGCACAGCCGGTCGTACTGGCGACTTCTACCCCACCTGTGGATACCGCCGTAGGTGGGGGCGAGATCGATCCGAGTACCGGGGAGCCCTCCGCGACCCTCGAGGCCACCGAAATCACGCCTACTGAAGAAGTCACCGGAGAGGCCGAGCTCTCTCCCACACCCAGCAACACTCGCGTCCCGCTCGAGGCTGGGGATCCACGCTCGGGACTCAATCTCTCCGTCCCCGACTATGCGGATGACTTTAGCCAGCGCTTCACCTGGTTCGAATTCAGCGACCCCGAATCTGCCACTTTCGTCGGGGAGGACGAACGCCTGAAGATCACCGACCACCTGACGGATGGAATCCTGTGGTGGACAACCACCGCCCTGGAGGCTGAAAGCTCGTATACCGAGATCGTGGCTCAGACGACAACGTGTTCGGGAAAGGACGCCTACGGGATCGGAATCCGAGTGGGGGGCGAAAATGTCGACCGCGGTTATACGCTGGAAATCTCCTGTGACGGGGCGTATCGAGTGCGAAAATTCACCGCATTTGATGAAATACCGGCCCTACTGCGCGATTGGACGGTGTCGGAACTGATCCAAACTGGACCGGACGCCACTAATACCATCGGTTTCTTAGCCGACGGCGAACTGCTGTTCGCATTCGTCAACGGTCAATTACTCGACACGGTCGCCATTGAAGATTCAGCTTACACCTCCGGCGTGCCCAGCCTGTTCACCAACGCCTCTCAGACCTCCAATCTCACGGTGTATTTCGATGACTTCGGGCTCTGGTACCTCCCCCCATGAGCCACCTGCTCGTCGGTGGCCCAGGATCGTCGCGTATCTCGCGCTGTCCAGCGCCGCTTGCCTGACCATCGCCGCTTGCGCTCGCGCTGCCTCCACCGACCCCACGCCATCGCCCCCTCCCCCGAAAAAAGCCACAGGCCAACCGCGGCCCACGCGGACCCCTCCCCCTCCGACCCGCACCGCGATTCCCGAACACAGGATGGGGCTGGGGGTCCCCGATTATGAAGACAATTTCCAGATCGATTCCGGATGGGAGACCGGCCCCTCCGCGCGCGGTGCTGTCAGTCGGCTGGACGACAAGCTGGTCGTCTCCGTTCGGGGTCCGGCCTCAATTCTCTCTTCCTTGTCTCCTGCGGGGCCACTGGCAGATTTCTTCGTCGAGATCGAGGTGCGATCCGAGATTTGCGAGGCCGGCGATGAGTATGGTCTCATGGTGCGCGCCGGAGGACGCGGTAGCCCTTGGCAGGATTCGCATTATCGCTTCTTGATTACCTGCGGGGGAGCCGTTCGCGCCTCGCGCTTTCTTTCAGGGGTCGAGGGGGCCGTGCAGCCGCTCACGCCCAGTGCGGATGTGATTCCCGGCGCTCCAGCCGTGAATCGAATCGGAGTCTCCGCCATCGGCGATCAGTTTCGTTTTTTTGTGAACGACATCCAGGTGTTTCAGTTTGAGGACGGCGAAATTCCTGGTGGGAGGATCGGCGTGATCGTTCGCTCACGCCGCGGAGCTCAGACGACGGTTTCATTCGACGACTTTCGCCTCTGGGATTTGGCTGAGGGCTAGGCCTACCTAGCGCATCGTTATGTCAGGAAAAAGACCCTTTCGTAACCGTTTGAATGACTTAGCGCCCAAGGAATGGATTCGATTCCAAAAATCCTGGTTTGTTCACGATCCACCTCCCAGGCGTAAAGACGTAAAGCTCCATCCCGCCAAATTTCCTGAGACCTTGGCGCAGGAGTTTATTGAGTTTTTCACGAAGGCCGATCAGACGGTGCTGGATCCGATGGTCGGCACCGGTTCGACACTTATCGCGTGCCTTCGCAGCGGTCGCCATGGCATCGGCATCGAGCTCAGCCCCAAGTACGCGGAGCTGGCGACCCGGCTTGTGGAGGAAGAGCAGGTCTCCACCGCTCCGGAGCCCCCCCGCGCGACCGTTATTCAAGGGGACGCGGCGGATTTGCTCAGTTTCGATTTGCCGCCCATCGACTATGTGTTTACCTCGCCGCCCTACTGGAACATGCTCCATGCCAGGGGCGCCGGCACTCAAAAGCAGCGCCGCGAAGACGCCGATCTTGACGTCACCTACTCGGACGAACCTGCGGATCTTGGAAATATAGAAGAATATGACGAATTTCTCGATCGCTTGGTGGCAATTTACTCCAAGCTTCAGGAGGTGCTGAAGCCGCGCGCCTACCTGACAATCATAGTCAAGAACGTGAAGAAGGGAGGAAAAATCTACCCGCTCGCCTGGGATCTCGCGCGCCAGTTAGGGCAGATCTATACCCTCAAAGACGAAAAAATCTGGGCTCAGGATGCCATACGGTTGGCTCCGTACGGCATGGGAAACGCCTGGGTCAGCAACACCTTTCATCATTACTGTCTTCAGTTCCGATTCGAGCCCGACTGATCCGGGGCAAGTGTGCGCCTTCCAGTTGCCAGCGCGGCGCAACCCGGGTATCCTAAGTCTGCACCCCACCGTAATTCTGAATGTACCTCGCTATAGAAGGCGTAATTGGCGTCGGGAAGACCTCCTTGGCGCGTATGCTGCAGCCTGTGTTCAATTCCAAGCTGCTGCTGGAAGTCTTCGAGGAGAATCCCTTCCTCTCGGACTTCTATTCGGACCGCCGGCGCTACGCCTTTCAAACCCAGATCTACTTTCTGCTTAGCCGTTACCGCCAGCAGCGCCATGCCGTCCCTCAGGCGCTCTCCAACGGCGATCTCATTGCGGACTACACCTTTGCGAAGGATGCTTTGTTTGCGGGCCTGAACCTCTCCGGAGACGAGATCGATACTTATCGACTGGTGCACGATGCGCTTGCCGAGCGAATTCAGCGACCGGACCTGGTCTTGTATCTGCGGGTCACCACGGAGGTGGCGATGCAACGCATCACAATGCGCGACCGTCCCTACGAGCGGAATATGGAATACGCATATATCGAGCAGCTAAACCAGGCCTATGAGGACTTCTTCGACCAGCACGCCAAGCTCCCCGTTCTGACCATCGATTCGACCGCCCTGGATTTTGTGTCTCGTCCCGACAACCTGGACCTTGTAGCGGATCGGGTGCGTGAGCGGCTCCAGATCCCCCCTTACCAGCAGCATCTGCCTCTGGAGAAATCTTGATCCTCGCCACAGAAAAGCTTCTGACCCTGGCGCGGAAGGAGGCCGAGAGCCGGCATGGGATCGTCTCGGGTTATGTGATCGGCTCCGCCGCAGGAGGCGATCCTGTCTTCGGAGGCACCGCGGACGTGGATCTGGTGCTGATACACGAGTATGAGCCGGCCCTACTGCGTGAGATCGTGCCGCTGTCAGACGAGGTTCACCTGGACATCACGCACCATTCCAAACGGCGATACGAGCGGCCGCGAGAACTGCGCGTGGATCCCTGGCAAGGCCCCGCGATGTGCGAGCCCATTTTCCTGCACGACCCCACCCACTTCTTCAAGTGGGCGCAGGCCTCTGTGCGGGGCCAGTTTCATCGCCCGGACAACGTGCTTGCCCGGAGTAAAGCGTTTCTTCGGCGAGCCCACACATCGATGCGGGAATTGGAAGGCGAACAACGGTGGCTCCGCGGTTGGCTGCGCGCGTTGCTGGAGACCAGCAATGCTGTGGCTACGCTGGAGGGATTTCCCGCCGCGGGTCGCAGGCTCATGCCACAGCTCGAATCTAAACTGACCGCTGTGGGCCACCCGGAGATCCATGGCCGATTCCTCCGATTGCTTGGTGCAGAGCGTTTTGTGCAATCAGAAGCTGAGGAATGGGTCACGAGCTGGACCTCCGCCGTAAACGCGGCTTCCAAGTTATCCTCCGACCCTGAGCTGGCCGCGGGTCGCCGAGATTATTACCTGGGCGGTTACCTTTCGATGATCGAGGACGGATCGGCGGTTCAGATCCTGTGGCCGCTTTTATCTACCTGGGATCGTGCAATTCACGCAATCTCGCCGTCCGGCAAACCTCGACTCCATTGGCCTCTGGTTTTGGACACCCTGGAGTTGTCGATCGATCACGCCAGCCGGCGAGAGGCGGAGCTGTATGACTTGATGGATCAGGTTGAAGGAGTGCTGGAAAACTGGGCCGAGCGGGTCGGAGCGTAGCGGAATGAGCCGTTTTGTCGCCGTGGCCGGCAACATCGGGGTGGGGAAGTCTACGTTGGTGGGGCTGTTAGCGGAGCGAATGCAATGGAAGGCATTTCTCGAGCCTCAGGCGCAGAATCCTTACCTGTCTGATTTCTATCAGGACATGCAGGAATGGTCTTTTCAATCCCAAATTTTCTTTCTCTCGCGGCGTCTACGCGCCCACCGAGACATCTCGGATCATCCGGGTCCCGCGGTTCAGGACCGAAGCGTCTATGAAGACGCCGAGGTGTTTGCCTACAACCTCTACCTGGAGAAAAAAATGTCCGATCGCGATTATCAGACCTACCGCGATCTCTACGAGGTACTGACGCGTTTCCTGCCGCCGCCCGACCTGGTCGTGTATCTGAGGGCCTCGGTGGAAACGTTGATGACCCGTATCTCAATGCGCGGACGAGACTACGAGCAGGGCATTCGGCCAGATTATCTGGCCCGCCTCAACAATCTTTATGAGCGGTGGACCGATGGATTCTCGCTCTGCCCGGTCCTCACCATCCCCGCCGATGATCTCGACTATGTCCTGCACGACGCCCATTTGGAGCTCATCATTTCGAAAATCCGCAGCAAGTTGTCCGGCAAGGAAGAGGTCGCCTTTGAGGCGGACGAAATCTCTGGCGGCTGATCCCGTTCTTGATTCGCCTTTTTGAATCCTATAGAATGCGATAATGGGCTAGATACGCCAGCCATGGGTGGGGCCCAATGTCGATTATTAAGGTTTCCGCCAATTCACGAACCTCGGCCGTCGCCGGCGCAATCGCCGGCATGATGCGGGAGCATAATCGCGCGGAAGTTCAAGCCATCGGCGCCGGCGCCGTCAATCAGGCCGTAAAGGCCATTGCGATCGCTCGCGGCTACCTCCACGAAGAGGGACTACACATCGTGTGTATCCCGGAGTTCATTTCTGTGACCATTGAGGGAAAGGAACGAACCGCTATTCGACTGATAGTTGAGCCGCGCTAGCCCCTTGCCAGAGCTAAGGAACTGCAGGCAGTTTGAGCATAAGCGCCTCCACGGCAAGGCGCAGATTGGCATGCCTGTCCACCGCGGCCAGAGTCTGTGAGAGCGCTTTCACCACGCCGTACCGATGTGCTGGAACGACTCGTTCGACCACACGTTCGAAGGCTGGCAACCGATCGGGGTTCCGGGGCGGGACCTCAGCCTGGTAGCCCTGATAGAGCAGATCGCGCCAGAGGCTCAGCCACGTCTCCAGCGTTGATCTAACCCGTCGGCGCTGAACGGGCAATTTTCCCCGGCCAACCATACGATCTGCGAGCTCGAAACGGCCGCGGATGTCTGAAATCAAGGCCTCATTCAAGTTTTCAAGGGCTTCCGATCTACGTTCAAAGAGCTCGGGTTCCGATTCCCAACGAAGCGCCCGGCCGGGGCGTCCCTCTGACAGGACTGCCAGCATATCGGCCTTTTCAGGTTCGACGGCTCGATCTTGGAGGGCAAGCGAAAGGGTTGCGGTGGATACGCCACGCAGCGGGATCACTTCACATCTAGAGACCACGGTAGGCAACAGCTGCTCTTGCGCGGTCGCCGTCAGCAGAAGCACGACCTTATCCGCAGGTTCCTCCAGCGTCTTTAACATCGCGTTAGCTGCGCTTATGCTTGCGAGGTGAAAGTTTTCGAGCAGCGCAATCCTCCAGGGGCCTTCGTAGGGAGCCAGTGCCAGGCGGCGCTTGAGGGCGCGGACATCATCCACTTGAATGCTCGGATCGGGTGCGAGGTGCTCCACATCGGGGAAGGTTCCCTCCGGGACCAGACGACAAGCACGACAAACGCCACATAATTCGCCCGGTTTATCCGCGGCCTCACAACTTAAGGCTTGGGCGAACCGGCTGGCTAACGTGCGTTTGCCGACCGATTCAGGGCCGACGAAGAGGTAGGCATGCCGGGGACGCTGATCCACAATATGCTGCTTGAGCAGCCTGACCGCCCACGCGTGACCGATAAGATCCCAGCTCACGATTCCATTGTATCCTTTGGGATAGATCGGAGTTCGGTGACCAGAGTCGGATCTCCCGAAATTAGATGTTGAGGGCTGCGACCCTCTAGAATGGGTTGAGCTCGTATGGCAGATCAGCCAGGTGAGTGGATCGGCCTGTCCGAAGCCGCGGGGTTGCTAGGCGTCCATCCCTCCACCGTGCGTTCGTGGGCGGATAGCGGAAAACTTCCCGTCCACCGAACCGCAGGCGGCCACCGACGCTTCATTCGGTCCGAGATTGAAACTCTTCGGCGCGGCCCCGAAGCAAGCGGAGCCCAATTTGTGATCGAGAATGTAATCGGCCGCACTCGTCTCGAGGTCGCCGAAGGTCGGTTGGAAGATCAGGCCTGGTACCGAAGACTGACGGAACCGCAGCGAGAGGCCTACCGCGATGAATCTCATCGGCTTCTTCAGCAAGTGGGTGAGTTAATTGAGGCGGAATCTTCGGAGGAGGCGCGCCAAATTGGTCGAGAATATGCCAGGATCAGCCTTGACGCCGGAATGTCGCTGGTCGAAGCGGTCGAAGCCTTCCTATTTTTTCGCGGGTTCTTGATGGAAAGTATAAACAGCCTTCATGAGGCGCAAAGTGGGTCAGCCTGGACACAATTTTATCGTCAGGCCTCGCTCTTCACCGATTCTTTGCTGGTTTCGATCGTCGAATCTTATCAATTAGCTTGAAACGGTATAATCGGCTGCTTGAGGTCGATCCACCATGGAAAAAGCCCTGACCAATCTGTTGAATCAACCATTGATCATGCGCATTCGGCGCAACCACGGCCTGGAGCACGCCACTATCCACATGCTCAGCGCCAAATATCCACACACACCGATCGCCGGCCGCGCAGATGCTCGGGGGTTTTTTATCCTGGGTCGCTTGCCGACCGACGCCGTGGCCGAAAGTGCGAAGGAAGCCGCTTCTCGACTGCGCGCGGGTGAGGGTCACCTGGCGATCCACCCCAATTGTGGAACGAATTTCCTCACCGCGGCTGTTCTCGCGGGGCTCGCTTCCTTCGCGACCTTATTAGGGGGTAGGACCAATCGAGCCCGCGACCGCCTGGAGCGCCTTCCATTGGCGATCCTGGCCACAGTACTGGCGCTTATCATCGCCCGACCTATCGGCTCCGCCGCGCAGCGGCATGTGACCACCTCCGCCGATATTGGCGGGCTTCGCATCGGCGAGATACGGCGGCTACGTGGTGGGCGCACAACGGTGCATAGGGTGCACACTCAGGGCTAGTGTGAGCCCTCCATCGGTCTACCTCTTCTACGGAGACAATTCCCTCGCCATCGCCGAAACGTTAGCTGAACTCGAAGCCAAACTCGGGCCCTCTTCCGAATTTAACGTCCATCGTTTGAGCGGTAAGGCGCTCGATCTCGAGCAATTACGGGCCGCGTGCGGCGCCCTTCCATTTCTATCCAGCCGACGCCTGATTGTGGTGGAGCAGGCCGAAAAAATCCCGGCAAACGAGGCGGAGACGTTTACGCAGCTCCTGGATGAGCTTCCCGATACTGCCGCGCTGGTATTCATCGAGCAGGTCCAAGCGGATCGCAGACGGGACAAGAAAAAGCCCTCCTTTTTACACGAGTGGACAAAAAAGCACTCGCAGAAATCCTATGTGCGCGAGTTCATGAATCCAAAGGGGTCGGCCTTTATAGCTTGGCTGAGCGAGCGTTCAGAAGGTCGGATCGAACAAGATGCCGCACAACTGCTTTCTCACTACGTGGAGGAAGATCCACTGCTGGCCGAACAGGAGTTGCAGAAGTTGCTCAATTTTGTAAACGATGAAAGGCCGATTGCGGTCGAGGACGTGGAACTTCTGACGCCCTCCCGCGGTCACCTGGACATCTTCGCGGTTGTCGACAAGTTGGGCGACACGCAGGGCACGCTCCCGCGGCTACAGCGCCTTCTAGAAGACCAGGATCCGGCCTATGTTTTTTTAATGTTGGTGCGGCAATTTCGCTTGATGATTTTGGCTCGCCGCGCGATTGAAATCGGGGAGGATCCACTCGCCGCCATGAAAGTGCCACCCTTCGTGGCGCGTAAGGTCAGCGCCCAATCCCAGCAATTCACCACCTCCGAGCTGAAGCTTATCTACCAGCGATTGCTCGATCTGGATGTTTCGGTCAAGCGCGGCGAAGCCGATTTAGCGCTGGACCTTCTTCCTCTCGTCGCCAGCCTGTCCTAGCCCTTATAAGACCTGGTCCTAGCCCTCATAGGGCCGATCGCACTCACAGGGCCTGTCCTAGCCCTCATAATAGGGCCGATCCTAGCACTCACAGGGCCTGTCTCCTGATTTAATAGGGCCTCTGCCCGCGCGGTGGAGCCATTGGCCCTGACTTAGAGCTCTGCAGGGTTTGCGGCGTCTGTGCTTGGCTCAGGATTGACCCCCAGCCAAAAGTGATTAGGGAGCACGGTATCCATCGGCCGGATCTGCATGTTGCCGACTTTGGACGGCTTGGCAAGGGTCGATGGGTGGACAAAACAGAGCGTCGCCACCCGCCCATACTTCTCCTTGTAATAGGTGGCCGCGGCCTCCACCCTATCTGCTATCGTACTGGCTTGATTTGAGTCGAACCACAACATTCCGATTTCCATCGGGGCCTCCAACATGCGCTTCTTACAGGGACGATGTCATTGCGAGCGTAGCGAAGCAATCTCCTCCTGGGTGTTGGAGACTGCTTCGTCGCTACGCGTCTCGCAGTGACATATCGGGCTGCGCTCATCGCAGCCTTGCGAACAGATGTGCTAAGTATACGCACATATGTTCTAATGTCAAGTTGAGCGTTGCAGCCAATTGGCCGAGCTCAGGAAGGTCTCTGCCGCTATGCTACAATTTTGCCGATCGCTTCATGGAAGGCCAATCGCTGCTACCGAACCTGCTGGGACTGCTTGCGGTCGCATTCCTGGTTGTCCTCAACGCGTTTTTCGTGGCGGCCGAATTTGCCCTGGTCAGCGTGCGCCCCACGCGTATTGCGGAACTCGTTGCGAACGGGAATCAGGCCGCCCGCTGGGTAGCGCGTGGCCTCGAGAATCCCGATCGCTTTATCGCCGCTACTCAGCTCGGCATCACCCTGGCCAGCCTTGGCCTGGGATGGATCGGGGAGCCGGCCTTGGCCGGCCTGCTCGAGCCGCTCGTCGAACGCCTTCCAGTTGAGATTGCCTCCACCGTTTCTCGGACGTTGTCGGCGGTCGTCGCCTTTGGTACCATCACGTTTTTGCATGTGGTTGTAGGCGAACTCATGCCGAAATCTATTGCGCTTCAGAGCCCCCAGCGAACCTCATTGCTCGTGGGGCGCCCTCTGGCCTGGACCACCGCCGTATTCAAGCCACTGATTTGGGCGCTAAATGGAACGGGCAACGCGCTACTTAAGCTCCTAGGTATTCGGTCCGCGGAGGGCAGTGAACTCGTCCACTCGGTGGCGGAGCTCAAGATGATTGTGAGCGACAGCGCGGAGGGCGGCGTGGTGGCCGACTCGGAAGAGGAGATGCTGCATGCGGTCTTCGATTTTAGGGAGACCCTTGTTCGCCATATCATGAGCCCGCGCACGGAGGTCATTTCCGTCACAGCCGAGGCCGGCCTGGAGGAAATTCTCAAGACCGCCGCCTCCACTGGTTTTTCTCAACTTCCGGTTTATCAGGACAATCTCGACCATGTGATCGGAATTGTGCATCTCAAGGACCTCCTCGACGCCATTCTGAACGACGGCTCGTCGACCGCGCGCGAACTCATGCGTGAGACCTTGTTTGTTCCTGAAGCGGCTCGGATTGATACGCTGCTCAAGATCTTTCGTGCACGGCACCAGCACATGGCAATCGTGCTCGACGAATACGGCGGGACGGCAGGTATCGCAACCTTGGAGGACCTGCTGGAGGAGATTTTTGGCGAGGTCAGCGATCCGTTCGATCGAGACGTGGAGATCCAGCCCTTACCCGATGGCTCCTCGCTGGTAAATGGATTGACCACAATCGCGGACGTGAACGAGCACTTCGAGTTGAAGCTCTCCGATCCTCACTACGACACCATTGCCGGCTACATCCTGGGCCGTCTCGGCCGGCTGGCTAAAATGGGCGACACCGTGGTCGCGGACGGCGCCCGGCTTAGAGTGGTCGCTATGGACGGCCGACGCGTGTCGAGGGTCTGGGTTTTTCCCACCGCCTCCGCCAAACCACAGACAGAAGAATAAGCGCTTGAAATATGTCGAGCTAGCCGTCAACCTCCCCGCTGTGCGGGGCACCTTCCATTACCACCTGCCCTCCCACCTGCAGGAGGCGGTCGGCGTGGGCCATCTGGTAACTGCTCAATTTGGACATCGGCCAGTTCAGGGGGTGGTTATCGATCTCCCCCGGGTTCCCGAGGTGGCGGAGACCCGGCCCATTGGCGATCTGCTCGACCCGGAACCGGTTCTGACCCGGCCTCAACTGCAACTCGCGCGCTGGATGGCGGAGTACTACCGTGCCTCGCTCATTGAATCCATAACCTTGATGCTGCCGTCGGGGCTGAGCCAACCCGCCGATTCGGAGTACACGCTGGCGGCACCGGATGCGGTCGGCGGTGACCCCTCCCAGCAGCGCCTCATTCAATTGCTGTTGAAGCGCGGCCCGCTTCGTGGACGACAGATCGCCCGATCGATGTCTCGCATGAACTGGCGCCAGGCGGCCAATCGGCTGGTGCGTGACGAAGTGATCACTCGTAGATCGGTGTTAAATCCACCGCGGGTCTCCCCGCGCACCGTTCGGACCGTGCACCTGGCTGTGCCCCCTGAAAAAGCCCTCGAATCGTTCGAAGACTTGGGCCGCCCAGGCGGAAAGGCCGCGTCACGACGGAAGGCGGCCCTTGAGTCGCTCATAGAGCAGGGTCATGCGCTGGAAGCGAGCGCGATTTACGCGCAGACCGGCGCTAATTCGTCGGACCTTCGCTACATGCAAAAACGCGGCCTGGTGGGTTTTGGGGATCTGGAAGTCTGGCGCGACCCGGTGGCGGAGCTCGAATTCGTCCCGGCTGATCCTCCGGAGCTCACGGTAGACCAGAAACGCGTGTGGGGTGATATCCAGACCGCCCTTAGAGCAGGAGCCGGGGAAGCCTTCTTGCTGCACGGCGTCACGGGCTCTGGGAAAACGGAAATCTACATGAGGGCGGTGAGCGAGGTCCTCAGTAACGGCGGCAGCGCAATCGTGCTGGTGCCCGAAATCGCGCTCACACCCCAGACCCTGCGCCGCTTCATGGCTCGGTTTCCTGGGGTTCTGGGCGTGCTCCACTCCCAGCTCAGCGATGGCGAGCGATACGACACCTGGCGTCGAGCGAGATCGGGAGCCTTAAAGGTGATGGTCGGTCCCCGCAGCGCCCTTTTTGCCCCGCTGCCAAATGTCAGGCTGATCGTGGTGGACGAATCCCATGACGAATCTTACAAGGAACAAGGTCAGGCGCCCCGCTACCATGCACGGTTGGCGGCTCTTGAGTACGCCCGCCTCACCGCCTCCGTATGTATTCTCGGCACTGCGACCCCCGACCTGGTCACTACCTTCCGAGCTCATAAAGGCGACCTGATCCGATTATCGCTTCCGCAGCGCATCCTCGGACATCGAGAGGTGATCAGGCAGCAGGCCGAACGGTTGGGCGTGCGCAGCCGCTACAGGCCGGCGGGCGGGGTGGCGGAGACCATCGACCTCCCTCCGGTGCGAGTCGTCGACATGCGGCAGGAGCTGCGCGCCGGCAACCGTTCGATCTTCAGCCGGGCCCTGCAGCGTTCTCTCGGCCAGGTCCTGGAGAACGGACAACAGGCCATCGTTTTCCTCAATCGGCGGGGGACCACCACCTACGTATTTTGTCGCGATTGCGGGCACGTGATGCGCTGCTCCAATTGCGATTCGTCCCTGACATTCCATTCCGCGCAAGCGCGGCTGATTTGCCACCATTGCGGCAAGGACCGGCGGATGCCGGAGAAGTGTCCAAACTGTGGGAGCTCCCGCATCAAACAGTTTGGCGCCGGCACCCAGCGCGTGCAAACAGAGATCGAGCAGCTGTTTCCCGCCGCGCGCACCCTCCGCTGGGACCGGGACACCACCCGCGGCAAGGGCGCACATGACGCGATCCTCAGCAGCTTCGCGGCGCACGAGGCAGATGTGCTTATCGGCACCCAAATGGTGGCAAAGGGTTTAGATCTGCCGCTGGTCACCCTCGTGGGAGTCGTGCTGGCAGATATAGGGCTGAATCTCCCAGACTACCGGTCGCCTGAGCGAACCTTCCAGGTATTAAGCCAGGTCGCCGGTCGCGCCGGGCGCGGATTGCTCGGCGGGCATGTGATCCTGCAGACCTACGAGCCCCAACACTATGCGATCGAGGCCGCCGCGCAACACGACTACGATGCCTTTTACGAAGCGGAGCTCAAAACGCGCCGGGAGTTGGCATATCCACCTTACCGAAGGCTGGCGCGTCTGGTGTTCCGGCACACATCGGAAGAGGCGGCACAGTCGGCTGCCGAGCAACTGGCGGGATCGCTTGAGGCTCGCATCCGCGAGCTCGGCGTTCGTGGCGCCGATCTCATCGGGCCCGTTCCGGCCTATTTCCGTCGGGTACGTGGGGAGTATCGGTGGATGATTGTGATTCGCGCTTCCGATCCTACGCGCCTGCTTCCGGAAGAGCTGCCCCGCGGCTGGACGGTGGACGTGGATCCGGTCTCCTTGCTGTAAAGGCTAGAGACGCACCGGTCGAAAGTCTGTATTGTGATCGAAGGTATCCATACCCTCCGAACGCTTCAATGTATTAACCACCCAGTAAGTGAGGGGGGTGGCCAGGGCTTCATAGGCGCTCTTGACCAACCATTGAGAGAACACCGCGGTCACCAGCGCCGCGGGGGGCAGGATGCCGAAGAAGGCGACCGTAATGAAAATCAGCGAATCGGCGCCCTGGCCCACAAGTGTAGATGCGATGGTGCGCATCCATAAGTAGCGACCCTCGGTGCGCACTTTCATCTTTGCCAGCACATACGAGTTGAGAAACTCCCCGACCAGGTAGGCAAAAAACGAAGCCACCAGCAGCCGCGGGGCGAAGCCCAGGATCGCTCGATAGGCCCGATCGGCTTGCTCAGGATTCTCGTAGATGCCTTGGGCGGTCCAGAAGGGCGCGGCCGGGAGGACACCCGCGAGCCAAATTGCAATGACGGCCAGCAGGTTGCATCCGAACGCGATCCAAATCGCCCGCCGCGTCGCCGAATATCCGTAGACTTCCGTTAATACATCCCCAACGATATATGCGATCGGGAAAAGCACGATGGCGGCCGGCAGCGTGAGCTCGATCGAGCCAAAAAAGCGAACCGCAATCAGCCGGACGGCGATGATGTTGGACACCACCAGGGAAGTGACGAGCAGTGCGACGACCGCCGGATACCAGCGACCCATCTAGTTATTAGTTGAGGCCGCGGAGGCGTTGGCGGAGGAGGAAGAACGTGTTTCGGTTCTCGAGGCGGCTTCCGGCGGCTCACCTTCCAAGAGGGTGGAGTCGCCTCGGGTACCGTGTTCCGCCTCAACCGTGATCGCGATCCCGCCTCGCACGTTGAAGGCTCCCCGGACCCAACACCAGTGGGGCTGGAGCACCTCCACCAGATCATCGAGGATGGTGTTTGTGAGGTGTTCCTGAAACACGCCCTCGTTGCGATACGACCACAGATACAGCTTAAAGGATTTGGATTCGACTATTTTCTTGTTCGGGATGTATTCGACCGTGATGGTGGCGAAGTCGGGTTGCTCAGTTGCGGGGCAGATACAGGTGAATTCGTCGGATTCCAGGCGCACCACGTATCGGCGTTCGGGGTGATGGTTTGGAAAGGTCTCCAACCGTTTGCTTGGTCCCGCTTTGCTGCCGAGTAATGTCAGGCCTTCCAGGTCTGAATTTTCCGTCACGTCACCCTCTCCCCGTTGATCCCAAAAACATCTACCCGTTATGGAATCCGGCCAATCATGCGATCTTGCCACTGGCGCGAAATCCGCCTCGCCGTGTAGACTCGTTCGCCGGCAAATTGTAACCGCGGCATGAAGCTTGCAAGCTGCAAGCGAAGGCCGCACACCCACTGAAGATGAAATCCAACCCCCCGCGCGTCTTAGTTGTGGACGACGACTCCTCCTACTGCACCATAATCCGGGAGTTGTTGGTTCGGCGAGGTTACGAAGTGCGGCTGGCCTACAGCGTAGAGCAGGCCCTCGTACTTCTGCAGGAAGAATCGCCTGACCTGATTCTCACCGACCTGATGATGCCCGAAGTGGACGGAATCACCTTTATCCGACACTTGCGCGCGAGCCCTTCACACGCGGAGATCCCAACCATCGTAGTCAGCGCTCTGGTTCTAGCCCGGGAGCGCGCGGCGGCCGCTCAAGCAGGCGCGGATGCCTTCGTCGCTAAGCCGTTCTCAATCAATCAGTTGCAGGCCACGATCCAGGAGGTTGTTGGCGAGTAGACCGACCTAGATCAGAAATCCAATGGCCGCCTCACGGCGGCCGTTTAAGTTGTGGCTTGTGGCGAATGAAACTAATTCTTATCCGTATAGGTGTTCGCGAATCGCGTGTACTTGCCGCCGAAGACCGTCATCTCGTTCAATAAGATCAGAAATTCGATCATGGCCATGTATAACCGTCGTATGATCCCTGCCCCCGAGCGCCTGGCCGATTTTTGGTAGCGAGGTATTGGTCTCCTCTCGAATGAGGTACATGGCCACATGCCGCGGCAATACAATCTGCCGAGTTCGCCTGGGCCCAACCAGATCCTCTTCCGGTATTTGATACTGGAGAGCAACGGCCGAAATTATGCGGTCGGGCGTCAGGGTGGGTGAACGGGGTGTCAAATCCGATAGAGCCGCCTCGATCGACTCCGCATCCAGCACAGCTCCCGTCAGGTCCGAATAGGCCAGCACACGCGTGAGAGCGCCCTCTAATTCTCGAATGTTCCGCTGCGCCCGTCGGGCGATCAGTTCCAGGTGCTCCTGCGATACGCGCCGCCCCTCCCGCTCCGCCTTTGCGCGCAGGATCGCGATTTTAGTTTCCAGATCTGGAGGTTGAATATCGGCCGTCAGTCCCCATTCAAATCGAGATCGCAGGCGTTCCTCTAACGTTACGAACGCTTTGGGCGGTCGGTCCGAGGAAAGGACCACCTGCCGCCCCTGCGCGTGCAAGGCATTGAAGGTATGAAAGAACTCCTCTTGAGTCGCCTCCTTTCCCGCAATGAACTGCACATCATCCACCAGCAAGATATCTGCCTGACGATATCGCTCCCGAAATTCGGACGTGTTGTGGGTGCGAATGGCGTCGATCAGGTCGTTGGTGAATTCCTCCGAGGAGACATACACGGCCGCGCGTCCCTGAGCGAGGCTCGCTTGAGCAATGGCGTGCAACAGGTGCGTCTTACCAAGGCCCACTCCCCCATAAAGAAAAAGCGGATTGTAGGGGCCGGCAGGGTCCTCCGTAACTGCAAGGGCCGCGGCATGCGCCAGACGGTTGCTCTTTCCCACCACAAAGGTCTCAAATGTGTATTTTGGATTTAGTTGATTGGGCGAGGAGGCAGGCTCGCGGTGCGCGGGCCTGGTATCAACCGGGGCCACCTCGGGCGCGGGAGCGGTATTCATCGACTGCGGCTGCCAAACGACGAACTGTACATCGACCGTTCTCCCGGCGATGCCGCCGACGACCTGCTTGATGGTCGTCCGCAGACGATCGTTCAGCCAATCCCGGATGAACGCACTTTTTACGCCGATGACAAACTCGCCGTCCTCATAACTCAACAGCTCGGCGTCGCGGATCCAAGTCTCGAATTTGGCGCGTGGCATTTCAACTTGCAGCTGCCCCAAGGCCGCCTGCCAGAGTCGTTCCGCCTGCATTCCCACCTCCGTGGATATTGGGTTTTAGTCTAAGCTGCTTCCGGGCTTCAGTTCCTGGGGAGGATCTGTACCGCGCGACCGAATTCGTTCCCCTGACTTGCGGACCGCATTTTAGCAGAAGGGCGCGGCACGATCAATGCTCGCGGGGGTCTCCAACCTAAAAAGATTCGAATCTTTAAGAACTTGCAATCTTAAGGAAAATTGGAGGGATCGGCTGGCCAAGAATGTGGGGATCGCGGGAGGCAGGCCCAATATGGGGGCTTATGCCGACAAACCTTTCCCAGATATTCGGGGGTATAAGGTCTGCGAGCGGCCTGTCGAAATCCCGCCCAAACCTTAAGACCTGCTCGCCGCTTCGATCCGATCTACAACTCGACCTGAAATCCCAAACTGGAGCATCCTTCGGCGCCGAATCGGCCGATTCTTCAAAGTCGCGTTTTTGGACCCTCGCCACGGATCAAGCCTTGAGCGCGAATTCGAGCGCCTCCGACAGGCCAGCCATCTCATGAAGCTTCGGTTTCGAGGGCAGGTCCCAACCTGGGTCCGCGCCTTTGGGCACCACAATCGAAGAGAACCCGAGCTTGATTGCCTCCCGTAGCCGCGCTTCGAGCCGGGGCACTCGCCTGAGTTCCCCGGATAATCCCACCTCGCCGATCAGCGCCAGGTCGGGTGGCAGCGCTCGGTCGCGGGCCGAGGAGGCTATGGCGGCCGCCAACGCTAGATCGGCGGCCGGCTCCCTGACCTGCAGCCCTCCCACCACGTTGATAAAGATGTCTTGATCCGATAGCTGAAGGCCTACCCGGCGCGTCAGCACTGCGGTAATGATCAGCAATCGGTTGATATCCACACCGTTAGCGGTTCGTCGAGGGTGGCCGAAGGTTGTGGGGCTGGTGAGACCCTGCACTTCCACGAGCAACGGACGGGATCCCTCCATGGTTACCGCGATGGCCGAACCGGGAGCGCCCTTGCGCCTTTCGGCCAGAAACGCCTCCGATGGATTTGCGACCTCTACCAACCCGGACGCACCCATCTTAAACACGCCCACCTCGGTGGTGGCTCCGTAACGATTCTTTACCGTTCGAAGCAGTCGATAGGAATGATACGGATCTCCCTCAAGGTAAAGAACGGTGTCGACCAGATGCTCCAGCACCCGCGGTCCGGCGATTGCTCCATCCTTTGTGACGTGGCCGGCAAGAAAGATGGCCACCCCCGAGGATTTAGCGAGCGCCTGAAGGCGGGAGGCACATTCCCGTACCTGAGAGATCGAGCCTGCAGCGGATGGGATATCGGCAGAGTGGACGGTCTGGATCGAATCGATGATCGCTAATTTTGGCGCCAAAGCCTCGATCTGTCCGACGACACGATCCACATCGGTCTCCGCCGCAAGATACAGATGTTCCGCCGGTCGAGCTCCGTTAGACACGCGCATCGCTCGGGTTTTGATCTGCGCCACGGATTCTTCTCCAGAAATGTAAAGTACCGGAACCGTTGCTGCCACGTCCGCGCTCATCTGCAGCAACAGGGTGGACTTCCCGATCCCCGGATCGCCGCCGATCAGCACCAGTGATCCAGGCACTACTCCCCCTCCTAACACGCGCTCAAACTCCAAATTATCCAGCCGGAGCCGGTCTTCCGTGCCGACTTCAATCTCGGTCAGCTTTTGGGGGCCGAGGCCGGGAGCGGGGGCAACCGCGGCTCGGCGTGGGTTGACCACATCCTCCACCATGCTGTTCCACTCCCCACATTGCGGGCAGCGGCCCAGCGGCTTGGGCGCCGTGCGACCACATTGTTGACAGACGTACTGAGTTCGGACCTTGGCCATTCTCGGATCTTTAGTCTCGCCGAGGGAACTGGATTATATCTAACCCCGATTTAAGCGACCGCGGGCGCCTCCGATGTTTACAAACGCGCATGTCCTTTTAAGGAGGCCCACACAATGGCATTTGTCGTCCTCCGGGGCAGCCAGGTGGCGGAGACGCCCCGTGGCCGGTCGCGCGGTGGGATTTGTTCCCTCGCACGTGGGTGGATTGAGATGTCAAGTTCTGAAGTCCAGACTATGTCTCAATTCTTCCCAATGACTCTGGAACCTCTCTATAATCGTCTGAGTACCTGTGCGGAGGGAAAGTCGGTATGCCGATCCTGGCGGATTACACACAGTTCGGCGGACGGCACTGGGAGACCGGTTCGGTCCACAACGTTTTAGCCTATCAGCAGGTCAAGATCCCCGAGACGGGCCAGGCGATATCCGAAGCGATGTTGATGGGCATCAGCGGGGGGGCCGCGTTCGGGTATTTCGTCTTCGACTACAAGGATACCGACCCCTATCTGTCCCTGCTTTCCCGAAACACATTTGACCCGCTAGACACGCTGCTCGAACGACTAGCCATTCCGCAGGATCGGGTGCATACCGCCGATGCCGGCAAAGGCGAGCGAAACCTGATCGACGTGTTAGAGGGCGGCCGACCGGCGATCGTTTGGGCGGACCAATTTAGTCTGCCCTACAACGCCCTACCTGCCGACGAGCAGATGTGGGCAATGATGCCAATCGTTGTTTATGGTTACCAGGACGGAAAGGTCAACATCGCGGACCGTGCCGGCCGGCCACTCTCCGCCACCGCGGCCGACCTGGCCACCGCCAGAGCGCGCGTGAAAAAGGACAAGTTTAGGGTTTTGGTGCTCGGCGCACCTGATTTAAACAAGCTCCCCGGGGCCATTCAGAAAGGCATCTGGCAATGTATAACGCTCTACACCGAAGCGCCACCCAAGGGTGGGCGCAATAACTTTGGTTTCGCGGCCTACAAGAATTGGGCCGAGATGCTGACCAACACCCGCAACAAACTAAGTTGGGAGCGGCTGCTGGCTCCGGGAAGCAGGATGTTTGCGGCGCTTGCGGGGTTCGGGTATCAGCCCGGTGCGTTCGGGTGGGCGTGTACATTCCCCTCCAATCAGGTGGACGATCGAAGACTTTATGCTGATTTCCTGGACCAGGCGGCCCTGATTCTCGGCCGGCCGAAACTTAAGCGGGCCGGCGAACAATTTCGAGTGAGCAGCGAAGCCTGGCGCGAACTATCGGAAGCGCTGCTTCCCGATGACGTGCCGCTCCTCAAAGAGGCCAAGGAGCTGCTGCTGTTGAGGCGTGATCTCTTTCTCAAACAGGGCCGCCACGCCCTGGACGACATAACGGCCGCGAACCGAGAACTGCGCCAGATCCGCGCGCTGGCCGCTCACGACTTTCCTATGGGAGATCAAGAAGTTACCGCCATGCGAGAGAGGCTCGCCGAGCAGGTGATGCGGATTTCCGACATCGAGCGGGAGGCGATCGAACGGCTTCAGGCCGCCATGGCGTAGGTTGGAGATCACCGCGGGGTCTGAAGATGCGACCTATTCGGGAGCGCAGCTTGAGCCACCGCGGGGACGTTGCCGGCGGTCCCACCCGCCTCCAGTATTTACGCGGATGCGGACAGCGCAGCCCTCCGCGGGTCGGCCCAAAAAAAGCTGCCCGGTGGGGCAGCTACTAATTTACCGATGTAACCGGCACTCAGCCGGCGGCGACCGCTTCTTCTTGTTCTGGAGTCTCGCTCCGAAGACTCAACTCGTCGTCGATCACGTCAATCACCACGGTGTCACCGTCCTGAAATTCGCCGGTGAGCAGTGCGTCGGACAAGACATCTTCCACCTTGGACTGGATCACTCGACGTAGCGGCCGGGCTCCCATTTCGGGATCGTAGCCCAGTTTCGCCAGCATCTCTTGCGCCTCATCCGTGGCGCGTAGCTTGAGCTTATGGTCCTCCAGCCGCGCCGACAGCTTGGCTAATTCCAGGACCACAATGGACTTGATCTGGTCCATGCTGAGCGCATGGAAAACAATCACCGAATCGACCCGATTGACAAATTCGGGGCGGAACTCCTTCTTCAGCGCTTCGGTGAGGCGCCGATGCATTTCATCGTATGCCAGCTTTTCCTCTTCCTCCCCCTCGACCTGGGTGGCGAATCCCAGCCGCGACTGATTGATGATCAGCTCGGCACCCAAGTTCGAAGTCATCACAATCAACGCATGTCGGAAATCGACCTTGCGCCCGCGGGCATCGGTCAGCTGACCCTCTTCCATGATTTGCAAAAGCATATTATGGACTTCGTTGTGCGCCTTTTCGATCTCGTCGAAAACAACGATCGAATAAGGTCGCCTTCGGATGGCCTCCGTCAGCTGCCCCGCGTCGTCATAACCTACGTATCCAGGTGGGGCACCGACCATTCGGCTGACGGAGTGGCGCTCCATGAACTCCGACATGTCCATTTGAATCAGCGATTCTTCGCTACCGAACATGAACTCGGCCAGCGCCTTGGTGAGCTCCGTCTTTCCCACCCCGGTCGGGCCGAGGAACACGAAGGAGCCCACTGGCCGCTTGGGATCCTTCAGACCCGCGCGGGCTCGTCGGACGGCCTTGGCTATGGCCTCAATGGCCTCGTCCTGCCCCACGATCCGCTCGTGGAGTGCGTCTTCCATCTGAAGCAAACGCTCCTTCTCTTCCTGACCAATCTGCATAACCGGCACACCGGTCCACATGGACACGATTTCAGCGATATCTTCTGCGGTTACCTTGGGGGTGTCTTCGTTGCGCTCCCATCCCACGCGAAGCTCAGCCAGCTTCTCTTCCAGCTCGGCTTGCTGTTCCATGAGCTCCTGAGCATCGTCGTAGCGGTCCTCTTCCACAGCCAGCGCGTGGGCTTCACGGGCCCCTTTCACCTCCATCACCGCCTCTCGCAGGGAACGTGCGGCGGGGCTTTTGTACATCCGCACCCGGGAGGCGGATTCGTCGATGAGGTCTATGGCTTTGTCCGGCAGGAAGCGTTCTGGCACGTATCTAGAAGACAGGAGGGTTGCGGCCTCCAGCGCTTCATCGGTGATGATCAGCTTGTGATGGTTTTCATAGGGTGCCCGAATTCCACGCAGGATTTCGATGGTTTCCTCGATGCTCGGCTCATCCACGTAAACCGGTTGGAAACGACGCTCGAGGGCCGAATCACTCTCGATATATTTTCGGTATTCATCCTGCGTCGTGGCCCCAATTACCTGCAGTTCACCCCGTGCAAGGGCCGGCTTCAATATGTTTGCGGCATCCACGGAGGAGCCTGCGGAGCCGGCGCCGACCAGCATGTGGACCTCGTCGATAAACAGGATGGCGCCGCAGGATTTCAGCTCGTCGATGACCCTCTTGAGTCGCTCCTCGAACTGGCCCCGATACATGGTGCCTGCCACCAGGGAGCCCACGTCCAGTTGGAGCACACGTTTGCCAAGCAGCGGCTCAGGGGTTTCGCCCGCAACAATACGTTGGGCGAGACCTTCCGCGATGGCCGTTTTTCCAACTCCCGGCTCGCCGATCAAAGCGGGATTGTTCTTTGTGCGCCTGGCCAGGATCTGGATGACCCGCTCAATCTCCATCTGACGGCCAATCACCGGATCCAGCTTGTTCTCTTCCGCCAGTCCGGTCAGGTCAGACGCGAGCTGATCGATCAAAGGCGTCTTGACTTGTTGTTCCTTGCGTTCTCGACCAGAAGATTTTCCGGTGTGCCGAGTGGGAGTTTCTTGAAGCGCTCGACGTGTCTGGCGGCGGATCTGCTCCGGAGTGATCCCGAGCCGGCGGAGCACATCCATCCCCACCCCTTCACCCTGGCGCACCATGCCAAGCAGCAGGTGTTCGGTGCCGATGTAGTGATGCCCCATGCGTCGGGCTTCTTCGATGCCCATTTGAAGCACCTGTTCGGTTCCGGGCGCCAACTCGATGCGGCTGCTTGGATTCCGTCCCACTCCGGTCAGCCGTTCGACCATCTCCTTGACCCTGGCGGGATCTAATCCAAGGTCACGCAACACGCGCCCGGCAATCCCACCCTCTTCTCGGATCAGTCCAAGTAGCAGATGTTCGGTGCCAATATAGTTGTGATGCAAGCGCTCAGCCTCCTCATGCGCCAGGCTGAGCACCCTTCTGGCCCTTTGGGTAAAACGTTCCATCTTGTCGGCCACGAACTATTCTCCCTGCAAGTCTCTTCGGTTTTTCGATTCTACCAAAGAGTTCCTTCCAGTTCTCCGATTCAGGATTAACGTCCTATGAAGCGGGGTCGGTCCCCTCGGGATTTCCAGATACTGATCCCGTCTCCTCGAGCACTTCGGTGAGCTCTTGCAGCCCATCCTCTCCGGCCTCTGGCTCACCTCTACTTAGCTCTTCATTTTTGCTCTCAGTGAGGGCTGGCTCAAGATTACCGTCGTCTGATTCCGTCTCACCTTCGATCGGGAGATCGGGAGCGGGTTCCGAACCAGGCTGCTCGCCGTCGATCCCGGCTTCGGGCTCCTCGGCAGCTTCCGCATCCTCCGCCTCACCTCCGAGCGCTTCTTCCGCCTCGAGTTCTGCATCGAAATCAGCCACCACTGGGGGCTCAGGCGCCTCACTCGTCTGCTGGACCGCAGCCTCCCAATCTGTCTCGGCATAGTCGGAAGACTCCACCCGCTTGAGGCTCAAGCCAATCCGGTGCCGGAGGGCGTCCACACGTATCACGCGCAGGGTAAGCACTTGATCTTCCTGAACGACCTCGCTCGGATGCGCGATATGCCGATCGGAGAGCTCAGAGATATGCACGAGCCCTTCGATACCATAATCCTCCAGGCCCGCCAGCTTGGCGAACGCCCCGAATTTAGTCAGCTTGGTGACCGTGCCTTCGACCAACTGGCCCTCACTAAATTGCTCCAGGATCATGTCCCACGGATTTTCCTCAAGCTCTCGAATAGACAGGCTGATGCGATTGCGCTCGGGATCTACTCCGAGCACTTTGACCTTGACCTCTTGCCCGATATTGAGCACTTCGCGCGGATTGCTCACCCGTTTCCACGAGATCTCCGAGATATGCACCAGCCCATCCGCTCCGCCGATGTCGACAAAGGCTCCGAAGTCGGCCAGGCTGATCACATGCCCGGTGCGTACTTCGCCGATCGCAAGTTCGGATATCAAACGTTCCTTGAGTGCCTCGCGCGCTTCGCGCGCCGCCGAGCGTTCCGACAAGATGAGCCGATTGCGCCCCCGGTCGACTTCGATGACCTTGGCCATCAGCTGTTCACCGACCATTTTTCCCCACCGGTCTTCGGGCGTCTCGCCGTCTGCGCGCCGCCGCCGAGCCAGGCTGACCTGCGAGGCCGGAACGAAACCTCTGAGCTGGCCCATCTTAACGATGAGGCCCCCTTTGTTGTATCCGGTGACCTCGCCCTCAAAGATATCCTTCGATTCAAGCAGCTCCTCCGCCTTGGTCCAGTCCTGCTCTTCTTCGGCCCGCACAAGCGAAAGCTCAGGCGCGCCGCTGCGGCCGCCTGGGCGGATCACATAAACACTGATTTCTTGTCCGACGTCTAGGGTAGCTCTCTGGTCTTCGGGGAGTTGCTCAAGTTCTCGAATGGAGATTACGCCTTCGGATTTAGCACCAATGTCGACCAATACATCGGCCTCGGTGGCGCGCACAATAGTGCCAACCCGAATCTCACCTCGTTTGGGCGCATTCAGCTCATAGTTTTCAGACGCAAGGAGCGCCTCCATCGGGTGAAGTTCGGCTTCTTTCTGCTCCTCGCCATCACCCGCTGCGCTCCCTTTCTCCTCGTCTACCATGGACGGGATTTGCTCCGAAGGATCAGCCCACGGATTATAAAGGCGTTGATAGGGGTTGACAACCTATCGTCAAATCTCGTGCGGTATAATGCCGCGCGGTCCGCTCGGGCCCATTTTGAGGCCCAGGAATCTAATTTTGGCTCCCATATATCCATTTACTGCAATCGTCGGCCAAGAGCGCATGTTACGTGCGCTTGTGCTGAATGCCGTCAATCCGCGAATTGGCGGGGTCTTGATCCGCGGGGAACGGGGGACCGCGAAGTCCACCGCGGCGCGCGCCCTCGCAGCTTTGCTTCCAGAGGTACGGGGGGTGGCCGATTGTCGGTTCAGCTGCGATCCCGAGCAGCCAACGACCTGGTGCACGGAGTGCCAGGAGCGGGCCGCATCTGGCGAAGAGCTCCCCACCGTAGTTTTCCGTACTTCCTTTGTGGATTTGCCGGTTTCTGCCACCGAAGATCGCGTAGTCGGCACCCTGGATATTGAGCGGGCCATCAAAGAAGGCGAACGACATTTTGAACCCGGTGTACTCGCTTCGGCCAACCGCGGCTTGCTCTACATCGATGAAGTCAATCTCTTAGACGATCACGTCGTGGATCTGTTGTTGGACTCAGCCGCGCTGGGCATGAACATTGTTGAACGTGAGGGGATTTCCTTCACTCATCCCTCCCGATACATCCTGGTCGGCACCATGAACCCCGAAGAAGGAGATCTACGGCCGCAGCTGCTCGATCGTTTTGCTCTTTCGGTCGATATTCGAGGGCTTTCCGACCCTGAGGACCGGGTATCCATCATGGAGCGCAATCTGGCCTTTGAGGAAGACCCGGTCGGCTTCCGAGAAGAGTGGACGGAGAGCGAAGATACACTCTCTCAGCGGATCGAAACCGCGCGCGAACTTGTCGACGGCGTGAGCTACAAAGCAGAGAACTTGCACGCCATAGCGGCTCTCACATCTTCATTACACGTCGACGGCCATCGAGCGGACCTTGTGATCCTGAAGGCCGCCAAATCGCATGCGGCCTTTGAGGGCCGACCGGCAATTGATGTAACGGACATCGCCCGCGCGGCAGAACTTGCACTTCCGCATCGGTTGAGGCGTGGTCCGTTCCACCAAACAGAGATCAAGCTCACCGATCTAGAGGATCGGATCGAGCAGATCCAGACCCAGGCCGGTGGTTCGGCCAAGTCGGAGCCCGAACCATCGGAAGAACAAGAACCAGACCGAAAAAAAGTCAGCGCCAGGGCGTAGCCCAGGATACCGAGCAGGATAGGGAGGAGCTCGGCCAGGCCAGGCCCGCCGAACAAGCGGTGGTCGACTCCCTCAGTGCCCGCTGGTGGGAGGGTGGAGACCCGGTGAAAGTCGGCGCTGCGTTTGTTCCCCGGCGCCTTGAAAACCCCATCGATCGTATGACCCGCAAGCAGGCGGGTCGCAGAACGCTCACCCGGTCGGACCGGAAGCGCGGCCGATACATCTCGGCCCGGCCGGCAGAGAACCGCACCTCCGATATCGCCTTCGACGCCACCTTCCGCGCCGCGGCCCCTCATCAGGTACATCGAGAAAAAAAGCAGGTGGCCTTTGCCATTCGGCCCTCCGATCTGCACCGCAAGGTACGCGTCCGAAAGGCTTCGAATCTGATCCTGTTCGTCGTCGATGCGTCCTGGTCCATGGCAGTCGCCGAGCGCATGTCGGCAACAAAGGGCGCCATACTTTCGCTGCTCAACGATGCGTACCAGCGTCGGGATCGCGTTGGATTGGTTGTTTTCCAGAAAGACCGGGCGCTTACGGTGCTCCCTCCCACCAACTCAATCCAGCTGGCGCAGCACTCCCTGGCCGACATCCCGGTGGGTGGGAAAACTCCGCTATCCGCCGGTCTGACATTGGCGCTCGAGACCTTCTCGAAAGAAAAATTGAGCCGTCCGGAGGTCATACCGTTGATGGTGCTGCTGACCGATGGAGCCGGCAACGTCTCGCTGGGAGACCTGCCGCCTCAAGAGGAGGCGATGTTAATAGCGGACCGGCTTCGGGAGGGCGAAATTCGCTCGGTGGTGATCAATATGGAGCACGCGGCCTTCGATCAGGGGCTGGCCAGTGCCCTGGCGGATCGACTGGGAGCCCCCTGCTACACGCTGCAGGAGCTCAAGGCGGAGTTCCTATATCACACGGTACGGCAGGAAACGGAGATCGCTTCGGGCTAATTCGTAAGCTTTCGCCGCAGCCGATGGAGGCGATGCTCGACCTCCGCCGTCTGCTGTTCACGTCTCCACCCGTTAGGCCAGCCTTCGACGACCTTCAGCGCCGCTTTGGCCCACCTCTGAGCCTCGGCCAGGGATCGGGCCTCCCACTCGTAATACATCGCCAACTCTATACAGGGGGAGGGGTCGTCCGGCGCCAAACGGTGCCATTCTTCCCAGGCGGGCAGCGCCTCCGGCCTGCGGTTCTGCCGCTTGAGGAGACCGGCCAGGTGTTTAAGCGCCTCCGAACGCAGCCCGCGATTCGGAGCCCCGCCCACGGCCGCCTGGTAGGCCGTTTCGGCTTCCGGGAACCGGCCGGCCGCCGCATGCCAGCGAGCCACTGCCAGCGCCTCTGCTCCTGAAAGCCCGGTGGGATCCGGCAGGCGGTGCCGGCTCAGGATCACCGATGAGAGTCCGACAAGGGAGAGAATGTCGATGGCGTTGTGATAAATCACGCGCACCATGTCGGAGGCATCGCCCGTCCTGAGATAGTCCAGGTACATGCCTGGAATCAGCTCCCCCGGCACGTCTTCTTGGGTCCGTTTGACCTGAAGCACTTGCCGCTCCAGCGTGCTGAGCCGGCAGTTGACCAGAGTCTTGCTCCATAAACGGCGTGCTGGATACAGCAGATCGAGATGCGGCAGGGCCGATAGTTTCCATCGATCACGCAATGCGATCGTGTAGCGCGATTCAAGCACCGGCAGGTCAAACCTCCGCCCGTTGAAGGTCACAATCCCTTCCACGCCCTCGAGATCGGAGCGCAAGGACCGTAAGGCGGCCGCCTCCTCTTCCGGATCACGCAGAAAATACTGCCGCAGGTTGAACCCCCCCTTCTGAAAGGTCCCCAACCCGATAAGGAAACCCAGGGTCCCCGCACCTCCCGAGAGACCGGTGGTTTCGATATCCATGAAGCCCCAGCGCTGGACCCTCGAACCCTCAAGATGTGCATCGCCAGCCACCTCCGCTGCCAGACCTGGCGCATAAGAAAGCACCTCTTCCAGCGAACTTTGCCCATGCCGATATTCGAGCGGGTAGTGGGTATCGATGCGGAAGGCGAGGCCCTCCGTGGTTTCAACCTCCTCGCCCGGGGGTAAGTCCAGCGCCCTGCGGCGGGGCCGAGCTCGAGCCTGCGTGCGCGACCGCCCACGGTCCAGCCGCTCCAGGCGTCGTCTCAGATCACTGGACATACAGTTTCCATCCCCATCCGGACTTCGAGGCAAAGGTGATGATTGTCATATTCTGCCCTGACATTCATCCATACTCGACCTTCTCATAACTCGCTATTATAGGTTCGGAGACAGGGCATACACGCTCGGTCCTCCTTTGGCGCTCGCCTCCACCGGGAAATCCCCTCACCGCACCGGTGGAGGCAGTTTTTAAGCCCCCGGCGAATACGCCGCCTCCCCCCCGCCTCCGCCGCCTCCCGAATGAGGCTTGGACCACGGACGGTCCGGCTACATTAGCAGAGGGAAAGACGTTATCGGTATCGCCCGAACATTAACATTGCCCAGGCGCGTGCCAGGGGATGAACACCTTGACGGAGACGGAGCTCTTGAGCTCAGTCCTCCTTCTGTAAACGCCTCACCGGGTCTGTTCGTCACCGCCCCGGTGGAGGCGAAAATTACACTCTGAAATTATTCCGGGGGTTCGGCGGTGGGCAGCACAACCGTAAAGGTTGTCCCCTCACCCAGGGTGGAGTCGACCCATATTCGACCGTCGTGGTTGTCCACGATGGACTTGACAATCGAGAGGCCGAGTCCCGTTCCGGGCAGATCTTCGGGGGTGTTGCTGGCCCGGAAGAACTTGTCGAACAGATAGGGCTGATCGGCAGTGGGTATTCCAGGACCGGAATCTCTCACGCGCAGGATCACCTGCTGGCCTTCCGCCTCGCCTTCGATCCGCACAGTTCCGCCAGGCGGCGTGTATTTAATGGCGTTGTCCAGCAGGTTTCCGATCATTTGCCGCAGCCGGATGGGAGCTCCCAACACCATAGGCAGTTCTTCGGGAAGGTCCGACTCCAGTGTCAGACCTTTACTTTCCGCAGTCCCCCGCATGCTTTCAAGCGCATAACGCGCCAGCACCGTGAGTGGCGTGTTCTCCTTGGCCTCGTCCAGGCCCGCCTCGATTCGCCCCAAATCCAGCAGATTATTCACCAGGTCCGTGATCTGACCCACGCTGAGTTGGACGCGTCGAATGTACTCTCCCTGCTGCTCGTTCAACCCGCCGGAACGTTCGATCAGTTCGACATAGCCCAGAATGGCCGTCAGCGGGGACCGCAGATCGTGCGAAACCGTCGTGACGAATTCCGACTTGATCCGGTCCAGCTCCTTCAAGTGTGTGATGTCTTGCATCACTATCGCTTGCCCAACGCCTTCGATGGGAGTGCGTTGGGCGTTAAAAATTCGGCCGTCTTCCAGTTCCACTTCCTCTCTCTTCGATACTCTGCCCGAGGCGCGCAACATGGCCAGCACGCGGGGATCCTCGATGATCTCACTAATCGGTCGGCCTTTCCATTTACCGTTCACTCCGAAGGCTTCGCGCGCGGTTCGATTCATGATCAACAGGCGATTTTCGGGGTCCACAACGATCACACCATTTTCGACGCGTGCCAATATCGTTTCCAGCTTTCGGCGCTCCGCCTCAGAGCTGTTGAATAAGCGTGCGTTTTCGATCGCGATCGCCGCGTAATCTGCCATGGCGGTCATGATGGTTACGTCTTCGCGAGTGAGGGTGCGCCCCGCCTTGCGATTGTCGACCCCTAATACACCGATCGTCCGGCCGCGTGCCTTCAGCGGCACGTAGATCAGAGAATGCACCAAATAGGAAGTTTTGATCTTCTGCGGCGTCTGCTCGTCCAGCAATACCGGCTGGCCCGACTCGATGGCCTGGCCCGCAAGCGAGTCTTCTACCTGAAGCCGGAACGTACGCGCAAAAACCTCGTCAAAATTTTTCGAGGCCCGCATATAAAGTTCGCCCGTTCCCTCATCTAATAGCAACAGGCTGCCTTCTTCCGCCCCGGTCAACCGCACCGCCTCATCCACTACGGCCGTCAGCACCTCGTTGTGGTCCAACATGGAGGTAACGGTGCGGCCGATCAGCGTCAGAGTTTCGAATTCCTCCAACCTGCGTTTTAGGGTCTCGGTGGTGGCATTGTTATCGGCCTGGACTTCGAGCACCTCCATCCATCGCCGGCGCAGGGCCAACGCCCTGCCCACCGCCGCGAGCATAAGCTCCGCCTGGAAAGGTTTGGTCAGAAAATCGAAGGCGCCCGCCCGCAGGGCTTCCACGGCCAGACGCTCGTTGGCCGCACTGGTCATCATGATCACCGGCGGATGGGGGAAATCGGAGCAGATGCGCTGAATCAACTCGATGCCTGTCAGATTCGGCATCTGATAGTCGGTGATCACCACATCCGGTTTAATCTCTCGCACCAGTGTCAGCGCCGACATCCCATCTCCGACCGCTTTCACTTCGTAGCCGGCCGGACGCAGCACCGCCTCCGTCAGGTATTGGCGAATGTCCGAACTGTCGTCCGCGACGAGTATTAGGGGAGGATCCATGTGTGGTTTCCGAGGAGGGTGCATGAAGCTTGCCAGCGGTTTGATCCTAGCATGGGCGTCAGCAGCCGAACTTGGTACCGGCGTCGAAGACTGCGCTCAGGCAGTTGGAGACGGACTGCCCGCGGGTTGGAGGCGTGGCAGTTTGTCCAGATCCTGCACCATGGTTTCGAGATCGCTGCTCAAAACCTGGAGCCGCTTGCGCTGGGAGGGATGTTCCGAGCTCTGCAGCAGTTCGGGGAGCTGTTCCTGCAGTCCGTTGAGCTCGGCGCGCACCCGGTCTACCCAGGCCACCTGATCTCGCATGTCGGTGCGGGTCTCATCGACCACTTCCTGCAGCTGCTCCGCTCGTCCAGTGAGGGCTTTAAACAGCCGCGCATTGATCAGAGAAATCGACGCATAGTCGCCGACCGCTTCCAACATTCGCTGGTTTGGCTCCGTAAACGGTTGGGGTTTTTCTCGGGCGACGGTGATCACTCCGATGGCTTCCTGGCGTGCTTTGATCGGGACGATTAAGGCCGCCTTCGCAAAACGGGCCAGCTTAAATTGTTCGAGTCCGTCGCCGTGAATGCTTAGCGTCTCCGCGGAAAGCATAACCAGCGAGCTCACGCCGTCGTCCCACCGTTGATGAAGTTTGTTTGCTAACGCTCGTGGCATACCGCGCTGGGCGCGCAGATAGAGATGGCCGCTGTCCTCATCCAGCAGCAGCACCCAGCCCATGTCCGCGTTGGTGACGTTGAGGCTGCTCAGCATCAGCTTGTCGAATAATTCACGCTGATTGGTTGTGGAGGTCACGGTTTTTCCGATATCGTATATTGTGGTGAGTTCCCGAACCCGCTTCTCGAGCTGGCGATGGCTCTCCGCTAACTCGGCTGCAAGCTGGTTGGCTTCGTGACTCAGGCGGACTTCTTTCAAGGCTCGCTCAATGGCGGCCAGCACTTCGGCCTCGCGCAGCGGCTTGACCAAGTAGTCTTTGGCGCCAAGCCGGAAGGCCTGGATGGCGTCTGCCTCCTGGCCCTCGCCCGCCGTGACCAACACGGGCACGTCGAGGCCCTGCGAACGCAGCGCGACCAATAGATCCTTTCCGCTCAGACCGGGGAGCAAGAGACTCGCTACGATGAGATCCGGAGAGAAAGAGACCGCCTGCTGAATGGCGGTGCCGGCATCATTGGCAGTTGCGACCTCGTAACCCAACGGCTCCAACACCTGGCGCGACAGCAGATCCAGCACATCCGGATCTTCATCTACGATTAATACGCGTTGAGTTGCCGGTGAGGGGCTCACTTTCGATATGATAGCACCGTATTTTTAGCCTGAGCATCCGTGCGATGGTAAGGGGGCGCCAATAAGAGTTTCGTTAGATCGACCAGGGTCAGCTTGACTCTCATTTCCCCAGCCCGTTAGAATCCTTATGCGATGGATTACAAGGATTACTACGCGGTGCTTGGCGTAGGCCGCGGGGCCGATGAGAAAGAGATCAAGAGCGCCTATCGACAACTCGCGCTGAAATACCATCCAGATAAAAATCCGGATTCCGAAGAACACTTCAAGCAGATCAACGAAGCGTACGAGGTACTTGGCGATCCGGAGAAACGCTCCAAGTACGATCGTCTGGGCTCGTCCTACCGCACCTGGGAGCGGGCCGGCAGCGCCCCCGGTGGGTTCGATTGGTCTCAGTGGTCCTCCGGTGCTCCGGGTGGGACACGCGTGGAGGTCGGTGATATCGCGGATCTTCTCGGCGGAGGCGGCTTCTCGGATTTCTTCAATTCCGTCTTTGGGATGGGTGCGCAGGCCCGATCGCGTTTGAAAGGCCGGGACCTGGAGCAGCCCATCACGATCTCGCTGGTGGAAGCCTACAGCGGGACCACGCGTACCTTCAGCCGCGACGGCCGAAAATTCGAGGTGGACATTCCACCCGGCGCCAAGACCGGAACCCGGGTCCGTATTTCGGGCGAAGGCGAGCGCGGCGCGGAGAATCCGGGCGACCTGTACCTCAAGGTGCGTGTGCAGGACATGCCCGGGATCGAAAGAAAAAACGACAACCTGGTAACCGAGACGGAAACCGATCTGTACACCGCAGTCCTGGGCGGGGAGGTCGAAGTGAGCACGCCCGGAGGTCCGGTAGTGCTGACGATTCCCGCCGGCAGTCAGCCTGGCCGCACATTCCGGCTGCGCGGACGCGGCATGCCGAACCTGCGCGATCCAAAGAAACACGGCGACTTACTGGCCAGGCTCAAGGTCACATTGCCGGAGAAACTCAGCGCGGAAGAACGCAAGCTCTTCGACCAGCTGGTCAAACTCCGCGAATCCTGACCGGAAATCGTCCCCGAGGTAAATGGAAATCTAGTCATGAAGCGAATAACCCTACCCATCTCTGTTCTGGGAATCGCGTCGCTGGCCTGCACCGTTCTGCCTTCCCTCGCCACTCCTATCCAACCGCCAACCGTCGCCCCGGCACCGACTCTGGTATCGCCCGCCATCGCCTCTGTTATGCCAGAAAATGTACTCTCACCGCCGGACGGCCTCGTGGATCTCTACAATCGTGTGAACCCGGGCGTGGTCACCATCTACACCTTCGGGGCCTCGAATCAGAACGCTTTCCCGCTGGGACAGGGATCGGGCTTTGTCATCGATATGCAGGGCCACATCGTAACCAACCAGCACGTCATCGATGGCGCGGAAGAGATCGAAGTGGACTTTCCATCAGGATTTAAGGCCTGGGCAACGATAGTTGGAACCGATCCAGACTCCGATCTGGCGGTGCTGAAAGTGGATGTGCCATCGGAGGAGCTGTTCCCAATACCGCTTGGAGATTCCGACCAGGTCCAAGTCGGAGAGTTCGTAGTAGCCATCGGAAATCCGTTTGGGCTGTCTGGGTCAATGACGGTAGGAATCGTCTCGGCCATTGGTCGTGTGCTTCAGTCCGAACGCGAGGCGCCCGGAGGCGGCGCGTTCAGCGCGGGGGACCTGATCCAAACCGACGCGGCCATTAATCCCGGAAACTCCGGGGGACCGTTGCTCAACCTGCAGGGCCAGGTAATCGGCGTAAATCGGGCCATATCGACCGAAAGTTTCACGGTCTCCGGCAGCGCTTCAAACTCCGGCGTCGGATTCGCGGTCCCGGTCAATATCGTACGAAGAGTCGTGCCTGCGCTAATTCAGAACGGAACTTATGACTATCCTTATCTCGGCATCACGAGCCTGGGCGACAGCTCACTAAATCTCAGGCAGCTGGAGTTCCTGGAGCTCTCTTCCCGCGCAGTCGGAGTCTACGTCACTTGTGTGGTCAACAACGGACCCGCCGATCTCGCCGGTATTCGAGGCGCAGGCGCCTGTGGCGCTCCAGATACCTCGGCCGGCGGGGATCTCATCATTGCTATCGATGGACATTCCCTCGTCAGTTTCAGCGAGCTGATCTCCTTTCTGGTTACGGAGGCCAATGTAGGCCAGGAGGTCATACTCACCGTGATCCGGGATGGTGAAGTAATCGATTTACCGTTGACGCTCGAGCCCCGACCCTAATTCAAGCCTAATCCGGCTCCCAAGCCGCGAATCCGAAGCAGGCCTCCATCAAAGCATGTCATTGCAAGCGTAGCGAAGCAGTCTCCACCTGCGTGATTGGAGACTGCTTCGTCGTTGCACTCCTCGCAGTGACCTATCCTAGAAGCCCGCGGATGGTGTGTGAAACGGTCCGCCTACTCCCCGGACAGCTCCCGCTCGATTTCAAGTATGGTATTGGCCAGTATCTCCAGGTCACGCTCCGCCGCAAACGGGTCGTTATCCACTTCGGACAGCACCAGAACCAATCGCTCACGCGATCCCTCAAGATCGGCTGCGGCCGAAGTTCCCAATAAATCGCGAAGAGATCTCAGTTTCTCGCCGGTCGCCTGAAGCGCGGCCGCGACTCCGACTGGCTCGTCTTGAGCCAGAGCCAACTGCGCACGCGTGACGTCAACCAGCACGTTCAGGAGCGTCAGCCTGGCCTCCTTCTGTTTTATGGACTCAGTCAGGACCTGATTTTCTGCCTCCACGCCCTCCAGCTTATCGATCTCGGCCTGTAGTTCCTGCTGAGTCTCCTCCGCCTCGACCAGCGAGAGAGTGAGATCGTTTCGCTCCGCCCTTAAAGGCTGGACCTGCACAAAATGCATTGCCACGACTCCCAATGTGAAGATGACCAGCAACAGCACTCCCCATCGGAGCAGGCGCCTGATAAAGCGACCGAACCGGCTCCCATCTTTGGTTACCACACTGCCCGGATCGGCTCGCGCTTCCTGGCCACCCGCTGAGATATCTGCCCCGGTCGGCTGATTCTCCGCATCGCCAACGGAGGCCTCTGCCGCTTCGGAACCGCCCTGCCCCCCCGGTCCCTGTTGTTCACCCATTCGGCTCCTCCATCGCTACCAGCAGCTTCCATGCAATTTCCAGGTCGTCCCCTGCAATCAGCGGGGTGGTTTGTATGGCTTCGAGAGCCAGATTGATTCGAGCGATCGCATCTTGAACCCCATCTATTTCGCCCTCGGGATCCGACGCAATCAATAACTCGCGCGCCCGACCGGCCTCGTCGGCTGCCAGTCCGGCATTGTTCTCCACCAGTCCCAGCCTTGCACGCACGAGATGGAGCAATGCCCGGTTGACCCGCAGTTCGCGCTGGACATCTTCTTGTGGCTCTCCGAGGTCGTCCAGCACCGCGTCCACCTGATCGGTAAGATCCGCCAGGGCTCCCTTCAGGGTTTCGAGTTGATCGGTCAGGACCTCCAACGCGGTGCTCTGATCCAGCGCATCCGCCAGCGCGGCCTCGAGCTGCGCATCGGCCATCGCCAATGATTCGCCTTGCTCCGCGAGAGTCGCCTCTAGCGCCGCCAGCCGACTGCCGGCGCCTTCGCGCTGGGAGCGGGCATCGCTGCGCGCCAGGTCCAATGCAGATTCAAGTGCATCAATGCGACGGGTGTTGAGCTGCGCAGGTTCAATCAGGCCGCGATAAACACGCGGAATTCCGAAGTAGGCTCCGGCGGCCAGCGCGATTCCTAGCACCACCACTGCAACCAGTCGAAGCAGTACCCGGAAGAATCGTCCCAGGACTGTGCCATCTGTGTGGTTCGTGGCGGCACTCACGGTCCCGTCGTCGCCTGGCCGACCAACCGGCTCAATCCATCCAAGAATGATTGGAACCGGCCGACACGCTCCGCTTGGGCCCGGGTTTCGTCCAGCGCCGAGGCCAGTTCCATCTGTATCTCACCCATTGCGGCCAAAGTCTCGTCGATTTGCTGCTGCAGCGACGTTACCTGGTCTTCTACCTCAAACATTCTGCCCGACACGCCATCCAGGGCCTCGGCCCGACCACGCAGGGCCTCAAGCTCAAGTTGTGTGGTATCCAATTGGGACCGAAATTGAAGCAATTCGCTGCGCAGGTCCTCCAGGGCGGAGTTTCGACCAAAGTCCAGTGTACCGTTGATCCCGGCTATCACGGCCAGCGTGAGGGTGAGGGAGCATAACGCGCTGGCCAGGCCCATCGCCAGCAAGGCCCGGAAGCCGCTCCATTGCGCTCTGGGCTCGGTGATAACCAGGGGATACTTCAGCTCAGTGGTTGAGGCCTGCTCCGGGAGGCGGTCCTGGTCGGCGACTTGGCCCTTCTCTCCTGAAGTGGGCACTTCAGGATCACCCGCTGCTTGCGGCGCAAGAGTCAGAAGGGGCTCAATGGCCCGCAGGACGCGATCCCCGATGCCGGGCACCCGGCGCAGATCTTTGAGATTCTGATAGGGCCGCCCCGCGATGATGCGGGCGGCCAATTGTGGGCCGACGCCGGGAAGCTGGCGGAGCTCTTCGTCGCTGGCTGAGTTCGGATTCAGAACCGGATCTTCGTTTTGCGTCATGGATGGCCCGCGCGCGGGTCAGGTAAACTAAAAATGGGCGGCTCTCGCCGCCCATTTTACCGTATGCGATATTGAGGCTTACTCAGCCTTGACTTCGATCTTCTTGGGTCGGGCATCGTCGGCCTTGGGGACCCGCACAGTTAGCAGTCCCTTATCGACCTTGGCCTCGACCTCGTCCGCGTTGACCGCCTCAGGCAGTCGGATCTGACGGTAGAAGCTCTGACGCAGTTCGCTCAGTAACGTCTGGCTGTCACCGTTCTCCTCAAGTGCGACCTCGCCGCTCAACGTGACCAGATCCTCGAGCACCTCCACCGTCACGTCCTCGGCCGATAGACCCGGCACCGCGGCTGTGATCACGTAGGCCTCGTCGTCCGCCTGCACGTCGATCGGCATGCGCCGGCCGCCATTGAAACCCACGGGGCGAGACCCGTACCAACGTCGTAACCTCGGATAACCTCTGTAGTAGCTTAGCATTGTCATGCCTCCTGAAAATTCTTCTGTCATCTGGATTGACCCTATGGTACCGAGGAACCGTCAGAAACAGATTTACGAGGCGTAGGAGGATTGTTAACTTAGTCGAGGCCGGCCCGGGAGCCTCTGGGTCGCCGCAGGCCGCCTTCCAGCCGGGCTGGGGCGCCGATGCTCGATTCTGCGAGCATGGCAATCACCAGCGTAGCTTTCACCACCCTCGCGACCGCCGGTCTCGCATCCGCGACCGCGATCGGCGGGCACCCGACGGTCCGATTCGTACAATGCGGATCTCAGGCATCTGGCGGGCCAAGAAATGCCGAGTGCGGCTCAGCTCATCTCCCGCAATCGACCAGAGGAAGGCGGCTAACGTATTTCCCGAACCGGTGGGGGCCACAATGAGAGTGTCCTTCCCCGTACGGATCGCGGCCCAGCCCGCCTGCTGCGCCTCGGTTGGCGCCTCAAACCGATCGTCGAACCAGCTCTGAACCAGAGGGTGAAATTCGCCTGGTGCCATGGGGTCGGAAAAGTATAACGCTCGCGGAGCGTCTGTCCCTCCCCCGCGCGGAGTAAACTTGGACTTGTCGTCAGTTTATGGAGTAAGTGAAATGTGCGGGACGCTCGTTGGAGAACGCGCAACCCGGGGACTCAGGGGGCCGGAAGCCCTAAAATAAGCGGCTAGCGGGAATGCTCCAGCATCCACTCGTAGAGGGCTGGATCTCGATACGCGCGCTCGTAGGCACCGAGGTGGCCCTCGTTCTCATAAAGCGTCCACTTGACGTTCCCTGAACATTCGCTTCGAAGCTGCAAAACACTTAAATTCGAATCCTGCGGGTCTGAAATCTGGTCCTGCGCTCCATGGATCGCCCAAATCGGCAGGTTTGCCAAACGGCAGGAGTTCTCCGGTTCAGGCGTGAATGGCGCTCGATACCCGCTCCCGGAAATAGAAACCATGGCCGCGAAACGTTCAGGGTAGGCGGTGGCCAACCACCACGATCCATAACCGCCCATGCTCAGGCCGGTCAAATAGACGCGGTCCGGGTCCACTCTGTACCTCTCAGAGACCTCGTCGAGCAGGGCCGCTAACGCGGGAACCATTCCGGGCGACCACCACGTCGCCCCCGGAAATGCCTGCGGAGAAATCACTACAAATGGGAAATCTTCGGGTTGCTCTCCGGCCAGAAGCACCCCCGGGAGGCCGGAGCTCAAGACGAAGGTCGAATCGTAGTCTTCGTCTCCTGATCCGTGCAGGAAGGTGATCAGGGGCCATTCTCGATCTGGATCGTCGTCGTATCCCTGGGGCAGGTAAACCAGATAACGCAGATCATCGTGGACGGTGGGCGTTCCCTCCAATGAATCCGGTATTTGGAAGCTCGCCTGGAGCTGCACTCCGGTGGGCAGCTGTGGATCGAGCTGGACCACCCCTTCCTGCAAGGCCGGGGAACCGGAAGCCGGATCCTCTGTGGATCGGCGGGTCTGGCACGCGGCCAGCAGCGTCGCAATCGCGAGCGTCAGAACCAGTTTTTGTAGATTCATACGTCTGTAAACCTGGCCGCTGGCCAGTCTCGGTTCATGGTTAGAATCAGCATCAGTTCCATGCGATCTACGTTTGGGTTGATCTTGATCTCTGCCAGCGCCCTGGCCTTCGAGGTCACTCTGACGCGCCTCTTTGCCGTTCAGCAATTCCATAACTTCGCCTTCCTGGTCATCGGCCTGGCGGTCATGGGCTTCGCAGCCGGCGGCGTCATTCTTTCTTACAGGCCTCACGGTACCTCGCTGATCGCCCTCTGCCTAGCGTACTCCGTCACCATTTTTCTCGCCTACTCCATAATCAACTTTATTACCTTCGATTCCTACAGCATCGCCTGGGATCGAAGGCAGATCTGGATCCTGTTCCTGTACTTTCTGTCGGCCGCGGCTCCCTTTCTATTTGCGGGGTGGGTTATCGGCGCCAGCCTCACCGCGGCCGGGCCCCAGGCCTATCGACCCTATGCGGCCAATCTTGCGGGTTCGGCCCTGGGTGTGCCCTTGGCGTTGGTGGCCATACCCTTGGTGAGCGTCGAGGGGACCGTACTGCTTTCGCTTGCGCTTGGGGTGTTGGCGGCGGCCGCTTTTTCGACGAGCAGCCGGATCCAATGGATTCTCCTGGGAGGCGGCCTGATGTTGGGGGTACTGACTGTTGCCGTCCCCTCGCAGTTTGCCCTCCGCCTCTCACCCTACAAGCCACTTTCCCTGACCGAACTGGCTCCGGAAGCCCGGACAACGATCAGCCGCTGGGCGCCCGCGGCACGCATCGACGTCGTCGAATCCGGCGGCACCCATGTATTTCCGGGCCTCAGTCTGAATGCAGATCTGGAGCTGCCTCAGCAGGCGGCGCTTTTCGTGGACGGGGACGGCCCACTCCCCATCACGAATCTATCCCCGGCATCGCCGGAGGCTGCGATCCTGGCCCGCCACATGCCTGCGGCGTTGGCCTATCAGCTGCGTCCCGGGGCGAATAGCCTGCTGCTTCAGTCGGGGGCGGGGCTGGAGGTCTTGGTGGCCTTGGCAAGTGGCGCAGATCGCGTTTATGTGGCGCTCGATGAGCCTGCCATCTTCGATGTCCTGGGCGGGCCGTATGCAGAATTCAGCAAGGGCTTGCTCCAGGATGTGCGACTCGAGCTGCTCGAGCGACCAAGCCGTGGGGCGCTTCTGGAAGGGGACCAGCGATATGACATCGTGCACTACGCCCTGAGCGATCCCTTTCGACCGGTCACCAACGGCGCCTTCAGCCTGACGGAGCATTATGCACTGACCGTGGAGTCTCTTTCCGATGCCATGGGTCGTCTCTCGGAGGATGGACTGCTCGTGCTCACTCGCTGGCTGGGGACTCCGCCCAGCGAGTCGGCGCGCGCCTGGGCCACGTTGCTGGCTGCACTGGATTCGGATGAGGTCCAGGCGCGTGTCCTGGCCTTCCGCGGCATGCGCACCGCCACCATGATCGCCTCCCCGCGTCCCTTCACCTCGGAGGAACTGCGGGTGGCGCGAGAATTCCTCGAGCTCAACGGTTACGATCCGATATGGCTACCGGATCTGAAGCCGGGAGAGCTGAATCAGCGCAATCGGCTGCCGGAGCCCGTTTATCACGAGCTCTATTCGGCGCTGCTTCAGTCCCCGCAGAGCACGATTGATTCGTACGAGTTCAACCTGCGTCCACCCACCGACGATCGCCCGTACTTCTATCACTTCTTTCGCTGGGCTCAGACGCCCGAGGTGCTGTCCTCGCTGGGACAGACGTGGCAGCCGTTTGGGGGAAGCGGATATCTAGTGCTGGTGGCATTGCTGGCGATGGTGCTGCTGGTCGCGGCCGCCCTGATGATCTTGCCCAGTTTCGCCGGTGCCAGCCCTTCCGCTCCAGGGATCGCCTACTTCGCCTGCATCGGCGCCGGGTATTTGCTTATAGAGATCCCCCTCATTCAGCAATTCACGCTCCTGCTGGATCGCCCGGCTCTGGCGCTGGCTGTGGTCTTGTTTACTTTGCTCCTGACATCCGGAATCGGGAGCTGGTTCTCCATCAGGCTGCCACTGAGATCGTCGCTTGCGGTCTTAGTGGCGCTGGTGCTCCTGATCGCCCTGGTGCTGCCATCTCTGATGCGGCTTGGCCTACCCTGGCCATTGGGAGCGCGGCTGGTTTTGGCTGCCCTTGTCCTGGCTCCATTGGGAACTCTCATGGGTATCCCATTCGCCTCCGGGTTGCGGCGCATTGGCCGATCACAGATTCCTTGGGCTTGGTCGGCCAATGGAGCACTTTCGGGCGTTGGCGGCGTGGTGGCCGCCATGTTGACCCTGGACCTCGGCTTTCGAATAGCTCTGACGATCGGAGCACTCGCTTATTTGGGGGCGCTGCTGGCCACCCGCCGACTTGCAGCAGCTAGAGCCGATCCCCCGTCTACTTAGAAACGGGTGATGTCTCCTGCCCGACCGAGCCGCCATGAAGACCCTCGCACAACGGTCTAATTATGGTCGGTCTGAGGAAGTGGGTGGTGGAGTCGGATGCCGGGGCGTTATTCGGGGCCCGGCTCGCGAACCAGGGGAACGAACCTCACGCCGCCTAAGCTGGCGTTTTCGTAGTCCTCCGCTCCTGTGCGGCGGACGCTCCACAGCTCCTGGAAGCCGCCCACCGGACCGACCGGTATGACCAGAATTCCCCCCACTTTCAGCTGCCTCAGCAGCGGCCGGGGGACGTGGTCCGGCGCGGCGGTTACGATGATGGCATCGAAAGGCGCGGCCTGCTCCCACCCGAAGTAGCCGTCCGCATGTTTCAGATTGAGATTGGGATAGCCGGGCTGCTCGAGGATCGTGGCGGCCGAATCAGCGAGCGGCCCAACGATCTCGATCGAGTACACCTCCATTCCCATCTCCAACAAGACCGCCGCCTGATAACCGGAACCCGTGCCGATCTCCAGCACTCGATCGCCGGGCTTCAGTTCGAGCGCCTCGGTCATCAACGCCACAATGTAAGGCTGCGAAATGGTTTGTCCGTACCCGATCGGTAGAGGGTGATTACCGTAGGCCTTGTCCCGGTACTCAGCGGGTACGAAACGATGGCGCGGCACAGAGCGGATGGCCTGAATCACGGCCGGGTCTTCAATGCCATAACCAATGATTCCGGTCTCTACCAGTTCGTCTCGTACAGCCGCGAACGGATCGGACGCAAGCGGGGTGTCGGTTAGGCTGGGGACCGGCACTTCGGCGCAGGCCGCGAGCAGCGCGTTGGCCGCAAGCAGCGCCAAGGCTGGAGGCAGCGCGCCGGTTGCTAGGAGGATGCCGAGTCGCATCGCGGTACGGATTCTACCCGCGCGCATCGCGGGTACCGCGCGTATCGCGGGTACCGCGGGTATCGCGAGAAAGGTGAGCGTAATTCGATTTCTGAGGAGATGCGGGGACGAAGTGGCCCGAGATGGGCTGGAATGTAATCGTAGGCAGGGGAGGGTTATGGAATGATGCCAAGCACGCGCAACGGGGCGTAAAGTATGTCCGGCGCGAAGGCGTCCATGAGAAAGAGCGTACCTGCACAAACGATCAACAAAACCAGGCAACCCGCTCCTGCCCACAGCCACCGCTTTGAACCCGGCTCACCGCTGGGTTCCGCTTCGGCGACCGGGATTGGGGTTGGCTGAGCGACGGCCTCTTGCATAACTTCAGGGGTCGGGGCCGCACCGCGCGGCACGGCTTCGCCCATCACGGTCTCCGCAGTTTCGGGTGAGGCGCCTTCGAAGCTCAGGGTGACGTTTTCCCCAAACCCTAACAGGTCCCCCGAAGCCAGGACCCGCGGGGCAACCAGGCGCTCGCCATTTACGAAACTCCCGTTGGTTGAACCGAGATCCTCCAGCACATAACTCCCCGGCGTACGAGTGATACGTGCGTGCTGGCGAGACATTTCAGGATCGCCAATAGAGATGTCATTTGTGACGTCTCGACCCAGCAGCGTGACCTCTTTTGTCAGTTCAAATACTACGCCGGGGTTGGGACCGGCTTTCACGACGAGGCGGGACGGCTTTTCGACCATAGCGACGGCTAGTGTACGACCGCTCAAGAATCAAGTCAAATGCCCCTGCTCGCAGGCCAATGGGAAGCAGGGGCGACTGGTCGCCCCCCTGTAACAACCGTATAATTTCCCTCGAAATGCAGATCAAAGAGCTTTCTGAGTACCGTGATGAAGAGGGCCTCATCACCCTGGAGAACCGCATACGGGGCACGATTAAATTCGGCTTCGGCTGGTATAAGGAGATGCAGGCTCAGCAGCGTGTCACCCGCAAGCTTCAAGGTGTATTGGACGACGAACATATGCTTCTGCTCAATGTGCCGCTTGTGGGCACAGACGTCCTGGCTCCCATGATTCTCTTCAGCCCGCAGGGCGTCCGACTGCTTTATCCAAGCACTATCCGAGGAAATCTGCGCGCGCAGGACGATGAGTGGCTGACTTACAGCAGTCGCACACGCCAGTTCAAACCCAAGACGCCCAATTTACAATTCCGGGCGCTTGCGTTCGCACGCGGCCTGCTCCGGTACTTCGAAAGCCAGGGGCACCCTTTGCCTGAGCTGCAGGCGGTTCTGCTCTTCACCAATCCTCAAACGCATGTCGATACGGCCAGCCCGCAGGCCCGAATCGTGCTTTCGGACGCATTTGAACACTTCGCGGCCAATATTCTCGAAGGGCAAACTATCCTGGATCAGGACGACGTCCACATGTTGGTGGACTCGTTGTTGAACCCCAAGCTACCCGAACCTGAGCCGGAACCCGAACCGGATGAAGGCAGCCAGGATTCCTTTGAATCGGAAGCCCTCCGGCCCCGCGAGGAGCGGCGGGACCTCAAGCCCCTGCGACGTTTCGGCAGCTTCACTCGCCGACAATGGATCTTGATCGGCATATTGGGTTTTTTCCAGTTGATTCTGATGGTCACCATTGCTTTTATCGTGTTGGGAGACGTCATCTTCGGCTGATCTTGCCCTTCCTCTCCCTGATCATCCCCGCGTACAACGAAGAACAGCGCCTTCCACGTACCCTCACACAGATTCAGGCCTTCCTGAAGGACCAGCCCTACGAATCGGAAGTATTGGTGGTCGAGAATGGGAGCAGCGACCGGACCGCGGCCGTGGCCGAAGAATTCTCCCCCGCGGTGCGTTTGTTGAGGGAGCCGGTGCGTGGCAAGGGGCGCGCGGTTCGGCGCGGCATGCTGGAGGCCGGCGGGGATTTCCGCTTCATATGCGACGCCGACCTCTCGATGCCTATTGAAGAGGTGAATCGCTTCCTCCCCCCCGCGCTTGACGACTACGATATTGCAATCGCCTCCCGTGAAGTTCCGGGCGCCGTTCGGCACAATGAACCCGCCTATCGCCACTGGATCGGCCGTGTATTCAACCTGCTCGTTCGCACCATGGCGGTTCCGGGATTTCAAGACACGCAGTGCGGGTTCAAATGTTTCACCGCCGATGCCGCCGAGGCACTTTTTCCCTTACAGCGCATCGACGGATGGACCTTCGATGTCGAATTGCTGTTCATCGCGCTCAGGTTAGGGTACCGGGTGAAAGAAGTGCCCATCCACTGGTATTACTTTCCCGGGAGCCGAGTGCGTATGGTCCGTGATTCGTTCCTCATGCTCAGCGATCTTTTCCGGATCCGCAGTGCCTGGCGGCAGGGGCTCTACCGTCCGGTCCGTGGTTCCACCCCGGATTGAGCCGTGAGGGTGCAGCCCGACCTCGAGCGTGAATTGGCACAGCTTCAACGCGGCCGCCGTTACGTTGCCGGCATTGATGAAGCCGGGCGCGGGGCTCTGGCTGGGCCGGTCGTAGCGGCTGCGGTGGTGCTACCGCTGAACCGTACCGATCTGGCGAGTGTGTTGTCGGAAGTGCGCGACTCGAAGCAGCTTTCCCCTGCCGCACGAGATCGCTGCGATCAGCAGGTCCGCGAGTTAGCGGTGGCGGTCGGAATCGGCGAGGCCTCCGCTGCGGAGGTCGATGAGCGGGGCTTGCTGCCCGCCACCCGAGCCGCCATGCGGCGTGCCGTGGCGGCGCTCGACCCCGCACCCGCTTGCCTGCTGATCGACCATATCAACCTCCCCGAATTAACACTCCCGCAAGAGGCCATCACCCGCGGAGATCAGAGTGTGCTCTCGATCGCGGCCGCCTCCGTTGTGGCCAAAGTATGGCGGGATCGCCTGATGGTCGAGCTTGACAAGCATTTTTCCGGCTACGGGTTTGCGCGCCATAAGGGGTATGGCACCTCCCAACACAGGCAGGCGCTCGCACAGCTGGGTCCGTGCCCCGAACATCGGCGTTCCTATGCGCCCGTTCGGCGGGCTCAGGTACTTGTTAACGATTCCTGACGTAAACACTGCGTCATCTTCGCGCCGCAGAGTGCGTCCGACTTAAAGTGCTCTTCAGGCTCCCGACGCTCGTTTCCACGGCAGCCATCGGCCTCTTACGCCCGTCTTCAAGGCGTCCCTCGTCCCCGCTTGACCAAGCCTTCGCGGCCTGAGGTCCGATGATCCGACGTTAGGACCCCCTCGTCTAATCCCTCCATCGAGTGAGCCTGGCCTGAATTGGGCGGCGGCGCGGCTCAGACATTCGGTCGGTTATACTCGCCCTCGTTGACATTAATCCGTCTATGAAAATACAAGACCCTTTTGGATCGCGATCTCAACTCAAAGTCAGGGCCGGCACTTTTACCATCTACCGCCTATCAGCGCTGGAGGAGGCTGGATTCGAGCGCGTTTCAAGCCTGCCCTTCTCCTTACGGGTGCTGCTGGAATCCGTATTGCGTCAGGTGGATGGCCGCGCATTTACCGAAGAAGACGTGGCTGCGCTGGCGGACTGGCAGCCGAATGCTCCTAAACAGCCGGAGGTCCCTTTCCTCCCTGCACGTGTGCTCATGCAGGACCTGACCGGCGTCCCGGCCATTGTCGACCTCGCGGCGATGCGCTCCGCGCTCGAGCGTTTGGGCGGGGACCCGTCTCGGATCAACCCGGTGCTCCCGGTCGATCTCGTGATCGATCATTCGGTGCAGGTGGATTTCTTCGCCTCCTCGGAAGCTCTGCGGCGCAACGCCGAGATTGAATTTCAGCGTAATCGGGAGCGCTTCGAGTTTTTGCGGTGGGGCACCGAGGTATTCGACAATTTCAAGGTTGTTCCGCCCGCGACCGGCATCGTGCACCAGGTCAATCTTGAGTACCTGGCCAAAGTTGTGCTGACCAAGGAAATCGACGGGGATACGGTCGCCTTCCCGGACACACTGGTGGGTACGGACTCGCACACGCCGATGGTCAATGCCCTCGGCGTATTGGGCTGGGGCGTAGGCGGGATCGAAGCGGAGGCCGCCATCCTGGGCCAACCGCTCGTCATGGTTGCTCCCGAAGTGGTCGGCTTCAGACTCATCGGAGCATTGCCGGAGGGAACCACCGCCACCGACCTGGTGCTGACCATCACCCAGCAGCTGCGCGAACACGGCGTGGTGGGCAAATTTGTCGAGTTTTTTGGAACCGGTCTTTCCTCCCTCTCACTCCCGGATCGGGCAACCATCGGAAACATGGCCCCCGAATACGGCGCGACCGTGGGCTACTTCCCGGTGGATGATGAAACTCTGCGTTATTTGCGCCTGACAGGCCGGGGCGAGGACCTGATCGATCTGGTGGAGCGTTATTGCAAGACGCAGGGGCTTTTCCGTACCGAAAACAGCCCCGACCCGACTTACAGCGAGGTACTCGAACTGGACATGGGTACCGTCGAATCGAGTCTGGCCGGCCCTCGACTCCCCCAGGACCGCATCCCGATGACTCAGATGAAAAAGGTCTTTCGGGAGGGGCTCACGGAGGAAGTCAGCCGAGGTGGATTTGGGCTGAGCGCGGAGGCGGCCGAGGTCACCGCCACGATTCGCACCAACGGCCGCGTGGAGAAGATTGGGCACGGTGCGGTGGTAATTGCGGCCATCACCTCCTGCACCAACACTTCCAACCCCTCCGTCATGGTCGGCGCAGGGCTGCTCGCGAAAAATGCGGTGGAACGTGGCCTGCGAGTTAAGCCTTATGTAAAGACCAGTATGGCGCCCGGCTCGAGGGTCGTCACCGATTACCTGCAGGAGGCGGGGCTGCTTGAGCCGCTGGCGGAATTGGGATTTAACATTGTGGGTTATGGCTGCACGACCTGTATTGGAAACAGCGGCCCGCTGGCGGGCGAGGTGGTGAAGGCTATCAGCGAGGCCGACCTGGTTACCGCGGCGGTGCTTTCTGGAAATCGAAATTTCGAGGCCCGCATCCATCCGAACGTGAGAGCGAACTACCTGGCCTCCCCTCCGCTGGTGGTGGCCTATGCGCTGGCCGGCCGGGCGGATATCGACCTGGCCAACGATCCGTTGGGCAACGACCCATCTGGCGAGCCAGTGTACCTTCGCGATCTCTGGCCGGCGCAAGACGAGATCCGGTCTGTGATCGAACAATCCGTGAGGGCCGAGATGTTCGAGCGTCGTTATCAAAATGTTTATAGCGGCAACGAAACCTGGAATGAGATCCCCATCGCCGGAGGGGCACTTTATGAATGGTCGGAAGACTCGACCTACATTCAGGAACCGCCGTTTTTTGTCGATCTAACTCCGGAGCCTCCTCCGCTCGAGGACATTCGGGGCGCACGGGTCCTGGTTTTGCTTGGCGATTCGGTTACGACTGAACACGTCTCGCCCGCGGGGGCCATCCCCGCCGACGGGCCGGCGGGTAAATATCTGATCGAACGCGGGATCAAGCCGCGCGATTTCAACTCTTTCGGTTCGCGACGTGGGAACGACCGCGTGATGACCCGCGGGACGTTTGGCAACATTCGTATCAGAAATCTGCTGCTCGAAGGAGTCGAGGGTGGCGATACGCTGCTATTCCCCGAAGAGGAACGTATGAGCATCTTCGAGGCCTCGATCAAGTATCGCGAACGAGGAACTCCGCTGGTTGTTTTGACCGGCACCGAATACGGGACCGGCTCGTCCCGAGACTGGGCCGCGAAGGGATCCGCCCTGCTCGGCGTTCGGGCCGTGCTGGCGCAGTCCTTCGAACGCATCCACCGCTCCAACCTGGTGGGTATGGGTGTGCTTCCGCTTGAGTTTGATGGCGCCGCGGCCCTGGGCCTGACCGGGACCGAAACGTTCGATATCCTGAACTTGGGTGAGCTGCAACCCGGCGGCGCGGTCCAGGTGAGGGCCGCGCGCGGTGATGGCACGGTTATTGAGTTCCAGACGCTCGCCCGGATCGACACCCCCATCGAACTCGAGTATTACCGCAACGGAGGCATCCTGCACATGGTGCTGCGGCAGATACTGCAGGAAGGTTGATCCACCGAGCCACTTCCGTCCGCGAGAATCGAAAAGCGAGGCAGCGGCAGCCGGCCTCGCTTTTTTTCTTCCCTGGCCAGCATCCAATTCGACTGGATACCTATTCGAAGCTGCTCGCAAGGGTGTTTGGTAGTGGCGGGGATCAATATCCCGCCTTGATTGCATTATAGGAATTGGGAGTGGGATTCGGGCGTTGTGTAAGCGGTTTGTAAGGAGGAGATTGCTTCGCTACGCTCGCAATGACATCGTCACTGCGAGGAGCGCAGCGGCGAAGCAGTCTCCAGCATCCAGGGGGAGGTTTCAGGGGGTTCGGCCGGCGCGGAACGCGTAGAAACCCACGATTCCGGCCGCGGCAAGCAGTGACAGGCCGAGCACCCCAAGCAATGTGGAGCCTTCGCTTTCGGATCCACGGACCTGCAAAATGGCGCCGCTCGGCTGGCCGCCAAACTGCACGAATTTAGTATCTCCCGGCTCCAGCCGCACGGGTACGTTCATGGAGGTGGTCGGGTTGTAATTTGGAGGCACGGCCCCGCTGACGTTGTAGTCTCCGTCCTCGAGATCCGAGAAGCAGAATCCGTCCGGATTGTCGTCGGTGGTGGTTTCTCCCTGCACCTTGCCGTCCCGATCCACGACGCTCACCTGCCCCTCGGGAAGCGGAAGTTCCCCGTCGTCCAGTCGGGCGTTCCCGTTACCATCGTTGAAGAGCAAGACGCAGATATCCCCGGTGCCTACCAGCGGTCCGGTCTGCACGGTGGGTGTGGGTGAGGGGGGTGGGACGCGAGTGGCGACCATAGAGCCCAGGACAAGCTCCATGCCGGGCGAGATAAAGTCGCCGGATTGAATGCCATTGAGCGCCATGAGCTGTTCGACCGATATCTCGGCAATGGCCGCGATGCGCCAGAGCGAGTCTCCATCCAGCACGGTGTACAGGATGGCCCCATCGGAATTCGGCGTTGGCGTCAGGAAAGGAGTGGGCTGCAGGAGAGGCGCGCCCTCCGTACGTTCCGGAATCACGAGCGCCAGGCCGACAACAAGCGCCAGCAGCGCCCCACCCACTCCAACCACAATCCCACTTCTCATGCTTCCGATTATAGCTGGATGGCCGATCAGTCTCCCGCCTGGCCGCGGATCCCTCTCACCCCGGTCGCTCCAGTACACTGACCGTTACCCCTCATGCTCTGGGGTACCCCGGGGTAGACTCACGGTGTCGTGTCTCAGCCTACATCCCCCCAGACCCGTCTGAGATGAGCTCCGCCTCCATTGCAGTCCGCGAGCGTCGGCCTCGGGCAGTTAGAGTTTTCCCGATCCTGTCCGTCACCGCTTGGGTAACCACGGTCCTGTTGGTCCTTGTTGGGAGCATCGTGCGTGTGACGGGCAGCGGGCTTGGCTGCCCGGATTGGCCGCTCTGCTACGGCCAGGCCATCCCCCCTGGATTCGCCAGCGCCTGGGTGGAGTTTTCGCATCGCCTTTTTGCCGCCGCCGCCAGCATTCAGATCTTCGGATTGGCTGCGATCGCCTGGCGCGAATATCGCCGGGAGCGCTGGGTCCTGCGACCCGCACTGGCTGTGGCCGGGCTACTGATGGCCCAGATTGGGCTGGGTGGATTACACGTGATCCTGGAAAATCCGCCGGAAACCGGACTCGTCCACACCGGCCTGGCCATGTTGATTGTGGGAATTCTGGCCCTTCAGCTCGCCCGGAGTGCCCAGCCGACGCGGCGGCTGGCGGAGAGCGCGCAACCCTCGCTCGTGGATACTCGGCTGCCGGCGCTGATCACGGTGACCGCCGCTGCCAGTTATCTGCTGCTGCTCACTGGATCGCTTGTTACCCGATCGGGCGCCTCGCTTGCTTGTCTCGATTTTCCTTTCTGCGGCGCGGCCGAGCAGGCCACGCAGCGCCTCGTGGAACTACACATGCTGCACCGACTGGTCGCCGCTACTGTGGCCGGATTAACTATCGGGGTGGTGGCCTGGATGCTGCGCCTTCGCACCGATCCAGGTTTGCACCGCTTTGCGATTGTGCTGAGTGTCCTGCTCGTGATTCAGGTTGGGCTGGGGATCGCCAATGTGCTGCTGCGGCTGCCGATGGGGACCCGCGTGCTTCATCTTACGTTGGGCGCAACCTTCTGGAGCGCCCTGGTCGTCCTGTGGTCGGTCACGCGCAAGTCGGCTGGTTCCAAATTAGAGTCGGCCGCCGGCTAACAACCACCGCTCGCTCAGTTCCATGTGTATGATCCAGCCGAAAACGAAATGCGGTCGTCCGGCGTCACGTGGACGGCCCCTTCGCAGTCTTGGTCCTATGCGGCATCGTGGCAGCCCCTCCGCCTGCATGGATATTGATCTTAAGATCCAAGGTTCTCGTGTCCCGCGGTCAAATTCTGGCTGGAATTCAGCGATCGTCCCAGCTCATCCCCCTTTTTGGTGGCTTGGGTATAATCGCACACTTGATCGGAGCAGAGGGGGCCCGCCTCCAGAAGAGCGTGCGCAGAAGACTCCCAATCTACTCATCGCCGGAGCCTGAAACTTGAACCGAAAAATATATCCGCTCGGAGCGCTTGTGCTCGCCCTCTTGCTTGCGCCGTGGGTGTACGGCCTGCCCATCGTGCAGGAGCGGGTCGGATGGCGGGTGTCGCAGCTTCGGGCACAGATCAAATACGCAATCTCGCCGCCGGAAGAGGTGGTGTTCACGCCCGCCTCGACCCTCTCCGCGATGGTAGATGCCACGCTGGCGGCTATCATGACCCCTACCCCAGAGACACCTCCCACCGAAGTAGCCGCGGATCCCACTCGACCCGGCCCAACTCTTACGCCCTCCGCGGTGCCTTCGCCGGTCCCGGACCGCGTCTTTCTGACCGGGATCCGGCACGAGTATCAATCTTGGAACAACTGCGGACCGGCCACGCTTTCAATGGCGCTGTCCTTCTGGGGTTGGCAAGGCGACCAGCGCCCGATCGCCAGCTTCACCAAACCCAACGCCCGGGACAAAAACGTCATGCCTTATGAACTGGCGGATTACGTCCGCAGCGAGACCGGATTCGAGGTGATTGTGCGGGTCGGGGGCGATCAGGCGCTTCTGAAACGATTGATCGCGGCCGGCTTCCCCGTGATGGTGGAGAAAGGCCTGGAGGGCCCCGGCTTCGACGGTTGGATGGGCCACTATCAGCTGCTGGCCGGTTACGACGACGCATTGCGCCGTTACAACGCCTACGACAGCTACGAGGGAGATTTCAGCGACGGCGACAGTCTGCCCGTAAGTTACGACGTAATCGAAGAGTACTGGCGACACTTCAATCACACCTATCTCGTCATTTACCCTGAGGGGCGCGAGGCAGAAGTGCTGGGAATCCTCGGTCCGGATGCTGACGAACAGAACAATATTCGCCGCGCAGCTCAGCGCGCCTCCGAAGAAATCTTCTCCACTTACGGCCGAGATCAGTTCTTCGCCTGGTTCAATCGGGGCACAAACCTGAATCAATTGCAGGACTACGGCGGCGCGGCCGCTGCCTACGACGAGGCCTTCCGAATTTACGCCGGCCTGGACCCCGAGACGCGTCCCTGGCGCATGATGTGGTATCAGACCGGGCCCTACTGGGCCTACTTTTACACCGGCCGCTACTGGGACCTGCTCAACCTGACCACTCAGACGCTTTACGTCATGAGCGAGCCGGTTCTGGAAGAGACCTACTACTGGCGCGGCTTGGCAAAGGAGGCCCTGGGAGATGGGATGGGCGCAATTGAGGACTTACGGGCCAGCCTGGAAGTACACCCTGGGTTCGAGCCCGCGCTCGGCCAGCTAAGTCGGCTGGGAGTCGCGCCGTAGTGGGATCTTGAGCGCGGGAGCAGGGGCGCGAGGGAGCTGGGGGCATGAGAGCGCGGGAGCTGGGGAGCCAGTGTCCAGGTGCGCGGGAGCAGGAGGCATGGGGGCGATGGAGCTGGGGAGCGTGTGCGCGATGGAGCGCGAGAGCAGCGGGACCCGGGAGCTGGGGGCATGAGAGCGCGGGAGCAGGGGGCAAGGGAGCTGGGGAGCTAGTGCCTAGGCGCGCGGGAGCAGGGGGGCGATACTTAAGTGCACCGGAGCAGGGGGCGAGGGAGCTGGGGAGCCAGTGCCTAGGCGCGCAGCGATGCCTTCATCTGCGTCATTGCGAGGAGCGCAGCGACGAAGCAATTCCCAACACCCCGGAGGAGATTGCTTCGCTACGCTCGCAATGACATTGATGGAGGGAGGAGCGCGCAGGCGCGATTGTGTTGCCTCGATCTGAGCTCGATGGAACGTGGCTGAGCGAGCTCTCTCCTCCTTGGACGCTTTACTGAGCATCCTCCTTTCGCGATGACGCGCGCGGCTCAAACGTCTCCCTCCGGCAGCACACGCGTGGCCCGGTCGACCCTCATCGTGATGGGCGGTTTGTTGGCGGCACTGATCACCGGGTTGATCCGCCAACGCATCATCGCCGCGCAATTCGGCACCTCCGCCCCGATGGACGCCTACATCGCCGCCAACGGGCTGCCGGAGCTGCTGTTTATCATGCTGGCCGGCGGCGCACTCGGGTTCGCCTTCATTCCTGTCTACACCAAACACCTTACCGCTGAAGACGGTACCGGCGCGAACCAGCTGGCCAGCCAGGTCGTCAACTCCATTTTTATTTTGGCGCTGATTGTATCGGTGCTGGCAGCCCTGCTCGCTCCGACGATCGTACGTGCGCCGTGGGGCCTGGGCCCGCACTTCCCGGAGCCGATTCAGGCGCTCACGGTGGAATTGATGCGCCTGCTCCTGTTCTCGACCGTTATCTTCGCCATCAGCAGCATCATCAGCAGCGTCCTGCATTCGCACCAGCACTTCGTCCTGCCGGCCCTTTCACCCCTCGTCTACAGCTTAGGCGTAATCTTCGGGGCCCTGGTGTTTGCCCCCTCGATGGGGATCCACGGGCTGGCTTGGGGCGCTATCGTCGGGGCGTTTCTACACCTGGGGGTGCAGATCCCGGGCCTGTTCCGTTTCAAGGTACGTTGGTACCCAACGTTGGGTTGGCGAAATCCGGCCCTCCATCGTGTGGCCTTCCTGATGGCACCCCGCGTGATCGACCTCATGATGGCCCGCGCCAGCATCGATTGGCTGAACTCCAATATCGCCTCCGGCCTAGGAGTAGGGCGCCTCTCCTCCCTGAGATACGCCTTCCAACTCATGAACATGCCCTGGACCCTTATCGGAACCGCCATCGGGATCGCCCTTTTCCCCACCCTGGCCACCCTCGCCGCGAAGCACGATCTCGAAGCTCAGCGCAATGCGCTCAGCGGATCCCTGCGCGCGATCCTGACCCTGACGTTGCCGGCCGCGGCCGGCCTGCTGCTGCTCGGCCGACCGATCATTCAAGTGCTGTTCGAAGGCGGGGAATTCACCTCTCGAAGCACGGATCTGGTGTTTTTCGCCCTGCAGTTCTACGTGCTGGCATTGATCAGCCAGTCGGTGCTGGAGGTTGTAGTGCGTGCCTTTGCCTCGCGGCAAGACACGCTGACACCGCTGTTGATCTCTCTCTTCACCACTGCGTTGAATATTGGCCTGGCGCTCTGGCTGGCTTCGCCCGGACGGCTTTCGATCGGCGGGCTGGCGCTCGCCAACGGGGTGGCGGTGAGCGTAGAAGTGCTGATTGGCCTGACCATCGTTCAGCGCCGATGGGGCATCCTGCACGTTCGGCAGGTGCTGCTCGATCTGGGTCGGGCAGCAGCCTCGACGCTGGCCATGGCGGTGGTGATTTGGATCGCGCTTGCGCTCCTGCCTCCCCGTCCCATCGTTCAGCTGCTGGTCGCGGGGGTCCTGGGCATGTTCACTTACGGGCTCGTGGCTTATGCACTGGGCATCGAGGAGATCATCTCGCTTCCGAGGGCGCTGCTGAAGGGGATCGTCCGGCCACAGGCAGCCGATGCCTGAGGTCCGCGAATCTCAAGACTTTTCTGGGCGAAGGAGCTCTTCCTACGCCCTGGCCGCGCGCCATGGAAGGGCGAGAATTCCGCGCGGTGACGCGTTAGCCTTCCATGCCGACGGTAATGCCTGAGTCGGGAACACGCCGTATAATCGTTCCCCATGGTTGACGAATCGACATCGACCGGGCTCCGCGAAAAGCTCCGTGAGCTCCTACCCTCACTTACCCAGGAATTTAGCGTAGCTTCCTTGGCCTTATTTGGTTCCTTCGTGCGCGAGGAAGAAACGGATGGGAGTGACCTTGACTTGCTTGTGGAATTCAGGGAGGCACCGAGTCTGTTCAGATTTATCGAACTGGAAAATCTCCTGACCGATGAGCTCGGCGTTGACGTTGACCTTGTGATGAAAGATGCGCTCAAACCCCGGATCAGACAACGAATCCTGCAAGACATCGAACCCATATGAGCCGGGATCGATCCCACGCTGACTATATTCAAGACATCCTCGACGCGATAGCGAAGGCCGAACAGTTCACTGATGGTATGGACTACGAGGCCTTCGCCCGCGACGACAAGACGATCTTCGCCGTTGTCCGTGCGCTTGAGATTATCGGCGAAGCTTCGAAGAAGGTTTCAGATGAGCTTAAGGAACAATACTCAAGTCTCCCCTGGCGGGAGATGGCCGGTATGCGTGACAAACTCGTCCATGATTACTTTGGGGTAAATGTCGAGGTTGTTTGGAAGTCAGTCGCCGAGGATCTGCCTGCTCTTAAGAGCCAGGTCCAACAAATGCTAGCTCAGATCGACTGACCAACGAGCATGTTACCAATTCATGGCCGCTGCCTTCGCCTGCCCCCGCTGTACGGCCGCCGCTAGCGTTTCCGTATACGGTCGCTTAAGCACACCAACTTCGGTCACGATTGCCGTGACGAGCCGGTTTGGGGTGATGTCAAAGGCCGGATTGAGGGCTTTACTGTTCGCTGGGGCGATTGCTCTTCCCTCCTGCTCCAGATTGAGTACTTCGCCCGGATCACGCTCTTCGATGGTGATTTCGGTTCCCGATGATAGGCTGAGATCAACGCTGGAGGTCGGCACAACCACATAAAAGGGGACCTGGTTGTCCTGCGCTGCGAGTGCCAACATATAGGTTCCTATCTTATTGGCCACATCTCCGTTGGCCGCCACGCGATCCGCGCCCACAAAACAAGCGGCTACCTTGCCGCGGTTCAGGAAATAACCGGCTGCATTGTCTGAGATGATCTCGTGCGGAATACCGTACTGATCCAATTCCCAGGCCGTTAGCCTGGCGCCCTGAAGGCGGGGGCGGGTTTCGTCAACCAATACGTGCACCCGCTTGCCCTGCTCATGTGCCGTGCGGATCACCCCCAGCGCAGTCCCATAATCGACCGTCGCCAGCGCGCCCGTGTTGCAGTGGTGGATGACCGTGTCAGAGTCCTGGATAAGCTCGGCCCCAAATCGCCCCATGGCCTTGTTGATCTCGACGTCTTCGTCCGCGATGCGCTGGGCCTCCTGGAGCAGGAGCCGGCGGAGGGCGTTCGGGCTCTGATCGGCTGCGGCCTTAGCGCGGGACCTGAGTCGTTCGAGCGCCCAGGTCAGGTTGGATGCGGTAGGGCGCGAGGCGGACAGTGTCGCGGAGGCCAATTCAAGGTCGTTCCACATCATGTCCGTGTCGGTTGCTTCGGATACCGCCGCGGCCAGCGCGAGTCCGAAAGCGGCGGTGGCGCCGATGGCGGGTGCGCCCCTTACCGCCATGTCGCGGATCGCCTCCGACACCTGCTCCACGGTTCGAAGGTCGATCCGCACCACCTCCCCCGGAAGCAGGCGTTGATCGATCGTTCGAACCGCGGGGCCCTCGGCCTCCCATGTCACCGTACGCATAACGTCGCTCCCGATCAGGCGTTCAGTCTAGCACTCGGGAAGGGGAGCATCAAGGTGGTTGCGGACGGTGTGCCTCTCTCGCCGCGCAAGAGGGAACTGACGGACTGTACACTCGCGTTCTTGCGCAGCCCACAACTGGCGGACCGCGCACTCGCGTTCTTGTGCGTCATAGAATAGGCGGACCGGACCCCTGAGATGTATACTCCCCCGCCATGGCAAGCGGTCGCTTCGAGACGAATCCAGAAGTGCGAGAGTTAATGAAGGTCTCCGCCTGGCTGGCCCAGAAGGGATGGTCGGAGGCGGGTTCCGGCAATATCTCGATCCGTTTCGACCGGCTGCCGCCCGGGATGGAAGAGCTGAGCACCGGGCAGCCGCAACGTTTGCCATTGGTCGCCCCAAAGTTGGGCGGCCGCTACCTGCTGGTCACCGCGGCCGGCGCACGCGCGCGCGAGATGGATACCGAGCTCAAAAGCAGCACGGGGCTGTTCAACATTTTGCACGGGGGGCAGGACATGGTTTGTGTCTGGGGCAATCCACAAGCCACTTCTGAGCTGGCCGCCCACGTCGCGATCCAGGAGAAACTGGTCGAAATCAGGCCAGAGGACCGCGTCGTATTGCATACCCACCCCGCCCATCTCATCGCCCTGACCCATATTCCGAGACTGCAGGACAGTCGCGCCATCAGCCAGGCACTGCTTCGCATGCAGAGCGAGGCGCACATCCTTTTCCCGGACGGTGTGCGGTACGTTCAGTACTCGACGCCGGGCTCGGTCGAGCTTGGCGCACGGTCTGCCGAGCAGCTGGAGCGCGCTCGGGTGTTGTTGTGGCACATGCACGGGGCGGTGGCGACCGGCGAGTCGCTCTCGCGCGCGCTCGACTATCTCGAATACATCGACAAGATGGCCGAGATCTACTGGATCCTGCGTTCCGCCGGCATCCATCCGCGCGGCATGCGCGATGAAGACATCCAGAGCTCCTTGAAACATTTCAATTTATGGGAGCGGCATCTGAAATCGATGTCCGTGCTCGAGAAGACCCTCAACCGCTGAGCCGCTGGGCGAAGTTCCTGCGGGGCTGAGACCGGAATTTCCTCGCCTCATCGTGCTCACGGCGAATCATCGCCGGTCCGCCAGCAAGCTACGGCCCCAAACGATACAAGGAGCTTACGAATGACCGTGCCTAGCCCTGATCGATTGCTTGACTTCTCCGGAAAGGTTGTGCTGGTCACGGGCGGAGGCCGCGGCATCGGCGCCGGACTCGCCCTGCGATTTGCCGAAGCCGGCGCGGACGTAGCGCTCAGTTTTTTCTCGAGCGAGGCGGGCGCGAACCAGGTCGTCCAATCTATTCAGGCGCTGGATCGTAATGCGGTCGCCGTGCAGGCGGATGTACGGTCTCGGGCGGATGTCGAGCGGCTGGTGGAGAAAACGGTGGAGGAGCTCGGAGCGCTGGACGTGTTGATCAACAACGCCGGTATCTACCCGCTGGCCTCGGTGCTGGAAATGACCGACGAGCAGTGGGACGACGTGCTAGACACGAATCTGCGCAGTGTCTACCTGGGCACGCAGGTTGCGGCCTCCCAGATGATCCGGCAAGGCTCCGGCGGTGCGATCGTCAATATAGCCAGCATTGAAGCCGAAAATCCAGCCTCGTTGCACAGCCATTACCATGCCTCGAAGGCGGGGGTCGTCATGCACACCAAAGCCGCCGCGCGGGAGCTTGGGAAGCACGACATACGCGTGAATGTGGTGTCGCCCGGCCTGATTTGGGCCGAAGATCTGGAGGTGAACTGGCCGGACGGCGTCTCACGCTATCTGACCGCCGCGCCGCTCCGCAGGCTGGGTCTGCCCGACGATGTGGGCGACGCCTGTTTGTTTCTCGCCTCCGCCGCCGCGCGCTGGATCACGGGCGCGAACCTGGTCGTGGATGGCGGCGTTTTAACCAGCACGGCTTACTGAGCCGTCAGGCGAAGTGCCTGTGGTGCTGAGCCGTCAGGCGAAGTGCCTGTGGTGCTGAGCCGTCAGGCGAAGTGCCTGTGGTGCTGAGCCGTTAGGCGAAGTGCCTGTGGTGTTGAGCCGTTAGGCGAAGTGCCCGTGGTGCTGAACCGTTAGGCGAAGTGCCCGTGGTGCTCGACCGCCGGGCGAAGTGGTTGTAGACCTGATTCGCCTGCCGCAGACAAGACCGCAGTCCGCTCGACCCTCAAACGGATCGGAGGATTCATGATTACCGCAGAAGAGATCATCGGGGTTTTAAAGCTGCGGCCGCTCCCCGTCGAAGGCGGCCTGTATCGACAGACGTACGTGGCGAGCGAAGAGATCGGGGCCGAGGCGCTCGCCATACGTTACGGGCGAACAAAGTCTCTCTGCACTGCGATCTATTACCTGCTTACCGACCAGCCGCAATCGTTCTCCGCGTTGCACCGTCTGCCAACGGATGAGGTCTACCATTTCTACCTGGGAGATCCGGTAGAAATGTTGCTGTTACATCCTGAGGGGCGCAGTGAGGTGATCGTCCTGGGGCAGGATCTGCTGGCCGGACAACATGTGCAGCATGTCGTACCGGCCGGAGTCTGGATGGGATCGCGGGTGTTTGAAGGTGGGCAGTTCGCCCTCCTGGGGACCACTATGGCCCCCGGATACGACGATCTGGATTATGAAGGAGGCAATGCGGAGGAGCTGGAGCGTCAATATCCGGAGTGGGCGTCGCTCATCCGGCAGCTGAGCCGCTAGGCGAAGTGCCCCTGGTGCTGAGCCGCTAGGCGAAGTGCCTCTGGTGCTGAGCCGCTAGGCGAAGTGCCCCTGGTGCTGAGCCGCTAGGCGAAGTGCCTCTGGTGCTGAGCCGCTAGGCGAAGTGCCCCTGGTGCTGAGCCGCCAGGCGAAGGGCCGGCAGTGCTATCTCGCCCGAATGCGTACTTGCTCCCGGCTCCCCGGTTCTACCCGGCGGAATCCACGCGGACCTGGGCCTTTAAGTGAGGCGCGGCCGCCTGAGCAAGGACGCGATCAGGGGAGCGATCCCGCCTCCTGCAAATCAGTCGGCCGCGATCGAATCGGGCGCCTCTCGCACCCCCGCCATCAGCAATCCCAGCCGCTCTTTTGTGGCCTCCTCGGCCGGCATCACGGCCAGAATTTCTCCCGCATACATCACCGCGATCCGATCCGAAAGGCCCAGGATCTCGTCCAGCTCCGAAGACACAAGTAGTACGCCGACCCCTTCGTCGCGCTTCTCGACGATGCGCCTGTGGATGAATTCGATCGAACCCACGTCCAGGCCGCGCGTGGGCTGATTGGCGATGAGCAGGCGGATGTCTCGGCTCAGTTCGCGCGCAACGATCACCTTCTGCTGGTTTCCGCCGGACAGGCTGCCGGCGTGTGTGCGGACAGAGGGCGTTCGCACGTCGAACTCCTGGATAAGTCGTATGGCGTTCTCCCGCACTTCCTTGGGTTGCAGAAAAGTCCGCTTCGCAAACGGCGGGAGATAATAGGTCTGAAGCACCAGATTTTCGTCGAGAGGGTACACAAGCACCAGGCCGTGTTTGTGCCGATCTTCCGGCACGTGCGCAATCCCGGTTTCAGTGATGGCGCGCGGTCGCAAGTGGGTGGTTTCTTGCCCGTTCATGAAAATATGGCCACCCTCAACTGGGGTCAGGCCCGTCAGCGCTTCCACCAATTCGGCCTGCCCGTTTCCCTGGACCCCCGCGATACCGAATATTTCCCCGGCGCGTACGGTAAACGAGACGCCCCGAATGGCCATTTGTTCGCGCAGGTCTCGCACTTGCAGGTCCTGCACTTCCAGGACCGCTTCGCCGGGCGCTGCCGGACCTTTCTCCACCTGCAAGATGACCTCTCGCCCCACCATCATGGCCGCCAATTCAGCTTCGGTGGTCTTGGACGGTTCGGTGGTGCCGACCACTCTTCCATCTCGCAACACCGTGATCCGGTCCGCGATCACCAATACCTCTTTTAACTTGTGGGTGATGAAGATGATCGATTTGCCTTCGGCGATCAGCGAACGCATGATACTGAACAGATCCTCTGCCTCCTGCGGTGTAAGGACCGCCGTCGGTTCATCCAGGATCAGCACTTCTGCGCCGCGGTACAGGGCCTTGACGATTTCGACTCGCTGCTCCTCGCCCACCGAGAGATCCCGAACGTACGCTTCGGGGTCGATCGACAGGCCGTGTTTGTCCCCCAGTGCCTTGATCTCTTCGGCCACTCGATCCGGGTCCAGATCGGACAGCAGTCCGAGCCGGAGCCCGCGCGTGGTTTCATGGCCCAGCATCATGTTTTCAGTCACGGTCATCACCGGCACCAGCATGAAATGTTGATGCACCATTCCGATCCCCCGCGCGAGTGCGTCGTTGGGATCATGAATTTCGACCTGCCGGCCGTCGATGAAGATCTGCCCCTCGTCCTGCTTATAGAGCCCGTACACAACGTTCATCAAAGTCGTTTTACCGGCGCCGTTTTCGCCGAGCAGGGCATGGATCTCGCCGGGGGCGAGCTCGAAATCGACGTTGTCGTTGGCGAGTACGCCAGGAAAACGCTTGGAAATGCCGACCAGACGGAGCACCGGTTCGCTCACTTCATGCCTTCTCGTAAGGTTTTCCAATGGCGGCCGGCGGAATGGCTCGGCCCACGAAGCCGGCCAGGACCAGCACCGTAGCGATATACGGCATCAATCCCAGGAATTGGATGGGTATTTCGACGCTAGGCCAGTCAAATAACAAGGCGGCCGCTATCGAGGCCAATCCGGCACTTGCTAAGATGCCGATGGTGCGGTTCCGTCGCTGGTCGGCTCCGCGCCGGATGAGTTTGAGCACGGCCCAAGCCCCTGCCAGGACGATGATTCCGATTCCAGCCAGCAGGGCCAGCGCCTGTAGTTCATTCACGTCTCCAAGCTGGAGTCTGACGCCCAACGCCTCGGCAAAGCCAAATAAGAGCGCGGAGCCAAGCGCACCGACAGAGGTCCACTTGCCGAAGATGAGCGCCGCCAGGGCGATAAATCCCCGTCCGGTGGTCATCAGTTTCTGGAAACGGCCGACGCTTTCCAGGACCAGGAAGGCGCCGCCTATACCAGCCAGGGCGCCGCCCAGCGTGACGTTGATGTAGCGCCTGCGGTTAACGTTGATACCGACCGTGTCCGCCGCGCGCGGATGCTCTCCCACCGCACGCGTGCGCAGACCCCAGGGGGTTTTGAACAGTGCGTACTGCAGAACCGCCACCATGATCAGCATCAAATAGACCAGCGGCTGGTGACTGAAGAATATGCGGCCGATGAGGGGAATTTCGGAAAGTATGGGGATATTGATCACGGGAAAAACGCCGACCCCGGCCAAGCCCCTGGGATCGATGTAGGCGTTGGCCACAAAGTTTGTGACGCCCACCGACAGCAGGTTGATCACTGTCCCGCTGATGATCTGGTCCACTTTGTAATGGATGGAGAAGACCGCGTGCAGCAGGGCGACCAGGGCGGCTGAGATCATCGCTACGATCAGTCCCGCCAGAAGGCTGTAGATCTTCGGCAGGGTGCCTCCGGTGAGATCATTAAATATCACCGAACCCAAGAAGGCCATCATAGCCCCGGTGAGCATCATGCCCTCGATGGCGATGTTGATGACCCCCGAGCGCTCCGACATCAATCCCGCCATGGCTCCGAAGGCGATCGGGGTGGCCTTGACCAGCGCCAGGAAGAACAGCCCGCTGAAAAAAACGGAATCCACGGCGGCTAGCTTCCCCCTCCCCAGGACTGGCTGAGACTGACGGGGCCTTCCTCCGTCTCCGTTCGAATGCGATAAAGCCGTCGAATGATCTGATCCGCCGCGACGAAGGCCAAGATCAGGCCCTGCACGATCGTGACGACATCGATGGGCACCTTGGTGCGAAGCTGCATCAGGCGCGCCCCCGCATCCATCGCCCCGAACAGCAATGCGGCGAGCGCCACCCCGAAGGGATGGATACTCCCAAGCACCGCCACCGCGATGCTGTCGAAGCCCAGGCCGACGTTAAAGCCGGTGGTGAAGGTATAGGGCGCCAGACCAAGCACCTGGATCCCACCGCTCAGCCCCGCCAGGGCACCACTCAGGGCCATGGTGCGCACGATATTGAATTCCACGTTGATGCCTGCGTAACGGGCTGCGTTCGGGTTCGCGCCCACCGTCCGCAGTTCAAACCCTGTGACGGTTCGCCAGAGCAGCCAGTAGACCACAAAGGCGGCGATGACGGCGATGATGACCCCCGCATGCAGCCGGGAATCAGGGATCAGGATCGGCAGCCGCGCGCTCTCGAACACTGCCGGTGTCTCCGGGACCACTGTGCGCGGGGCGCGCAGCGGGCCACCCACTCCGATGGCCCAGCTGATGATGCGCAAGGCGATGAAGTTGAACATGATGGTGGTGATGACTTCATGCGCGCCGTTGCGGGCCTTGAGGTACCCGGGTATGCCGGCCCATACCGCACCGCCGATCATGCCTCCCAGCAAGGCCAGGGGTATGTGAATGGCTGCCGGCAGCTCGACGCTGTATCCGATGAATACGGTAACTGCCGAGCCCACGAACAGCTGACCTTCCACGCCGATGTTGAAGAGCCCGCCGCGGAAAGCCAGTGCAATTGCGAGCCCTGCCAGGAGGAAAGGAGTGGCCTTGATTAACGTCTCGACCCTGGCCACCTGGGATCCGAAGGCTCCTTCAGCCAACGCCAGGTAGGCTTTGATCGGATCGGTGCCGGAAAGCACCATGGCCAGGCTCGCTACGATGAGCGCGGTGAAGATCGCCAGAAGCGGAATAGCGAGCCGGCCAAGCAGCGCTCTCCGCCGCGAGCTTCGCCTCGCCTCAGACGTTGCCACGAGATTTACCCATGGGTCGATTGCAGATTTTGATCCCTCTGGAAAACATCAGGGGAAGCGGCTTTATTGCCCACCGCTTCCCCTGTTTGGTGCTTTGGTGCGATTAGCCTAGCTAGTCGCCCTCATACGCTTTGTTGCCAATAGCTATGGCGTCACGGGTGTGCAGAAGGTGCCCTCGTTGGAGCCTTCGAACGGTGCACAGGGATCGATTTCGCCGCTGTCGATCATGTCCGAGATCTCGGCCAGCTGATCCTTCACATCCTGAGGGATCACATCCTCAAAGTTGTGGAAAGGAGCCAGCACGGCCGGGCCGAACACTTCCCCGCCGGGGAACGTGCCATCCGTTGCGGCGATGATCAGAGCCTTCACGTCGCTCGTAAGACCCTTGGTGGCGCTGGACAAAATGCAGTCCTGCGTCTCAGGCAGCGTGATGTACTGATCCACGTCCACACCGATCACCTTCACCCCTTTGTTGCAGGCCGCAATCAGTGCACCGTTTCCGGTCAGTCCGCCCGCGCCAAAGATCACGTCCGCGCCCTCCGCGATGAGCGTGTCGGCCGTCTCCGCCGCGAACTCCGGATCCGTGAAACACACATCGAGCGAGCCCGGATGGTAGACGTTGAGCACTTCGACGTCCGGATTGACATACTTGGCGCCGTTGCGGTATCCGACCTCAAAGCGGGCCACGGGCGGGATGAACGGGCAGCCATACACGCCGCCGACCACATTGCTTTCCGTCATCAATCCCGCCAGCGCACCGGCCAGGAAGCCCGACACATCTTCGTGGAAGATCAGCCCAGCGACGTTATCCAGCGGTTCCGGATTGAAGTCCGCATCGGTCTGGGTCTGATCCGTGCCGATGTAGAAGATATCGGGGTTGTCGATACCGGACTGGTGTGTGGCCGCACCCATCGCGAAGCCGGAAGTAACGATGATACCGAAGCCTTCGCTGATGAACGACTCGATGTTGGGGATGTAGTCGGCGCTGTCGGAGGTCTCGATGAAGCCGAAGCACTCTTCGGCCAGTCCGAGCTCGTCGACCGCGGCCAGGACGCCGTTCCAGCCGGCTTCGTTGAAGCTCTGGTCATTGAGCTTACCCACGTCGGTCACGAAGCCGATCTTGTACATACACCCTGCGGGCTCTTCCGTCGGCTCCTCAGCCGCCGGCGGTGGAGCGGGTTCGTCACCGGCTGGCGGGGGTGCCGGCTCGTCAGTAGTCGCCGTGGCACAGGCGCCCACCATAAAAGCCATCACAAGCAACCCTGTCAGGATGACAAAATGCTTCTTCATTTGATTCTCTCCTCCAAATGGTTTGGCTGTGTCATTGTCTAAGTGTGGCGGTTTTCGGCCGCCGTGCGCGCAACACCGGTTGTGATCTTGTCAGATCGACACTCCTTTCTGCCAGTATTTGGGATCTTCCGGAGATCTCCGGAACATATCCCAGATCATACTATGAGACGGTATGCCTGACAATGAGCCGGCAAAATCGATGGTTTTGTCCAATTCAAACCGTGGTTTGGGCAGCCGATTCCGTTGAACACCACGCGGTTGAGACCCCTTCAAATGGGAATTACTCTTGGGTTCCGATGTCCAGATCCCCCGCAGCAATCGCCTCGTACGCCTGGTCCAGCAGGCGCCGCCGGCCCGGGCTGAGAAGATCCACATTTATGTCTACTATTAGGATGGTGCGAGTTTCAATGGAGTACGGCCAGCCCGTACCTTCCTCGCCCTCCATAAGCGCTTCCAGCGCTGGAACGACCAGGGGGTCCGCCTCGAAGATCACGCGTCCGATCAGCACCTCCGCGGAGGGACCCCCCGCTCCTACCCACACCATAGGAAGGCCACCCGCCCCCAGCGCCTTGGTCACTTCGTCCGCCGCCGGCCCCGGAAAGGGGAAAACAACATCCACGCCCTTGGATCGGAAGGCGTCCGGGGTCATATCGGCAGCCGTCTGGCTGACCAGTTCGCATATGGGACAGCTCCAAAGCAGCCCCTGCGCGAATCCGGCGCTGTAATCCGCTTCGTCCGGGCCGCCGGTTGCGGTGACCTGTCCCACCCAACCGGTCTGGCTGGCTAATCCGATCGTCACGCCTGCCAGGAACCCGGCCTGGTCGTATTTGCCGTTTCCGATGGTGCTGAGCGACGGCCCGGGATCGACCCCGGGGAAATCGATCAACACTACTGCAATCCCCTTCACGGCCGCCCGCAGCAGCTCGGCGCGCAGCATCTCCTGCGCGCTGACGACCGCCACCACCTGCGCTGACTCCTCAATGCGGGTGGAGGCAGTGCTGGGATCCGCGACTTCCAGCTGCCAGCCGCGGTCCGCCACCCAGCGGTTAAGGTCACCCTCCCACGCCACCGGGCCGTCGGCGATCAGGAGCACCTGTGGGATGGGCGTAGCAGACGGGCGGGGGACGAGTGTAGAAGCGGGGGTCGGCGTTAGCGGCGGAGCCGTTTGGGTGCCGGGCGTGCCGCAGCCGAACAGCGCGGCCGTCACAACCAGGAGGGCTGCCGCTTGCGGAAACTTTCGTTGGTGCATGGCGGGTCTCACAGATTGGATTCTAGCCGCGAGCGCACAGGCCGCAGCCTATGCGGATGGCTCGATTTGACGGGGCTCGGATGCGGATGGGTCGTGGCGAGCGGGAGTGTGTTCTGGTGGGTCTTCCGTGCCCGCTCCGGTAGGAGGGCCTGACAGGTCTCCGTAATCCAGGATTTCTCGCGCGGCTGAGCCGCTTTTAGCCGGCCCAATAATTCCCGCTTCTTCCAGTTGATCGACCATACGCGCGGCCCGCGTGTAACCAATCCGCAGGCGTCGCTGAAGCAGCGAAATCGAACCGCGCTTCATTTGCCGTACCACCTTCGCCCCCTCCTCGAACAATTCATCTCGTTCTGGAGCGGCTTCGGTCATTTCTTCCCACAAAGGAGCCTGGTGGAGCACAGCGCCAGGCGGGATCGCTTCCGAATCGGCCTGGGCCGTTCCCAGCTCGGCCTCCTTCCAGTAGCCGACGATCCGACCGAGCTCGCGCTCGGAGACGAAGGCCCCCTGCATCCGAACGGGCGCCGGGGCGTCCGGCGCTTGATACAACATGTCACCCTTGCCCAGCAGTCGCTCGGCGCCGGGCTGGTCGATAATGACGCGACTGTCTACCGAAGACGCCACCGCAAAGGCAATGCGAGCCGGGAAGTTGGCCTTGATGATGCCCGTAACGACGTCCACTGAGGGGCGCTGGGTAGCGATGATCAGGTGAATCCCAGTGGCGCGGGCCAGTTGAGCCAGCCGCGTAACCACCCGCTCAGTTTCATCGGGCGCCATCATCATCAGGTCGGCCAACTCGTCGATCACGACCACGATATACGGCATGGTGTCCTGATGGACCGCCCGCATGCGGTCGTTATGGTCCGCGATATTGCGGACGCCCTCTTTGGAGAACCGGGTGTAGCGGCGATCCATCTCACGTGAGATCCACTGCAGGGCGGGGACCACACGCTCCAGATCCACGATCACCGGCACCAGCAGGTGCGGGATCCCGTTGTAGGGGGTGAGCTCCACGCGTTTGGGGTCGATCATCAGCATTCGCAGGTCCTGCGGCGTGTTCTGCAGCAGCAGACAGGTTACGATCGCGTTTACGCAAACCGACTTCCCCGATCCGGTCGTCCCGGCGATAAGCAGATGCGGCATGTTCACAAGATCGGCTGCCACGGGCCGGCCGGAGACGTCCTGCCCCAGTCCCATGCGGAGCCTGGACTCGATCTTCTGAAAACTGCTCGAAGCCATCACATCCCGCAGTGCGACCAGTGAGATCTCGCGGTTAGGCACTTCGATGCCGATGTACCCTTTCCCCGGGACCGGCGCTTCGATGCGGATGGAGGGGGAGGCCATGGCCAGTGCCAGATCGTCGGCCAGGGCCGCTACCTTGGCCACCTTGACCTTGGTGCGGCGGCCGCCCTTGGTTTCGACGAACTCTGGCTCGACGCCGAACTGCGTGATTGTTGGGCCGCGGTTTACGGCGACCACCTTGCAGGGCGCTCCAAAGAGCCCCAGGGTCTCCTCGATCAGCGCCGCGCGTTTGCGGTCGAACTCATCGTCCGCCAATCGCTCCGAACCCACTTCCAGCAGGTCTTCCATTCGTGGGAGGACCCAGGCTTGTGCCTGGAGCGTATCGGGTACGTTGAGGCCATGGCCTGCCAGGCCCTCGACCACCGTCGGCGTGGATTCGGCCTGCGGCGTCGATAGAGGTGGTTGTACTGGAGTTCTTCGCGAACCGCGTTCGCGGCCCCACAAGGCCAGCTCCAGGCGTTCCCTTGCACGGACCAGGGTGGGCAGCAGCCCCGAAAATAGTTCGCCGGTCGAAGTTCCCAGCGTGAGGCCAAGGCCGACGATCAGGAGCGCCATGAAGGCGACCGCCGCTCCGAGGCCCCCGAAGGCTCCAACGAGTAGAAAGAGCAAAGCCGATCCGATGATCCCTCCGCCCCGGCCTTCCCTTGCGATGGCGAGCCCCTCTTCTGGAGTGGAGGCGCCCAGCAATGCGTGTACGATGGCCATCGTTACGAGCAGCAGGAGGCTCAAACCCACGTAACCTTCCAGGTCGAGGCCGGTCGGCGCGTTGCGCCACACCAGCAGCACTCCGATTGCGATCAAGAGTAGGGGGAAGAAGAATGCCCCCCAACCGAAGGTCTGCGCCACCAGGCGCAGCCAGGTCGAGCTGCTGAACCCTGCGCCGGAAGTCAGGGCTGCGACAGCCGTGAGTGTGCCGAGCGCCATGAGTGTGAACCCGATCAGCTCTCTTTTATGGCTTGAGAGGAACGCCCGCGGCGAGTATCGGCTGGTAGCTTTGGGCGATTTCCGACTGGTGGTTGTGCCGCGCGACGTGGGCTTGGCGGCACGTTGGGTGCCGCGGGTCTTACGCCTTGTTGACGCGGTTTTACGCTTCGTCGACGCAGTTTTACGCTTTGTCGAGCGTTTGAAGGGCGTGCGCTTACGTTTGCGCTTCGCCACGGTTGGCCTCCGGCTGATCCTGATTAGTTCCAAGGCTGGCCCTGATTACCTCCCAGGGCTTGTTCCTGAATCCCCACAGGGCGGCAGCGAGCCGGGAGTATAGCATAGGGGCCTCGGCCGGCCAGTCGCGCCGCGCGGACCCCCTCTTGCGCCTCTTTCACCGCGATTCTGCGCCGCATCCATCCCCGGCTCCCTGCTCCCCCGCTCCTTAGCTCCCCCGCTCCCGCGCCCCCTAGCTCCCTTGCTCCCCAGCTCCCTCGCTCGCGCAGCCTCCCCAGCTCCCGC
>JADFRG010000034.1 GCA_022561385.1 Chloroflexota bacterium
GACTCCCTGCTATAAACCTCGCACAACCTATACGAGAAAAGGCTGCGAAGAGGAATAGTAGGCGCCGAAACGGTGGCGTAGAGAGCGGGTGAAAGGTGAGAGTCCCGCCCACACGCCGGCGCTGAATGGGCCTTGGAGCCGCGGGGTGAAATGCCTGACGGCAGAGTAGCTTTAGCCGGAGGCGCCACCGTTATCAGGGCGAAGGGTACCGAGGTACCCGATAAAGCGAGGCTGGTTTACGCCCACCCGTCGTCATCGCCGACGGGTTTTTGTTATCTGGGGCGAGCTGGCCTAACCAAGGTGGCACCACGGGAGTCCCCTCTCGCCCTTGTGGAGTGGAGGGGGCTTTTACGTATATTCGGTCGATCGAATCGAGGATGTATGCTCGGACAGAAACCCGCAACACGAGAGGCGTCGGACCGTTCCACTAACCTGCAGCCGATTGTAAGGGAGCTCCCCGCCGATCTAGAGACGCCCATTTCAGCCTATCTAAAGCTTGCCGGCCATGGCCCCTCATTCTTGCTCGAATCCGTCACCGGAGGTGAACAGGTGGCGCGCTACTCGTTTATCGGCGTGAATCCCAGTCAGGCCTTCGTCTTGCGCGGGCGGGAATTCGAACACCACACCGCCGCCGGCGTCGAGAGGATCTCATTGCCGGAGGGCTCAGACCCTCTGGACACCCTGCGCGCAGAATTGTCACGTTACCAACCTGTACCCACGGATGGCTTGCCGCGCTTTGCCGGTGGGCTGGTCGGTTATCTCGGTTATGAGGCGGCCGGCCATTTCGAACCCAAATTGAACCTGCCGCAGCACGCCTCCCTACCCGACGCAGTTTTCCTGCTGGCGGACAGCGTGGTTGCGTTCGACCATGCCTTCGGCCGCTTGTTGCTGATCGCTAATGCCAGCCTGAACGGGGACGGCACGCGCGGGCTTGCCGAGGCAGAAGCCCGCCTGGACGAGCTGGAGGCGCGCCTGACTGCAGACCTCCCGGCCCGGCCAATTTCCGCGGACCTGCCAGCGGAGAGCGAGCTGCGATCCAATCTGACTCGGGACCAATTTCACTCCTCCGTACTGCAAGCCAAGGAACACATCGCCGCCGGGGAGGTTTATCAGGTGGTCCTTTCTCGGCGCTTCACGCGCCCATCATCCGCCGCGCCGTTCGACATTTACCGCTCGCTTCGCCGTTTAAACCCTTCTCCATATATGTTCTTCTTTGACTTCGATGACCTGGCCGGGGATCCGCCCCTGCGATTGATCGGAGCCTCGCCTGAAATGCATGTCCGACTCGAGGCGGGTCAGGCTGCTATGCGACCCATCGCCGGCACCCGCCCGCGCGGAAAGTCAGCGACCGAGGACGAGGCCAACGAGCTGGAACTGCTCGCAGATCCCAAGGAACGCGCCGAACACGTCATGTTGGTCGACCTGGCGCGCAACGATTTGGGACGCGTGTGCAGCTACGGATCGGTGAACGTTCAAGAGCAGATGGGAGTCGAGCGCTACTCACACGTCATGCATATTGTCTCTCAGGTGGAGGGCGAGCTGAAGGCGGATTGTGACGCCTTCGACCTGTTGCGCGCCACTTTTCCCGCCGGTACCGTCAGCGGCGCTCCGAAAATCCGAGCCATGGAGATCATCGCTGAGCTTGAGGGCGAGGCGCGTGGGCCGTACGCGGGGGCGGTAGGGTACTTCTCCTACGATGGCTCGCTCGATACCTGCATCACCATCCGCACGCTGGTCATGCGCGGCCAGACCGTGAGCGTACAGGCCGGCGCCGGCATCGTGGCCGATTCCGACCCGGAGCGAGAGTATGAAGAGACCGCCAATAAGGCCCAGGCCCTGATTGAAGCGGTGGATCGGGCCGAGCTGGAGGCCCTGCCATGATCGCGGTCATAGACAACTATGACTCCTTCACCTACAACCTGGTCCAGTACCTGGGGGAGCTGGGGGCCGAAGTGCGCGTTTTCCGCAATGACGCCATCACGGTGAGTGAATTGGATTTGTTAAGCCCGAGCCATGTCGTGATTTCGCCCGGGCCGGGACGCCCGGAGGACGCCGGGATCTCAATCGAGGTGATCCGCCAGCTTGGGGCGCGCCGCCCAATTCTGGGCGTGTGCCTTGGACATCAATGCATCGGTCAGGTATTTGGCGGAGAGGTAGTCCGCGCCTCGAGGCTCATGCACGGCAAAACCTCTCGCATCTACCACGACCAGCAGGGATTATTTCGCGGCTTGCCCAACCCGTTCGACGCGACCCGCTACCATTCCTTGATTGTCGCGGATCCGCTGCCGGAGGTTTTGACGCGGACTGCGTTCACCCAACGGGGTGAAATCATGGGTCTGCGTCATAACACCCAACCTATATTTGGTCTCCAATTTCACCCCGAATCCTTCCTCACCGCCCACGGGAAACAAATCCTTCGGAACTTCCTGGACGAGGAGCAGGCGGGAAGCCTACTCCCGGCGAGCGCCAAACATGCGGCCGCATAACCGATCGATCTCGGCCGAGGGCGCACGATGTTAAAGCCATATATTGCCAGCCTGCTGGGAGGCCGAGATCTTACCGCCGAAGAAGCGGAAGCCGCGATGGAAATCATCATGCGCGGAGACGCCACCCCGGCTCAAATCGGTGGTTACCTGGTCGCCCTGAGAATGAAAGGGGAAACGGTCGACGAGATCACCGGCAGCGCACGAGCCATGCGGGCCCATGCCAGCCCGGTTCCCTTGGTGGCGGAGGGCGAGAAGCTGCTGGATACCGCGGGCACGGGCGGCGATGGGTCCAACACCTTCAACGTCTCTACCGCGGCGGCCTTCGTGATCGCCGGATGTGGCATGAAAGTTGCCAAACACGGCAACCGTGCGGCTTCCTCCCAATGTGGAAGCGCCGACGTACTTGAGGCGCTGGGGGTCGAAATCGATCTGGGCCCGCAAGAGGTAGCGGCTTGTATCGACGAAGTTGGATTTGGATTTCTCTTCGCGCCCAGGTACCATCCCGCCATGAAACACGCAATCGGACCCCGGCGCGAACTGGGGCAACGGACGATCTTCAACGTACTGGGACCGCTCACAAACCCGGCCGGCGCCACCCACCAGTTGATCGGCGTCTATGATCCGGCCCTCACCCAACCGCTGGCCGAAGTTCTCGGAGCCCTGGGCGGGCAAGCGGCTTTCGTCGTCCACGGACATGGCGGCCTGGATGAACTGAGTACCAGCGGACCCAATCGCGTCAGCCACCTGCACCGGGGGCGTGTCACAACATTCGAGCTGGATCCGGCCGACCTGGGCCTGCGGCCTGCCTCGCTCGAAGACCTGCGTGGGGGCGATCCTTCACGCAACGCCAGTATGTTGCGCGCCCTGCTGGCCGGGGAGGATCAGAGTCCCCGTCGGGAGGTTGTGTTGCTCAACGCCGCGGCCGCATTGGCCACTGAGGACGGCGACTTCGAGCGCGCCCTGATCCAGGCGAAGGCCTCTCTGAACGATGGCATGGCGCTGGGTACGCTCGAGCAGCTGGTGGATTTGAGCCAGCGCCTTGGCAAGGGTCAAACAGCAAGGTGAACACGCTGGACGAGATATTCGCCAATAAGCGGAGCGAAGTCGCCCGACGGCGAGCTACGCTGCCGCTGGCACAAGTTCGGGCCCAAGCGCAGGAAGCGCCCGCAGCTCCAGACTTCGTAGGCGCGCTACTCCGGGCTCCGTCACGGCCGGCTTTGATCGCCGAGGTCAAACTCGCCTCTCCCTCGCTCGGGCCGCTTGCTCCGAACGCTGACCCGCTGAAACTGGCGGAGACTTATCAAAATAACGGCGCCGCAACCGTTAGCGTACTGACCGATGAACATTATTTCAGCGGCCACCTTGACCACCTGCGCGAGATCGCGGTCCGATTCCCGTCCCTTCCCCTCTTACGTAAAGACTTCATTCTTGACCCCTATCAACTTTACGAATCGCGAGTCGCCGGCGCAGCCGCGGTGCTGCTCATTGCCGCGGCCCTGCCTCGCACCCTGCTAAATGAATTGCACGGCATATCCCATGAGCTGGGGATGGCAGCTCTGGTGGAGGTGCACTCCTCCGAAGACATCCAGGCCGCGCTGAGCTGCGCACCAGACCTGATCGGAATCAACAACCGTGATCTCTCTGACTTCTCTGTTGACCTGGGTACCACGCGTGATCTGCTCCCGCAGATTTCGTCCGAGGTCTGCCTGGTCTCGGAGAGCGGCATCCGTACTTCGGCCGACGTGGCTTTTCTGGCTGGCCTGGGTGTGCATGCCGTCCTGGTCGGGGAAGCACTGGTGACGGCTCCCGACGTGGCGGCTAAAGTGCGCGAGCTGGCAGGGCTCAAGGAGACGGCGGAGTATGAGCCCAGCCAGAACCTGTAGATTCGGCATGAGGGTTGAACTCGAGCTCGCCTCTCCCCGCTCTCAGCTGAGGCGCGCAGGCGGACTGGGAGCGTTATCCATACCGTTCGTCGGGGAATGGGAGCAATGAAGGTCAAGATTTGCGGCCTGACCAGCCTGGAAGACGCGCTGGCCGCGGTCGAGGCCGGCGCCGACTTGCTGGGATTCAACTTCTATGCGAGCAGCCCGCGCTACCTGGAGCCTGGTCAGTGTGAACAGATAACTGCCGCTCTACGGGCGCAGCGTGTACGCACCCTTACGGTCGGGGTCTTCGTAGACGAACCGGCCTCGGTCATCGCCGGAATCCTGCAGGAGTGCGGCCTCGATCTGGCCCAGCTCCACGGCGACGAACCCCCTGCGACATTGGAGGAGTTGGAGGGTCGGGCCTTCAAGGCCATCCGTCCGCGGACGGCTGCGGAGGCGGACTCGGCCGTTCGCCGCTACGCGCACATCCCTAACGGGTCCGGTCCGGCCTTGCTGGTGGACGCTTATCGGCCGGGACGATACGGTGGAACCGGAGCTGTGGGCGACTGGGGTCTGGCCAAGACCCTCGCAGCCGATACGCCGATACTGCTTGCCGGTGGGCTCACGCCGGATAACGTATACGCGGCGGTCGCCAGGGTCAGCCCCTGGGGCACGGATGTCGCTTCTGGCGTTGAATCCAATCCCGGTAAGAAGGATCGATCCAAGATGGAGGCATTTGTGCAAGCCGTGCGGAAATACGAACGTGAGACGAGTGAATGACGCCCAGCCCCCTGCCGTCCAAATTCGGGAGCTTCGGCGGGCAGTACGTTCCCGAGACGCTTATGCCCGCCCTCTCCGAGCTAGAAACGGCCTACCTGGAGCTGCGCGTGGACGCCGAGTTCCAGGCGGAGCTCGAGCGCCTGCTGACCACCTATGCGGGGCGCCCGACCCCGATCAGCCACGCCCGCCGGCTAACTGAAAAATTCTCCGGGGCTCAGATCTATCTAAAACGCGAAGATCTGGCCCACTCCGGCGCTCACAAGATCAATAACACCTTGGGGCAAGCTCTGCTGGCCCGTCGCATCGGGAAGCGCCGTATCGTGGCGGAAACCGGTGCGGGGCAACACGGCGTGGCGGCTGCCACCGCCTGCGCTTTGCTGGACCTGGAATGTGTGGTTTACATGGGTACGGTGGATATTGCACGTCAGGCTCCAAACGTGCTGCGAATGCGCCTGCTGGGCGCAGAAGTGCGCCCGGTCGCGACCGGCAGCCAGACCCTCAAGGACGCGATCAACGAGGCCATTCGCGACTGGGTGACCAACGTGCGGGACACCCACTACCTGCTCGGGTCTGTGTTGGGTCCCCACCCCTACCCCACCATCGTGCGAGAATTTCAGAGCGTGATCGGCCGGGAGGCTCGTGCGCAAATCATCAGCCAGGCTGGAAGGCTCCCCGACCAATGTATCGCATGTGTTGGAGGCGGGTCGAATGCCATCGGGCTGTTCCACGCCTTCCGCGAGGACAAACAAGTCGCATTCGTTGGAGTGGAGGCAGGCGGGGAGGGAATAAGCTCCGGAAAACACGCCGCACGCTTCGCGGACCCAACCAAGGGACGCCCGGGGGTGCTTCACGGCACCTATACCTACGTCCTTCAGGATGCAGACGGGCAAATTTCCGACACACACTCCATCGCAGCCGGCCTGGACTATCCGGCGGTAGGTCCTGAACATGCCCTTCTCCGCGAACTGGGCCGCGCCACTTACACCTCGGTGACGGATGATCAAGCGCTGGAGGCTTTCCAGCTCCTGTCACGCATGGAAGGCATCCTTCCCGCGCTGGAATCGGCGCACGCGGTGGCGGAGGCGGTCCGCCGGGCCCCGAGCATGAGGCCGGACCAGATCTTGCTCGTCAATCTCAGCGGTCGCGGCGACAAGGATCTAGACACTGTGACCGATGCGCTCGGGATGGGTCATGAGCTCGGTGCGCAGGAAGCAACCGAGGCGAGCTGATGAACGGTTTGACACATGTTTCATCGGCGTTCCAGGCCACTCGCGCCGCCGGGCGGGCCGCGTTGATGCCTTATTTCACGCTGGGATTCCCCGATCCCCAGTCCTCGCTGAAGATCATCGAGTCCATCGCAGGTTCGGGTGCCGACCTGATCGAACTTGGAATCCCGTTTTCGGATCCGCTCGCAGATGGGCCGACCATTCAACACTCCACGCAGATCGCCTTACAGCAGGGAACGACGGTGGCCCGCTGCCTCGAGCTCACTGCGGAATTGCGGTCGCGCGGCGTGTCTCAGCCGTTGATCCTGATGGGGTACATCAACCCTATCCTGGCCTTCGGAGTCGAGCGCTTCGTTGCCGAGGCTGCCGGAGCCGGTGCGGACGGGTTCATTGTGCCGGATCTACCGTTCGAGGAGGCGGCGGTGATGGAAGCTGCCTGTCAGAGTCACCAGCGGGCTCTGATATTTATGCTGGCCCCGACCTCCACCCCAGAACGGGTGGCCGCGGTGGCCAAGCGTGCCGCCGGTTTTGTATACCTCGTCTCGCTCATCGGCATCACCGGGGCTCGTTCGGCCCTGCCGCCTGATTTGGCCGGTTTTGTCGAGCGAGTGCGCGATCAGACTCCCGTACCGCTGGCGGTTGGTTTCGGCGTATCGACACCCGCGCAGGCGCAGGCAGTCGGCTCCCTGGCGGACGGCGTAATAGTCGGCTCGGCCCTGATTGACGCCATTGAAGGGACGGAGGATTGGCCGCATGCGGCGGCAGATTTTGTGGGGGAGCTGCGAAGCGCGCTGGAGGCCCCAGTTCGAAATTGAGCGTTGACAACCCCGGGCGCGAAGTTATAATATTTATTAGAGTCTTCTGAAAAATTAATGATGGTTAAATGCACTTGTATGAGGCGGGGGCAGTAGGCGTCCCGCCTGAGAAGGAAAAGGGGCCAGCTACCTAAATAGCTGCCTCAAGCGGAGATTTGCCGGCTCGCCCCCGCGATGAGATTTAACATCCATCGCCCAGACGGGGAGCGAGTCGTTTGCTTTTATAAGACCTATGTATGACATGAACGTATCAACAATACACACCATCCAGAACGAGGGGTTGCTGGGAAGCGTGGGGAACACTCCCCTGATTCCCCTGCGCCTGCTGCAGGTTGGCGCGGTCGAAATTTTTGCTAAGGCCGAGTGGCATAACCCCAGCGGATCGGTCAAAGATCGCCCGGCGGCCGCCATCTTGCGCGCCGCCCTGGAATCCGGCGAGCTTGGCGGTGGTCGAGTTCTTCTCGACTCGACATCCGGCAATATGGGGATCGCTTACGCCACGCTCGCGGCCTCGGTGGGGGTATCTATCCACCTGACCCTGCCGGCGAATGCTGGCGAGTCGAGGAAGGGAATTCTGCACGCGTTCGGAACGAAGCTCACTCTGACGGATCCGCTCGAGGGATCGGATGGCGCACGTCGGGTTGCGGCTGCGCTTGCCGCCGAACAGCCAGATCGCTACTTCTACGCGGATCAATATTCCAATCCGGCGAATTGGCGCGCGCACTTCGAAACCACCGGCCCCGAAATCCTCGAAGATACCGGAGGAAAAATCACCCATTTCGTGGCAGGCCTCGGAACAACAGGAACGGTGGTTGGAACCGGCCGATACTTGCGCGAAGCGGCTCCTGGTGTAGAGATCGTCGCGTTCCAGCCAGACGGCCCGCTGCATGGACTGGAAGGGCTGAAGAATCTTCCCTCCAGCGATGTGCCTGAAATCTTCGACCCACTCGTCCCACACCAAATCCTCGAGGTCAGCACGGAAGCCGCGTATGCCATGGCGCGACGCTTGGCGCGGGAGGAGGGTCTGCTTGTTGGCCCCTCCAGCGCGGCCGCCGCGGTAGCCGCCTCGGAGCTTGCGCAGCGGTTAGACACGGGCCACATCGTAACGATCTTCGCCGACTCCGGTCTCAAGTACCTGGACCAGGCGATGTGGAGTGAAACATGACATTCACGGTTCCCGGCCCGGTCATGGATGAAATCAATGGGCACGGCGAAAAATCATATCCGGAGGAGGGCGCCGGGCTCATCCTGGGCTTGAGCGAGGGCGAGCACCGTGAGGCAAGGCAGGTGCTCCCTATGCCGAATCATTTTGACTCCCACAAGCGGGGCCGTCGTTACAGGCTTGACCCCCAGGAAATCCTTCAGGCGGAGGAGCGGGCGGAACAACTCGGGCTCGAGGTGATCGGTGTTTTTCACTCCCATCCGGACCACCCGTCAGCTCCCTCCCAGACTGACCTGGATTGGGCCGTGCCCTGGTATGTCTATTTGATTACCAGCATCGAAAAGGGTGCAGCATCGGAAACGCGCGCCTGGCGAATGCTGGAGGACCATTCACGCATGGTTGAAGAAATCTTAGAGATTAAGGACGGTGACGGATGAGCCATATACGAGTACCAACCCCCCTGCGTCCCTATACTGAAGGACAGGGGAAGCTTGAAGTTGAGGCGGGCACAGTTGGGGAAGCCTTGTTGGAGCTGACAACAAAATTCCCATCCATCGGTCCGCATCTGTACAACGAGGATGGCGAACTGAGGCCCTATGTGAATCTATTCGTTAATGACCAGGACGTTCGTACGCTTGATGGGGAGCAGACCCCTATCAAGGAGGACGACACGCTTATGATCCTTCCGAGCATCGCCGGAGGCACGATTTGATGGCCACCCAATTGAAAGCAATCGACCACAGCGCAATGCAGACCAGCCGGGCGGTTAGGATGGGCGTACTCCTGGCCGCATTTGTCGTAAACGCGCCCTGGCTGGCGGCAATTACCGGCGTCTTGATGCTGGTCGGAACCGCCCGCGGTCGCGGGGACTTTGGGTTCATTTATCGGGCCCTGCGGCGTGCGCGTTGGATCTCGCCCGACCTGATCCCGGACAATCCCGAGCCTCATCGTTTCGCGATGGGCATCGGAGTCGTTTTCCTCGCCGGCAGCACTCTGGCGTTCCTGGCGGGACTGCCGATCTTAGGATGGGTGCTGACCTGGGTCATTATCGGCCTGACGGCACTCAACCTCTTTGGGGGGTTCTGCGTGGGGTGTGCGGTTTATTATTGGATGAATCGAGTCGGGCTTCGCGGCTTTGTAAAGGCCCCTCCGCCGGGCGTGATTCCGGGTCAGCGGCCGAGCCGTCCGGATTGAGGTCGCGAGCTCGAATGGAGTCTTTGGATCGCCCCGTCCCCGGGCCACTCGCAAGCCGCGAAAGGGTTATTGTGAGCCGAGGGAATTAGGCAGCTCATTGAATGATGCTTGAACGCCTGGCAGCTGCTCTTGCGCTAATTGTCGTCGGGTATCTCGTGTACCGGCTGTACGGCTGGTTCATCATGCGCCGGCTGGTTGGCGCGGGGATGGGCCTGGAGGGGTACACGCCGGGTAAGCCCGCAATTCTGTACTTCACCGATCCCGGTTGCGCGCCGTGTCATGCGCTCCAGGATCCGGCGCTCGAACAGGTCGCCGCTCAGTTCGGGGATCGGCTTCAGATCATCAAAGTGCAGGCACTCGAAAATCCGCACCTCACCGATGCATGGGGGGTCCTTTCCCTTCCTACAACGTTTATCATCGATACGCGGGGTCGTCCCAGGGGAGTTAATCACGGTGTGGCGCGGGCGCCCAGACTTCTGGACCAGCTTCGAGCGATCGGCGAGGCCTCCCCTCGGCTTGTCGAGCCCGATAGGGTCGATTCCCTGAGTTAGTTCTGCGCGGCATAGATTGAGATCAAAGGATGGTAGCAAAAACAATGTCATCAAACGGAGCTGAACTCACGCACAAAGAAATCCTGCGCTACTCCCGTCATCTTCTGATGCCGGAGGTAGGGCTCGATGGTCAATCCAAGCTCAAGGAGTCTTCCGTACTGATCATCGGCACCGGTGGTCTCGGATCTCCCGTGGCGATGTATTTGGCGGCGGCGGGGGTCGGCAGGATCGGATTGGTGGATTTTGACGTGGTCGATTTCACCAACCTGCAGCGTCAGATCATCCATGGCACTTCCACTCTGGGAGAACGAAAAGTCTACTCGGCTCAGGCTCGCATGCTCGATATCAATCCCGAGGTACAGGTCGATATTTACGACGAGCCGTTCACCTCGGAGAATGCGTTCCGGATCGCCGAGCCTTACGATGTAATCGTTGATGGGACGGACAACTTTCCTACCCGCTACCTGGTGAACGATCTGTCCGTGCTCACCGGCAAGCCGAACGTGTATGGCTCGATCTTCCGCTTCGAAGGCCAGCTCAGCGTCTTCTGGGCCGAGCGCGGCCCGTGTTACCGATGTCTATTTCCCGAGCCGCCGCCGCCGGGGCTTGTGCCCTCGTGCGCGGAAGGAGGTGTCTTCGGAGTGTTGCCCGGGACCATCGGGGCGCTCCAGGCCACCGAGGCGCTCAAGCTGCTGCTGGATATCGGGGAGCCCATGATCGGCAGGCTGCTCCTTTTCGATGCGCTGGAAATGAGCTTCGATGAGCTCCGACTGAAGAAGAACCCGAACTGCCGTGTTTGCTCCGAAAATCCGGAAGTGACCGAATTGATCGATTATGAGGCCTTCTGCGGCGTGCCCGGTCATGATGAAGAGGCAGGCCAGCTCCCCAGCGAGTGGGAGATCGAACCGACGGAACTCGCTCAGCGTCTCGAGCGAGGTGAACGCGTGCGCTTGATCGATGTGCGCGAGCCGCATGAGCTCGATATTTCCAGGATCGAAGGAGCCGAGCTCTTTCCACTGGGCGGGCTCGCGGCGAGTTTACATGAGTTTGACAGTGCAGATGAGATGGTGATTTTCTGCAAGTCGGGCTCGCGCTCCGCGCGCGCGGTGGAACTTCTCGCAGGAGCAGGGTTTCGAAAGCTGAAGAACCTGCGCGGAGGGATCAACGCCTGGGCGCGCGAAGTAGACTCCAGCCTTCCGCTCTACTAACGGCCCCGTCGATCTTTCACCCAGCTAACGGGAGCAGTTCCTCTGCTTCCTCACAAACTCCTATCCTGCCGGCGGCCCTGCCGCAGAATTGGTGGTGCGCGTTGGGCCGGAGAAAGGCTTGATCTTGACATCTTTCTTGAGCCGCCCTTATACTCAGGCAACAAATCAGGTTTTTCAAGGCGTCGAAGAGGACGAGTAAGCGCAATACGGCGACCCAGAGAGCGGGCGGCAGGTGAGAGCCCCGTTCGCACGATTGCGCCGAATGGACCTCGGAGCTGCCGGGTGAAATGCCTAACGGCAGAGTAGCCTGAGCCGGGCCAGCCCCCGTTATCACGGCTAAGGGCACCCAGTATCTGCCCAGAACGAGTGAGGCCGGAATAGATCTCGCTGTTGCATCACCGGTGGGATCGTCGATTGTGGCCTAATTGGAGTGGCACCGCGGGCCTTGAAACGCTCGTCTCCATGCATGTCCATGCGGAGACGGGCGCTTTTTTATTTTGCTGAGTAAATCAAGAAGGAGGTTGTATGCAGGCTGAGGGAGAATCACCGGACCGCGCGTAAATAATTGCACAAGGAGGAGAGTCATGGCCAAGCAGTACAAATATCAACTTACTGAAAAGGACATCCCGAAGACCTGGTACAACATCCAGGCCGATCTGGGCTTCGATCTACCGCCGCTCCTGCACCCCGAGACGAAGGAGCCGACCATCCTGCCTCCACCCCTGTTCTGCGAGGCAATAAATGAACAGGAGTTCAGCAAGGAGAGGGAAATTGAAATTCCGGATCCGGTGCGCGAGATTTACTCCTCGTGGCGACCCACTCCCCTGATTCGGGCGCACAGGCTGGAGAAGGCGCTCGACACCCCGGCGCACCTCTACTACAAGTATGAGGGCGGCAATCCGGCCGGAAGCCACAAGCCCAACACGGCCGTGGCCCAGGCGTTTTATGCCAAAGAGGCCGGCGTGAAACGACTCTCAACTGAGACTGGCGCGGGCCAGTGGGGCAGCGCGCTGGCATTTGCATGCGGGCTCATGGACATGGAATGTAAAGTTTTCATGGTGCGCGCCTCCTACAATCAGAAACCGTATCGACGCGTGCTGATGGAGACCTGGAATGCCGAAGTTGTCCCAAGTCCCAACGCAGAGACCCCCATGGGCCAGGCATTCCTGGAGCAGGATGCCGATCATCCGGGATCGCTTGGAATCGCCATTAGCGAGGCAGTATTTACCGCCGGTACCAACGACGACACCAACTATTCGTTGGGAAGCGTGCTCAACCACGTGTTGATGCACCAGACCGTCGTGGGCCTCGAGGCCCTCAAGCAGTTCGAAATGGCGGACGAATACCCGGACATTCTGGTCGGTTGCATCGGCGGCGGCAGCAACTTCTCCGGCTTTGTCCTGCCGTTCGTACGTGAAAAGATTGTCGATGGGAAGGACACGCGCGTGATCGCCGTGGAGCCGACCGCCTCCCCCAGCCTGACAAAAGGTCTGTTTGCCTTCGACTATGGCGATACGGCCCAGGCGGCCCCGATCCTCAAGATGTATACCCTGGGTCACACCTTTATCCCTGCCCCGATCCACGCCGGCGGCCTGCGATATCATGGGATGGCGCCGATCGTGAGTGCCTTACACGACAGGGGGATCATCGAGGCGGTGGCCGTCTCGCAGCTGCCGGTGTTCGAGGCCGCGGTGCAGTTCGCACGTGCCGAGGGCATCATTCCCGCTCCCGAATCAGCGCATGCGGTCAGAGTCGCCATCGACGAGGCCTTGCGCGCCAAGGAAGAAGGCACCGCCAAGGTGATAGCGTTTAATCTTTCGGGCCATGGGCATTTCGATATGGCGGCCTATGATGCCTACAACAAGGGCGAATTGGAAGACTACGAGTACCCGGCGGAGGAAGTTGAGAAGGCGGTACAGCTGCTGCCGGAGGTCGAGTTGGCCTAGATTCGCGCAACCTTAACTATGCTCGAAGCGTTCACAGGGGTGCCTTAATCGGCCCCCTGTGTCCCTTTAAGCGGCAAGTCCGCCCTCTGATAGCATGCGGATTCGAATCGATGTACGATTGCACGTCCTTCACCCAGCATGCGCCGGGATGAAGCCTTAGCTTTTGACCGTTATGACCGACGTCGTCAAAGAAGAGTCCCGTCCCACCCACAGGCGCCTCCCGCTCCTAACGCTGGTTATCCCACTGGTGCTGGGGATCGTGATCGCGGCCATGATCCCTCGACCCGTCGTAGGAATAATTTACCTGCGCGACGCCATTCATGCCTTTACATCGGCCGATATGATCGCCCAGATCCGATACGCCATGGAGCGACCGGAAGTTCGAGCCGTTGTGCTGGTCATCGACAGCCCGGGTGGCACCGTTATAGACACCGAGGCGGTCTACCTGGAGCTTGCCATGCTGAGGGAGCGGAAGCCGGTGGTGACCATGGCACAGGGGGTGGCCGCCAGCGGCGCGTACTATCTCTCGGTCGGCACGGACTATATATTCGCCGGTCCTTCGTCGCCCATCGGGAATGTGGGCGTGCTCTCACAACTTCCGCCAGCCTCAAGTGTATTTGAAGACACCGTCTCCACCGGGCCCTACAAGCTGTTCGGATCGGCACGCGACTCTCAGCTCCGCCGGATGGAGGCCATCAAGCAAGCCTTCTACGAGGCAGTCACTCTCGGAAGGGGAGAGGCACTTAAGATCGGTCCGGAAACCCTGCTGCGCGGCGAAATCTGGCTGGGCGGAGAGGCGTTGCGGCTGGGATTGGTGGACGAGTTGGGATCAGTAAGCCAGGCCATCCAGCACGCGGCAGAAATGGCGCAAGTCGCCAATTACAGAGTTGAGGATCTGAGGGAGCCGGCCGGCCTACCGCCCGAATTTACCTTTCCCTTCTTCATAGAGACCGCGGAAGGTGTTCTAACACCCTATCCTCGGCAATCGGGGCTCTACCTGCTTTGGATTCCAACTTCCGGAGGCACCTTTCCATGAGACGCGGAGCCGTCCTGATCCTGGCCGGCCTGGGCCTATTGCTGATCCCGATCGCTGGCCGCACGATCTGGTATTACCGGGGCATTTATCGACCGCCGGAGCAGATACTCCTTCCGGCCTTTTCTGAAATCACGATCCCGCAGCCGCCGATCACCGACACTCGGATCGTCCTCGGAGAGCAGCCTCCCCACGTATCAAGCGTGGTCCTAATCGACGCGGCACATTCAAATCGATTCGAGATCTCGGAACTCGAGACACTGACGCGTGCGTTATCTGCGCGGGGCGCGGCCGTTCAGATCCTGGACTCGAATGCCGAATCCGATCAGCTCGGCCTGGAGGGGCGTCTGAAGTACGTGAGCGCGTATATCGTGGTGGCCCCCTTCGACGCCTTCACCGCCCCCGAGGTCGAGGCCGTCCGTCGATTTGTCGAGCGGGACGGCCGTTTGCTCGTGATCCTGGACCCCACTCGATCGGGCCCCGATACTCAACTTTTCGATTTCTCGGATGAGACCAGCGGGGACGACGTCACAGTTGCAAACCGGTTGTTGGAGCCGTTGGACCTCGCCTTTTCAAACAACTACCTGTACGACCTGGTTGAATACGAAGGTAATTTCCGGAATGTTTTTTTCAAGAAATTCAACGATAACCCGTTGACTAAGAACCTCAGCACCGTCACCCTATATGCCGCTCGGTCGGTTTATACAGAGGACGGCACCCCGCTAATTATGGGCGGTGAGACTGTGTTCTCTTCGACCACCGACAGTGGGGGCGGGCTCTCGGCGGCTGCCTTGAGCCCCAATCAGGCTGCCCTGGCTCTGGGCGACCTGACCTTTTTCCAGCCGCCGTACGATCGCGTGACGGACAACCGGCAGTTCATCAAGAACCTGGCGAATTTCCTGCTTGGGGGCAAACGTGAGACGACGCTTGAGGACCTGCCGTTTGTCTTCAGCGGGCCGGTAGCCGTAATTCAAAGCGGGGATTTCGCCTTGCAGGCAGAGACCTTGTCTGCACTGCAGGAAATTCAAGCCACATTACGTGCGGCGGGGATCGAGCTGATATTTCCCGAGGAGCCCCCCGCGGACGGAGATCGACTCGTTCTCGGCTTGTTCGATCCAGACTCCGATCTCGAAGACTTCCTTGCTCCGCTCGAGATCATCCTTCCGTCCGATGACCCTGATGGTCTGCTTCGCGTGCCTGGATTTGGTGCGCTGAACCCCGCAGGCATCGGAGTCGTAGCGATTGTTCATGACAATACTTACACTACCCTCGCGCTCCTTGCGGAGGACGAGGAGCGCCTTCTAACCCTTCTGGAAAATATAGGCTTCGACCCCCTCGAAGACTGCCTCGTGAAGGGTGCCTACGGCCTGTGTAAGGTCGGTGAAGGGGAAGGTTTCGATGCGGCAGACGAATTCGAATTCGACCTCGACTTCGAAGAAGTGTTTTCCGACTAGCTCACTCTTTCCGATAGCTCCGTGACTCAACTGAACCCCTTCCGATTTTGCCTCTGGATGGCATTCGGTTTTGCGATCGTCGGCTGCCAGAAGGCCGCCATCTCACCCACGGCCACCTCCGTACCCACCTCTACCCCTCCGCCCGCCACGCCGACCCCGGAAATTCGGGTGATTTCGTATGAATTGTTGCCGGGAGCGGCGGCCGGCGAGTGGCGCGTCGTCGGCCTGGTCGAGAATCAAGGCAAGGATTCCGTTGGCCCGATCAGACTCAGCGTGAGCCTGATCGATAGGGCAGGTGAAAGGGTCGCAGAGAGATCAACCCAGATTCTGATGTCCAATTTGCATCCTGGGGAGGCGGGTCCCTTCTCCGTGACTTTTGAGGCGGTGAATTCCCCTGCCGAGGCGCGGGTCGTACCTCTGGCCTTCGAACCCGCGGATGGTCAGCTCGCCGATGGTCCGCGGGCCGAACTAATCGCGGAGCTGGAGCAGTTCTTTACGATCGGTAGCGGGGAGTTTGTTTTGATTGGAAACCTTACCAATCCCGGGCGTTCCCACATCTCCCTGGATTCGCTCAACTTTCTTGGACTCGGACCGAACGGCGCTGAGCTGGTGGTGGCGGTGATGTTATTCGGGCCCGGATGGCTCGCCCCGGGCGAAACGGCACCGTTCCTGGCCCTGGCACCGGAAAATCCCGGAACCGTCCAGTGGACCCAGTATCACGACGGATTGATTGCGGAGCCTCCGAGCGCGGTCGCGCTAGAGATCCGGGGAGATCCTACGCTTAGTTTCACTGCGCAAGGTGCCCCTTTTGTTGTTGGCACGCTGGCCAATGGAGGTCGAATGGCCTCATCGGGATCTGTGCTGGTCAGCCTGCTGGATGAGAATCGGCTGGTCGGATTATGGGAGATCGGTACTCCGCGCCCTCTGCAGCCTGGAGAACAGCTCGCTTTTGCCGCGTTTGGCTCTCCCGGCATTCGGCCGAGATTCAAACCTTCCGCTTTGGGTGCAGTCCGAGTGGAAACGCGAATTGAGGAGCGGCCTGCCGACCTAGGCGGGCCACCTGTAACTTTGTCAGTCGATGTGTCGGTTTTTCTGTCAGAGCGATCGGCGATATTCATTCGAGGCACGATACGCAATCCAATGGAGTTCGCGGTAGATGGGGCGACCGTCTACGCCGAAGTTCGGACAGCAACCGGCGAGCTGGTGACCGCGGGGTGGTCAGAATCGCAGTCTCTTGAGCCGGATCAATGGGCTGATTTCCGACTGGAGCTACCTGTTCCCGCCGGCATGGATGCCACACTCACGGAATATGACCTGCGTGCCATCGGCCTGAAGGCACAGCCATAGGCCCTCTGATATAATCTCGCCGGCCCCGATCCTCCGGGGCGCATCGTTGCCGCCCGCAACCCGGCGATCCGGTGGGTGTTCACCCTAATGTGGAGATTTGCAATGGCTGAAGCAAATGTCGCGGTAAAAACGCTTGACAAGAAGGAATTGCTGCGTCTTTATCACGAAATGGCGCTGGTTCGCCGCCTCGAGGAAGAAGCAGCCCACCTCTATCAACAGGGCAAAATCGGCGGCTTCCTGCACCTGTACATCGGCCAGGAGGCCGTTGCCAGCGGTCTGCTCTCCGTTCGTCGCCCAGAGGATCATGTCCTAACCGCCTATCGGGACCACGGAGTGGCCATTGCATGCGGGATCGAGGTCAAATACGTGATAGCCGAGCTGCTGGGAAAGGCCACCGGCGTCTCTAAGGGCAAAGGCGGCTCGATGCACCTCGCCGACGTACGTCTTAATTACTGGGGTGGATATGCGATTGTCGGCAGCCATTTGCCGCTCGCGGCCGGCATAGCGCTAGCGGACAAATACAAGGGCGAACCTGGCGTCACCATATGTATGTTCGGAGATGGTGCCACCAATATCGGCTACTTCCACGAGGCATTGAATTTATCCATGGTGTGGGATCTGCCCGTGCTCTGGCTCTGCGAAAACAATCAGTACGGAATGGGAACCGCCGTCGAGCGAGCCTCGGCGGTGGAGGAGATCCGCCAGAAGGCCGAAGGCTACGGCATGCCCAATTCCAGGATCAATGGAATGGACGTCCTGGAGGTCCGCGGCGCGGCCGAAGAAGCTCTTGGATACGTCAGAGAAAACGGCACTCCCTACTTCTTAGAGGTGGTGACCTATCGTTTTCAAGGGCACTCTATCGGGGATCCGGAGCGATACCGGGATAAGGAAGAGGTCGATCGATGGCGCGAAGCCGACCCGATTAAGATTTTCCGAAAGCATTTGATCGACACTGGCGCTTTCTCGGTGGACGATCTATCGATTGAGGAGGAGCGGGTCGATCAAGAAGTAGCGGAGGCGGTGGAATTTGCGGAGGCCAGTCCGGATCCGCCTCCCGAAGCACTCTACGAGAATATCTACGCGGACTCATAAATGGCCGAAATTACAATGCGCGAGGCGATCTCGCAGGCGCTCTGGGAAGAGATGGAACGCGACGAGCGTGTTTTTATCATGGGCGAGGAAGTTGGGCTGTGGGGCGGCACCTACGCTGTCACGCGCAATTTTTACGATCATTTTGGAGCCGAGCGCGTTCGTGACACGCCGATTGCAGAGGGCGTGATTGTGGGCGCGGCCAACGGCGCCGCCATGGCGGGACTGAGACCGGTGGCAGAGCTGATGACCATTAACTTCGCCTTCCTTGCCATGGACCAGATAGTTAACGGATCGGCCAAGATACGGGCCATGTTCGGCGGCCAATTCACGGTCCCGATCGTAATCCGGGCAGTTGGAGGTGGAGGGCGTCAGCTTGGCGCCACTCACTCGCAGACCCCGGATGTTGTGTTTGCACACTTTCCGGGCATGAAAGTTATTGCTCCCGGGACCCCTTACGACGCCAAGGGATTGCTCAAGGCCGCGATTCGGACCGACGACCCCGTGCTGTTTATCGAGAACGCAACCATGTATCAGTCCAAAGGCGAGGTGCCTGACGGCGACTATGTGGAGCCGATCGGAGTCTCGAAGGTGCAGCGAGAAGGTTCGGACGTTACGATCATCACTTACTCTAAGGGTTTACAACTTTCGCTCCAGGCCGCCGAGGAACTATCCAGCGAAGGCATCGAGGCTCAGATTATTGACCTTCGTTCGTTGCGCCCCCTCGATTTAGGACCCGCCATCGAGTCTCTGAAGCAAACGAACCGTGCGGTGATCGTTGAAGAGGGATGGCGCTCTTATGGCGTGGGTGCAGAAGTCGCCGCCCGGCTGTATGAAGAGGCGTTCGACTACATTGATTCTCCGCTGAAACGCGTGGCGCAGGTCGAGGTCCCCCTTCCCTACAATCGTGAGCTGGAACAGATGGCGCTGCCTCAAATCGGCGACATCGTTAAGGCTGTGCGAGAGGTGCTCTAGTGGCCACTGTAATCAACATGCCCAAGCTGGGTTTCGATATGGCCGAGGGACTGCTGGTTCGGTGGATGAAGGCAGAGGGCGATGCAGTCGAGCAAGGTGAGGTCCTGGCCGAGATCGAAACCGATAAGGCCACCGTGGAAGTCGAATCCGAGGCGACCGGCATTATCCTCAAACATCTGGTAGCTGAGAATTCCATCGTACCGATTGGTGCTCCGATCACGGTGATTGGCGAGCAGGGGGAGGATTTCGACTTTGGGTCGATTGAGGTAGAGGCGGAAGCCGAGGGCGGAGCAACTCTCCAAGCTGCTACTTCCGAGAAGGCCACGCTTCAAGTAGCCACGCCTGAGGAAGCCACGCTTCAAGCGGCAACACCCGAAACCCCCACTCCCAGCCCGATCGCGGCCGGTGATTCACCCACCGATGGGGATGGACGATTGCCGGACGGCGCGCGAGCCTCGCCTGTGGCTCGGCGTCTGGCCGCCGAGAGAGGAATCGAGATTGGCAGCATCGCGGGCAGTGGCCCGCAGGGCCGGATCGTGAAGCGGGACGTGGAAGCCGCCTTCCCTGCCGGGGCTCCGACAAATGCGCCGATCCCCACGGCCGTGGCGGCAACCGAGACGGTCCGAGTTGAGCTCACCAAGCTGCGGGCGGCGATCGGCCGGCGGATGACGGCCGCCAAGCAGCAGCTTCCCCACTTCTACGTGACTTCGGATCTGGACGCGGCTCCGATGATGGATCTGCGCAGGCAGCTGAATTCTAGAATGCCGGATGACGGCAAATTCTCGGTAAACGATTTCTTGGTAAAAGCTGCCGCGATGGCGCTGCGTGAATTTCCCAATCTAAATGCTTCGCTGGACGGCGACGAGATCGTGCGGCATGGTCACATCAATGTGGGTGTGGCGGTCGCCCTCGAGGGCGGATTGATGACGGTAGTCGCCAAAGACGTAGACCGCAAACCGATTCGCCAGCTTTCCTCCGAGCTCCGCGATCTGGCAGTCCGCGCGCGAAGCGGGAAGGTTCGCCCGGGGGATATTGAGGGTTCAACTTTCACGGTCTCCAACCTGGGCATGTTCCAGGTGGACCATTTCATCGCCATCATCAACCCTCCCGAAGCCGCGATCCTGGCCGTTGGCAGCGTTCGAGAGGAAGCGGTTGTGGTGAATGGGCAGGTCGTTCCCGGTACGCGACTGCAGGTCACGCTGTCGGCGGACCACCGCGTAACGGATGGGGCGGAGGCCGCACGCTGGCTTCAAGTCTTCCGCCAGTACATTGAAAATCCGGTGCATACATTAGTTTAGCCAGAGGATTAGCCTAGCTCGACCGGGCGCCCTTACGGGGCGCGCCTTTTTTATGGATAGTGGGACGGAGGCTTTGCGGTTCGGCCATCCCCAGTGTAGAATTCCGCGCCGCTGAGGACCGCAGGGAGTAACCAAGTAAATTAGCCTGGGCAGATCTCTGCGCCACGGTACCCGGGCACACATCCTTCTCATGACCGATCCCCTACGTGTTTTGGTTGTCGATGACGAGCGCGACACCCTGGACCTCATCGATCTCACTCTACGCACCGCAGGTTATGAGATCCACCTTGCCAATAGTGGTGCCGAATCTCTGGAAATGATTCGGAGCAATAGTTTCGATATCATCTTATTGGACATCATGATGCCCGATATGTCGGGTTTTGACGTACTGCGCACCCTCAAAGAAGAGATGGACAACCATCCCCCGGTTATATTCCTAACTGCCAAGGCCATGCCCGATGATCGTCAAGAAGGGATGGAATTGGGCGCCGACGACTTCTTAGCCAAACCCGTCACGCGCGGGTCCCTGCTCGATACGATCAAGAAACACGTAGGCTGAGCCGTCGCCATGTGGGACGCCGCATCCAGCCTGGTTTCCCTTGAGGATGCGGTCGAGAATATCGAGAGCTACTTGCTCTCAAAGGACGTCATCTGGGCACGGAGCGGGCGCCCGAGCCTCTCCCTTGGATTGATCTCATTGGACCTCAGGTGGCTGCCGCGGACCCTCGATGCCGGCGATCAGGCTCGTCTGAATGCCGTTGAAGCCAGGCTGACTGCCGTGAGAGACAAGTGGCGTGTGGCCTGGGAGCGGAAGGCGACCGCCGAATTGCGCTCCCGGCTGAAGCTGTGGCGAGGATACCTGGGCGATCTGGAGCGGCGACCGGGCCTGGCAACTTCCTACCCTCAGGAAGTTCGAAACCGAGCCATGGGAGTGGACTTGCTGGATTCCGCGGGAAACCAGCCGGAACTAATACCGCTTTCGGCCTCACTTGATGCCATCGACGCAAGCTTTAAGGATAGATTTTCACCAGGCGCTTTCGTCTGGGAAAAGGTCCCCGAATCCGCGTTTCCTGCTGAGCAATTTTGGTTCCTGTACGGACGCCCCCGCAGCAGAAATTAAGTCTGATTCAGCCAGCCAATCGTGCTGAGGTTTTCAACCCGCGCCCCTCCAAAAGCATGGCGGCTCACACCTGCTTCGCCCGTGATATATCAAACCGTTCCAGCTTGCCAATTGGCCTTAGTCTTCTGGCGAGCCGGGCCCAGCACATGGCGGCTCACACCTGATTCGCCCGTAGAAACTAACCCAGTTCCAGCGGCCCATCGTTCGTGGCTTCCCACTGCGCCCCGCCAGGCGGATATTAATTCCACGTGTTTGGCCCACCGGCCGTATTGAGTCCACGGTGGCCCCGAATTCTATTCTTGGCTATGCGCAAGATTATTGCGGGACATAATAACGCATGATCGCCTTGGCCTCGGAAGGCTCGGCCACTCTCACAAAACCCGCGCGCGTGAACAAGCGCGGAATCCCCATGAAACTTGACTCGGGACCCAACTGCTTGCCGCGCGGCCTGGTGGGGTATGCCTCTACAATCTTTGCTCCATTCTCCTTTGCGTATTGAACCGCGCCCTCGATGAGCTTGACGGTCACTCCCTGGCGGCGATGGTTTTTATGAATGAAGAAACAGACAATGGACCAGACCGGTTGGTCATCAACTGGTTTGAGAACGCGCGAGCGGTTGAGCGAGGCGTAATCACCTCGCGGCGCCACCGAACACCATCCGACCGGCTCGCCATTCTCATATCCCAAGATTCCGGGGATACACTCAGGTCCCATGAGGGCCTTCATTGCCTTGCGGTTGCCCTCATTTCCGTTGCGATCAAACTCGGAACGCGTGATTCGCCACCACATACACCAGCATCCACTGTAGGCCCCACTTGGGCCAAATAGCCTTTCGAAATCGTCCCAGCGATCCTCGGTGACTGGATGGAACTCCATTGGACCTCCACGATCTGCACATCCGATTCCGGATCCAACACCTGCATGATAAACCCGTCTTGAAGACGCCCAAAAAATATGGTCACGCGCATGACTATATTCGTGAACCGCTTGACAACCCTCGTTGGACTCGTTTATATATCGTCCGCTGATATATCGAGAGTGGATATATAAATCGGGATGACCATACATACCAACCATCAAGCGCCAAGCCTGACCCCCGCGACATTCGAGATCTTGCTGGCCCTGGCGGATCAGGAGCGGCACGGCTACGGGATCATGCGTGAAGTGGAAAGGCGTACGGAGGGGGTAGTTAAACTTGGACCAGGAACCCTGTATGGGTCCATTAAGCGTATGCTCGAGGCGGGCATTATTGAGGAGTCTGGAGACCGACCGGATCCGGAAATGGATGATGATCGACGCAGGTATTACCGATTGACCACTCAGGGCCGGCAGGTAGCAATCGCAGAAGCCAATCGATTGCAGCGGCAGGTTCATCAAGCGCGGGAGAAAAACCTGCTGCTAAAGCTGGTCGGGTAATCAAGCTCAGGCATTATTGGAGCCTCATACATTGAGGATCGCAAAGCAGGCTTTTAACGTGCTGATGGTCGCATACCCTCGCCGTTTTCGGTTGGAGTACGGCAGCCTAATGCTGAAGCACTTCGCCGACACCAACACCGGCGGATTCCGATATTGGGTATGGATGATGCGCGATACGGCGTCAGGTGCATCTCGTGAGCATCTCGCCGAATAGAGGGATCAGATGTCGAAACTAGCTCTATTAGCGGCCGCGTTGCTCGTGGTGCCTTTCGGGTTTGTGCTGCTTAACGTGCTTCAATATCAACTTGGAATCCCGGTACCCTGGAACCCGTTTAATAGTGTGTACGATCAAGTCAGCGGAACCAGTTGGAGATACCTATTGGATGGTGTTTTGCTCTTCAGCCCGGTTGCGGCACTAATGCTGGTGTTTTTCTCTCAAGTACGGATATCGGCTGGCCAGGACCAGGCGGTGCTTGCACGGATCGAGATTCAGAAGGCATCCAGGCTTGCTTGTCTCGTCGTGGGAGGGAGTTTGGCAGTGCTCGGCGTGATGGGGCTTTATCTCGCAGCCGAGAACTTGCCTTGCCTTCTGGGACAGCAGGTCTCCTGTTAGGCCGCGCCACCAGGGCAGCCTGCAATAATAAATATCTCCACTGGGGCTTTCAGAAGGCCGACTCCAAACCCCTACCGCAATTCGATCGGATCGAGTCACAGGCATCTGGAGGCCGAGCCGGCAAACTCTCCGACACTTGTCGGCGCGAAGGGTCAGTCGGCGAATACCCTCACGCTTTTCTATATTGCGATGCATCGGGCGGAAAAGGTCTCACCCGATCCAAGCGCGGCAGCCCCTCCGCGCGCGATTGGGCGACCGTTAAAGCTCCGGCCATCTAAGCTCGCAATATTTCTGGGACTCTAACGAATTACGGCGTTGCGGTCGGATCGTAAGCCGGCCATGGAATGAGGATCCACTGGGTGTAGCCATGCTTCTCGGCGGTGTAGACCCGACCGCCAGAAGGCTGCAAACATCCCGCCTCATCTTGAACGAAAACTGTGACCAGCTCCCATTGCGTCGTACGCAGGGGGGTGAAGATCAGCTGCCCGTCCCTGCAAACCCAGGTTTCGATCAAGTAGCCTCGATCGTCGTCAGTCGTCATCCAGACCGGATCCCAGGCGATGGTCACGACATCTCCGTTTCGGCTCGCCCGAACATTGGTAGGAGGTTGATACAACTCCCCAAACGGCAATCGCGAGTAGTAGGGTGGGGCCTCGCGTAGATCCCCTCGAATTTCGAGCAGATCCGCCCGAACCCAGCATCGGTCAAAGTAGGTCCACGGCTCGACGTAGGCCCACGTACCAAGGTCGTTGCGGCCCACGATATCGACCCGCACATCGGGGAATAACCCCCATTCGTACAGGTAGGCGCCGCCGGGCCCGTAGCGGCAGTTAGACTGGACCTGAACCTTCGCCGCGATGGGCGCGAATGTGGGCGTCAGGCTGGGCACCGGCGTCTGAGAGGCCGTGGGCGTGATCGACGGCGTGTAGAGTGGGGTGGTTGTGTTCGTGACTGTTGCGGTAGCGGTTTGGGTCGGAGTATCGGACTGTGTGGGAGCGGGCGTGCTGGTTGGCAAATGGGTGGGGATCGCGGTCGGGCTCATCGTGGGGATTGCAGTTTCCGTCGACGTTGGCACGGGCGCCGCCAAAGTATTTCCCCCCAGCAGGAATCCAATCACGCCTCCCAGGAGCAGAAGCCCGACCGCCATCAATATTGTGAGCCAACGGGGCATAATACGAATCTACGCGGCTGAGGCCTGCTGCGCAACCAGGCTCTTGGGCTCAATCCGCTATCCTGCGGTTGTATTCTCCAGGATCTCCCAGCCATGTTCGACCGCTGCCGCCCTGAGTTTCGCGTCTGGATAAACGGCCACGGGATGGTCGGCGCGTTCCAGGATCGGGATGTCGGCCCAGGTGTCGCCGTAGGCGGCGCTCACTCGGTCAACTTTGAGTCGCTTGAAAACTTCCTCGCCTTTGCGGCTGCCCTCAATCATTTTGGGGACGAATCGCAACCGTCCATCGATAATCTCGATCGGCGATCCAATGGCGGCTGCGCCAATTCTCTCCCCTAGCGCCGCGACCGCCGGCTCCAGCGCACTGCTCGCGATATACAGGTCGGCACCCTGTTCTTTGTGGCGCGCAAGGCGTCCTAGGACATCTGGACGACGCTTGGGCCACATCACCTTGTCGACCGACCAGAGCGCCATTTCGCGAACCATCTCTTCAGTCGCGTTCTTAATGAGCGGGAGCGAGGCGATCATCGACCACTCACCAAACTTGCGCATGTCTATAAGCCCGATCCGAGCGAGAAAGTAACGGGGCAGAAGCCTGGCAAGAAAGAAATTCGCCCGAAGGGCGCTCTGATTGTGGCGCGCCCAGCTGACCAGGCCCAGTGTCGGTGACCCCGTAGTGAGGGTGCCCACAAGATCCGATACCACAATCATGAGGTTCGGGTCGGTCCTTCAGCGTGTTGTGACTGCGCTCGTAAGATCATATCTCCACCTCTATTTTAGGCCACGCGGGCAGGAGCTAGACGGTGATTTCGTATATGATCCGTTGGTGATGGGTTTGAAAAACCTGCGCGGATCCCATCGGATTGTTCATTATCCCCCTTACCGGGGATTTCGCCGCGCCTGGAACAGGCCACACTTTACCAGGGCCTTAGTGCTTACTTTTATTGGGTCGCTCACGATCCTCGCCTGCTCCCCCCTGCAACTTGCGACACCTGCCCCCACTGCGACCCCGGGCGCAGCTCCCCGATTCACCTACACGATCGTTAACTCCTACCCCCACGATCCGGGGGCTTTCACTCAGGGCCTGGTATATGAAAACGGTTACCTCTATGAGGGAACAGGGTTACGAGGCCAGTCTACTTTGCGACGGGTGGATCTGAATTCGGGCGAGGTGGTTCGATCCCTGGCGCTGGATCCTGAGCTTTTCGGCGAAGGGATCACGCTACTTGGCGATCGGATCATTCAGCTGACTCTTTCCGCCGGCCTCGGCTTCGTCTACGATCGGCGAAGCTTCTCCAAACTCGAGGAGTTCAGCTTCACGCCGGAGGGTTGGGGCCTGACCCACGACGGTCGGCAGTTGATCATGAGCGACGGGTCGGCAGAATTGCGCTTTCTGGATCCGGATTCGTTCCAGGAGACCCGACGCCTTCTGGTCACGGACGATGGTTTCCCAGTATCGATGCTCAATGAACTCGAATACGTGGAAGGGGAGATCTACGCGAACATTTGGCAAACCGATCGAATCGCCCGGATATCGCCGGATACAGGGAAAGTAATGGGTTGGATCGACCTCACGGGGCTGCGAGCGGAAAACCCGCGGGCCGGCGTTCTCAACGGGATCGCCTACGATTCCGAGGGCCGGCGCCTCTTTGTCACGGGGAAAAACTGGCCAGAATTGTTTGAAATTAGTCTGGTCAGGGAGTAGTTTGGCGGGATCAGAGGGCGCGCTCGATGTCCTCCCAGCTGGCGATCCGATCTCCGTCCCAGCGGCCGTTCCATCGCCTGTCCAACGCGAGGGCTCTCCTGCCTTGCTCTCGGGCAATTTTCAGATACCGCATCTGATCGTCGATGAGCAGGTCGTACAGTTCGGTTCTTAGCAGCTCCTTCTTCCCCTCTCGTCCCAAGCACTTCAATGGAACATCCGGAAAACCCCAATCGTTCAGCCACTCCCGTGAAACTCCTTCGACATCCGGCGATCTCGCCGACGTATACCTTACTTCGTGACCCCTAGCGATGATCCCTTTGACTCCTTCGGCGGCTCCTGACACAGGCGGAATCTCGCGGTAGAAGTCGAGACTTTCTAAATATATGCGCAGGTCGATCCCCGGAAACATCTCACGGAGATCTTGAGCGGAAGGGTCCGCGGCGGACCCTTCCCGGTTCTCCAGTTCGGCAAAGGTGTCTGAAAGCACATCATCAAAATCGACGAGAATCTTCATCTTCACATCAGGTCATCCCATTTTTCGACGAAGTCGCTAGACACTCGCCAACGGATGTTCACCGCTGCATCTCCACTGAGCCCTGGAGTGATCGCGACGGCCGACAAAGGGAGGCGCGGCCAGGGAAAGAAGTGGATTTTTCTTCCCGAGCCTTGTTTACACCTTACTCGGCTCACCGGTAGTCCTCGCGAACCGGATAGAAAACATCGATCGCAATACAATCGGTTACGGCCCGTCCCGAGTGTTTGGCGTCCGCCGGGATCACGGCTACAACTCCCGGGCGCACCAGCATCGATTTTCCTGCGACCGTCAGCTCGAATTCTCCCTCCAAAACCATCATGATTTGCTCATGCGGGTGGGAATGTTCAGGAAAAGGCGAACCGGCGGCTATTTTCCAATTGGCCAGGGTCATTTGTTTCGTGTGCACGAATGTGGCTACATAGCCGGGGACAGGTTCAACTGCCTCTAATTCGTCGAGAGATACAAATGCCATCCGAACGACCTCCTAGGGAAATCCATTCCCGCCTCCGAACTCCATTTCGTAGTCCTTCATCGCCGCCTGGATCACTTCTTCTGCATGCTCACGCCCGTAGGCCGCCGCAATTGAGATATCTGCGGGTTGATCTGGCAGCGCCTTGTAGGTCTCAAAGTAGTGCCTCAATCGGTCGATCAGGGCCGATGGAAGGTCCTCCAGGGCCTCGACCTGAGACCAGATCGGGTCATTTTCGAGAATCGCGATGATCTTGTCGTCCGCCTCGCCACCGTCCAGCATCGGCAGGCCGCCGACCACCCGCGCGTTCACAATGACTTCCGCCCGTTCGATCGAGCGTTCGCTTACAACGCAGATATCGAGTGGATCATGGTCACCGCGTTTCGCGCCGTCCATGAGCTCACACACGCCTTCCCCACAGTAGGTGCGCGGTATGAAACCATACAGGGTCGGATTGTGGGAGGAGAAACGATGTGGCCTGTCGACCCTCAGGTATCCGGTTTCTTTGTCGACCTCGTACTTCACGAGGTCGAATGGACCGGTTTCGATATAGACATGAACCAGTCCGGGCGGATCTGGACCCACTTCGAGACCGTGCCAGGGATGGGGTCGCCAGCGATAGAACGGACTGGGGAAGCTCATTTTACGGATGTCCTTCCACCGATATATCGCCCTGATATACCGCAGATAGATTGCCGTTCTCGTCCATGTACTGAACGCTAACATAATAACCAACCCAATTGATTACGATTTCAATGTGGAACACCTTCAACGGCACAAATGACTCCCACTCGGCCGCAGTCAGTTGCTCTTCGGCGAACGGTCGGCTTCCGAATCGCACTCGCATCTGGGTCACCTCACCCAGCGGGCTTGAGGCCTGAAAGGCAGTTTCAATTTCCAGCGAGTCGCCGGCCTTTCCACCGACGCAACACGCGCCCTCTTCGATCTCCACAAACCCTCGAACGGGCTCGTAGGGAGTGGGTTGCAAGGTGCCGACTGGCTGCGTGATCCGAGGAGGTCCGCGTGTGGCCAGGTGAGTGATGAGGGTGGCCTGGGCGGCGACCTGAGTTCCTAAATCGGCGCTCTCGGTGGAGAGACCGCTGCCAGGGTGCCTTCAGTTGATCTTGCGCCGGCCTGGCACCCGGAGGAGGCGACGGCGAGAAGAACTAGAATCCGGGCTCCATGGAAGGAGTGGTATATTCTGGCAATCCGCTCAATCATCGCTCAACCGCGGTTCAAACAACGTTCCCACATAAGGCTAAAAGGGTACCGCAATTGGAGCCCGTTTCCTGAAAAACCTAATGGAGGCTGAAAATGACACGCTATCTGATTGAAGTTCCCCACGAGAACAATAAGGATGCCTGCAAGCAGGCCGTTCAGGCGTTCATGGAAACCGGGTCTCACTTCATGACCAATGCGGACTGGGGCTGCGGCGATGATGAGCACAAGGCCTGGTT
>JADFRG010000035.1 GCA_022561385.1 Chloroflexota bacterium
GCTGCGGCAAAAGCAAGAGACAATGGCAATGCGGGATCCCGGCAGGCCTAGTGAGGAAGCGATCCTCGGCCGCTCCCTGGCCTAGCCTGGCGGCTACGCCAGGACAGGCAGCTCGCAGCCGTTAGGCTGCAACTGCGACAGGATTGTCTATGACTGCAGGGAATTACAGCGTAAGGTGCGCTTCCGGTCTGCCGGTTGAGGTGATTGGGATTTAGGATGGTTCGAGATAGGAGATTCCTGCTTCCTACCGCGGCCTTGGCGCTGGGCCTGGGAGCCTGTTCGGCAATTGGCTCGCCTGCCACGGTCGATTCGAACGCGCTCGCCACTGTAGTGAGCGGAACATTAACTGCGGTGCCTACTCGTCCACTGCCGCCGGAAGCGACCGCCACAGAGCTGCCACCTAGCCCCACCGAGGTGCCACCGGAGGCGACCGCCACTCCTGAAGTCGAGCCCACGACCCCCAGCCCTCTGCCCACAGACACTCCGGCACCCACGCCGACGGCCGGTCCGACCAGTACTCTGCCGGCCGGAGATGTGCGTGGCGCGCTCGGAAATCCCACCTGGCGTGATCCGCTCACGAGCGGTAACAACTGGCCGTTGGGAGAGGATACTTTTACCCGTGCCCACGTGGAAGACGGCGAACTGCGCATGACTGGGCTGACCACCACCGACGGCTGGCGGCTGACCTGGCCGGTAGTGCGCGACTTCTACCTCGAGATGACGGTTAGGACTGGAAGCTGCTCCGGCAACGATCACTATGGAGTGATGGCGAGAGTTCCGGACCGATCCGCCGCCGACCGTGGCTATCTGTTCGGGGTCACCTGCGACGGCCGTTATTCGCTGCGAGCCTGGGACGGCGAGGCGATGACCTCACTGGTCGCTCCTACGGCAAGCACTGCCATCATTGCCGGCTCGGATAAGGTGAATCGAATCGGCCTGTGGGCCAAGGGCGAGCAACTTGGGCTGTACGCCAATGGATCTCTGCTCACGCAGATCGAAGACGGTACGTTCACGGAGGGAGGCTCATTCGGTATCTTCGTTGGCGCCCGCCAGACCGATGAGTTCACAGTCCACGTCGACGAGATCGCCTATTGGGAAAATCCCTAGGGCCGCAGCTCGGGCAGCGCTTGCTAGCTGAGCCGAGGAGTCGATCCCGACCTGAGGCGGGCGAGCACGGGTCAGGAAGTCTACGCAGATGATTAGTCTTGCCGTCGCCACACGGGAAGCCCTGCTGATCGCCCGGCAGGGAACCGCGTGGTCGGTCGAACAGCATCTGAAAGGAAGGGCGCCGGAGTCGATCGCGGTCGATCCGAGCGATCCAGTCCGGCTGTACGTTGGAACCTGGGGGACCGGGCTGTGGCGCAGCTCCGATGCTGGCCGGAGTTGGGAGCCGGTCGGTGTAGGGATCCCGCACGACGAGATAACAGCGGTGGCGGTCGGGCGTGTGCAGGATTTGCATTCCGGAGTGGTATACGCAGGGACAGAGCCCAGCACGCTGTCTCGATCCGAGAACGGTGGGGAATCCTGGCAAGAGCTGACTGCGCTGCTGGAACTGCCCTCGTCTCCCAGTTGGAGCTTTCCACCCAAACCCGAGACCCACCACGTACGCTGGATTGAGACCGATCCCAACTCGGCAGGCAAGCTATACGTGGCGATTGAGGCCGGCGCGCTGGTGCGGTCGCTGGACGGAGGCGAAACTTGGCATGACCACGTGCGAGGCGGGCCGATCGACACGCACACCGCCGCCACCCATCGAGAGGCGAGCGGCCGCCTGTATTCAGCGGCCGGCGACGGGTATTTCGAGAGCCACGACGGCGGCGAGAGCTGGTTCCGGCCAATGGATAGATTGCGGCACGGCTATCTGGTCGGCGTGGCAGTCGATCCCGGTGATCCGGACACGGTGGTCGTCTCCGGTGCCTCCGGCCCGTACGTCGCCTACCGGCCGAGCAACGCCGAGGCCTACCTGTACCGCAAGACCGTCGGCCACCCGTTTGAGCTGGCGATGGAGGGTTTGCCCGATGCACGGGGCACGGTCGCCAGCCGATTTGCGACGCATCCCGACGAACCGGGCGTCTTCTACGCTGCCAACAACTATGGGCTCTTCCGCTCGCAGGACGCGGGAAGGAGTTGGAAGGCGCTCAAAATCGCGTGGCCGGATGGGGTTTTCGAGCGCGGTGTGGATGCCCTGGTCGCATTCGCGGAGTAGCCCCCCGCAGTGCTTGAACCAGCGGAAGGCGATTGCGCGAAGCCGGGCTAGCCGCAGGGGAGCGAATCTCCGCGCCTCGGCTCGCCGCCGTTATGCGGCACTCACTTCAACATAGAGGTTCATGATGCCATACAACTTCGGACCTGCCTATGAGGAAGAGAAGGTCGTGTTCGGAGCCGAGCGGCCTGGCTTCGACTTTCACTCGGTAGACTCCCATGAGGTCTCTCGATGGATCTCGTTCATGAAGCACAATGGTATCCAGCGCATTTGTAGCCTCCTTCCTAAGGAACAACTGGATTTCTACGAAGCGGATCTCTTGGCTGAGTATCGTAGTGAGTTCGGTGAGGAAAATGTCTGCTCAGCCGCGATTCGCGATGGCTACTTATGCGATGGCGAGACTCTCCATAACAAGATCCTTCCTTTCCTAAGAGAGACAGACGAGAGGGGAGAGCAAGTTGTGGTCCATTGTTCGGGGGGAAGTGGCCGAGCGGGGCATATTCTTAGTGCATGGTTAGTGGATGCGCGCGGAATCACAATCGATGAAGCTTTGTCTGTCGTGAGGCTGCCGAGGAGGAACCCCCGCGAAGCCGTGATCTTGGGCCATGCCTCGATGGATCAGCTGAGGGCGTTGCTTGCCAGCTGCCAGCCGCAGAGTGCCGCATAGTCACTCGCTGGAGCACCCTGCGGGTGGAGCCGGACCACTGATCCTCACTGCTCTCCTTGGGTAGAGGTCCCGAACCACAGTGCGACCAGAGTTTCTAAACGATTCTGCTAGTGAAGGTGCAAGGGTGCCACGCCTACGCAGTTATCCCCGACTAAGCGCAAGAGCTTCTGGTGAAGCTCGGGCGTGTAGCGCGTGGACGAATTGGGAAATGCCAGATTGTATCGACCGGCGTCCTCATAAACGGTAAACGCGAAGCGATCGCTGCCAGGATAGGACGACAGCAGCGAATGGATCCGCCGCAATCGCCGAATATCTCGCGGGCGGTCTCCGGAAGATCGAAGCAATATGGTGACAAGCGAAGGCTCCGGACTCTGCCAGACGGCGAGATAGTCGATGAGCGCATCTTGGGAGAACTGGTTACCGTCGATGCTTGCGCGCAACACGGGGACAGGCGGGGCCTCAGCCACGTGCAGCGATGCCCCCACCGCAGGCGTGTCGTCCCCCGGTTCCGTATTTTGTAGATCATCCAATCGATTGTTGGCTTCGGCCGACTCGGGCGCCGGTGGCTCTGCCTCGGCGATTTCCTCGTTCCCCTCATCCGTGCTGAGGTCCGCCACCGCCTGGGTAGCTTTCGGAGCATTCGATCGCGGGGCTGCTGGGGGAGAGGAACCCTCGAGTCCGGATGTTACCGTTTTCCCGGGGGCGCCATTCAAATCCACTTGACGAGTCCCGCGGCCTGCCGAGCGCGCGGCTTTGGCGAGGTCAGGGTCAATGGAATCTACCAACAGTTTTGTCTCCCCCCGGTATCCGTCAACGCGCCCCTCCACTACTACGATTTGATCGAGTTGGATGTCGCCTGAGATCTTTTGCCAGAGCCGTTGAAATACCACCAATTCGATGGTGCCCTGCAGATCCTCAAGCGAAATGAAGCCCATCTCCTTGCCCGCACGCGTCAAATAAGGTCGGATAGCAGAGATCTCGCCGGCGACGGTGACCTTCTCGCCCTCCATCGACTCGCTGATCTCGCCGCTGTAGTGAGTTACGACCTTGGAGAGCTCATCCATCCTCGATGCCAATGGATGATCAGAAACATAGGATCCCAGCAGCTCTTTTTCCCAGCCGAGCTGTCGGCGCCACGAGACATCAACCGCCGCAGGTTGAAGGACCAATTCCTCTGCCACTCCGGTCGCATCCCCGAAGATCGAAAGCTGGCCCACTTCCGCAGCCCTGAAATGCGAAGCCGAATAACTCATGAGGCGGTCGAGAGATTCAAGCAGATCAAGCCGCGGGCCTAATTCATCCAGAGCTCCGACCCGGATCAAACTCTCCATGGCCCGTTTTCCGACCTGTCGCAGATCCACCCGGCGAGCAAAATCCTCCAGGTTGACAAACGGTTCTTCGGCCCGGGCCTGAAGCATCGTTTCCACCGCCCCTTGGCCGACGTTCTTGACCGCGCCAAGGCCGTAGCGAATGACCGACGCGCCTTGCGCTTGATCCGCAATCTCGAAATCGAGCCCGCTAGTACTGACATTTGGGGGCAGGACCTTCAGCCCCATGCGCCTGCACTCGGCAGCATACAGCGCCACTTTCTCGGTAACGCCCATGTAAACCGAAAGCAGGGCCGTCATGTACTCAAGCGGATAATTTGCCTTCAGATATGCGGTTTCCACGCAGATCACAGCGTAGTCGGCCGCATGGCCCTTCGGGAATCCATATCGGGCGAACGCTTCCCAATCGTCAAAAATCGTATCGGCCGTCTGGCGCGGAATATCGTTGGCGACCGCCCCCTCCACAAATTTCTCCCGCTGCTGCCTCAGCACCTTGGCCTTCTTTTTTGCTACCGCCTTGCGAAGGATGTCGGCTTCGGAGGCCGTGAAGCCTGCCAATTTCATCGCCGAGTACATGATCTGTTCCTGGTAGACCGTGATCCCGTAAGTTTCCTTGAGAATCGGTTCCAGGGAGGGATGCCGATAAGTGACGTCTTCCAGGCCGTGCATGCGTCGAATGTAGGCCGGAATAAACTCCATCGGTCCCGGACGATAGAGCGCAACCATCGCCGTAACATGCGCCAGGTTGGTTGGTTTCATCTCCATCAAGTAGCGGCGCATTCCGGCGCCTTCGACCTGAAACACCCCCAATACGTTCCCGCTTCCCAGCAGGTCGTAAGTCTTAGGGTCGTCCAGTGGGATGGACTGGAGGTCCAACTCCGCACCTCCCCGCCGTTGAATGAGATCACAGGCGCGCGCCATCACGGTCAGGGTCGAGAGGCCCAGATAGTCGATCTTAAGCAGACCCAGCGATTCCAGGACTCCCATATCAAACTGGGTAACGGCACGTATGGGGCTGTCTTCCTGGCTGCCCTTGGTCGGCCTGTGGAGAGGAACGTATTCCGTGATGGGTTTGTCGGTGATGATCACGCCTGCGGCGTGTGTGCCTGCGTTTCGGGCGACCCCTTCGAGCTTGGCGGCCGTATCGATCAACTCCCGGACGTATTCGCTGCTTTGATAGGCCTCCTGAAGGTCCGGAACCGTTTCCAGCGCTTCCGGAATCGTGACCGGCTTTCCGGGAATATTAGGAACGGTCTTGGCGATCCGATCTACTTCCGGCAAAGGGACATCCATCACTCGTCCGACATCGCGGATGGCGGCTCTGGCGCCCAGCGTACCGAAGGTGATGATCTGGGCCACCTTGTCCTCGCCATACTTCTTGGCCGTGTATTCAAGAAGTTCTGATCGCCGGTCATCCTGGAAATCCATGTCGATGTCCGGCATGGATACACGGCCCGGGTTCAAGAACCTCTCGAAAATCAAGCCGTGCTCAATAGGATCCACGAGCGTGATATCCAGGCAGTAGGCAACGATGGATCCGGCTGCCGAGCCGCGCGCGTTGTACCAGATGCCCTGCTCAGCCGCGAATCTGCACAGGTCCCACACGATCAGGAAGTAGGCATCGAATCCCATCTCGTGGATGACGCCAAGTTCGTAATCCAGCCGATCTCTGTACTCGTCCTCGCTGGCGCGTGGACCGTATCGCCGGTCCAATCCTTGTTCACACAACTTTCGGAGATAACCCTCGGCCGTCTGGCCCTCCGGCAGGTCGAAGGGGGGAAGGCGGTAGCCCTCGAAATCGAGTTCTACTTCCGCCCGTTCGGCAATCCAGAGCGTATTTTCGATAGCCCCCTCCACCTCCCCAAACAGCGCGGTCATTTCTTGGGTCGAGCGAAGGTAGTACGAATCATCGGTCATACGCATGCGATCCGGGTCGCTGCGAACCGCACCGGTCTGAATGCAAAGCAGGACGTCCTGCAGGTCGGCCTCCTCCGGCAAGACGTAGTGCACGTCGTTGGTCGCGACGAACCGCGCCTTGTACTTCGGCGCCAGGTCGAATAACCCTTGATTCACAGCCTCTAGTTCAGGGATATCGTGGCTCTGAAGTTCGAAGAAGAAACGATCGTTGCCGAATACGTCAAAATACCAGTCCAGACGCTCCTCGGCGTACTCCTGACGGCCTTGCGCCAAGGCCCGGGGCACCTCGCCCGACATACACCCGGTGGTCGCGATGAGCCCATCGCTGTGAGCGGCAAGGAACGCTTGATCGATTCGGGGACGGTAGTAGAAGCCTTCGAGTTGAGCGGCGGTTGCGATCTTCAGCAGGTTCTGATATCCGGTCGAGTTCTCGGCCAACAGCAGCAAATGCGCCGCGCGGCTGTCTTGCTGATGATCGCGGTCGTGCATGCTGCGCGGCGCGAGGTAAGCCTCCATCCCGATTAGAGGTTTGATGCCCTCTTGTTTGGCCGCTTTATAGAAGTGCACCGCACCAAACATGGTGCCGTGATCCGTCAAAGCCACGGCGGGCATGTTCAATTCCTTGGCGCGTCGCACCAAGGCTGGGATTCGGCTCAGGCCGTCAAGAAGTGAGTATTCGGAGTGGACGTGCAGGTGGACGAAAGACATACCCCCCAATAGGGTGAACGCGGGCGATTATAGTGGAGCGCGGGATGGGTTGCCAACCATTGGTCGATTTTGGCTGGAATTTTAAGGCTTTCGAGGGAGTGGAGTACAAATGAGGGCGGAAGAATTCTGGCGGGATGGTGCAATATTAAACCGAACGGGGCTGGCCAGGTGGCCAGCCCCGTTCGCTCAACGAGCTACGTGCAGTTAACTATTTCTTCTTGGCCGAGGATTTCTTGGCCGGCGCCTTCTTGCTCTTAGGAGCAGGCAACTCGGCGCTCGCCGTGGCCAGTTCATACTCCCTCGATCCGAAGCGAGTAAGGATCACCGCTCCCAGGCCGGCCGCGCCCACCAGCAGCGGTGCCAGCCCTCCGATGCACGGGATGAATCCGATCCCACCCACAACAAAGCTAATTGCCAGAGTGCCGATGCCCGCTGATGCCGCCGGATGAAGTTCCCAATTGAAGGCCTCTACCAAGCGCCGGCCGACCTCCATTCCGACCGCGATCCAGCCGAACACAACCGCAACCACCAACGCGATCAGCGCCAGGAAGGCCAGCGGCAGACCGATGATGGTAATTGTGAGCAGCACACTTAGGATCGGCACCACGATCAGCGTCAGGCAGCCGAGCCCGCCGGAGACGATCGGCTGCGCAACCGCCGCGCTGCCCGTTCGCTTGGCCGGATTCGGCCAGAACAACACTACCAGAACGGCCAGCGCAGCAACTAACAGGCTCCGAAAAACGAACCAAAGGATGCTGGTAACCGGCGAGAAGAAAGGCCCTATGCTGCCGCGGCCGAAAGGTTGCACGCGCAACGAGTCCCCAAAATTCGGAATATTGGGAAGGTCGAAGCTGAATGGGAAGGCGACTCCATCGGATGAAACAAAGTCTCCCTCCACCACCGCACCCTCGGCGCGATGGACATTTCCTCCCAGGGTAACCACGTCGCCGGTGATTACCGCCGAGGAGCCGAGATTGGCATTTCCTCCCAGCAGCGCCAGGTCCCCCCGGATCTCGCCGTAGATCTCCGCGTTGCCACCGAACAGTAGAACGTCGCCGTCGACGACCGAGTCCTCTTGGATCTCGACCGAACCGCCGAATATCACCAGGTCCCCATTCAGCTCATCACCACTTTCCAGGGTGAATGTTCCGCCAAATACGACCTGGCCCTGTTCGGTTTCATCTGCATATGCCGCGCCTGGCAATGCCAAGGCCGCCACGAGTACTACTACTGGAACCAATATTAGTTTCTTCATCCACTCACTCCATTCTGAACTTGCTTAAAGCCGTACCGATACATTGCCGCAGCCCACAACACGCTCAACCATGCCAGGGCCGCGCTCAAAGCCAAAGCACCCAGGAGAGCCGGCCAGCCGTTCCCCAGGATGGTCAAGAAATGCGCGCCTGTATTCAGGATCTGGCCGACGCGAACAATCGTCTCGAGCAAGGCCGCCCCGATCTGGGCGGGCGAGGACAGGATCTCCAGGCCGATGAGCGACAAAGCTGATAGAGCTCCGATCAGCAGCGCCCCGAGCAGCCACTTGACGTTCCGCTGGCGCCGGCGTTCTCGTGCCTCAGCCAGACTGGATCGCCAGCGGCGAGTGAAGCCCGCCTGGGGGCCAATAACCGGTGATTCCCGGAGCGAAGCCTCGATAGCCTGCCAGACGCCCAGTTCCTCCTGCAACTCTGGGGAATGCTCGAGCGCACGTTCAAGTCGCTCCCTATCGGAAGCGCTCAAATCGCGGTCATCAAGCGGCCACTGGTCAAGCAGGCGAGACTTCATTCTGGCTCTCCGTAAGCGTTACGGGATCGATTTTCCAGACACCCATCAACTCGCGACGTGCCCGGTGCAGGCGGCTTTTGACGGCACTGTTCGTCAATGACAACGTTTCCGCAATTTCGTCGTAGGAATAGTCATACCAATAACGCAGAACAACCACGGCTCGATCCTTCACACTTAAGGTCGAGAGCGCCTCTTGAACGTCCTCGGCATAATCTCCGGCCTCTGCGGCGACCTCCGGCGACGGCGCCCGCCGGTCGGGCCTATCAAACAACGCTTCGAGCCCAACCCAGGTGAGGCGACGACGACGAAGCTGATCAATACACCGGTGGTATGCGATGGCAAGCAGCCAGGAAATGAAGGGGCGCTCCGGATCGTACTTACTCAGGGCTCTATAGGCCTTCATGAATGTCTCCTGGGAGGCGTCTTCAGCGTCTCCGTGACTGCCGAGGAGTCGATAGCAGAGGTTGTAAAGTGGCTTCTGATATCGCTCGACGATCTCTGCAAACGCATCGTCATCACCTCCCGCAGCTGCAGTTATCAAAGCTCTTTCGTCGTCAGGCACCATTGGCAGCCGGTTTCGTTCTACTTATATATACGCAGTGATCGGAGGAAGGTTGCAAGCATTTGCGGAGCTCAACCGCGCGATCAAAACACACGGCGGAACAGGCTAGCGCGCAGCCAGGTTGAATTGGGAGGCTTGGAAATGGAGAGTTTGGACCGGCGCGTCTAGTCCGAGGCGGTCCGCAGACGGTCGGTTGGCTCGCCCTGGCCCGCGAGGCGTCGCTCCGCCTTGAACTGTGTCTCGTAGAGTGTCCAGTAGAGGCCGCCCTGCGCAAGCAGGTCCGCATGCCGGCCCTGCTCAACCAGCCGCCCATGATCCATGACCAGGATCCAGTCCGCACCCATGATAGTGCTTAATCGGTGGGCGATCACCAGCGAGGTCCTGCCCTTCATGACTCGTTCCATCGCATTTTGGATCAAGGCCTCGGATCTTGAATCGAGGTGGCTGGTGGCCTCGTCGAGAATTAACACCTTGGGATCTTTGAGGATGACGCGGGCAATGGCCACCCGTTGCTTTTCCCCGCCGGAGAGGCGATACCCGCGTTCGCCCACAAGCGTGTCGTATCCATCCGGCATTTGCTCAATAAACTCGTGGATGTGGGCCGCGCGCCCGGCTTCCTCAATTTGCTCGGGCGTGGCATCGTCCTTTGCATAGATCAGGTTGTTGCGCACGGTATCGTGGAAGAGGAATGTCTCCTGGGTGACCATGCCCACTTGGCCTGCGAGCGACTCTAATTCGATGTCGCGCAGGTCGATTCCATCCAGCGTGACACGTCCCTGGGTCGGATCGTATAAACGAGGCAAGAGATAGGTGATGGTCGACTTGCCGGCTCCGCTCGGCCCTACCAATGCCACAACCTGGCCGGCCTTAATCTCAAAATTAAGATCTTTCAGGGCCCAGCGACGTTCTTCGGCCTTGCGCTTCCCGTTGGCCTCGCCATTTTCCTTGCCGTCCTCCGACTTGCCGTCTTTACTCTTCTTTCCAGGCGGGACATAGGTGCCTCCACGGCCACTCCATGAAAAACGTTGCACTTCCGCGAGCCCGGCTACTGCACCTTCCTCCTCCATGTAGCTAAAGGAGACGTTTTCGAATCGAACACTTCCTTCCGCGCGCTCGATCCTGACCGGATTTCGACGATTTTGGATCTCGACCGGCAAGTCGAGCACTTCGAAGACGCGTTCGAAGCTGACCATGGAGGTAGCGAAATCTACCCGGGCGTTGGTCAACGCCATGAGTGGGCCATAGAGATTCACCAGATAGGCGGTGAAGGCCACGAGCGTGCCCACGGTAAATACGTCGTCGATGACAAGATATCCGCCGAGCCAGAACACCATTGCCGCGCCAATGGCGCTCACCAGGCTAAGCGCCAGGAAGAACCCGCGACCTACAAACGCCTGCCGGATACCTATATCGCGCACGTCCGCCGCGCGTTCGCGGAAGCGGCCTACTTCCGTGTCGTATCGGCCAAAAATCTTGACCAGCAGCGCTCCGCTGATGTTAAGCGTCTCGTTCATCAGCGCGTTCATGCGCGCGTTTAAATTCATCTGCTCGCGCGCGACTTGTCGAAGGACCCGACCGATTCGTCGGGCAGGCAGGATAAACAGCGGCAGGATGATCACGCTGAGCAAGGTCAGACGCCAATCGAGAGCGATCATGATCGCCAATGTGGCGATCAATGAAATCGAATCGCTCACGATCGTGACCAACGTTCCGGTCACCGCGCGCTGAGCACCGACGACATCATTGTTCAAACGCGACATCATCTCGCCGGTCCGAGTATGGGTGTAGAAGCGAAGGCTCATGCGATGCAGGTGGGCATAGATTTCGCTTCTCAGATCGAAGATAAGTCCCTCGCCCACCGTAGAGCTCGCATATCGTTGCGCCACGCCCAGCAACCCATTGACTATTGGGACCGCAATCATGGAAAGCGCGAGCAAGCTCAGGCGGGCCACGTCTTTTTCAGGTAGCGCGACGTCGATGAGATTACGGATCAGCAGCGGAGGCACTAGACTCAATAGTGAAATTCCGATGATGGTCACAAGAGTAAGCGTGACCCAGCGCCAGTAAGGATTGGCAAAGTCTGCCACGCGGCGCAGTAATCCCGCGCTAAGCTTCAGCTGGTCCTGCTCTTCGTCGTAGCGGATGAAGGAGTACCAGTTACCTGAGTGAAATCCCATGGCGCCCTCGCGACCTGCTCGCCTAATCCTCTTTCAGGCGAAGAGAAGGATTATATCGTATGCAGATTTTGCATCTTTGGACAGCACAAATGTTCCCCGTGTATGTGGGGGACGCATTTCCTATTTCCCCTAATTGTTCCGAAGGGTAGCATCGGGTTGGGTTTGCCGGAGGGACCCAACTATGGCGGCGTTAAATTCTGCGTTGCATCTAAATCACACTACGGTAACCGAGCTCGAACACCTCGTAGGGCGGGTGGCAGAACGCGTCTCGCAAGCCACAAATTTCTTGGACGTGCGAGCCACCCCCACGAATTGGCCGGCCGGTCCGCCCGACGATATGCACGGCGTTCGACCGCATGTCTCCGCTCTGGAATGGAAATCGATGAAGTGGCGCGAAGCTTTTTGGTATGTAATCAATCGGGACGGGCTCACGTCGACCGTCTCGGAGAAATCGTGCAAAACTCTGGCCCGGCGGGCTAAAGTAGGGGAAGGTTCTTTCTACATGGTTTCGCCGGAACCGTTGGCGGGGAAGGTGAAAGACTGGGCAGACCGAAACCAGATCCGAGTGACGAGCTTCTGGATCTTTAACGAATAAGCTGGTCTCCTGGAGGGGATGCAGGCGATCGAATTGACTCGCATCTTCTCATCGATTAGGATTTAGGCAACAGGCGGTCACCGGTCAAACTGGCCGGTCGGGGCAGCTGATGACTCGGCTGCCCCTGATTATTTAATTCGGATTTTCAATCAGAGGCCGATGGCGAGAATATTGCGAACAATGCTCAGTCCGAGCACGATCGTGACGATACTGATCCCGAACCTAAAATTCCTTTGAGCACGCTTAAAACGATTTGAGGAGAGTCTAAGAGGAAGGGCGATTATGACGGAGAGCAGGCCCATCCCGAGAATGGAGCCGACGCCGAATACAAGGATATATATAATCCCGGCAGATATGGACGGAGCTGAGACGACGGTGAGTAGAATCAGCGCCGCAGAACCCGCCAGTCCGTGCATGAGGCCCACAAAGAGCGCCCTCAGCGGGAGGAGCGGAGGGTGGGAGTGTTCGTGGCGATCGGACTGGGCGTGTGAGTGAACATGCAAATGCGAGGCGCCATCCGTGTGATCGTGGCGATGTACGTGAACTTGTTCCCTGATGATCCGTCGGACCACATCCGCTCCGAGCAAGATAAGCATCGCACCCACCACGAGCTCGAGCACGAGTGCCAGGTCTTCTGGAACGGCGAGACCCAGCAGCAATGCGGAACCTCCAAACACCAGCAGAGTGAGTGTGTGACCCACTCCCCAAGCTGCCCCCTGGTTGAGGCCGTCCCTTAAGCTCCGGCTGCCGCTTGAAATCGTCGCCATCGAAGCGATATGATCGGGATCCAGCGCGTGCCGCACTCCCAGCAAGAAACCCACGACCAGCAAACTACTCAATTCCATTTACAGGCCCCAGAAGTTAAAGTGTCGCCCTCGGCTCAAAGGCGCTTGACCATGTAGGTCTCGCCCCGCTTGTAGCCGAGCTTCCGATAGTAACCCCTTGTGCCCAGCGCCGAGATCACAGCCAGCGCGCGATAGCCATTGCCCCGAGAAATAACCTCGGCTTCCCGCATAAGCCTGGTGCCAAGCCCGATGTGCTGGGCAGCTCCGGACTGATCTGCCCCGACCTTGAGCGATTGACCATAAATATGAACCTCACGCACGATCGCTGAGTGCTCGAGATCGCTCAGATCTGCGCTCGGCGCGTCCGGGCCAGGCAGGCTGAGCCGCAAGAAGCCAGCTAGACGATCGCCTTCGGTGGTAAAAGAAAGGAAGTGCTCCTCCGCCCCACCGGCCTCGTAAGAGTAGTCCTTGAGCTGAAGTGATTCCCAATCCACCCTCTCCCCGCGAATTTCGCGGCAGCGAATACAGCGGCAACGTGTGCCGCGCAAGCTCATCTCGACATGAACATCCTGCCGTAGGCTGGTTCGCTTGTTGCCGGCCACCACATTGGTAGAAGGAATGTCCCGAATCACCCGGTTGACGCGGCAGTATTCAGGAATGGTGGGTTTGATATCGGCGATGAGATCGATCAGTTCGTCGGTCGTGTAGGGCTTGTATTCGCCTCGCTCCCAGTACTCGTACAATTCGGCATTCTCAAGCAGCTGGCAAGGGTAGATCTTGATTTCATCCGGCCGCAGGTCTGGATCGTCCCAGAGTCGCGTGAAGTCGCGGCGGTCCATTTCCGGTGTGGAGCCCAGCAGATTCGGCATCCAATGCAGCACGATCTTAAACCCCGCGGCACGGAGCAAACTCACGGCCGCTCGGGTCTCTGCCACGGTATGGCCGCGCGCGTTCAATTCGAGGATGCGATCGTCGAGGCTTTGGGCTCCGAGTTGGACCTTTGTGACGCCCAGCATTCGCAGACGGGCTACTTCGGTGAGAGTCACGTGATCGGGGCGGGTTTCGATCACCAGCCCGACATTCTTGTGGTCCGCACGCTCGTTCGCCTCCTGGGCCTCGACGAAGGTGGATGACTCGAAACCATTCATGGCATCCAGGCAGCGCTGGATGAACCATTCCTGGTAGTCCTCGCGGTAGGAACTCCAGGTCCCACCCAGTATCAGCAACTCAATTTTGTCCGTCGGGTGCCCGATGGCTTCCAATGCTGCCAATCGAGCTTCCGTCTGGTCGAAAGGATCAAATTCGTGATGAAGGGCGCGCATCGCACCCGGTTCGTCCGGAAGATAGGACTTGGGCATACGCAAGTCAGTGGGGCAAAAGATGCATTTTCCAGGGCAGGGATACGGTTTCGTCAGCACGGTCACAGTTGTGACGCCGGATAACGTACGGGAGGGTTTCATGCGAATACGGCGCAATATCTGCTCTTCGAACTCCCATGTGCCGGCCTCGGTCAACTCCCGATAGGCGTGTACCAGCATGTGCTTACCCACGTAGCCCCCCTCTGGCATGGGGTGCGCGCGCACGGCCTTCGATACCTGCAGGCCGGCGCGTACCTCCTCGAGAATTTCGCGCGCCAGGCTGAGCTTCGCGGGCGTGTACTCACGGGCTTCGTTCCAGTTCTGAGCCACCGCTATAATCCGCCTGTTCCTCGATAGGTACAGGTGCAAAGAGAAGTCATCGAACGTCTGCTGAGCATCAACCGCGGATTCTATCAGAGCTTTGCCCAAACCTTTCGGGCCACCCGCAGTCGTTTGCAGCCGGGCGTCCTTCGGGTGCTCGAGTCGGTGCAGTTGGACACCGACGTTCTCGACCTCGGCTGCGCCCACGGCGTGCTGGCCAGTGAGCTCCAAGTGCGCGGTTTTTCGGGACGGTATGTAGGTCTGGACTCGAGTCGCCCGCTTTTGAAATTAGTCTCCGAGCAGCTGCAGCCTCCACGTTACCAATTCGGTTTGGTTGAGCTCGATCAGGAGCACTGGCCCGCGACCGCTCAATCTCTGCTTTCCCAGGGCTCGGCTGCAGGGCCAGCGGACGCGGGTGATTGGCCAGCGTTTGACTGGGTCTTCGCCTTCGCGGTCTTTCATCACTTGCCAACCGCGGACCTTCGCCGTTCAACCGCGCATGCAATTAATGGGTTGTTGAGTCCGGAAGGGCGCGTGGCGGTCTCCGTTTGGGATTTTCTGGCGAGCCCGCGCCTCCGAGGCCGAATTCTGCCGTGGAAGACGGTAGATTTGATAGAGGAAGAGGTAGACGAAGGAGACTACCTGGTGGATTGGCGTGAGGGTGGCCGCGGAACGCGGTATGTCCACCACTTTACAGACGATGAACTCCACGGGCTTGCACATGAATCCGGCTACCGGGTGGTCCAAGAATATCGTTCGGACGGGGAAAGCAGCCGGTTAGGTCGTTATCAAATCTGGGAAGTGGCGCGATGAGACCCTGTCGATGGTGTACGATAGCGCCCTGGGGCGAAAAAGGGCGCGCATGGTAAAATCCGGGCGCTCTGGAAAGGGAGCCCGAATCCCGGAGGGATGGCCGAGTGGACGAAGGCGGCGGTCTTGAAAACCGCTGTAGGGCAACCTACCGGGGGTTCGAATCCCTCTCCCTCCGCCTGACATGGGGAGGTGCCGGAGTCTGGCTGATCGGGACCGCCTGCTAAGCGGTTGTTGGGGCTAAAACCTCAACCGAGGGTTCGAATCCCTCCCTCCCCGCCTTGGTTCATAATTCGAACAGAAAGATTGTTAGCTCGCCCCGATCGGGGATATGCGCCCGTAGCTCAGCTGGATAGAGCGCTGGCTTGCGGAGTCAGAGGTCGCAGGTTCGAATCCTGCCGGGCGCGCTCAAACGCCCACTTCATTGCGAAGTGGGCGATGTTTAATACTTGGTGGACCCCCAGTTCAAGCTTCGGACCGCTGCCGGATGGCCTTATCCGGATGCCAGACCCCTGGCTCAGGAACCCTTAGAGGATTGATGCAATTACCGCTGACATCTAAATTTTTCGTGCGCGATGATCCATGGCTGGCAGCCACTTGCGGGCGCCCCGGGCTGCAAGGGCAGGCAGGGGGCGCGCGGGGTCGGAGCTACTCAATTTGGTTTAACACAGCAAACCCGGTGACCTTACTCAGAGTAATTCCCGATCCAGCGAACTGCTCCATCATCTGCATGACCTGCCCGCTCGGTTTTCCATAGATCTCGTACCCGACGGTGTCAAGGAATTCAAGAGCCTTTGTCGCCCGGTCTTCGACGCCGCCCATGTGATCGTCCATAGCTTCCGCAATTGGGTAAACGTGAATGAAGCTGATATTGGTACCATCCTCGTTGACAAAGCCAAGGTGAACTAGCGTACCGGGCTTACTTGCCTCCATCATTTCGAAGATCTCTCGGGATGCTTGTTTGAAAGCTTCGAGCTTACTGTCCTTGATCTTGAGGCGGCTGACAAAGACTATCGGCTCAGACATAATTGGCATCCTTTCATAAGGGAACTGCGGGCTAACGGCTGCGAGCTGAGCGGCCGGGGATCGCTCCCTCACAACCCTTTCCCGAAAGGCCAATCTCAGCTTCCTCTTGCTTTTAGCGCCACATTCCCGATCCGCCCCAGGAAGTGGCACCCCAGAATTACGCGCTCGAACGCTGGAGTTTGAAGTCGCCGTAGAAGTGTAGCGATGCGCCGAGGCAGGGTGTTCGACCTAGCTAAGCGGTTGGCGGCCGCCTCGGCCGGTCCGCTCCAGCCATTGGTTAGGCCACTCGGCCGCACGTTTGCTGCGGAGCACCCTCATGATGGGAATTTGACTTGCTGCCGCGCCCGCAGCTCCTGGGGCATCAGGCTATGATAGATAAACTCGTGCAGAGGCGTGGCCACTCCGACCTCCTTGCCTGCGCGCACTACCGCCCCATTCCAAGCCTCGAGTTCGGAAGGCCTACCATCGACGATATCTCTCTGCAAAGAGGCGGTTCCGCTCGGGTCGAGGGTGTCTACTAAGTCCATCGTCTTCTCAATGACGCCGTCGCTCAAAGAGATTTGGTGTCCGCGCGCCACCGCGTATATCTCATGCATGCAACTTTCCAGCATTTGGCGCGTTTCGGGCAGAGTGCGAGTAGCTCCTATGGGAGAGCGCGTGACTGCCCCAACGCCCCCGAATGACACTACAAACAGAAACTTTTCCCACAGTGCAGCATTGATATCCGAGGAAATTTCCACATCGACGCCTGCTCGTTGAAATGTCTTGCGTAATTCTTTTGTTCGCTTGCTCGGTGCGTTCTCCAGTTCACCGAATCTGACGAAATGAACCCGTCCGATGCTCCGTATGTGACCCGGCGCTTCTATCCAACTAAGAGTCGCGCACAGGCCGCCTACGACACGCTCAGCGCCGAGGATTTCCATCAACTGTGCCGCTGCCTCTATCCCGTTCTGCAGCGGAAGCACAAAAGTCTCCTGGCCTATCATTGGCTTCATTGCGCGAGCCGCTTCTTTCACCTGCCAAGTCTTCACTCCTAGGACAACCAAGTCGACCTTCCCTACCTGCGCAGGGTCATCACTGGCTTCGGCAGGATGAATGAGAATGTCGTCTTCCGGAGTTTCTAATCGCAGGCCTCTAGTCTGCATGGCCCGCAAGTGCTCACCTCGGGCAATAAAAACAACATCTTCTCCCGCTGATGCCAGCTGCGCGCCAAAGCGGCCTCCGGCACCACCAGTTCCGAAGATCGCTATCCGCATTGCACTTCACTTGTACGCATTTATCAGAGCAGCCTGACGGCCTCGAGCTGAGCGGCCGGGATTCGCTCCCTAACAGGCCCTTCCAGGGTCCCGCATCTCGCTTATCTCTTGCTTCTGCCGCAGCATCCCCGGTCCGGCTCCACCCATAGGGTGTTCCAGCGAGGGGTTATTCGGCGGCTTTATGAAGGACCCAATTCCTTTGCGGCAGGCTGCCGCAACATCCAGACCATGACACCCCCTGTAATTGCCCCGACCACAGCCCCGATCACGGCCCCAAATATGGCATCCTCCAGGGCTCCGGTCACGGCCCCACTCCCGCTCCCGTCTGCGACCCCGAACACGACGAGTGTCGCGGCCAAGCCCACGCTACTAGCCAATATCCACCACCCGGACCGGGACAGCTGCTGGCGCAGGACAAGCCATTGCATTACCCTCGCCCCGGCCAAGCCCACGGCCCCCAACACGGGCCCAAGCACGGCCACGACCACGCCCACGGCCGATCCGACGAAGGTTGCCAACACCCACCAGAGCCAAAAGCCCCATCCAACCTGTGCACGTTAAGTGTTCATCAATCTCCTCCCTCACCTGGCTCATTGCTTTTCCCGCGGCCGACCGAGCAGCCGCCGCATAACGGCTGCGAGCTGAGCGGCGCAGCAAAGTATTGTCCACAGACTTTCGCGCTGAGGCTGCGTCCGCTCCAGCGAGCGGTTAGGCAGCCCAAGTGGTGCCTAGGCCGTTCATTTTATCTCCAGTGCGGACCGGATGTTGGCCAGCGTCTGGGACACGAGGGTTTCTGCAAAGCGTGTGCGCGTGGGCTCTTCACGGTAATAAGAGGGTAACTCCGGCGGCACCGAATACTGGAGATTCAAGTTGAGTCGCGTGGCGTTCGCTTCCTCGGCCAGGTTGAAGACTTGTTCACCCGAGACCTCGCCCTTCATCTCCACAACCAGGAGCGTTGGCGGCTCCTGAATGGACGTGCGCGCATCGTAGCGCAATACTCGGCCGGCGATCTCAAGCTCACCCTGGTAACGCGATTCAGGGACGGACTCGCCCTGGGTCTCGATGTGAACCTCCAGAGGCGAGACGGCGCCGAGCCTCGTGTGGGGATTTGATATGAACTTGAATACTGCCTCGATCCGTGCAGCTATGAGCACACTCCCTCCTGCACGGACCTCTATTGGATCAAAGATCATCTGTCCAACCTCCTTTTCAAGTAATCCGAAGCTGCCTAACGTCTGCGAGCTGCCTGTCCTGGCGGACTTAGGCCAGGGAGCCCGAGCCTATCGGCGAATATGTCGATCAACTTGCTCAGCTCCGCCGGCGGGTTGTTAACAACCGCTGCCTGGATGGCTAAGCCCGGCTCTTCGGCCAGCAACAGCAGCATCGACATCGCGCCGAAGGAATGGGCGATCACACCGGCCACGGGGTTGTTCTTCGTGATGGCCACTCTGATGGCTTCTCCGTACTCCACTGCATCGGTCATCCTGCCTGGCGACGCCCCATGAGCCGGCGCGTCGAAGGCAAAAACGCGGAACCCAGCTTCCTGCAGTGGCACGACGAAGTGATGCATCGAACCCGCGTTCGAGCCCCATCCATGTAGCAGGATGACAGTAGGCCCGGCTCCCCAAGCGTAGGCTGCAAGGTCCCTCCCCCGGAAAGGAAGTGACAATCGCTCCGAGTTCGAGAGAGCACGCTGCTCGGTAGCCGAGGGCGGCCTTGAAAATGTCATGCGGAAGAGCCTATTCACGACGAGGCTCGCCAACCGGGGATGGATTGAGGCAAGCGTTCTGACTACTCTGCCGGCAGTGCTCATTGCCTTCGAGTTTGGATATCCGCTCCCAACGGTGTTCGATTGCATATCACTACCTCTCAGACGTCAGATGTAACGGAATGGATCAATACTGTGCAACCCACAGAGCTATGTATCGGTGGCTCCCTAACTATTATTGTACGGATTGGCCGCGATTATTTCTGCCACGAGTCGGGACCTTGATGACCCGGTGTGCTTGAATTGCAGGAAGGTCGTAGCCCGAGGCGGCATTCAAAGCATCTAACAAGTCCTTGTCAGCTATGGTGGTTCGCTCAGCGAGGCGTCTGTACTCTGACCAGGTCGCCATAGTGAAAGATCCAAGCATGCGCCCGGGTTGCTCGACGTGCTCGACCAGATTCCAGCTCAATGCCCCTTTCTGCCTCAGCGCGTTCCGCACCGGATCCATGGCCGCTACAAACTGGTCGCGCTGGGCAGGATCGATCCGCCACTCCGCTGTGAGGAGGATAGGGCCATCATCGTCGTGAACCGAGGTCACCGCCGGTAGAGTTGGCATGATTTGAACCATTTCGGTGTTGATATCCATATAGCGACTGAGCCGGAGCCTTGTACTTAAGACGGCGGCGATACCCATGGCGATACCCGCGCTAACAAGGGCTGTTTGCAGACCAGTTTGTTCAGCGACCGCTCCCCACAGCAGAGCTCCGACCGCAAACGATCCCTGGAGCGCAAGCAAATACACCGCAACACCTCGGCCACGAATCCACGCCGGAAGGACAATCTGGAGTGCGGTCATCAAGGTCGAGATCAATGCCAGGGCTGCAGCTCCCCCAATTATCGACACGACGAAGGCTAGCCCTAGGCTTGTGGTTGTTGCCATCACGATGAGCACGATAGCTTGGACGAGCATAGCCCCAAAGATGATCATGTCAGGGCCCTGTCGGCGCCGGATGAAAGGCATCAAGAGAAAGACGATGACAGCGCCGATGCCACCGGCCCCCACGAGCAAGCCAAATTCTGCCGGTCCCGCATCGAGATTGAATCGGGCGATTGCCGGGAGCAACGACATGAGCGCGGTGCCGATGATCGCGAAGGGGATGATTTTTCCGATGACGACCTTGAGCGGCCGGTCATAGCGGACGTACTGGAAACCAATTCGAATGGCAGAGCCGAGATGTTCGGCGGGAAGCCCTGTGCGCAGGGCCGGCTTCCAGACCTTGAGTGCGACAATACTGGCTGCGAAAATAACGGTGTTCAATACAAAGACCCAAGTAGGACCCGCCGCAGCTATGATGAAGCCGGCGATGGCGGGCCCGATAGCCATCGATAGGCTTACTCCGGCCGAGCTAAGCGTCATCGCCCCGGCGAGATCTGAACGAGGAACCAGGCCCGGGATGACCGAAATCCAGGCGGGAGCCGCCAGTACACTGAAAACCCCAAGTGCTGCCGTGAGGCCTAATAACGACGTAACCGAAAAACTATCCGTTGCAGAAAGCAACGCAAATGTGCCAGTAACGATTGCGCTACCCGCTAAACCGAACAGGATGATTCGTTTGCGGTTGAGGATGTCAGTCAGCGCGCCGGCGATGAGGGCCAGAAAGAAAGCCGGTAGGGCGACCGCGAGCCGTAGCGAAGCGACGAGTGCCGGGGAGCTAGTGATGTCAGTAAGCGCCCACGCGCTTGCTAACCCGGTCATATACACGGCCATCTGAGCGAAAAGAGAAGTGAAGAGTACGACCGCGAAGATACGGCTTCTAAGCGGGGACCAAGTGCCCCCTCCAAACGCCGTCTCTTTGGCAAGTGCGGTAGTTGATGCTGGACTCTCCATCAGCTTGAGCACTCGCTCCGGGCCCCCGTACCCTTCCTGGACGATTGCCTTCATTGGACCTCCGTAGCCTGCCGCGCGACGCGCCTGGGAGGATTCATGCGTCCGGGACTTCGAGTTCAGCAATTCATCGTCCTTGACCACTTCCTCTTTGCGTTCGAGAACATCGGGGGACCCATATTCTTCGTAGACATCCGCTTTCATTTTCTTGCTCCTTTTCTAGCAGGGCGAACAAGTTGAACCGATATGATCGGCAAACCCAGGTCTCTGATCCTGTTGAGCACGCCGTGTAAGGCGGCCTGGTCGGTGAGTGGGCCATCGAGGATGGTCGTTCCGTCGCTTTCGTGGGTGAAGGTCAGGCCTTCAAACCAGTCGGCCCACCGGTCATCAAGATGTCCCTTGATGCGAATTTCGTAATGATCCTCAGCTGATGCGTGTGTTTCACTCATTTTGCGCCTCGTGCATTTTCCTCATATGGATGAATCTCCACGTAGTTGCATTCGTTCTTTTCTTCGACCGGAGGATACAAATCAATGTGGTGAGGCGTCATCATCACAGGTGATGATTGATGTGATGATCTGTTAGTTGGGAATCTGTGAGGGACAGAAAAAGCCCCGGCAGGTGGTTCGACAAACCTGCCAGGGCCAGGGTTGGTGGTTGCCTGTTCGTTATAACAAATCGAGTTCCTCAGCCCGGTGGACGGCCGTCACGTGGCCCCGCCTAGCGCGAAGCGAAGGGCGGCCGGACCTCCTCGAAGGTCACCACCGTCGTCATTCCCCACTGCAAGCGGGGATCGGTCTCATCCAACAACCCAATCTCGACAGCATAAGTTACATCGCCGCGCTTGATCTCAAAGAAGGGGCTGATGGTGTTGACCACGCCGGCCAGTTCGACATCCGACAGCGCGTCGAAAGTTACTTGTACTAGCTGGCCCACGGCGATCGAGGGCAATTCAATCTCGGTCAGGTTGTCCGTCTCCACCCTCCAGCTCGAAAAGTCCGCCAGAACCAACGCCACCTGGCCAGGTGTCGCCACCTCACCGGCCTTGATCGACACACTGGCCACGGTTCCTGCAATCGGAGCCGTAAGTTCTATATCGGCCAGGGCAGCTTCGGCGGCCTCTAGCTGGGCTTTGGCGTTCGCCACCCGCGCTTCGGCCAGGGCGACCTCATCCGGGTCCGGCCCGTCCTTGCGCTCCTCCCACACCCGTTCCGCTTCTTCCAACTGGGCCTGAGCGATGGCCACCTCGGCATCCAGCATCGCCTGCTGAATCTCGGTCGGATGGCCGGTGTACCAGTTCACATTGCGCAGCGCGGAGTCGTAATCCCGCTGAGCTCCCGCCAGTTTGGTAAGCGCTAGCGCTCTGGCAGGGTCGTCCTTCGATCTACCCGAGAATCCATCGTATTCGCCCTTGGCCCGGTCGAGCTTGTTCTTGGCCAGGACCAGCTTGGCCTCCGCTCCATTGATGGTGGACTGGCTGGCCCGGCGGCCCTCCTGCTGCACGCTCCATTTGTACTCTGCCTTTCGCACCTCGTCTCGGGCGTTCGCCAGATCGAGTTGGGCCTGGGCGGTCATCGGGTCGGCTTGTTCGTAAATGGCCTCTAGCGCCTGTTGGGCGCTGACCAGCTCGAGCAGGGCCGAAGCCACCGCCGCCTCCATCTGTTGGCCATTCCCCAGGCGGGCCAGGAGCTGGCCGGCCTCAACCGTGTGGCCCTCCGCAACCAGGACCTCGGCGATTTCTCCGCCGTTCCTGAAGCTGAGTTGCACGGATTCGACCGGAACGAGCCGGCCCTCGGCGACGACGGACAACGTGTCGACCACCACCGCCACATCGGCCTGCTCCGGCGTGGGAGCCCCTCCCCCACTGCAGGCCGCCACGGCTAGCGCAAGCGCGCCGAGCATAAGGAAAACGGGGGCCTTTCTTTCAAGTAAACCGTTCATGACAGTCTTACTCCTTTGTAAGCTAAAGTTTTCTCGAGATCGTTGTCGTCTCATGGGCGCCCATGTTCCAGCGCGCCCAAGTTCATCATCATGCATAAGCCAGGCTCTCATTGACGCTGATCTGTGTCGCCCGCCGGGCGGGCAGCCAGCTGGCCACCAGCGAGAGCACCACTACGATGATCAGCCAGATCCAGAGGCCACTCACGGCGAGCTGATATTGAGCCGGGAACTCAATGACCGAACCGAGTGCCTCCACAAAGGGCCGACCTGCCAGCATGCTGAGCGGCACCGCCAGGGCCCAACTGGACAGCCCCAGCAGCAGCCCCTCGCCCATGAAGATCAGGGCCACGTCCATCGACGACGCTCCCACCGCCCGCATCACGCCGATCTCGCGGCGGCGTTCAATCACGTTGATGGAGAGCGTGCCCGACAGGCCGATGCTGCCCACCACGGCCATCAGCACCGCCATGGTCATGAGGATCGTCGTCAGGATGCTGAACTGTGCTTCCGCCTCTTCTTGACTCTCGGTGGCCGTGCGCGCAGACGCGACGTCGATGCCGAGCCTGTCGAAGGCGTCACGGAGATCTTGCGAGAGAGCGGTCTGCGCTTCCCGGCTGTCGTCGATGGCGCGAATTCTTGCCACCGATGCCCGCCCAACCTGATGCAACTCACGGTTTAGCGTATCGATGTGTACATAGGCCGTGGTCTGATCATTGATGAGGTCAAAGATCAGTCCGACGATCGTCCAGGTCGAGCTGCCATCTTCCCAAAGGTCGATCTCGATTGGATCGCCGAGGGTGAGGCCCATGTCGCCGGCTAACTTCTGGTTCAGCAACAAGGCGTGGCCATCGGCGGGATCCAGCCCGCGCCCGGCCGTCAGCTTGGGGGTGTACATCTCGCTATCGCGCGGAATTCCCTGCAGTAAAACTTGGAAATCTCCACCCGGCCCTGTCTCGCCGGGCACACGGGCGTTGGCATTATGCCGGACCCACATCTCCACCCGGTCGACATTGGGGCGCGCCTCAATCAGCGGGACGATCTCATCGATGCGCTGGGAGCCGTTGAAGACCACGAAGGCATCAGACCCGAGACCTCGCCAGATATCGGCGACGGCTTCGCTGAAGGAAAAATGGGTGCTGACCACCATCATGAAAATGGCTCCGGCGGTGACCAACACAGCCTGGGTCAAGACCACCCGCCCCATCCGCCGGAAGGTGTTACGCAGGGCGAGCGTCGCCGTGCGTGGCAGGCCACGCACGCGGCCCAGGATCCGGTCGATCCCCCCAGTTCCGTAACGCCCGGAGCCCAACCCGTAACGGCTGAGCGCTTCGCGCACGGAAATCGCCACGCCACGCAGCACCGGCCAGATCGCGGCAGCGAGCGGCACCAGCAGGCCGGCGCCCAGCTGGATGCCCAACGTGCTCGAGACCAGTTGAAACGGCGCCGCGGAGGGCACATTGAGAATGCCGAGCATCGAGCGGGCCAACATGCCCCCCGCAAGCGCTCCCAGCGGCACGGCCAGCGCCAGACTCAAAAGACTATAAATCACCACTCCCGCTAGATAGAGCTGCGAAATCTGCCGACTCACCCCCCCGACGGTCTTCAGGATCCCAATCTGCGGGATCTGCTGCGCGATGACCGCGTTGATGGTGTTGATGACCAGGATGGCGCTCAAGAACAGCGAGGCGACCGCCATCACCGTCAGGATCAGCCCGATCCCGTCCGCGGTCTCTTGCGCCCAATGCCGTTCGGGATCCTGAACCCATGTGAAGCCCACACCGACGCCCTGCCGCTCGAGCTTATCTTCCACAATGTCGGCCACGCGTTCCGCCTGCTCCTCGGAGTATTCCAGAATGCTGAAGCGCAGCTGGTCGAAGTCACGCACTCCGGTTAAGCGCTCCATCACATCACGGGTCACATAGAACACCGGCTCGGTCGCGAAAGGCGGCGCCGCCTCACCGGGATCTCTCAACGTGCCGCCCACGATTAGGGGCCTGGCGCGTTCGTTTACTTCAAAGTAAATCTCGCTCCCCAACTCCGGTACCCCGAATGGAATCACGTGATTCCACTCCACCGCCACGGACTGCGAGCTGGGCCACACGCCACTGCGCAGCTCCAGCAGGTCAAACAGCTGGGCCCCGTAATCATCGATGGCGATCACGCGGGCGTCCTGCCATTCGGCGTCACGCATCGGCTTCCAGCGGATGCCCCCCTCCGCCCTCCCCTGGGCGGCCTCCACCTCGGGGATGCGGGCGATGCTGTGTACGGTGTCGTCGTCAATCAGCCCCTGAAGGAACATCCGCACGTTGGAGGGCTGGCTGGCCTTCTGGGCAACGGTTATTTGCCGCTCCATCAGACTGTTGCTGGACAAGATCATGCCCACGGCCATCACGCCCACCGCGATGCTGAGCACCACGAGTGTGGTGCGGCCCTTATTGCCCCATAGGTCACGCAGGACTTTGCGATATGCTGTTCTCATGACTTGCGCCTACTTCCGTTGTCGTGCAATTTCCCATCGAAAACTTCGATAACCCGCGGCATTCGCTCGGCTAGCGAGACTGAATGCGTGACCATGAGGAAGGTCTTGCCCTGCTTGACTAAATCCTCGAAGAGGGCGAACACCCGATCGGCCGTCTTACTATCCAGGTTACCGGTCGGCTCATCGCCGACCAGCAGCGGTGGGTCGTTGGCCAGCGCCCGTGCGATGGCTGCCCGCTGCTGCTGACCGCCGGAGAGCGCATTGGGAAACTTGTGGGCTTGATCCGTGAGCTCTACCTGCTCCAGCAGGTTCATCGCCCGCTCGGTACGCTCACGAGAGTTCCACATGCGGGCGAAGTCCATCGGCAAGATGACGTTCTCCAGCACGGTCAGGGTAGGCAACAGCTGGTAGAACTGGAAAATGACCCCCACGTTGACCCCTCGCCAGCGGGCCAGTTGGTTCTCGTTCAACTCGACCAGGGACTGCCCCGCCACAGTCACCGCGCCGCCCGTGGGCCGGTCGATTCCGGTAATCATGTTGAGTAATGTCGATTTGCCGCTGCCCGAGGGGCCTCGAATCCCGACAAATTCGCCCTCGCCAACCTGCAGATTCACGCTTTTCAGGACGTGGATCGGGCCCGTCGGGCCGTCATAGTCCTTGACCAAGTTCTGGATGTCCACCAGCACACCGTTGTTTGTCATTTCGCTTTTCATGCCTCCGCTCCTACTGAAAGTCCTCGCTCATCAAGGTGTCCTTTGATGCGAATTTCGTAAAGTTCAGGCTCGTAATGATCCTCAGTTGATGCGTGTGTTTCACTCATTCTGCGCCTCGTGCATTTTCCTCATATGGATGAATCTCCACGTCGTTGATTCGTTCTTTTCTTGGACCAGAGGATACAAATCAATGTGGTGAGGCGTCATCATCACAGGTGATGATTGATGTGATGATCTGTTAGTTGGGAATCTGTGAGGGACAGAAAAAGCCCCAGCAAGTGGTTGGACTAACCTGCCAGGGCCGGGGTTGGTGGTTGTGTGTTTGTTATAGCAAATCGAGTTCCTCAGCCCGGTGGACGGCCGCCCGACGGCTGTTCACCCCGAGCTTGCTGTAAATGTTTCTGGTGTGGGTACGTATGGTGCTCAGCGCCACAACCAATTCGCGGGCGATTTCCGGGCCGTTCAATTCGGTTCCGAGCAGCCTAAGCACTTCGAGTTCGCGTTCGCTCAATGGCTCGATCAAATGCTGAGTGACGGGCGTGATGCCTTCAGCCTTCCCAAAGGCTCTGAGCAATTGACTGACATAGTTCGGGGCGGTGCCGCGTTTCGTGGCCTCTCGCAGCAGTGCCGCCATGGGTGGGCCTTCGTCCACAAAGATTCGAACGTAGCCCTCCGGCTCAGCCAACGTCAGGGCGCGCTCCAGCGGCGCGAGAGCAAGGGGGATGTCGCCTTCTGCCTCGTGGGCGAGCGCCTGCAGCACCAGGATCTCGATCACGCTCCCCGTCCTCTCCCCTTCTTCCGCCGCTTTCAGCAGACGCTTCAAAAGCTCCATCGCCTCATGAATGGGGCGTTCTTCCCCTTCGCTATTATGCTGAGCGATGAGCAACCTCGCCAAGGTGATGTGCTCGAACTCGCGCAGGTAGCTGAGCTCGTCCTCAACGGACAGGCCTCGCTCACGCACCCAGCCCAGGGCTTCAGCCAGCCTGCCCTGTGCAACCCACACCCGCGTCTTCAACGCCGCGATGGGACGCACATTGGGGAGGGCCCACGTGATATACCGGCGCTCCGCCTCGTCGAGCAGGTCGAGAGCGCCATCCAGGTCTCCTTGGGCCTCCTTCATTCCAGCCATAGCGACGCACCAGCGATACTGCGTTTCTGGTATCGCAGCGCGCTCGCCCAGCTCCTTGCTTCTCAGCAGGTGCTGTGCGGCGGCTTCCAGATCGCCCCGCTCGCACTGTAGCTCGCTCATTCCCACATACAGGTCTGCCGTTCCCCGTACGACAGACTCGCCCTGATCCGCCGCGAGCTGCAATGACTGCTCGTATGTACGTAGTGCCTCGTGGAGACGACCTTGCACCATCCTTATGTCAGCCAGGACATGTGCGCCACTTATTGCGTAAAGGATGCCGCCGCCCATCTGCACACTGGCCAGGCCATCGGCAATGGTCCGGTGGGCTGCCTCCAGGTCTCCGCTCGCCAAGTACGTGAGCCCCAGGAGCACAGCCGCCATTCCGCGCCCGAGATAATCTTCTTCAGGCAAGAGGTCGAGTGCCCGCCGAGCGTACTTCACGGCGCCGGGCACATCGCCCACAGCCTGGGCATGAAAGGCACGGGCAGTGGCTATCGTCGCTGGTAGGGACCGAAACTGTTCTTCGTCCACGACTACCATCTCGGCCGATGGCACTCGCTCATTCATATCTGCCGTGGTGTCCAGCCACCGTTCGGCGTCCCGGAGGCGGGTCTCGACGGCCTCCAGCTGGCCGTCATTCAGTAACGCCCAGGCATACCCAACGCTGAGCACAGGCCTGGCGCGGACCAGCTCGTCTGGTAGCGCCTTGACCCAGCCAAGCCAAGTAGCGGACTGGAAACTCCTGTCCATTGATGGCCATGCCAGCTCGACCAGGCCCGCCGCTCGCTCGAAATCCTCGGCGGCAAGAGCGTGGCGGACCGCATCGGCCGACAGACCGTTCTGCTCGTACCACTCGCTCGCCCGCCGATGTCGGATAGGTACCTGATCGGGCTGCTGCTCCATCGAGTGCGCATGCAGAACGTCAGCGAAGAGATGGTGATAGCGATACCACAGGCGCTTGTCATCTAGCGGAACGACGAACAGGTTGCCTCGCTCCAGGGCCTCCAGCATTCCTCTGCCATCTTCCTGCCCGGTGACGGCATCGCACAGAGGGCCGCTCAACCGGTCGAGAATAGAGGTTTGCAGCAAGAAGTTGCGGACACGTTCGGGCTGGCGCTGCAGAACCTCTTCGACCAGATAGTCGATGATGAAATGGTGGCTGCCGGTGAAAGCCTGGATAAAACTGGCGGTGTCTGCTCGCCCTTGCATGGAGAGGGCCGCCATTTGCAGGCCAACAATCCAGCCCTCGGTACGGGTCTCCAGCGCGGTAACTTCCTCAGCCGAGAGGCTCAGGCCCATCACCTGGTTGAGGAAAGTGGCCGCTTCGTCGGGAGTAAAGCGCAGGTCGGCGGCGCGCAGCTCGG
>JADFRG010000036.1 GCA_022561385.1 Chloroflexota bacterium
CCCCGCTCTACCAGTCGGGCCACGATCTCGAGGGCGGGGCTTAGGCGCAGATCCCCGACGTTGGCCTTGTAAGAGAGCCCCAGCGCGGCGATGCGTTTTCCGCCCAGCCCGGCCAGCGCCCGCTCGATAAGATCTGCTGAATGTGCGGGCTGCCCATCGTTCACGGCCATAGCCTGTTGAATAAGTGGGGTGAGCTCCGGCGTGGCCTCGACAAGGAACCATGGGTCTACCGCGATACAGTGTCCCCCCACACCGGGACCAGGTTGGAGGATCTCTACCCGGGGGTGGCGATTCGCAATCTGAATGGCTTCCCAGACATCCACCCCCAGCCCTTCAGCCAGCCGCGAAAACTCGTTCGCGACGGCGATGTTGACATCCCGATAGGTATTCTCCATGAGTTTGACCATCTCGGCCGTGGTGGCATCCGTCAGCAGGATCTCACCTTCCACGAAGGTGGCATAAAGCTCCTTGCCCGCCTCCGCCGAGGCCGGATCGATTCCCCCGATGACGCGCGCGTTATCGACCAGCTCTACCAGGATGTGGCCGGGCAGCGCTCGCTCGGGAGTGTAGGCCAGGAAGAAATCGGGGCCGGCCTTCAATCCGGAACGTTCCAGGATCGGAGCGACTTTGTCGATCGTCGTGCGCGGTGGACAGGTCGATTCTAAGATCACCAGATTCCCCTCACGCAGATGTGGAACGATGGCCTCCGCCGCTTCCAACACGTGGCTCAAATCTGCCTGGTTGTTTTCGGTGACCGGAGTTGGCACGGCGATGACGTAGGCCGCCGCCCGCTCAGGATGGTCGCTCAATGTCAGACTTCGTGAGTCGAGCGCTTCCTTCACCAGCACATGCAGCCCCGGCTCTTGAATGTCGATCTGGCGCTGGTTCAAGTTGTCCAGCACATTTTGATCCACGTCTACCCCGAGCACCTTGAGGCCCGACTTGGCAAAAGTGCTTGCGGTGGGCAATCCGATGTATCCCAATCCAAGCACACAAACGCTTTGAAAACGCACCAAAATCTCTCCCGGCAGCGGGCGCTTATTATGACATAAACGCCTTCTCGAGCGTGACCCCGAGCCACGCTGGGGGTTGGTAACGATGCGCACAAGGCGCGGGAGATCGAGATGGAGATGAAAATTTATGGCTGATCGCTTGCGACAGTGGGTCCTTCCTATCCTGGTCGTCACGATGGGTATGCAGCTGCTGCGGCTCTTCATCGGCAGCCTCACCTGGTATCTGCGGGACACGGTGGGGCTTTCCGCCGTTTCCCTCACCCCCTATGCGTTCGGGACCTTCCTGGTCGCTCTATTGGCGCCTCTGATCTGGCGCTTGGCCGGCCCCAGGCGGGCGCTGTGGATCTCTGCCGGCGGCGTGGCGGTCCTGCGATTGGTCGAGCAGATCGTCACCGATCCCGGAATCGATCTCTGGCTGAGCATGGCCGGGATAGCAGCCTTTCTGCTGTATCTGCCGACATTCCTGGGTTATCTGAGGGCCACCACCACTGACGCAGCCCCACGCTGGGCGTACGGTTTTGCCCTCGGCCTGACCTTCGACACGGCGCTGCGCGGCGCCTTCGGCAGCCTGGACCTCACATGGATACCCGGCGCGGTTCCCCTGCTGGTCACTGTGCTCATCTCTGCGGCAGTGCTCTGGGCCGTTTGGAAGGAGCCGGTTCCTGATCCGGAGGCGCGATCTGAAACCACGCGGTCCGGGGCCATTGCTCTGATCGCGATGGGGCCCTTCCTGGCACTGCAGCTGCTGATTTTCCAGAGCCCGGGATTGCTGGGTGAACTGAGCGGCATCGGCTCATACGCCGCGTTCCTTGTTGTCATGATCGGCAACCTACTGATGGTCGTGGGTATTTATTATGGTTTTGCCCGACCCGATACCTTCCGGGCCTCTCTGGCGTTGGCGGCCGGCGTATATTTGGTGCTGGCGATTATTAGCGCCAATTTAGCAGGTTATGCAGTGCTGCTGACCGCCGCCGTGAGCCAATTCGTTCTGGGCTGGGGCTGGGCGATGCTCAGCCTCCGCGCGGCTCCCGCCGAGCGAACCGGCCTCACGCGTACCGGCTTCATGCTGCCGCTCGGCACGCTGCTGTTCCTGCTGCTTGTTTTCGCCTTCTACCTTTCGCTTGATATCGCGCTTCCGTTTCCCCGAACCGCCATTCCGCCCGCCACGGCCGGGTTGTTCGGATTGTTGTTGCTGTTTGCTGCCCGCGGATTGCAGGCACCGACCGCGGCCGGCAAGGCCATTCCGGTTTGGGTGGCGGGCGTGTTGGTGGGTGTGCCGCTGGCAGTTTGGATCTTGGCAGGACCGGCGCCTGCACCCGAGCCGCCGACCGGAGCCCCAGTGCGAGTGATGACCTACAACCTCCACTCCGCCTTCGGCAGCCTGGGCCGTCACGATCCCGAGGCCATTGCACAGGTGATTGAGGACAGCGGCGCGCAGGTGGTGGCCTTGCAGGAGATCACGCGCGATCGACTGCTGGACGGCGCCAGCGACCTGGTGACCTGGCTCTCCCGGCGGCTGGATATGCCGATCGTCTTCAGCGGCACGGAGGAGCCCCATTGGGGCAACGCGATCCTCTCGAGCCTGCCGATCCTAGCCCAGGGATCCGGGGAGCTGCCTCGAGACGGCACACTTCTGGGTCGCGGCTACCTCTGGGTCGAGATCGACACCGGCGCCGGCGATCCGCTGCTGCTGATCAATACCCACCTGCATCAGATCGTAGAGGATCACGACGTCCGCCTGCTTCAACTGGCCGTGCTGATCGATTTCTGGGGTGGGCGCCCCAACACCGTGCTGCTGGGCGATCTGAACGCCGAACCCGATGCACCGGAGATAGCGCTCCTGGAAGAGGCAGGCTTGATCGATTCCTGGCCCGAATCCGGCTCCGGGCCCGAGTTGACCTGGAACTCCGCCGATCTGCAGAAACGCATCGATTACATCTGGCACTCCCGCGACCTGCGCGGCAGTCAGGCCGAGACCATCCAGACCTTGGCCTCGGATCACTTGCCGGTGGTGGCGCAGATCGCGGTCGCGCCCTGATAGAATCGCGCCGAGATGAAGATTTCTGTCGGATCCGACGAGCGTAACTCGGTGACGGACGCCGTGGTTGAGGAGCTCCGACGGCGTGGCCATGAACTGATGCTGCATGGGCCGCTGAAGGACGATGCAGAGCACTGGCCCCAGGTCGCCCGAGAGGTGGCCGAAGAAGTCGCGGTCGGGCAAGCGGAAGAGGGTGTGTTGTTTTGTTGGACCGGCACCGGCGTCAGCATGGCGGCAAACAAGGTGCCCGGTGTGCGCGCGGCCCTCTGCGGGGATGCCGAAACGGCGCGCGGGGCGCGCATCTGGAATAACGCCAATCTGCTCTGTCTGTCGCTCCGGTTCACCTCGGAGGCGGTCGCCATAGAGATCCTGGAGGCCTGGTTCTCGAACGATTACCAGCCAAATCCTGAAGACGACGCTCGTCTGCGCGAGCTGGCAGAGATTGAAGCCGATCACCTCCCTGAGCCCTGATCGAATCCGGTCCTCCGCCCACCGCCAATTTCGACGGTCAACATACAGCTTGCCGGGTCAATCACGCGACCCGAGCTCGCGTACAAACCCTTTCACCAGGCGTGTACAATAGCCGGGTTCTCACCATGGCTTGGCGTGTGCTGGTGACCGATGGCCTTTCTGAGGCGGGCCTGCGGCTGCTCCGAGATCAGGCGGAAGTGGTCGAATCCGAGACGTTGGATGAGCTCGGGGAGTACGACGCACTCATCATCCGAGGGCGGACCAAGGTAACCGCCCAGGCACTTGAGCGGGCGGCTCCCAATCTCAAAGTGATCGGTCGTGCCGGGGTGGGGGTCGACAACATCGACCTACAAGCCGCCAAATCCGAAGGCCTCACCGTGGTGAACGCCCCCCAGGCGCTGACCGCGGCCGTGTCGGAGCTCACGCTGGGTCTCATGCTTTCCCTGGCTCGCCACATCCCGGAGGCCGACGCCAGCATGCGGCGAGCAGAGTGGCGCAAGTCCGAGCTCAAAGGCTCGGAACTGTCGGACAAAACCCTGGGCATCGTCGGTGTAGGCAGGATTGGCGCAGCCGTAGCAGAACGGGCGCGCGCCTTCGGAATGACTGTACTGGGTTACGACGCCCTGATATCGGATGAGGAGCTCCGCAATCGCGGGACGGAACCGACCGACTTCGACGCCCTGCTTGGGGCCTCTGACTATGTATGCCTGCATTTGCCGCTGAACGATGAGACGCGTGGCATGTTCGGCCGCGAGGTCATAAATAAGATGAAGGCTGGGGCGCGCCTGGTGTCGGTGGCACGCGGTGGCATCGTGGACGAGGGGGCGTTGCTTGAGGCCCTGGAGTCGGGCCAACTGTCGGGCGCGGCGCTGGACGTGTTCGCAGAAGAACCGCCCGGAAAATCGCCGCTGCTCTTGCATCCCAACCTGGTTTCCACCCCCCATATCGGAGCGCAGACGCGCGAGGCGCAGGAAAAAGCCGGCCGGGACATCGCGATCGAGGTCCTGGCCGCGCTGGGTGGCGAGCCGCTCCGCTGGCGGGTCGTTTAGCAGAGGGCAAGGTAAAGGATATTTATGGGGCCGCATTTCGGTAAACTTCGTGAGCTGGCGGGGAGGGTTTTTGATCTCGCCTCCGCCGCCGGTCTGTTGGGCTGGGACATGCAGACCTACATGCCACCGGGTGGGGCCGACGGTCGGGCCCATGCATTGGCGACGCTCGCCAGTCTGGCCCACGAGCTCTTTGTCCGGGACGATTTCGGAGAAGCGTTAGAAGCCGCGGAAGAAGAGGTCAAGGACCTGGATCCGGATTCGGACGAAGCGGGGATTGTTGCGCGCCTGCGGCAGGATTTCGACAAAAGCCGACGTGTGCCAAGCGAGTGGGTCGCGGAATCAGTAAGAACGGCGGGCCTCGCTTTTAACGCGTGGGTCAAGGCCAGACCGGCGTCGGATTTCCCCGCCTTTCAGCCGCACATCGAGAAAGTACTGGAGCTCAAGCGCGCCTATATAAGTTTCTTCGAGCCTTACGACAGTCCGTATGATCCGCTGCTGGACGACTTCGAGCCGGGCCTGAAGTTGGCGACGGTTAGAGGGATCTTTAGCGAACTTCGAGAGGTGCAGGTGCCGTTGGTGCAAGCAATCAGCGAGCGCTCGGAGGCGGTAGACGATTCGTTCTTACGCGTGCCCTACGACGAGAGCGCACAGTGGGACTTTGGTCTGGAAGTGATCCGGGACATCGGCTACGACTTCGAGCGAGGCCGGCAAGACAAGGCCCCCCACCCATTCAGCACGGCCCTCAATCGAGGCGATGTGCGTATCACCAATCGTGTCAATCCGAATCGCTTCGGCCCGGCCCTCTTCGGATCCATGCACGAGGCCGGTCACGCAATCTACAGCCAGGGAATTGCTCCGGCGCTGGACAGGATCCCCTCCCTTTCCGGCTCTACGCTCGAGGGATCTCACGACGCGTCGCTTGCAATGCACGAGTCGCAATCGCGCATGTTGGAGAATTTAGTGGGCCGCAGCCGGGCGTTCTGGTCGGCCTATTATCCGCGGTTGCAGTCAGTTTTTCCCGAGCAGCTCGGCGACATCAAGCTCGACGCCTTTTACCGGGCCATCAACAAGGTCGAACGCTCGCTCATCAGAGTGGAGGCGGATGAGGCAACCTACAACCTTCACATCATGCTGAGGTTTGAGATCGAAACTGAGTTGATCGGGGGAAACCTGTCGGTTGCCGACTTGCCGCAGGCCTGGAATTCAAAAACCGAGGAATACCTGGGACTCACTCCGCCGGATGACCGTCGGGGCGTGCTGCAGGATGTCCATTGGTCGGTCGGATATATTGGATACTTTCCGACCTACGCACTGGGAAATATCATCGCCGCTCAGCTCTGGCAGAAGCTCAGCACAGATCTTCCCGACATCGAAGCCCAGATCTCGAGGGGCAACTTCACGGAGCTTATCGGCTGGCTGCACAAAAACGTACATCGACATGGGGGCAAGTACAAACCGATGGACCTGCTCAAACGTATTACGGGCCAAGAACTCAGCGCGGCACCTTATCTCGAGTACCTGACGGACAAGTACTCAGAAATATACGGCCTGAGCTGAACGCCTACACTCGGTCGGAGCCTTTCACAAGCGCAAGGATCTGCTCATGACGTTGACCCTCGCCCACGCACAGCTTGGAACCGCAATGCTGCTGTTTCTGTCGGCTGCCGGCGTGTGGGGCCTGGCGTCCTTTTTCCTTCGTCGCGGCATCACTGGCAACTACTGGGGCATCCTGGCGGTCGGCGAGATCTTAATTCTGGCTCAGATGGTTGTGGGCGTCGTGTTGTGGATCGATGGCGCCCGCCCGGCCAGAACGATCCATGTGTTATACGGCATCGTGGCTGCGATCTCCATTCCGGGCTATTACGCCTACACCCGGGGTCAGGACGATCGACGGGCGAGCCTGACCTATGGACTGATCTGCCTTTTTCTCGTAGGGATCAGCATTCGCGCCATCGGCACCGCGACTTAGCCCTCATATTCCTTTACCCCCCCCGATAAACTTACATAAGGGCACGGTACACCCTTCAGGACCGAACTCGGGCCTGGCCCCCGACTTGCACCAATCCCTTGATCCGTGCTAAAGGTTGGCGTGTATCTCATTGGATAGATCCATGCTGCGCATGTCCATCAGTACCCTCCTTCTGACTCTGGCGCTGGTTGGCTGTTCGAGCGTGTCCCCCACCCCGCTCAGCATCACCCAACCCGCCTCGCCACCTACGCTCGCGCCTGTTGTCGAGCCCCCGCCGACCGCGGCCGCCGCTCGTCCACCTACGCCCCCACCCTTTAATCTGGCCACACCCGCGATCGTGATCGAGCAGCCCAAGGAACTGATCGTTCCGACCCTCATTCCCGCCAGCTCGGTGTTGCCCGACGCAAAATTAGCGATTTACCGACCGGGACCGGGCTCGCAGGTCACAAGCCCCTTCCAAATCGTGGGGCGCGGCGGTCCCAGTTACAACGAGCGCGTGCGTATCCGATTGCTTGGCGAGGATGGGCGGGTCATTTCGGAACAGACCACGATACTGTTTGCCTACCCAGGAAACGCAGGTAATTTTTCCACCCGGATGGCATTCGACATGCCGGCACTGGCAGAGAGCGCCCGCTTGGAGATCAGTACCGACGGCGTCCGCTGGGCCAGCCTGGACCAGATGGTCTCCGTGGATCTGGTGCTGCTCTCGGAAGGCCGGCCCCGCATTCACCCGGTCCAGCATGGACCCCAGAAGCTTGCCATCTTACGGCCCCGGGACGGGGGTGTTCTGGAAGGAGGGTCGATGACGGTGCGCGGCGCGGGCTGGGCCGATTCGGATTTGCCGCTTACCGTCGAGCTGCTCACTCGAGGTGGGGAAGCATTGGCCACGCGCCAGGTGTGGTTGGACTCTCAGGAACCGGGGGTGTTGGGAGCCTTCGAGCTCGTGATCCCCTACGAAATCCCCTATGCTCAGTACGTGCGGGTGGTGATTCGCGAACAGAACGTCGACCCGCCGGGCCTGCGATACCTCTCTAGCGTGGAAGTGTGGCTGAAGCCGTAGGCCGCATCGGAACGTGACCGGGCGGGCGCCCGGCTGGGAGCGGCGTCGGACGGGGGCGTATAAGAGGTTTCGCTAAGTTACACACGTCTCGGCCTCTTGTGTAGGAGTCAATGAAGCGCCGACTGGCTGATTCCGGGCATTTGCGCCTCACCCATCTCGGGGTGATATACTCCTGCCCCAATTTGGCCCGGCACGTATGGAAACACGCATGCAATTGAAGTCGATACTCCCCTCCTTGCCCATTGCGCTGCTCAGTATGGTGTTGGCCGCCGGCGCGGTGCTTGTGATTTTCGTTCTCGGGACTCGGATCGCCTACAGTGGGCGGGCATTGCCCGGAGTTTCGGCCGCGGGCGTGTCCGTCGGGGGGCTCAAGGAACCAGAAATCGAGCGGGTCCTTGGCGAGATCCTCACCTACCCACGTACCGGCACCGTGCTTATGACGGACGGCACCCGCAACTGGATCGCAACCCCGGGCGAATTAGGCGTGGCACTGGACATCCCCCGCATGGCCGGTCAGGCGCTCGCAGTGGGACGGGAAGGCGGGGCATTGCTCCAACTGACGGACTTCTTCGGCGCCTGGAGCTCAGGAGTTGAGGTGCCCACCATGGTGCTCTTCGACCAGCGGACGGCCGCGGCCTACATGAACGAATTGGCGGTGCAAATTGATCGGCCCCAATTGGAAGCCACGCTGGGCGTGGACGGCGCACGGATCGTGATGCGCCCGGGACAACTCGGCAGAGAACTTGAGATCGAACGGACCCTCGATCAATTGGCGCCTGTGTTCGCTTCACTTTACGACGCCCTGGTCACGCTCACGGTCAAGGAGACACCGCCTATCGTGCTCGACGCCAGCGAACAAGGCCAGATCGCATCCGAGATGTTGAGGGCGCCGCTGACCCTCACCGCCGCGGACGCGGGCCCGTGGACCATCGATCGGGAGAGTCTGGCTGAGATGCTGCGCTTCAATCTCAGCCAGGAGCAGGGTCGATATGAGGTTGGCATCGATCAGCTTGCTCTATCGGCCTATCTGGAGCCGCTCGCTCCGGACTTGCATCGCGAGCCCGAAAATGCGCGCTTCGTCTTCAACGACGAGACGCGTGAGCTTGATCTCCTGGCAGAGGCGGTCATCGGGCGCACGCTGGATATTCCGGCCAGCCTGGAGGCCATTAATCAAGGACTGGCGAACGGAGAACATGAGATTGCGCTGGTCTTCCAGCTCGAACAACCGGCGGTCAGCAGCGACGCCACCGCGGCCGAATTGGGGATAACAGAAGAAGTCAGCGTGGTTTCCAGCTATTTTGCCGGCTCCAGTCCGGCACGGATTCAGAACATTATTACCGCCTCCGCACCCTTCCACGGGCTGTTAATTGCCCCAGGGGAGACGTTATCGATGGCGGAGGTCCTGGGCGACATCAGCCTGGACACGGGTTACGCCGAGGCGCTCATCATCTATGGGAATCGCACCATCAAGGGCGTGGGCGGGGGAGTCTGCCAGGTGAGCACCACGCTGTTCCGCACCGCACTATTTGGCGGATTCGGCATCGTCGAGCGTCATCCTCATGCCTATCGCGTGGGCTACTATGAGCAGGGACCGGGCTCGCCCGGGCCGGGATTCGACGCAACGGTTTACGTACCGTTGGTGGATTTCAAATTTACCAACGACTCCGACAACTGGTTGCTTTCCGAGACCTACATCTATGGCTCGCAGCTGCTCTGGAAGTTCTATTCGACCCGCGATGGCCGGCAGGTGCAAATCGGCGGCCCTCAGATCTCCAACAAAATCGACGCCCCCGAGCCACTCTACAAACTGAACCCGGATCTCAAGAAGGGGGAAAAGAAGCAAGTGGACTTCGAGGCGGATGGAATGGACGTGATTGTCACACGCACCGTCACCCGCGGTGACGATGTACTGCACCGGGACACCATTAAGACCCACTATCTGCCCTGGCGTGCGATTTACGAATACGGTCCGGGGACCGAACTGCCGGACGGCGCGATCACCGACCAGGATTGAGCGTGCGGGTCCCGGCAGTGGTTGGACGCGGGTAACGGACGCCTCCACACCCCAACTACCCGGTTGCCGTTCCCGAGCCGCCGGCGTGTTTTCCCCACAACCGTCGCGATCTTGAGATCGGGGCCCCACTTTCAACATCGTGGCGTCGGCACAATCCCCGTATTTTCCCCATGACGTACGCGATGGTAAAATCATCTCCTTCATTGAGAGAGGCCGATGGTTAGCGACGAACTGCTGGAAATCCTGCGTTGCCCGCACTGCGTCCAAGAGCGAGAAGGGATGCTGGTGCTGATGAAAGATACCTGGCTGGTATGTCAGGAAGAGGCCGACTACTGCGGCCGCAAGTACCCGATCCTGGACGACATCCCCGTTATGCTGATCGATGAAGGGGACAAGTGGATCTCCGTGGCCGAGGAGGATCTGCCCGTTCCGCCCCCCGAGCGATAGTGGGGGACCTCGAAAGCCTGATCAGCGAACTCAATTCGAATGACGATGCCCGCGCGGCGCGGGCGTTGTCCCAGATTCCCCAGTACGGCGAACCCGCCCTCGACTATCTCCTGAACTTGTTGGAATCCTCCGAGCCTGATCCACGCTGGTGGGCGGTTGTGGCGCTCGCGGGTATGGATCATCCACGAGCCAACGCGGCGCTGATCGAGGCCCTCGGGGACAATGACCCGACCGTGCGCCAGTGCGCGGCGGCCGGATTGCGCCAACATGCGATGCCGGATGCGGTGCCGCGCTTGATTGAGGCTCTGGGGGACGAGGATCGACTGCTCGCCCGGCTCGCTTCTGGAGCGCTGGCCGTGGCCGGCCCCGAGGCAATCTCCCCATTGTCGGAGGCCATGCAGTCGGAGGCCTCTCAAGTTAGGATTGAAGCCGCGCGAGCGTTGGGCCAGACCGGCGACCCGGATGCTATTCCGGCGCTGTTCGCGGCATTAAATGATACTTCGGCGGTTGTGGTCCATCTGGCCGAAGTGGGGCTAGAACGCCTGGGCGTAGGAATGGTGTTCTTCAGTCCGTAGCCCAGATCAGCAAGAAGTCTGGGAAGAAGGGGATGAAGATCCCGACCAGGCCGGCCACCATAAGCACACCGGCCAGGACCGTCCACAGAATGTCCATTAGTTTTCAAGCGCGATACGTTCCATCCCCCCCATATATGGGCGCAGCACATCCGGCACGATCACACTGCCATCCGCCTGCTGATAGTTCTCCAGGACCGCGATCAGCGTGCGGGGCAGGGCCAGGCCCGATCCGTTCAAGGTATGGACGTACTCCGGCTTGGCGCCCTTTTCGCGCCGGAATCGAATGTGAGTCCGACGCGCCTGAAAAGCCTCGCAGTTGCTCACCGAGCTCACTTCCAGCCACTCCTCCGAGCCTGGCGCCCAGAGCTCCAGATCATATTTCTTGGCGGCGGTAAATCCCAGATCCCCGGTCACCATTTGAACCACGCGGTACGGGATCTCGAGCGCCCGGCAGACTGCTGCCGCGTGCTCCAATATTTGCTCCAGCGCCGCATAGGACTCTTCGGGAAGGATGAATTTGTACATCTCGACCTTATCGAATTGATGGCCGCGCTTGATGCCGCGCACGTCCCGGCCGCCGGAGAACTTCTCCCGTCGGAAACAAGGGGTATAGGCCACGTAGCTTATCGGCAGATCCTCCGCCTCCAGGATTTCGTCCCGATGCAGATTAGTGAGCGGAATCTCGGCCGTTCCGACCAACCACAGGTCGTCCTCGACATCCCGATAAATGTTGTCCGCGAACTTGGGAAGCTGGCCCGCCCCCCACATGCACTGCTCCTTGACGATGGCGGGGGGATAAATTTCCGTGTAGCCATGGTCGGAGACGTGCAGGTCCAGCATCCACTGGATCAGCGCCCGCTGCAGCTTGGCCCCCGCACCCTTGAGGATATAAAACCGGCTGCCGGATAGTTTGACCCCTCGCTCAAAGTCCAGGATTCCCAGCTCAGGACCGAGATCCCAATGCGGCAGGGGCTCGAAGTCGAACTTGCGCAGCCGGCCCTCCTCCCGCAATACGACGTTTTCGCTCTCGTCCGCTCCGACCGGCACGCTCGCGTCCGGAAGGTTAGGAACCTCGTACATTGCACGCTGCAGCGCATCTTCGTTTCCGCGCAGAGCACTCTCCAGCGCCTTGATGCGCGCGTTGACCCCGCTCATCGAATCGATGAGTCCCTGCCTCTCATCGCCCGGCTCCATGCGCCCAATTCGCTCCGAAGTTTCGTTCTTACCTTGCCGCAGGCCCTCGAGCTCTTGCAGAAGTTTTCGGCGTTTCAAGTCTAAGTTAACGATTTCATCGATGGGAGCTTCGGCGCCGAGGGTGGCGATGGCCTCCTTCACCGCCTCCGGGTCCTCGCGGATCCGCTGGATGTCAATCATGGGCACACCTCCCCTTACAACAACATGCGCCCCCCGCCTGAGGGACGAGGGGCACACCACACGCGCAAAGTGGGCACATTATAGAAGCCGGTTGCGCGGTGTCAAGCTCGTGCGCGTTCCGACCCAATTCGACCTGGGTTTGACAATCCGTATATAGCAATTTATCCTCACGTTGTTCTGGAGGGTGTTCCTCGGATGGATATCTTCGACAAGGCCTACAGCTGGACGGATGCGGATGAGGTACGGGAGCGGGGCCTCTACCCGTGGTTCTTGCCGTTGGAAGATACGGAGGGGACCGAAGTCGTGGTGGATGGTCGCAAGATCCTCATGATCGGCTCCAATAACTATCTTGGACTGACGACCGATCCGCGCGTGCGGCAGGCCGCCATCGATGCCGTCAAACGGTACGGCACCAGCTGCACCGGCTCACGGTTCCTGAACGGCACCTTGGCCCTTCATCAGGAGGCGGAAGCCCGTCTGGCAGCCTTTGTAGGCATGGAGGCGGCGCTGGTCTTCAGCACCGGCTACCAGGTCAATCTGGGTACTATCTCAGCGATGATCGGACGAGGCGATGTGGTGGTGCTTGATAAGGACGACCACGCCAGTATCGTGGACGGCGCGCTGATGGCCCTGGGAGATATCCGACGCTTTTCACACAACGATATGGACCATCTCGACCGGGTGCTGGAGAAGATCGATGATGACACCGGAGTGCTGGTGGTTGTGGACGGAGTCTACAGCATGGGAGGCGACGTGGCTCCCCTCCCAGACATTATCCCCATCGTTAAGAGGCACGGGGCGCGATTGATGGTCGACGATGCCCACAGCATCGGGGTGATGGGCGGCGGCCGTGGGACCTGCGCACACTTTGGCGTGACCGAAGACGTCGACCTGATCATGGGCACCTTCAGCAAGTCTTTCGCATCGCTGGGAGGTTTCATCGCCGGCGAAGCAAAAGTTATGGACTACATCCAACACCACGCGCGCTCCTTCGTGTTCAGCGCCTCCATGCCGGCCTCGAATGTGGCCACCGTTCTGGCCGCGCTGGACATTATGGAAAACGAGCCCGAACATGTAGAGCGCTTATGGGAAGTGACGGAGCGCATGCGTTCCGGACTGACCGAAATGGGCTTCCGGATGGGGCCGAGCACCACCCCCATCATCCCGATTATTATCGGCGATAGGGAGAAGACCTTCCTGGCCTGGAAGGGGTGTTTCGACGCGGGCCTGTACACCAACGCGGTGATCGCCCCCGCCGTGCCGCCCGACATGGGCCTGCTGCGGACCAGCTACATGGCTACTCACACCGACGAGCAGATCGATCGGGCGCTTAACATCCTGGGCGAAGTCGGCCGGGAGTTGGAACTGATTGAGTGACCGTGCCCTCGTCACAGGCGTATCGGGCTTCATCGGCCACCACCTCGTACAGACCCTGATAGACCGGGGCCAGCAAGTCGCCGGTCTCGTTCGCCCCACCTCCAATACCTCCGATCTTCCGCTCGAGAAACTAGATTTGCGGATCGGCGACGTCACCGATCCAGCCAGCCTGGAGGAGGCGATACAGGAGGTCGACGTGGTCTACCATCTGGCAGGCAGGCTGGAGGGCCGGTCTCTGGCGGATCTAAACGTGGTCAATGAGGCCGGCTCCCGGAATATCGCCCGGGCATGCGCGGCCCTCCAGAGCCCTCCCGTATTGATTCTGTTGTCTTCGCTTGAGGCGGCCGGACCGGATGTGAAAGGCCGGCTGCGCACCGAGGCCGACCCCTCCGCGCCCGTGAGCAATTATGGGCGGAGCAAGCTTGCGGGAGAGTTGGCGGTTATGGAATTTGCGGACCAGGTTCCAATAACAATCGTGCGTGCTTCCGCGGTCTTCGGCGAACGCGATCCTCAGACACTCGCCCTCTTTAATGCCTTTCAAATCGCCGGCCTGGGAATTCACCCATTGCCTCGCGCACATTCGACAAAACTGTCGGTTATCCACGCCGGCGACCTGGCCGAACATCTGAGATTGGCGGCGGCGAGCGGCGAACGGTTGGACAGGACTTCAGATGCGCCCGGGCTGGGACTTTATTATGCGGCCTATGAACAGGCACCTAACCTGGCCGAGCTTATCCGCACTGCGGCGGAGGCGCGCGGTGAGCAGCGAGTGTGGATCATTGATGTGCCCATCGCTTTTGCCTGGATTGTTGGCGCAGTTTCTGAAACGTCCGCTCGCCTACGGGGCCGCTCGCCCGGAATCGTCAACCTGGACAAAGTTCGCTCTGCAGCCGCGGGATCTTTTACATGTTCCTCGGCTAAATCGGCTCAGCAACTTGGCTTCCTTCCGAGCCACTCACTCTCCGACCGGATCGGTCAGACGGTTGCCTGGTACCAGGCGAAGGGTTTGCTCTGAAAACCTCGGGGCCGAGCCTCTGACCGGATGTAATTTGCCATGTTGATCTCGCAACTTCAATGACTCGGAAACACACCGAGACCTACCAGATTCGACACGATGAGTGCGACGCGTACGGCGTCCTGAACAACACCGCCTATTTAAGACTGGCTCAGGAAACTGCCTGGCGGCATTCCATCGCAGCCGGATTCGGATTTGCGTATTACGAAGACTTGGGGCGGGCGTGGGTCGCCCGAGATTCCTCGATTGAGTACCTGCAGCCGGTGACCTACGGGGACCTGCTCGAGGTCACCACCTATATCCCCAGCTCCGGGCGTGCGATGGCTCGAAGAGCCTTCGAGTTTCGGCTGGCGGACCAACGCGTGGCCGAATCCCGGACGGACTATGTGTTCCTCGACCTCGAAAGGCAGGCGCCCGCCACCATCCCCAATGAAATTATCGAGGCCTTCTCCACCGCCGGGGAGCCCCCTGCCCGGCTGAAGCGGGAGCCCTTTCCTGATCCTGCCCCGGCTCCACCCGGAGCGATCACCTGGCGGCGGCGCGTCGAGTGGCGAGACGTTGACCCCCTGGGGCACCTCAATAACGCCGCTTATCTTGCCTACACACAGGAGGCCGCGATCGCGGCCGGCATAGCCTACGGAGTTACACATGCCAGCTCCAACAAAGCAGGAATAGGGTGGGCTCTGAAACGCAGCCGCATTGAGTATCTCCAGCCGGCACTGCCGGATGAAGAATTACAGATCGAAACCTGGCTGACCTCGCTCAGGCAGGCTAGCGGAGTTCGTTACTTCTCCATCACTCGACTCTCAGACGGTGAGCAGCTGGCACGCGCGGAGTCGCACTGGCTGACCCTGGATATCGCTTCCGGGGTACCCCGTCGCATACCACAGTGGATGCGCGAAGCTCTCGCCCCAAATATCAGCCGCAGGGCAACGGTGCGCGCCCCCGCGGGCGCTGGCCAGAAGTCCTCTTAGAAGCTCAGGGGAACGAGCAGATTTAGCAACAGCCCGGCCACAAACAGCAGTCCGGCACGTTTATTGTGATAGAAAGCTCCGCTGACGTACCAGAGGGGCCAAACGGTGTATCCCTCCGGCGGTTCGCTGGGCTTGGGCTCCCGATAGAGCTTCAGCACCGCTCTCAGCCTGGGCAAGGCCAGCACCACCAGCAGCAGCCAAATACCTAACGTGCCCGTCAGCACCAGTGCCAGGACCACTCCATAAAAGCCCACCATCAGTGCCACGTTCAGCCGAAGCGATGTTTTTTCCCCCAGGACAACCGGTAGGGTTCGAATTCGTTTGGCGGTGTCGGCCTCGATTTTATCGATATGTTTGCCCATCAGGACCGTGATCACCGCAATGCCGTAAGGTATCGTCGCCAGCCAAACCCCGAGGGTCGGCAGCGAACCGGCCGTCACAAAGTACGTTCCACCAATCATGAGCGGCCCCCACACCAAAAACACGCCCAGCTCGCCCAGCGCATGGTGTTTGAGCTTGAGCGGGGGTGCTACGTAGAAGAAACTGATGAATAAGCCGGCCAATGCAAAAAATACGGCCGGCCATCCCGTCCGCAGCGCTAGCACGATCAGGATGATCAAGTCCAGCGCGTTCGCAAGGAGCACCGCTCCTCCGAGCCTTCGTTGTGAGACCAGCCCGCCGAGGACGGGATGCGGCGCATACAGCGCTCTGGCATAGTCCTCGGTGTCCACTCCGCCCTCCAGGTCGAAATAATCGTTATTCATATTATTGCCGGCGTGTGCGATGAGTAGTCCGAAGGTGGCCAGCGCGAAGTTCACCCAGTCGGGGTTGTCCGCTACCGCGGCCGCCAATAAGCCCCCGATCACGGCCGAAGTGGCGGTCATGGTGAAAACCGCCGCGCGGGTGATGATCAACCATTTGCTGACGAGGTCCATGTCCTTGTCTGGCGATAGGTTGGCCGTGTCCATCACTTCTTTCCAGTTAGCGAGTCTCATTTCTCACCTCTGGTAAATTCACCCCGATTGGTTCCACACTTTGAGTACGAATGTCCCGATTCGGAGGCTGCGGCCCCCGACGGGTGGGTTGAAATGTTCTCCCCGCAGTCGGTAGGCATTCGGAATTCTCTCATCCTGAATTATATGCAGCCAGGCAATGATCTTGTCGGCAGTGGTGTCACCCCTGTTGGAGATCCGCGACCAATCTCCTCCTATGGGACCAAATGATCAGGGCGAGTCTACTGTCTGGGACATATGGTGTAAAGGGAATCAGCACCGTGCTGGCTTCCGTGTTAAACTCGCCGGTCTCCCCATCGAGGCTCCGATTTTGGCCGTCGAAGTCCAAGAACCGACTCAAGATACCCGCGATATCTGGGCAGCCGCTCTGAAAGCCGCTGCGGGTGTGGCGCGCCAGGCCGCCTCTAACGAGGAGGACCTGGTTCGAGCCATCACCGATGAGCTGCGACGCTTGAAATTGCGCGGCGGCGTGGCCTTGCTCGATGATCACGGCCAGCTCGTGATGAGAGGCCGAGCCCTGAACGCCTCGATCGAGCGGCGTCTGCGAAAGCTCACCGGACAGCCCCTGGAAGGTTACCGATTCGACCTGGAACGGGTCGACGCCTACCGTCGGGCTTTAGAAGACCGCCAGGCTGTTTTCGAATCCGACAATACGGAAATCGTGGCACAGATGATCCCGGAGGCACTGAGCGCCCTTCTGCCCCGGATCATGCGGCTTCTGGGCACTCAGCCGGTGATTGTGGCGCCTTTGATCCTCGATGATAAGACGCTCGGGGCAATTAACGTGACCACCTCATGGCTCACCACGGATGACATTCCCATGGTTGAGGCACTCGCCGATCACATAGCGATTGCGCTCGGCCATGTTCGCGCTCGAACCAAAATGAACGAAGCTCTCGAACGCGAGAAGCTGCGTAATCAAGTCATCGAGGTCGTTGCCAGTTCGCTTGATCTTTCCGATGTCCTCAAGCGCGTATTAGATCTGGCGGTGGAAGTGGTGCAGGCGGATGCGGGTGCGATCGGACTGATTACACCCGACGGTAATTCCGTGACTTACCCCTACTTGATTGGCTTGCCTGGCTCGTTGAAGCGGGAGCCCACGCCAAAGGGCGAGGGCCTTGCCTGGCGCCTCATCGAGACCCGGAAACCCATACTGCTCCACGAGTACTCCCACCATCCAAGCGCCCTTCCGAATTGGGTCGATGCGGGGGTGCATTCCTTCATGGGGCTGCCGCTGATCGCGGGCGACCAAGCCATAGGCACGATGAGTCTTTTTGTCAAGGAGAAAGATCGTGCCTTTGCGGACGAGCAACTGGAACGTGCACAGGCAGTTGCGACGATGGCCGCCATGGCAGTCAACAACGCGCGCCTGCTTTCGGATGCCAATCAGCGCGCCGAAGAGGCGCAAGCGCTGATCCATACCGCCCGATCTGTGTCGGCCTCCCTGGACCAGGAGACGGTCCTTAACTTGATCGCCGAAAAGGCGAAGGATTTGCTTCAGGCGGACGGCAGTCGCATTCATCTGCACGACCCGGATGCGGACGTGCTGCGCTGCGTAATTGCGCTTGACGAGTCTTCGGATGCATTTCGGGCGGTGGAGTTAAAGCCGGGCGAGGGTCTGGTAGGACACGTCATGGAGAGCGGGGAGCCGCTGCTCACCAACCATCCGCACGACGATCCCCGGGGGTTTCAGGTTCCGGGAACTCCCGAGGAAGAGCGCGAGACGCTGATCATGGCGCCCCTAAAAGTGCGCCAACGCACGATGGGTGTGATGACCGTGCGCCGCACCGGCACTGAACGTCCCTTCCTGGAGAGCGATCTGGAGATACTGATCGCCTTCGCGGCTCAAGCCGCGGTTGCCCTCGAGAATGCGCATTTATACGGCCAGATTATGTCGCAGGCCCATCGATTGGAGATCGAAGTCAACGAGCGCACGCGGGACCTGGCGCTCTCTGAGGCGCGCTACCGGGCCCTGGTGGAAACCGCCGTGGGCGGGATCTTCCAGGCCGACTTGGAGGCTCGCTTCGTCTACGTGAATCAGGCGTTTGCCGATATGCTCGAATACAAGGTGGAGGAGCTGCTGGGTCAACCTCTCACCCTTTGCATGCCGAAGGATGTAAGTCCGCAAATCTTAGAGCGCTATCAAGCTCGACTCCGCGGAGAATTTCCGCCGCGTGAGGTTTACGATACCGTGTTCCTCAGCCGGAACGACGTTCGAATTCCGGCCATTGTCGCGGTGAGCCTGATCATGGACGAGCAAGATGAGCCTCAGGGCGTCAGCATGCTGGTCTTCGATATCTCTGAGCGCAAGGCGCTCGAGGCCGCGGTGAAGGCCCAACGCGATCGATTGACCGCCATTCTGGCTAATGTCGGCGACGCCGTATTTGTCATGGAGCCGGACGGGAGCATCGAATTTGTCAACGCCGCGTGGGAACGACTAAACGGTTACGACTTCAGCGAAGCCGTGGGGCAAACCCCGAAAATTATCAAGAGCGGGCACCACACCCCCGAATTCTACGATTCGATGTGGGACACCATCCTGAGTGGACAGACCTGGACCGGCGAGGTGGTCAACAAGCGCAAGGATGGGTCCACCTACGAGGCCGTGGTGACCGTTCAGTCCGTGCTGGACTCGGAGGGGGAAACCATCAATCTCGTCGGCGTCGAGCACGATATCAGCGCCCTCAAGGAAGTGGATCGGCTGAAATCCCAATTCGTTTCCGACGTCTCCCACGAGCTTCGGACTCCACTTACCAACATTCGACTTTATCTGGATTTGTTGGAGACGACCGAAGATGAGGCCAAGAGAGCACGGTACCTGGAAACATTGACGCGCGAAAGCGAGCGATTGGCGAACCTGATCGATGATCTGCTCTCGCTCTCGAGACTCGAAGCGGGTGCCACGCCCTTCAATCCAGAGATGGTCGACATCGGAGAGTTGCTGTTGGCACTGGTGGAAGATCGTCGCAGCCTGGCGGCCTCGCGCGGGCTTGAGTTATACATGGAATCCGACACCTCACTTCCCAAAGTCCATGTCGACAAACGACTCATGAGCCAGATTTTTACCAACCTGCTTACCAACGCCATGAACTATACGCCTGAAGGAGGACGCATCACCGTGCGCTCGACCGTGCCCAAAGGCAAACATGGGAATTGGGTGACGGCTGTGATCGAAGACAGCGGAATGGGCATCCTGCCCGATCAGCAGCCGCTAATCTTTGAACGGTTCTATCGCGGTTACGCCGGAGAAAGTTCAGGAGAATCAGGCACCGGCCTCGGCCTGTCCATATGCAAGGAGATTGCCGACCTACACGGGGGCCGAATCACGGTTGAGAGCACCGGGCAGGAAGGCGAGGGCTCGAAGTTTACGGTCTGGCTCCCTCTTCATGAGGAAGGGGCCGAACCTCGCTCCTAGGATTCCCTGGGAGATGACCCGTAATTCAAAAAGGGGCTGCGAGCCCCTTTTCTTGTTGCCTGGAAATCCGTCCGAGATTTAACCCGGTCGATCGGTCTTGGGGCGGTCCTTCCCCAGCAGGCTCAGACAGAGGAACAACTCCCCACGGTGGTGAATCTGTTGCTCGATCACGTGCCAGAGAATCCAGCCCAATTTCGGAGTGCCGTCGCCCGGCACCTGAATGATTCGGTTGAAATCCTCCATAGGTATCGTCGCCAGATAGGCTTCGGTGTCCCCCTGCGTGCGGGTGATTTCGGCCTCGATCGCGCTCACGGTGGTCAGGCGATCGTGGTTGTCAGGGGGCCATTCATCGAGTTCGCGCCGAACGACATAATGAATCCAACCCTGCTCGAGATTGATGATGTGGCGTAGGATATCCCCGAGTGTGCGATCGTAACGTTCGGCGGGACGAAAATCTAGGTCCTCGTCTTCCAAGACCGCGACCGCCCGGAGAAGATCTCGCCTGACCTTATCCCAGTGGTCAAAATACTCCGCTGCGTTCATATCTGCTCCTCCGCGCCTCTGGCTTGTTTGGCCCAGCGTTCTGTCATGTTCATCTTTGGCCTAAATGACCCTAACCGCTCCAACAGTCTACCGGGGTCGCTGTCGCTGATGAACAGATCCGTCGGACCCACGTAGAGAAAGCCTTCTGACAGCGCATGATCCAGTAACGACACGAACGGGTCAAAATAAGCGTTCGTGTTGAGCAAGCCAATTGGTTTTTCATGGAAGCCGAGCTGCACCCAGTTCAAGCCTTCTACCAGCTCGTCAAAGGTGCCCAGCCCTCCCGGAAGAGCGATAATGCCGTCAGAAAGTTCCATCAGCTTTGCTTTGCGATCCTGGATGTTGTCCGTTACGTGAAGCTCGGTGAGGTTTCGATGCCCGAGCTCCGCCGAATTGAACTTGTCGATGGTTACTCCGATTACTTCTCCTCCGCTCTCCAGGGCCGCGTCGGCCAGCGCTCCCATCAGTCCTGTTGCGCCGCCCCCGTAGACCAACGAAAGTCCGAGCCCGGCGATGGTGCGGCCGGTCTCGCGGGCGGCATCGAGGTACACCGGTGCGACCGCCCCGCTAGAGCCACAATAAACGGTAATTCGCCTCATATCACGCCTTCTGGGTACGCGTGAGGGACCCGTTGAAACAGAAAATCACTTGTATAGGTTTAGCCAGGGGCAATGCGGACGGGGATTCTACCATGCGGCATCTTTGAACTCGGGGGCAGGGGAGCATAGAGGGGTGCACGGGAGCAATGGAGCTTGGGAGCGGACAGTCTTGCGGGGCCAGTCCGCTCACGGGGGGATACTAAGGTCCACTGCCCCCAAGCCCCCCAGCTCCCCTGCCCGTAGGGCTCCTCTGCCTCAGGGCCAGCCGCCAACGGTACAATCAGACCGCTCATGAACGGACTCATCGGCGCCATTCTCACGTTGCTGGCGGTTGCGCTCTGGGGCGCGCTGCACAGCAAGCTGGCTACCCCTCGTGTTAAGAACTGGCTGAGCCGACGCCTGGGCCCATCCGCAGACCGCGGCTATCGTCTCTTCTACAATTTGGTGGCGGCCGCGACCCTGCTCCCGGTTTTAGCCATTCCGGCTCGCATACCCGGTCCGACGCTTTGGCAGATTCTCTCACCCTGGGTCTTCATAACCACCGCGGTTCAGGTGGTCGCAATTCTGGTCATCCTGTTGGTTTTGCTGCAGACCGGCGCATCCAGCTTCCTGGGAATACGCCAATTGTTCAGCCCCCAAGGTACCGCGGCCCGATTGATGGTGAGCGGCTTTTACCGCTGGGTGCGGCACCCGCTCTACACCGCGGCCCTGGTGTTGATCTGGTTGACCCCGGTTATGACCTCCAGCACACTGGTCCTATTCCTGGGTTTCACTCTCTACATCGTCGTCGGAAGTCGGTACGAAGAGCGGCAGCTGGTTGCAGACTTCGGCGAGTCTTACCAAGAGTATCGGCTCAAAATTCCGGCGTTCATCCCCCGACCATGGCGGCGGTTTTGAGCACGGGTGGTGGGGAGCAGGCGGGCTGGGGAGATTAACACGCTTACTCCGAGTCCCAACCCCCACCGCTCCCTGCCCTCGCGCCCCACCAGCTCCCTCGCTCCCTGGCTCCCCTGCCCCCATGCTCCTTCGCTCCCACGCTCCCCTGCTCCCACGCTCCCCAGCTCCCTGGCTCCCCTGCCCCCATGCTCCTTCGCTCCCACGCTCCCCTGCTCCCTGGCTCCCCTGCCCCCATGCTCCTCCGCTCCCTCCCCCCCAGCTCCCGCCGCTCCCCCGCTGCTCTGCTCCCACGCTCCCTTGCCCCCAGCTCCTTCTCTCCCGCGCCCATCCGCTAACCTACGCCACGGCTAAATAATCCTGGGTCTCGATGAGCCCCATCTCGTCGAGTCGCTGGCGGATCAGTTCGCGTGCACCGCGCGATCCAACCGCCGCAAGGACCATGGGCTCCCGATACTGCTTCAGCAATTCCGGCAATTGCTCAGCGGACAAGATAGGTAGGCCGCGTTTCACACCGCCAATTTTCTTGGGATCGATATCCACAAACGCCACGAGCGAGGCCCCACCTCGCTCCAGATGTTTGGATATCCGCCGCCCCATCTGCCCCGCGCCCCAGATGATTACCGCCTCGCGATCGGCCAGCGGCCCCAGGCACAAATAGTGGGCCTTGGCGCGTAGAAAGTTCTCCACCGAGTAACGTCCGTCCGTGCGTGTCAGCCGATCGGGATGCTCCCGCCATTCCAACAGCACCTCCTGAACCTTTCCCATCCGCGCGCCTGCCACGTGCATTCGGAGCCAGAGATCGTAGTCTTCCGGCCAACCATGTTCTTGATAGCCGCCTACACGTCTCAGCCAATCGGCGCGAATCATCGTAGAGGAATGGGCTAAAGGGCTCTCCACGAAGATGTCGCGCGCGATCCGCTCCGGCGTATCCAGGCTGTTGAGCCAGGCCAGGTAGTGTTTGAACCCCTCCCCCACCTTATCGCCGGGAAATGCCTCAATATAGCTGCCGACCACGGAGATCTCGGGATGTTCGGTCAGGAAGCGCACTTGCTTGGTCAGGCGGTCGGGGTGCGCGCGATCGTCAGCGTCCATGCGGGCGATCAGTCCCGATTTGCACGCTACGAGGCCTCCGTTGAGGGCCTCAATAATCCCGGCATGGGGAAAGGTCAGGACCCGCACACGACGGTCGCTGCTGGCCCAATCCCGCAGCCGATCGGCCGTACGATCCGTGGAGCCGTCGTCCACCGTTATGAGCTCAAAATTACTGAACGTCTGCTCCAGGATGGATAATACGGCCTCGTCAATCGTGCTCTGCGCGTTGTAACACGGCATCAGCACCGAAACCGCAGTATTATCGTTGGCTGCTTTGGAGGACATGATCATGGAAAACCTTCAACCTATCGAAACCATGCTCGCTCAGCTCATCGGGTTCTTGCCCAAGCTGATCACAGCCATCGTGATCTTCGTCGCCGCTTTGTTTCTGTCGTCCTGGTTGGCCAATGTTGCGGCCAGGGCGATGAAGCGTCGCAACCTCGATACCGAGCTGATTCTGCTTTTGCGCCGCGTGGTACGGATCACCGTGCTGATCCTGGGAACGATACAGGCCCTGGCTCAGGTCGATTTTAATGTGACCGGCTTCGTGGCGGGGCTGGGCATCGTCGGCTTCACGGTCGGTTTCGCCATGCAGGACGTGACAAAAAATTTTGCGGCCGGTATCCTGTTGCTGCTTCAGCAGCCCTTCGACATCGGCGACAGCATCGAGGTGGCCGGTCACAGCGGCACGGTCAGGGACATCACATTGAGAACCACCGAGATACGCACCTGGGACGGGCGCGATGTGTTCATCCCCAACGGGGACGTGTACGTCAAAGCCATTACCAACTACAGCCGGGACCCCCGACGTCGATTGCAGATCTCGGTCAGCGTGGACAAGGATTGGGATTTCGAAAATCTCACCGAAATTGTGCTCGGATCCCTCAAACACGGAAAGGGCGTGCTGGAGGAACCGATCACGGAGGCCGTCTGGACCACCTCCACCGAAGGGAAAACAGAGCTGACCGCCTTTTATTGGGTGGATACGTCGCAGGTCGATCTAAGAAGTGCCCAGAACGCAGGTCTTGCCGCGGTGCGGGCTGCCCTAAGTGCTGCCGCGGAGGAGACCGCCTTCTCCGTAAAAGCCCCACTTATTGAGGCGGCTTAGTCCTCTCCGCTGAAGCGCAGCCGGAGGTAGTCGAGCGCCACCCGGTCGATCAGGTCTGGGTCTTGATCCTGGCTCCATCGTTCCTCCAGGTTTTCATTGTTGATCAGTTCTTCGAAGCTCTCCCGCGAGGCCTGGTCCCAGTCGCCATTAACTTCGCCCGTGTAGTAGCCCAGCCGCCGGGTTAGGCGCTGCAGCTCCTGCGCCACCTCGGCCTCGATACGTACGAAGTCGGGCTCGATGGCGGGCTTGAAGAACACGTGATGCATGGCTGCGAGCTCCCGGAGCCTTTGAGCGGGCTCGGGGTCGTCATCCACCCTTAGATCGAGATATCGATCCGTATCGCCTCCGTAGCCGCCTCCCTTGCGTACGACCAGCACGGCCGCCGACTGTTTGCCTCGTTTGTCGCCTCCGGCCTCATCGCCAGCGCGCAGTGCCAACAACAGACGGTCGGCCAGCTCGCCGCTTGAGGCCTCGAACGACTCCACCATCGCCTCCAGAACCTCGGGCCCGGTGAGGATATTTCCCTGGCACGTGTAACCTTGGCCGACTCGATGCCCCGCCCAATCGAGGCAATTTTGGCCGGTGTGGGCGGCTGCATGGCCGGCGCGGTCGACGATGCCGACCTGTCGCTCGGCCCGATCGTCGTCGGCCTGAATCAAAGTCTTAAGCGTCTCATCCGCCGATTTACCCTGCTTGAGAAGCGCCAATCCGTCCGGCCCATAACCGACCCTGGCCAGAGCCTGAGTGGCGACGGCCCCCACCTCGGCCTGGGCCCAGTTCACCACCGCGCCAACCGCCAGGAACTTGCTGGCCACCGCGACCCCCCACTCGCGCTTGCCAAGATCAGAGGCGACGATCGAGAATGTGCTGGGTCTCACTAAAGATAATCCTCCGCGTAGTGGCAGGCCACCCAGTGTCCGGGCCGCAGTTCGCGCAGCTCCGGTTCGGCCTGGGGGCAGTGATCCAGTCTCACGGCCGGGCAGCGAGTGTGGAAATTGCAGCCTTCTGGTGGATTGGCCGGGCTGGGAACGTCGCCTTCCAGGATGATGCGCTGGCGCGTATCCTGCAAATCCGGATCCGGAATCGGCACGGCCGACATCAAGGCCTGAGTGTAGGGGTGCAGCGGGTTGGAGTAAATTGAGTCTCGATCCGCCAGCTCAACGATCTTTCCCAAATACATCACCGCGATGCGGTCGCTGATGTGGCGGACCATACTCAGATCGTGAGCGATGAATAAATACGTCAATCCCAACTCATTCTGCAATCGCTCGAGCAGGTTCACGATTTGGGCCTGGATCGAGACGTCGAGTGACGAAATCGGCTCGTCACATATGATCAGATCCGGATTGAGCGCGAGGGCGCGCGCGATTCCGATCCGCTGTTGTTGACCCCCTGAGAATTCGTGCGGATACCGGTTGACGAAATGTGGGTTGAGCCCTACCTGTTCGAGGAGTTGCCCCACGCGTGCCCGCCGCTGCTTCTTGTTACCAACTTTATGAACGAGGAGCGGCTCGCCTACGATGCTGCCGATGGTCATCCTCGGATTGAGCGAGGCGAGCGGGTCCTGGAAAATCATGGAGATTCGCCGGCGAATCTGATCGAGCTCTCTTCCTTTTAGGCTCATCAGGTCGACCCCGTCGAAGATGACTTTGCCTCCCGTGGCTTCATACAGTCGTAACATGGTGCGACCTACCGTGGTTTTTCCAGATCCCGTCTCACCGACCAATCCCAGAGTTTCGCCCCGGTACAGGTCGAACGACACTCCATCCACGGCGCGGATCTGACCGACTTCCCGCTTTATGATGCTGCCGCGCATGATCGGAAAGTGTTTGACCAAGCCACGGATCTGAGCCAGGGTCTCGCGCTCGTCTTCCACTAGGCTACTCCCTGTGCAATCTCTTCCCAACGCCAGCACGCTACCGTATGGCGTTTGGTTTCGGTGGGTTCGAGCCGGGGAGTTTCGTTCCAGCATTGCTCTATGGCGTGCGGGCATCTTGCCGCGAAGGGACATCCGGGCTTGAGATCTATCAGGTCGGGCGGAAATCCCGGGATTGCGGATAGCTCAGTCCCGGGATCTTCATCCAGGCGAGGTAGCGAGCCCAGCAAGCCGATGGTGTAGGGATGTCGGGTGCGCTTGAAGACATCGCGCACGTTCCCGTGCTCCACGATGTAACCGGCGTACATGACGTTGACCTTCTCGGCCAGATCGGCCACCACTCCCAAGTCATGGGTGATCCAAATAACCGCCATGCCAAGTTCGGCCTGGAGGCGCTTAATCAAATCCACGATTTGCGCCTGGATTGTCACGTCCAGGGCCGTGGTCGGCTCATCTGCTATCAGCAGCTTCGGATTACAAGAAAGGCCCATGGCGATCATGACCCGCTGGCGCATTCCGCCGGAAAACTGGTGCGGGTAATCGTCCAGCCGATTCTTCGCGTCGGGGATGCCCACCGTCGTCAGTAATTCGGTCGTCCGCTCCTTCGCCTGCCGTTCAGTCATGTCAAGATGCAGCCTTAACGCTTCCACGATCTGAAACCCGACGGTCATCGCGGGATTGAGCGACGACATCGGGTCCTGGAAAACCATCGCCAATTGCCCTCCTCTGACCCTGCGGATCTCCTCGTCGCTTACCGTCAGCAGGTCCTTTCCGTCAAACCAGACTTCGCCGCTTTCGATTCGGCCTGGTGGGTCGGGAATGAGCCTCAATATTGAAAGAGCATGGACGCTTTTCCCACATCCGCTCTCACCTACCACCCCAAGGATTTCGCCCTCATCAATAGAATAAGAGACCCCATTTACGGCATGCACCACACCATCCCGCGTGTAGAAGCGAGTCTGCAGGTCTTCAATCCTGAGCAGTTCTTTCACTCATCTACCCTTCAAGAAGGCGCGCGGTCCTAATTGGAGAATTCCGATGCATCCGGTTAGAAGTACTCTTTTGGGAAGCTAAACCTGGTACTCAGCCGAGCTTCGGGTCGAGCGCATCCCGCAACCCGTCTCCAATCAAATTGAACCCTAAAACGAGAAACATGATCGAAAGCCCCGGGAAGAAAACCATCCAGGGGGAGGTGAACATGTAACCGCGGTTACGGCTGAGCAGCAGTCCCCATTCGGGTGTGGGAGGCTGGGCGCCCAACCCGAGGAAACCGAGCGCCGCCGCGTCCAGGATCGCAGTAGCAATCCCCAATGATGCCGCTACGATGATCGGCGAAAGTGTGTTGGGCATGACGTGTCGCCACAGCACTCTCCGAGCGCCGGCTCCGACGGAGCGAGCCGCAATTACGTAATCCTTGCCGGTCTCACCCAGCACAGAGGCGCGCGTAATCCTGGCGAACGCAGGCACGGCAACAATTCCGACAGCCACCATCGCATTGAACAATCCGGGTCCGAGGATTACCACGATAACCAGCGCCAGCAGGACTGTAGGGAACGAGATCATGATGTCCATGATACGCATGATGACGTTGTCAACGGTGCCCCCCGCAAATCCCGAGATCGCGCCCAGGGAAGCACCGAGGACAATGGCCAGGCTGACCGCGAACACGCCCACCAGCAGTGAAATCCGCGCTCCATAAATGACAAGACTGAGCATGTCCCGGCCAATGACGTCCGTTCCCATTGGATGGTTTATCGAGGGTGGCAGCTTATTGTTTTGAGGGAAGGCCTGAAAAATCCCGTTTTGGTCCGGGTGTTGGGCCGCGATCCAGGGAGCAGTCAGGGCCACAAGGATTACCGTCCCGATCATAAACATGCCTACGATGGCGAGCTTGTTTGAAAACAGCCTGCGCAGGGTGTCCCAGAACAGAGAACGGCTCACACCCTGGCTCCGATCCTCTGTCCCAGATCTGGCGAACCCGCTCAGTTCGGTCTCGGCCAGAGAGCCTGACATGGATTAGCTGTACCGAATCCGGGGGTTGAACCAGCCGTACGAAACATCTACAGCAAGATTAACGAAAACATAAATCAGTGCGAAGACCATGACTCCGGTCTGAACTACCGGAAAATTGCGCGCAAGGATTGCATTGACGATCCAGCGACCCATTCCTGGCCACGCAAAAATAGTCTCGGTGAGGATGGCTCCTGTCATAAGCGACCCTATCTGGAGCCCGATCACCGTGATCACAGGTAGCATGGCGTTCTTGAGCGCATGCCGCGCTACAACCGATTTTTCCTCTAGCCCCTTTGCTCGGGCGGTTCGCACGTAATTCTCACCCAATACATCCAGCATCGCCGATCGGGTGATGCGGGTGATGAATGCGGTCGGAATCGTGGCCAGGGCGATTGCCGGCAGCGCAAGATGATGCAAGGCGCTCAAGAGCGCGCGAACATTCAAGGTGAGCATACTGTCCAGGATGTACAGATTGGTGATGATCTGCAGGTCGACCGATCGGTCTATGCGCCCGCCAATGGGAAACCAGCCCAGCTTGAGTCCGAAGATCCACAGCATGATAAGCGCCAGCCAGAAGATTGGCATCGAGACCCCAATCAGGGACCCAATCGTCGTGCCGAGGTCCGCGAAGCTGTTGTGTTTGTAGCCAGCAATGACCCCCAATGGCACTCCCACTACAATAGCAATAATTAAGGCAGCCAGGGCCAGCTCTATGGTGGCTGGGAAGAATAGGCGCAGTTCGGTAGCGAC
>JADFRG010000012.1 GCA_022561385.1 Chloroflexota bacterium
CTGACGACCACAATCGGGATCTTTTGCCATTCCTGCTCGGAGCGCAATCGATCGATCAAGGAGAGGCCGTCCATCTGCGGCATTTTCAGGTCCATCAGGATGAGATCGGGCTTTGTGGCGCGTATCCGAAAGAGCGCGTCGCCTGCATCGTACGCCGTATGAGCCTCCATGCCATACTTCTCCAACAGCTCGCCCAGGAGATCGACATAGGGTCGCTCGTCATCCACAATAAGTATTACTGGCTTAAGCATAGAAAAGACCTCTTCCCTTTAGGTCTTGCACTTGGACCAGGTCCTTTCAACATTGTAGGGCCAGCCCTCCATTAGCACCTTACAGGCGCCTTTCCAACCGCCTTACAGACAGCTTTCGAGCGGAAGCAGCCGTCTTGAGCTTTACATAAAGTCCTCCGTCCCGCGGAGATGAGGTCGATCTCGCCCTATGGGTGAGCCATGTGCCCGGGAGTGAGCTTCCAGCCATTTGGGCCAGATGGCGGGCCCTGACGTATAATCGCCGTCGATTCCATGGTAGCGCCCAACGGAATGCCCAGCGCAAAGATTCGGCAGTCCTTTTTGGATTTCTTTGCGGCGCAGGATCACACCATCGTGCCCTCCGCCTCGCTCGTTCCGGGAGGCGACGAGACCCTGTTGTTCACTAACGCCGGAATGGTCCAATTCAAAGACGTGTTCCTGGGCACAGGGAGCCGGCCGTACGTACGTGCGGTTGACTCTCAGAAGTGCATGAGGGTGGCCGGGAAACACAACGACCTGGACGATGTCGGGCGAGACGACAGCCACCATACCTTCTTCGAGATGCTCGGCAATTGGTCCTTTGGCGATTATTACAAGGAAGAAGCCATATCCTGGGCCTGGCAGCTGCTCACCGAAGTTTGGGGGCTGCCCAAAAACCAACTGTGGGCGACCTGCTTCGAAGACGAGAAGGGCGAAATTCCACGCGACGACGAGGCGGCTGATCTTTGGGCCAAGCAGCCCGGCTTTGATTCGTCGCACATCGTCTTCTTTGGTCGGGACGAAAACTTCTGGGAGATGGCAAATACCGGGCCCAGCGGTCCCGATAGCGAGATTCACATGGACCTGGGCCTTGAATATTGCAATATGCAGGACGCCAAAGGACATGAATGCGAGATCAACGGAGATTGCACTCGATACCTGGAACTCTGGAACCTGGTGTTCATCCAATACAACCGAATCGGACCTTCGCAGCTTGAGCCGCTGGAATTGAAACACGTTGACACCGGCATGGGGTTTGAACGCATCGTTTCCGTGCTTCAGGGAACTCACTCAAACTACAGAACGGATCTCTTTACGCCGATTATCGAGGCCACGCAGGCGCTTGCGGGTCACGGAGAGGCGGAATTAAAACAATATTGGACTCCGTATCGGGTCATCGCGGATCACGCGCGGGCGGCCGCCTTTTTGATCGGGGATGGCGTCGTGCCTGGAAACCTGGGCCGCAACTACATCACACGTATGATCATCCGGCGCGCCAGCCTTTTTGGCGGCAAACTCGGTTTTGACGGCCCGTTCTTGGCGGAAGTCGCGCGAGCGGCGATCGAGCATTATGGCGAAGCCTATCCGGAGCTTACTCAGAACCAACAGGCCATCGAGCGTCTGATCACGGACGAGGAAGTGCGATTTGCTCGCACGGTGGAAGGCGGAATCTCCAGGCTGAACGAACGCCTGGATCAGCTGGAAGGGGAAGTTCTCCCGGGTGAGGTGGCCTTCGACCTCTACGCGACCTACGGATTGCCATTCGAAATCACGCGCGACCTCGCGCGCGAGAGCGGCGCGGAAGTGGACGAACAAGCATTTTTCGAAGCCATGGATCGGCACCGCGCGATTTCTATCGGCGAGGGTTTTCAGGCCACCGCGGATGCGGGCGCAATTGAGGGATATCGAGAGATCCACGCCAAGCTGACCGAGGCCGGAAAACTCACGGACGGGGTGCGCTACAACCCTTACACGGCCCTTGAATTGGAAACTCCGGTTCTTGCACTGCTTCGTGGGGACGAGCCGGTCGATTCCGCCGAGGAGGGGGAATCGGTAGCGGTTGTTCTGGCGGGCACTCCTTTTTATGTGGAAGCGGGCGGACAGGTCTCCGACTCAGGCGAGATTGTCTCCGCCGGCGACCCCCCTTGGCAAATTGAGGTCGAGGACACTCGCCTCCCCATCGAAGGGTTGGTGATCCACATCGGGACGGTGACGCGCGGGGCCCCCCGGGTGGGCGACTCCGCCCTCGCGAAGGTGGATCCGGCGCGGCGTATGGATATTGTGCGCAACCACACCGCCACCCATCTGCTTCATGCGGCGCTCCGGGACGTGCTCGGAACTCATGCACGCCAGGCCGGATCTCTGGTGGCACCCGACCGGCTGCGCTTCGACTTCACACACCCCGAGGCGCTGACCGAAGACGAGATCGTGCGCATCCAGCGAAAAGTCAACGGGGAGATCCTTGCCAACTATTCACTACGCATCCGCAATGAAGATCGGGTGGAAGCCATTGAAGCCGGCGCGATGGCATTGTTCGGTGAAACTTACGGGGACACCGTTCGCACAATCTGCATCGGCGAGCCCGCCTGTTTTTCGTACGAGCTGTGTGGTGGCATCCACGTCGAAACCACATCGACCATCGGCCCATTCCTGATCACGAGCGAAGGCAGCGTGGCCTCAGGAATACGTCGGATTGAAGCCGTCACCGGCCGAGCGGCGTTAGATCGGATCGAAAGCAGGTTGGCTACGCTGGATGAGGTTGCCGCGAAACTTGGGGTGGGCGCGCAGGACGTATCCGCGCGCCTGGTCAAGGTACTTGAGGACCACGACCGGCTGGAGACACTCCAGGCCAAGCTCCGCCAGACTCTGGCTATTGAGCAACTGGGGCGCCTGAAGCCTGAGCAGGTCGATGGCATTCCGGTGCTGGTCCATTTGCTGGCTGATCTGAGTGCGGATTCGCTTCGCCTGCTCATAGACCGCTTCCGGGCCGACAATCCGAGCGGAGTGGCCGTGTTGGCTTCCACTCAGAATGATCAACCCATCATCGTGGCCGGGGTCACGGAGGACCTGGTAAAGCGCGGTTTACACGCCGCAGAATTAGTCAGGAGCGTTGCAGAAGTGGTGGGTGGAGGGGGCGGCGGGAAGCCGACACTTGCACAGGCGGGAGGCAAAGATGCCAGCAAACTTCCGGAAGCGCTCGCCCTGGTTCCGGCTTGGGTGGAGGCGCACATCACTCAGGCCGGCTGACCGCGCGTGAAAGTCCACATCATCAACCTGGATCCTGAGGACGATTACTCATCGGCCCGAGACAAACTCTCCTGGGCTCGGGCCCCCCAGGTAGTATTAGTTTGGCCGCGCCGGGGAAGCCCCTTGAATCGCCGGCTGGATCTGGTGCTTGTCCAGAGACACGCCGTCCGGCTCGGCCTCGAGCTGGGGCTGGTGACCTTCGACCCGGAGGTCATTGAGATCGCCGAACAGCTCAAGATCCCAGTTTACAGTTCACTCGAGAAGCTGCCGACAGGGCCCTGGTCCGAACCCCAACAGACGACAACCCTCCGCCGAGAGCGTCCCTCCCTGGCCGAACTGGGTGAGGCGCGCGACTCGGATAACTATCTTCAGTTGGGTCAACGAAGCCGATGGATCGCGGTGGGTATATCCGTCGCGGCGGTGGCCGCGATCGCCTTGTCCGTGCTGCCCAGCGCAGAAATCGTGATGGACCCGGTAGATATCCCGCTGAAGCGAAGTCTTCCGATTTGGATCGACCCTTCGTCTTCCACTGGCCCCAACCGGGTTCCGGGGCAGACGGTATCTACTGAGATTTCGGGGAGCAGGCGAATCGACACATCCGGCCGCGTACGGCTGCCTCAGGCAACCGCCTCTGGCGAGGTCGAATTCACTAACCTGACCGGCGAGGAAGTCATAGTGCCGGCGGGAACCGGACTGCGCGCCGGCGAGATTCGATTTATTACTTCGGAAGGTGTTCGGCTGGGCGTCGGCGAAGAGTCGTCGGCCAGACTTCCTGTCCAGGCCGCCGAATCCGGTCGGTCCGGCAACGTATCCGCGGGAGCGATCCAGTCCGTGGAGGGGCCGCTTGGGTTTCTGGTCACCGTGGGCAACCCTGAGCCCACGAGTGGGGGACGAGATCAAGTGGTGGCCGCGGTAGGTTTGGGCGATCCCCAAGATCTGCGACGTATGCTGGAGACTGAACTGGTGGAGGCTGCTAGGAGTACCCTTCTATCACAGCTCGCGGGCGGTTTCGAGCTGGCCCCCGGCAGCCTTCGCCTGCGAGAGATTGTCGATGAGCGTTACGACGTCGGGTTGGGTGAGGCGGCCGATTCGTTGGGGTTGACGCTTACCCTGATGGTTGAGGGTTTGGCCTACTCCCTCCCGCTGGCCACAGACACTGCTGAACAGGAAATCCGATCGACGCTCCCTGAAAATCGGCTGCTCGTTCCCGGCAGCCTGACTCTCGAGGCGGTGGAAGGATCTTCAGACTGGCCGGCAATAGAAGTCACCTTTGCAGTGCGGGGCTCTCTGGTAAAGACGGCCGACCAGGATCTGCTGCGCCGCTCTGTCCTGGGAGGTCCGAAAAGCCAAGCCGCGGATCGATTGGTAAACTTGATCGAACTCGACCAGGAGCCTCAAATAGAAACTTCTCCTGGCTGGCTGCCCTGGATACCCTGGCTGAGGATGCGCATTGATATAAAGTGGGTATGGGAGAGCGCATAATCCTGGCCGTCGATCCGGGAGAGGTTCGCATTGGACTCGCGATCAGCGATCCGACGAGCACCATCGCTCGACCGCTCCAGGTGATCCGTCACCAATCCAGGGCGCAGGACGCGGCTGAAATTGCCACGATCGCCGCGACCCACGGCGCGGATCTAATCCTGGTTGGGCTGCCTTTGGACGACGAAGGCCAGGTCGGCCACCAGGCCAGGCGATCATTGCGACTCGTTGACGAGTTGAGCAACGCCACCGACCTGGCGGTTGAGACCTGGGACGAGAGCGGATCGACCCAGATGGCCGGAGTCAAGGACGACAACATCGATGCCCGCGCGGCGGCCTATATTCTCCAGGACTATCTCGACTCCCTGGCCGGCGCGGCCTGACCTTTCCTTAAATGGTGGGCTGAGACCTTCCAATGTCTAAAGCACGGAAAAAGCGAAGCCCAATTGGCCGCGTGATTGGGGGCCTGCTGCTGGTGGCGCTGCTCTGCGGGTTCCTGGGGCTGGCAGGGGCCTCCCTGCTCGCAATCTCTGAGGTGCTCGGGGACGTAGGGCCGCCATCGACGGCTCTAGGCACGACGGAGCGCGCGACGCTGGCGGCATATCTGCTCGCTCAAGCTCCCGCTCTAAATTCTCCGGCCGGCGACCCAAGTGCCAAGTTGGACCTTCTCGTGGAAAGTGGCGAAAGTGCTCAATCCGTCATCGACCAACTGGTCGTTGCGGACGTCCTCGACAATGGCACGCTGCTGCGCAATTACATGCGGTATCGGGGATTGGACGTCGGCATCCAGGCCGGATCCTACGAGGTCACGGGTGCCATGACCGTTAGAGAATTGGCCTCCACCCTTCAGACCGCGCGCCCGCCAGAAATTGTGCTGACCATCGTGGAAGGCTGGAGATTGGAGCAGATCGCAGAGGCCATCGATCGTTCCGATCTCGGCTACAGTGGGTCCGACTTTCTGGCGGCCGCTCGCGCAGCCGAGGTTGACCATGAGCTTATTGCCGGCACAGGCACGCTTGAGGGATTCTTGTTCCCAGACACTTACCGACTGGAGCCGGACAGCTCGCCGCAGGCGTTAGTCGAGGCGGCGTTGGACAATTTCCTGCGGCGCGTCGACCCTATGCTGCGTCAAAGTTTCGAACTGCAGGGGCTGACGCTCATGCAGGCCGTGACGTTGGCTTCGATTGTCGAGCGCGAAGCGATCGTATCCGAGGAACGGCCGATGATCGCGGCCGTTTTCTACAAGAGATTGCGGGGCGGCCTACTTCTTGAGGCCGACCCTACGGTTCAGTACGCTCTCGGCTGGCAGCCGGAGGGCGATTGGTGGAAATCCCCGCTCACGCTGTTGGACCTCGAGGTGGATTCCCCCTACAACACCTACCGGACCGGCGGACTGCCCCCCGCCCCGATTGCAGCTCCGGGCCTGGCCTCACTCGAGGCGGTCGGGTCGCCGATCGATACGAGCTTCCTCTATTTTCGTGCGACGTGCGACGGCTCGGGTCGACATCAGTTCGCAGAAACCTTCGATCAGCACCTGCTGAACGCCTGCCCGTGAACCTGCGGATCATTCTTTAACGTAGTCGACAAGCTTTTCTCGGATGTCCGGATTCTGGAATCGGCGCATACCTTGCGCTTCAATCTGGCGTGCGCGCTCGCGCGTGACCCCAAGCTTCTGCCCGACTTCTTCGAGGGTGTAGACCTTACCATCCACAAGTCCGAAGCGTAATTTAAGCACCACGCTTTCGCGAGGGGGAAGGCTCCCGAGCGCTTCCCACAGGCCACGAAACATCAAGGCTTCGCTTGCTGCATCAGCCGGTGCTTCAGCCTCCTGGTCTTCGATAAAGTCGCCCAGGACCGAATCCTCTTCTTCGGAAGTGGGAGTTTCAAGGGAAATCGGAAGCTGGGAAACCTGCTTCATGTCCTCGATCCTCTCCAGGGGCACATCGAGCACCTCCGCGAGTTCCGCGTTGGTAGGATTCCGCCCTAACTCTTGGGTGAGATTGTGGGATGCTCGCAGCAGCCGGTTGATTTGGTCCCCCATGTGGACCGGGAGCCGGATCGTACGCCCCATATCTGAAATGGCGCGCGTCACGGCCTGCCGAATCCACCACGTCGCATAGGTCGAGAACTTCAAGCCGCGCCGATATTCGAATTTCTTCGTAGCTCGAATCAAACCGATGTTTCCCTCTTGGATAAGATCGGCGAATGGGACGCCTCGGCTCCTGTATTTCTTTGCCACGCTGATGACGAGCCTTGAGTTGGCAGTGAGCAGATGCTCTCGAGCCGCCCATCCGTCCTCAATTAATACCTTGAGATCTGCTACCTGCTTGGACCCACTCCTGCCGCTCGCCAGCTCCTCTCGGGCCTTGATGCCGCGTTCGATGCGTTTGGCCAGCGTGACCTCCTGCTCCGCCTTGAGCAATGGTAAACTGCCGACCTCCTTCAGATACATTCCAAGCGTGTCGTCCGGATCGCGCTCGATCGGGTAAGCGTACTTCAATCGCGAGCGGCGCTTAGCGAGTTTATTGCCCTCGTCCCCACGTCGTTTGGTGGGTGTTTTTTTTGCCATCAATGTCTCCGTCGTCGACCCTGGATCGCGCGAATAATAACAGTCCCGTGTGAAGCAATATGTTCGGAACGATACAATGTCCGACTCTAATATTCATAGGATTTATACGACAATTAGCCCTGGCGGCTCAATATGACTCAAGGGCTCTAGACTCCGCCTCTGCCCGTCCGCGCCAACCTATGGGACCATAATTGGCTATGCGCACCGGCTTAGGATCGGAAAATCTGGGTGGAAATTTCGAGCAATCGAGAAGTGGGAGGTGCGGAAGTGACTGAAGCTAAGAAAATAAGACCTTACGGAAGCTGGGCCTCGACATTATCGGCCGCGGACGTAGCGGCCGGATTTCGGGCCCCCGGCCAGATTGTTTTGTCGGAGGGCACGGTGTATTGGTCCGAGTCCAGACCGCGAGAGGCAGGACGTGTGGCGATCATGCGCCGGTCTCGGAAGGGTGAGGTGGAGCCGGCCGCTCCGGAGGACTTTAATTGCCGCACGCGCGCGCACGAGTATGGCGGCGGCGCCTACCTGGCTGACGGTAAGACGCTTTTCGCCTCTAGTTTCGAGGACCAGCGACTCTACCGGATCGAAAGCGGTGCAGATCCGGTTGCCATCTCTCCCGAGCCAGAAATCCCGGCCGGCCTACGGTATGCGGACGGCCGCCTCTCCGTTGATCATAATTGGATCTACTGCGTCCGTGAACGCCATGCGCCGGATGGCTCGGTCGAGAATGAGCTGGTGGCGCTCTCGCCGACGGGTGATAGTGAACCCAGGGTTATCGCCACCGGCCGCGACTTCTACGCCTTCCCCCGGCCCAGTCCGGACGGCGGCCGATTGGCCTGGCTGGAGTGGGATCAACCCAATATGCCGTGGGACGGAACGGAACTCTGGACGGCCGAGATTGGCGCAGGGGGAGGCCTGGAGAGGCCGAGACAGATGGCCGGCGGATCGAACGAATCGATCTTTCAACCCGAATGGGGCCCCGACGGTACCCTGCACTTTGTGAGCGACCGAAGCGGCTGGTGGAACCTGTACCGCTGGCGCAGGGATGGAGCTCAGGCGCTAGCTCCCATGGAGGCCGAGTTTGGTTCGCCGATGTGGGTCTTTGGCCTATCTCAATATACGTTTTTGCCGGATGGGGAAATCGCCTGCATATACAGTCAGGACGGCCTGGACTTCCTGGCACGGATCGACGACCGGGCCCTTAAACCCTTTGATCTCGAGCTTACGACCTTCCGGCCGCGCAGCCTGCATTTTGATCCGGACTCCAACCGCCTGGTCTTCATCGGAGGCAGTCCCGACCGTCCCGCTCGAGTTTACGCGCTTACTCTCGATGGCGGTGAACTTGAGCCCTTGAGCCCGGCGCCGGCGGATCTTCTGGACAAGGACAATATCTCGCGCGCTGAGCCCATCAAGATCCCGACCGCCGGCGGGCATGAGGCGCACGCCTTCTACTACGCGCCGAAGAATAACAAGTATGCTGCGCCCGTGGGTGAACTACCCCCACTGGTCGTCGTCAGCCACGGCGGTCCCACCAGCAGCACCAACTCGGAGTTTTCTCCTGTGCGCCAATTCATGACCTCCCGCGGATTCGCGGTGGTGGACGTGAACTACCGGGGCAGTACCGGCTACGGCAGGGCCTATCGGCAGCTGCTCAATACAGAGTGGGGAGTGGCGGACGTCGAGGATTGCATCCAAGCCGCCAGGTATCTGGTGGATCGAGGGGAGGTGGATGGGGCACGTTTGATCATCCGAGGCGGAAGTGCGGGCGGATATACGACCTTGTGTGCGCTGGTCTTCCACCATGTTTTCACCGCTGGAGCGAGTTATTACGGCGTGGCCGACGCGGAGGCGCTGGCACGTGACACGCACAAATTCGAGGCGCGTTATCTCGACAGCCTGATCGGCCCGTATCCTGAGGCAATCGATCTGTACCGAGAACGTTCGCCGATCCACTTCGTCGACCGCATCTCCTCGCCATTGATTCTGCTGCAAGGCGGACAGGACAAGGTTGTTCCGCCTTCCCAGGCGGAGTTGATGGTTGAGGCGCTCGAAAAAAATGGCCTGGCCTATGCTTACTTGAAGTTCGAGGGTGAGGGGCACGGTTTCCGGGATGCGGCCAATACCAGCCGGGCCCTGGAGGCAGAATTCTACTTTTATTCCAAGATCTTTGGCTTTGAACTCAGCGACCCGGTTGAGCCGGTTACGATCAAGAATCTGACGAAATAGTCGACTTGGCATTCGGCCGGCTTCGATCGGCCTGTCGCGTCCTGGTCGCCACGCCCGCGCGTGGACGCTTGCGGCCCGGGTCGCCCTAAAAATTCTAGCGCCGTGGAATGACCGTGCGCGGCCTGGGTCGACCTGGATTATCTTAGCCTGATGCTGGGGCCGTCAGCCGTCGTTACCGATGGTCTTGTAAAACAGGGGGAGCGGGTCTACGGGCTCCGGCCCGATGGTGTGTGCCTCGAGGGCACGCGCCTCGGCCTGCGCCAGTTTTTTTTCATCGTTGGCATGGATGGTGAAGAGTTCATCGCCCTGCGCGATCTTATCCCCTACCTTGTGGTGGACAATCAGGCCAACGGCATGATCGATCTTATCGCCTTTCATAGCCCGTCCGCCGCCCAACCCGACTGCAGTGGAGCCAATCTCTGCCGCGTGGATCCCCACCACAAAGCCGGATTTGGGAGCCGTTATCGTTTTAACCAATCTGGCCGCGGGCAGACGCTCGGGTTCATCGATATATTTTGTATCCCCCCCCTGCGCCGCCACAAGCTCTCGGAATTTCGCGAACGCCGAACCATCGGCTAATGCAGCCGCGGCACGATCGCTGGCAGCCGGCAGGTCGCTGGCCTTGCCCGCGAGGCGCAGCATTTGTCCGGCCACCACCAAGCAGTGCTCATTAAAATCCGGTGGTCCCTCCCCGCGCAGTGTCTCAATAGCCTCGCGCACCTCCAGCGCGTTCCCGACCGCGTTGCCAAGCGGCTGATTCATGTCGGAGATCAGAGCCACGACCCGCCGCCCGGCGCGGCCGCCAATTTCCACCATCAGCTCGGCCAGCTCTTCCGCCTGTTCGAGATTTTTCATAAAAGCCCCCACCCCAACCTTTACGTCGAGCACAATGGCTTGGGCGCCGGTCGCGATCTTTTTGCTCATCACAGACGAGGCGATCAACGGAATCGAGGGTACCGTCCCCGACACATCTCGCAGGGCGTAGAGTTTTCCGTCCGCAGGCGCCAAATCCGCAGTTTGCCCGGTCAACACAAGGCCTACATCCCTCAGCTGGCGCAAAAATTGTTTTGTAGAGAGATCCACCTTAAATCCGGGGATGGATTCCATCTTATCGAGCGTCCCCCCCGAGAAGCCGAGCCCGCGGCCGGACATCTTGCCCACCGGCACCCCACACGCGGCGACCATCGGCTCCACCACTAAGGTCGTTTTATCCCCCACCCCGCCGGTCGAGTGTTTGTCCACTGCCAGCGGCACGACGTTGGATAGATCCAGTTGATCCCCGGAGGCCACCATGGCCAGCGTAAGATCGGTGCTCTCGCGCGGGGTCATTCCCTTGAGCAAAATCGCCATGGCCCAGGCCGCGGCCTGGTAATCCGGGATTTCGTTCCGCGCGAATCCGGCTATGAAGAACTCGATCTCTTCCGAGGTGAGTTCCCCGCCGTCGCGCTTCTTGATAATCACATCTACCGCACGCATGACACGGCGATTATACGAGTCGGTCCTGCCTGTACAACCAGACCCCGCACGCCTTCACGAATAGCCGCTCCGACCGGAATCAGATTCAAGCTCCGGCTTGCTATAATCCTCCCACGATGGCACAGGCCGAACTTCTTCTCAAGAACGCGCATGTGGTCACGATGGACGATTCCTTCCAGATTTTCCCGGAGGGGGCGGTGGCCATCCATGAGGGCGAAATTATTGCGGTCGGATCCACCCAGGATTTATTGTCGGAAACTCAGCCGGCCGAAATTTACGATTGTGATGGGAAGGTATTGATTCCGGGATTGATCAACTCCCACACACACGCAGCCATGACGATGCTGCGCGGATTGGCGGACGACCGCCAATTAGACGTGTGGCTGCTCGGTTACATGATGCCCGTGGAGCGGGAATTCGTGACCCCCGAATTCTGCCGTCTAGGCACCTTGATTGCCTGCGCCGAGATGATCCGCAGCGGAATCACGTGTTTCGCGGATATGTACTACTTCGAAGACACGGTCGCGGAAGCGGTCGCGGAGGTGGGAATGCGCGGGGTGTTGGGTCAGACGGTGATGAAGTTCCCCTCGCCGGATGCCGAATCCTACGAGGATTCGCTGGCCGCGACGCGTGAATTTATCCAGCGCTGGCGCGGACACCCGTTGATCGTTCCATCGGTCGCGCCACATGCCCCATACACTTGCACCGAGCAAATCCTGAAAGAGTGCACCGAACTCGCGCTAGAGTTCGACGTACCGCTTCACATTCACATCTCTGAGACGCTGCAAGAGGTCGAGGACTGGCGCGCGACCTACGACATGCCGGTGGTCCCATGGGTCAAAAAGCTTGGTCTCTTTGAGGCCAAGGTTATGGCAGCCCACTGCGTTCACATCGATGGGGGTGAGATCCACACCCTCCAGCATGCCGGAGCCGGTGTCTCACACAATCCCTCGAGCAATTTAAAGCTTGCTTCCGGGTTTGCGCCCGTCACCGAGATGCTGGAGCGCGGCGTTCATGTCGGCATCGGCACGGACGGCCCGGCCTCCAACAATGACTTAGACATGTTTGAGGAGCTTCGGCTGGCAAGTTTCATAGCGAAGGCCACCACCCACGATCCAACCGCAGCTCCCGCGCGTCAGGTCATGGCGATGGCCACCCGCCTCGGAGCGAAGGCGCTGTATTTGGATCATCTGACGGGCTCGCTGGAAGTAGGAAAGCGCGCCGATCTCGTCCTGCTCGACCTGAACACCCTGCACTCTCTGCCACACTTCGACCACGACCCCGACGCGATTTATTCGCGGCTAGTTTATGCCACCAAGTCCACCGACGTCACCGATGTCATGGTGGAGGGCCGCTGGCTGCTGAAAGACCGCCAGCTCCAGACCGTCGAGCCCGAGAAGTCGCTTGAGGCCGCCGCGGAATACGCCAAACAGATTGATGCTTTTCTGATCGAACGCGAGGACTCGGTGGTTTCGAAACTAGTCGCGATCGGCGGCGCGGAACAGGAAGAGAGTTACGAGGTTCAGATCAAGATGCGTCTTCCCGATCTCGAAGCTCTTGTTGACATTCTCGAGTCCGGCGATTTGGACGTCGTTCGATCGGTGCATTATAGGGAGTACGACACCTACTACACCTTCGATGAACCTGAGCAAGGTCGGATCAGATACCGAGAGGACGAGTTTATCGACGAATCGGGAGAGGTCTACAACGTCCGTTATCGCCTGACGTTAATTGGCCCGGCGGCCGAACGAGAATTCCCGCAATCGGTGCTGCTTTCTCGATCGCGGTTCATCGCCCCCGGCACCTACAGCGAGCGATTTTATCGGGAGTACTTCAAGCCAAAACATGAATTTACGATTCACAAGGATCGACGGCGCTGGTTAATTCGCTTCCAGGAGAAAGATTTTTTTATCAACATTGACCGGTTACTGGAGCCCAAAAATGAGGATCATTTCGTGGAGATTAAGACGCGCACCTGGTCGCGTCGGGACGCGGAAGAGAAGGCCGGCCTAATCTTAGAGCTGCTCCAAACGCTGGGGCTGGAGGGTGCCGAGGAAGTCAGGCAGGAATACCCGGATCTGGTATTCGAATCCACCTCGTAAGTCGGTAGGCCCCGGAAGGTGGAGAAAGCAAGTGCCCAGCTGGGCGCTTGTTGTTGCCGTCTACAGATCCCGGATGCCCTAGTCTGTTTTAGTCAATCGCCGCTGCCACTCGTAGAGCAGGTTCAGTGCCTCCAGCGGCGTGAGTTCATCTACCGATAATGCCTCGAGATCGTCAAGTATCGGATGCTTGCCTGCAAAAAGCGGCAGCTGGGACGAGGCCGATCCATGATCGCCTCCTCCCTGCTCCTCAAGCTCAAGCAGCAGTTCCTGAGCGCGCTGGATGACGCCGCGCGGCAGGCCCGCCAGTCCAGCCACGTGAATGCCATACGATTTGTCGGCCCCGCCCGGGACGATCTTGTGTAGGAAGACGACCTTTCCTCGCTCCTCACTTACCGCCACATTGTAGTTACGCACCCCGGGCAGACTCTCGGCCAGCCGCGTGAGCTCGTTGTAATGGGTGGCCACGAGTGCCCGCGCTCGCAGGCGGGGATGGCTGTGGATAAACTCCACAATTGCCCAGGCAATCGACAATCCGTCGTAAGTACTCGTCCCCCGGCCGATCTCGTCCAGGATAAGCAGACTGCGGTTTGTGGCGTTGTGCAGCAGGTTGGCGGTCTCAAGCATCTCGACCATGAAGGTCGATTGGCCGGCGTGAATTTCGTCCTGCGCGCCTATGCGGGAGAAGATTCGGTCCGCCAATCCGATCCTGGCCGAGCGGGCAGGCACGAAGCTTCCGATCTGGGCCATCAGCACGATCAGCGCCACCTGACGGAGATAGGTGGACTTACCGGACATATTAGGGCCGGTGATGACCCGTATACGCTCCCCCTGCTCGAACACCGCGTCGTTGGGCACAAAGCGCGGCGTAAAGTTTTCAACTACCGGGTGTCGCCCGTCCCGGATCTCAAGCACCTGTCCCTCCACAACTTCGGGCTGTACCCAACCCCGGCTGGCGGCCGTCTCGGCCAGGCCCGCGTAGGCATCGAGTTCCCCCAGGGTGCGCGCGCTCTCCAGCAGCCTCGAGGCGCTACCGCCGACTTTCCGGCAGAGCGCGGCGAAAAGAGCTTTCTCGAGCCGTCGAATTTCCTGCTCCGCCGAAAGCACCTGAGATTCGTATTCCTTCATTTCCGGCGTGATGTAGCGCTCGGCGTTGATCAGCGTCTGCTTCCGGATGTAGGTATCCGGCACACGCTCCGCGTTGGCTTTGGTGACCTCGATGTAGTAGCCGAAGACCTTGTTGTATCCGACCTTGAGACTTCCGATTCCGGTGCGTTCGCGCTCCTGCGCTTCGAGATCTGCGATCCAATCCCGTGCTCCCCGTGAAGCCTGCAACACGGCATCCAATTCATCCGAGTAGCCCGTCTTGATTATCCCAATGTGGTTCAGCGTAGCGGGAGGAGCATCGACCAGCGCCGCTTCCAGTTCCTCAAGCAGCTCGCGGCAGGGGTCGAGCCGATCTCCGAGCTCCGCCAGCGGCTCATCGGCGAGCCGTCCCTTGAGCCCCGGAATCGCTTTCAGCGCATGCCGCAGGGCATCCAAATCCCTCGGCGTGGCAACGCCGGCCGCGGCCCGGTTGGTGATCCGCTCGAGATCCGGCAGCTGCTTGAGTTCGTTCCGCAGTGCCGATCGCTGAAGTCCGTTCTCGAAGTGGGCCCGCACGTGTGCCAATCGCGAGTGGATGCGCGCCCGATCGACCAGCGGTTGATTGACCCAGCGGCGGAGCGTCCGGCGACCCATGGGCGAGACGGTGCCGTCCAACACGCCCAGGAGTGAGCCATCGACCTGGCGCGTCCGGATGGTCTCGGTTAATTCGAGGTTTCGTCGCGTGGCCGCGTCCAGGACCATAAAATCTGCGATCGAGTAGATCGAGAGGCTGGTCAACGAGGTGAGAGCCGCGGACTGCGTATCTTTCAGGTAGTGGATAATCGCTCCTGCCGCGCGGACGGCGAGCGGCAAACCTTCCAGGCCGTAACCCTCCAGGTGGCTGACGCTGAGATGGACTTTGAGGTCCTCTTCCGTGGAGTCGGCCGCAAAATGCCACTCTGAGAGCGCCGTGAGGTGGCCAGAGAGCGAATCTCCCATGGATAAGGTTTCTGGATAGAGGATCTCGGCTGGAGCGAGCCGGTGTAGTTCCTGCCGCATTGCGCTGGCCGGGTCATGCGACTCTATTTGAGTGGTGGCAAATTCACCGGTGCTGACGTCCGCATAAGCCACACCCACTGTGTTGCGATCCAGCACCACCGCTGCCAGATAGTTGTTGGCATCGCCGGGCAGCAGGCCGGCCTCCAGGACCGTGCCCGGGGTGACGACTCGGACGACCTCCCGGGGGAAAAGACCCTCCACCGGGCCGTCTCCGACCTGTTCGCAGATCGCCACATGGTAGCCCTTTTCGATCAGCCGCATCAAATAGTTCTCGGCCGCGTGGTAGGGAATGCCTGCCATGGGGATGCGACTGCCCTTCGCCACGTTGCGCGAGGTAAGCACGATGTCCAGCTCTTTGGAGGTTATTTCTGCGTCGCGGTCGAAAGTCTCGTAGAAATCCCCGAGCCGAAAGAACAAGATCGCGTCTGGATACTGACGTTTGATGTCCAAATACTGCTTGCGCACCGGTGTGAGTTTCATCAGCCAGCATTCTAATCTCTCTGAAATGGCCATGATATGATCTGCCGGGCACTCGGAGATATCTCTTTCTCGTACCTCCTTTCACTCCATGGAAAAATGCAGCTTCTAAGACGGCCGGGTACCTGGCGTTGGAGCCTTGGGGGTGCTGCTCTCTTGCTGGGGCTGCTGTCGGGCTGCGCCGCGGATCCGGGCGCTGAGCGCGAGCTGAATTACGGCCTGACGCTGGCACCTACCGGAATCGATCCCCACATCAACGCCTCCGTAGAGCTTGGGATTCCCCTGAGCTCCGTCTACGACACGTTAATTTTCCAGGATCCAGACACCGGCGAATTTGTGCCGGGACTGGCGGTGGAGTGGTCCATCTCCGCCGACGGGCTGAGCTACACCTTCATCCTGCGCGAGGACGTCGTGTTCCACGACGGCACCAATTTTGATGCGGCGGCGGTGGTGGCAAACATTGACTACGTGCGGGATCCGGATCACCGATCTCAGAAGGCGGCCGCCATGCTGGGGCCGCTCGATAAAGTCGAAGTACTCAGTCCCAACGTAGTAGAGTTCCGTCTGGATCGACCCTACGCACCTCTGCTCGATTCCCTGTCGCAGGTGTACCTGGGCATGGCTTCGCCGAGCGCGCTTGAAAAATGGGGCCCGGCTGAATACCAATTCCATCAAGTAGGTACCGGCCCATTCCGTTTTGTCGAATACCTTCCCAACGACCGCCTCGTTCTCGAGCGTAATCCGGACTACGCCTGGGCTCCGGAAATCTACCGCAGGGACTCGCCGGCCATCGATCGGATCACATTTCGCTTCTACGAGGATCCGGCCACGCGTGCGCTGGCTCTGGAAGGCGGTCAGGTGGACATCATCGGGGAGCTGCCCCACCTGGAAGCGGATCGGCTGGCAAAATCATCCGACTTCAACATCGATCCGGTGCCTATACCGGGCCAGCCTCTGCAGCTGATTTTTAATACGGCACGCGCCCCAACCGACGACGTTACGGTTCGACAAGCGCTGGTGCTCGGGGTCGATCGATCCAGAATTGTGGAAACCGTTTTCGGCGGGTATTCCCCGGTCGCGGCCGGCCCGCTTTCGGCGAATTCATTCGGCTTCGCGGCCGACTCCGCATTTCCCGAGTTCGATCCGGAGTTCGCCTCCGAGCTGCTCGAGCGGGCGGGCTGGACTCTACCGGATGGCAGCGACGTGCGCCGCATGGGGGATGCTGACCTTCAGCTTGCTCTGGTTGTCCCACCCTGGGGCTCAAACCCGGAAGTCGGCCAGCTGGTCGCGTCGGCATGGGAGCAGCTTGGCGCGCGCGTGACTCTGACGGTGGCGCCTGGATTCGGACCGCTTAACGAGGCGCGCGCGCAGGGCGAATACAGCGCCATCGGGATGAACTCGTTCGGCACGGATCCCGATCTTCTGCGCCCGTTCTACGACTCCGAGGGCTTCTTCAACTGGAGCGATTATCGAGATCCGGAACTCGACGCGCTGTTGGATGCAGCTGCCGAATCGTTCACTTCCCTGGATCGTCGCGAACAGCTCTACCAGGATTTCGCGGCGCAGGTTCGCGACCAGTGGCTGATCCTTCCGGTGCGTGACTATGTGAATTTAGTAGGCTCCAGCCAAAAAGTAGAAGGACTCCGCTTTTCTGCTCAGGGATGGTTCCCCTATCTGAACGATCTAGAATTACGGCCTTAGTAGCGCTGGCACGCCGCCTGGGTGCCGGATTAGTGACCGCCCTGGCGGCTGTCTCGCTAACTTTCTTCGCGCTGCGGCTCGCGGCAGGCGACCCGGTGGCCAGCCTGCTCTCCCAGGGACTCACGACTCCGGCACAAGCCGAGGCCATACGTCGCAGTCTCGGGTACGACCTCCCACTTCTCCAGCAATATCTCCACTTCCTCACCAATTTGACGCGCGGCGATCTTGGCGTTTCGCTCTACTCCGGACAGCCGGTCGCCGCTATCCTTAGTTCCCAATTGGCGAGCACCCTGCAACTCGCGACGCTCAGCCTGGTTTTTGCACTGCCGCTTGGAATCCTGCTGGGATCCATAAGTAGTTGGAAGACCCGGCCCACGGCGCGGCGCATTGCAACCACGCTTTCGGGCCTGGCCACCTCACTTCCGGTGGCGACTACCGGTGTCATCAGTCTGTTAATTGTGAGTCTGTTGGCTCGCGGCCGGGTGCGCGGAATTCAGCTGTGGCTGCCAGCGCTGGTGCTGGGTTTCGCGGCAGCCGGCCCGTTCGCGCGCGCAGTGCATTCTGGGCTTGAATCCAGCTTGAGCTCGCCCTTCATCCTGGCGGCTAAGGCGCGTGGTTTGCGCCGCGGTCGAAGGATCTATTGGCATGCTCTGCGGCCGGCCTTGCCCGCTGCGATCGCTCTGATCTCACTGGAGGCCGCCTTCCTGTTCGCAGGAACGGTGGTGACCGAAACCGTATTCTCCCGTCCGGGCCTGGGAAGGACACTTGTCCGTTCCATCCTTCAAGCGGATTTTCCGGTCGCACAAGGCATTGTGGCGCTGGCGGCCCTCATCTATGTGGGAAGCCAGATGCTCGCGGACGGGCTTGGCTGGGTCCTGGATCCACGCCTTCGGGGGTCCGGCTAGATGAGTACCCGAACCAAGTTGCGGCCGAATTTCCACGATCCGATTGCGTGTGGCAATCAACTCCTCAATATCGGTGAGGGATCTCCATGTTGACCTCTCGGATCATGTCATTGCGAGGAGTGCAGCGACGAAGCAATCCCCAACACTCAGGAGGAGATTGCTTCGCTACGCTCGCAATGACATGGCGCAAAAAGGGGCAGGTCGCGGGTGCGACCTTCTCAGGATTTCAACGAAGCGGGATGTGCGTTAGCAGCAGCCTTCCGTGTGGGCGTGCGACGCTTCCTAGGCCCGAAACGAGGTGCGACTGGGACCTTCATCGGACAGGAATTGTAGGAATGAAGTGCTTCCCGGTTCTACTAAGGATTGGATGAATTAGTGACGAGATACCTAGCATGGGGCTGGCTGGTGACGATGTTAGGCATCGCGCTGTTGGCTCCCTGGTTGAGCCCAAATCCCCCCAATCAATCGCTCTTCGCCCCGCTGGCGCCGCCCAGGGCCGGGCTACTTCTCGGAGCGGACGCCCTGGGTAGAGATTTTCTAGTGAGAATGATGTATGGCGCCCGCTTGAGCCTGCTGTTGGCCGGGCTGGCGGCCGCAGTTACGCTGATTGTGGGCGGCACGGCCGGATTCTCCGCGGCCATCGTCGGCGGGCGCTACGAGTTAACAATCAATTGGTTGTCCAACGTGCTGCTCGCCATTCCCGGCTTGCTGCTGGCCATGTTGTTTGTGGCTGCTTGGGGACCCGGGATCGCGGCGGTGGTCCTGGCGGTCGGGATTGGCTTCGCACCCAGCTTCGGAAGGGTGACGCGTACGATAGCCAGACGGCTCCTGACCGAAGGTTATGTGATGGCCGCTCGTGCCAGCGGCGGCGGCCGGCTGTGGATCGCTTCCCGTCATCTGCTGCCCAACTCTTTGCCCGAGCTGGCCTCCTATGCGGGGACCTATTTGGCCTGGACCTTTCTGGCAGTTACGACGCTCACCTTCCTGGGCCTTGCCGGAGATCCCTCAATCCCCGAATGGGGAGCGCTGCTGGACAGCAGTCGTGCACACCTGCTCTCTGCGCCCAGGCTTGCAGCGGCTCCCGCCCTGGCCATCTCGCTCACGGTCCTGGCGGTCCACGCGGTGGTAAGAAAAGAATCCCTTCCTTGAGCGATCTGCAACAATCCGCACTTCTTTTGCTTTAGCTCGCAAAGGCGCCGAGGTTTGCCTGACCTGTCTTAAATTCACCGCCGTTTGGCGCGCACGCCTCCGTTTTGGTATGCTCCGTCTCGATGTTCTATGTATTTATCGCACTGGCTCTAGGGTTCGACTTCCTCAATGGGTTGCACGATAGTTCCAACCTGGTAGCTACGGTGATCTCTTCGCGCGCGATGCGGCCGAGGGTCGCGCTGATAATAGCTGCCGGCGCGGTTTTCGTCGGCCCATTCTTGTTCGGGGTCGCGGTCGCTACCACCATCGGCAGTTCCTTACTGGTGGCGGAAGCCATTACACAGACCGTTGTGATGGCGGCTCTGATATCGGCCGTGATCTGGAACCTGGTCACCTGGTATCTGGGTATCCCGTCCAGCTCGTCCCACGCACTGCTGGGAGGACTGCTGGGAGCGGCCGTCCTGGCCGCAGGGTTTTCTGCGATTCGGGTCGATGGGTTATTAAAAATCCTGACCGCGCTGTTTCTGTCGCCTCTCATCGGGCTGCTGGTTGGCTTCTCGGCCATGCGCATCACGCGGTGGGTTGTTCGCAATTCCGCTCCCAGCGTCAATACCGGTTTTCGGCGCCTGCAAATTCCCACGCTTATAGGGCTGGCCCTGAGCCACGGATCCAACGACGCTCAGAAGACCATGGGGGTGATAGCGCTGGGCCTCCTATCGGCTGGGCGCATCGAGACTTTTTTCATACCGAGCTGGGTGATTCTCATCAGTGCACTTGCAATCGCCCTGGGCACTGTGTTGGGAGGCTGGAGATTGATCCGTACCCTCGGGGGCAGGATTTATAAGATACGGCCCATCCACGGTTTCACGTCGCAGATCGCGGGAGCGGGGGTGATCCTTAGCGCCTCCGTTTTGGGTGGCCCGGTCAGCACGACGCATGTGATGAGCTCTGCGATTGTGGGGGCTGGGGCGGGAGAGCGGGCCAACAAGGTACGCTGGAATGTCATGCGCCACATGGTCAATGCTTGGCTGCTGACGATCCCTATCACCTCTATCATTGCAGCGATTGTATATTTCGGGCTGGACCAGATCCTTCGCTAATCCGCCTGCAGCCAGGATCGGATGCGGAGGATGATCCGACCCGCCAGCTCCTCAGTGACCTCGTTCCATTCAATCTTGGGGTCGTCCGCTTTGAACCAGTTGCTCTGACGCCGAACAAACTGCCGGGTCAATCGACGCATCTCCGCCACGGCCTCTTCCAGGCTCCGCTCACCAAGTAGATATTCTCCGATTTGGCGGTACCCGATGCCGGACATCGGTGGATGATCCAGCCCGATCCCGCGACTTAGCAGTGCCTGCACTTCGTCGACCAAACCTCGCTCCAACATTTGATCGATACGCCGATCGATGCGGGCGTACAGCTCGGGCCGGGGCAATTGGAGGCCCAGTCGAAGGATTCGGTAATCGGGTGGGCTGGCGCGGCGCTGTTTGCTGGGCGGGATTCCCGTCAGCTCGTAAATTTCAAGCGCACGCGTGACGCGCCGAATGTTCGCGGGGTCGATCTCGCGCGCGGTTGCGGGATCCACCTTAACCAGCCGCGCGTGCAGCGCGGACGGCCCGTGCTCCGCGGCCAGAGACTCAAACTTGCTTCGGATGGAATCGTCGGGAGCTTTCGGCGGCGGCACCCAGCCTTCCAGGACGGCGGTGGCATATTGTCCCGTTCCACCGACCAGGAGCGGAAGCCGTTTTCGCCCCTGTACCTCCGCGATCGACTCGTCCGCCCGCCGCTTGAATGTTGCCAGGCTCCAGCTCTCTTCGGGTTCCGCGACGTCAATCAGATGATGTGGGACTCGGGCCAGCTGATCCTGGCTCGGCTTGGCAGTTCCGATGTCCATCCCGCGATAGATCAAGCGCGAGTCGGCGGAAACGATCTCGGCCCCGAGCGACTCCGCTACCGCAATCCCGAGCTTAGATTTCCCGACCGCAGTGGGCCCGAGGATGGCGACCAGGGCATGAGTTTGAGTCCTCACTGATTATTCCAGCGGCGGCGCGGGAGCGAGGGGCTCGGCTCCCACATCTGCTCAGCCTTCGAGGATGGCCCCACACCTGCCGCGAGCATAACAACTGACGACTTCATTGGCCTGAGCGGTCGGTGTTCTAGCCTGGGTCATGACGATTTAGGACTAGTCTCCCTCGACCGCCGAAACAATGTGCTCGAGCCGAATCACCGTGCCGTCGCGCTCCATGTCGATCGCGACCACATCGATTCGCCAGGGTGAATCCTGCCGTTTAACACTTCCCAGGTAAACATGGGCGGTCTGGATCAACTTCTCTCGTTTGGCTCGGGTTATGGACTCTTCAGGCGGACCGAAGGTCTGGCTTCGGCGGGCCTTAACTTCCACAAACACGATTTCTCCGTTTTGTTCCGCTACCAGGTCCAGCTCGCCTCCCGGCCAGCTCCAATTGCGATCCAGAATCCGGTACCCCAGACCCACCAGGCGTTCTTCAGCGACACGCTCGCCGTGGATTCCGAGCTCACGGGGGGTTAAGCGCGGCGTCATAAGGCTCCTGTCCACTTTTGCGTATAATACCCATGGTTGACAGCCAGCTTAACACAACATTAGAATGTGGCATCAACTTTAGTGCGGTCGAGGCCCCCTCGACTGGCACGTGCTGGCCTGCCCGGAAGGCAGAGTCAGTGGTGCAAAGGAGGAGACACGCCGAAAATCTTTTGATTCCTGTATAAGAATGAAAACTTGGCCAAGTTACAGAGTAACAAACGGATATCCTGAGGAGGAGGGTTGAATCAATGAATCGCAAGTTCTTTCTTTTCGGCGGCCTGATTGTGGCCGCCCTAGCGCTGGGTGCCTGCGGCGCCCCAGCGTTCGAGTGTGACGACGCCATCGGCTGCGTGGACATCGAACCCGGCGCGCCGGTCAAAATCGCGGTGCTACAAGTCATCGCGGGTGAGCTCACCAGCCTCGGCTTAGATCAAGTCCGCGGCGTGGAAATCGCAGTGGATGAAATTGGCGGCGAGATCCAGGGCCATCCGATCGAACTGGTTGTTGAGGACGAGGGTTGCAGCGCCGAGGGCGGCACCACGGCGGCTCAGAAGGTCGTGGCGGATCCACAAGTCATCGGCATTGTCGGCACCAGTTGCTCCGGTGCGGGCGTACCGGCATCACAGATCATGTCCGAAGCCGGCCTGGTGATGATCTCCGGCTCCAACACCTCTCCGAGGTTGACCTCTTCCCCGCTGGGCGTCACCAAGGGCGAAGCCTGGCAAGCGGGCTACTTCCGCACTGCGCATAACGACGAGGTGCAGGGCGCTGGAGCGGCGAACTTCGTGTTCAACGAGCTAGGATTGACCAAGGCCGCCAGCATTCACGATGGAGATCCCTACACCGAGGGTCTTGTGACGGTATTCAACCGTGAGTTTGAGGCCTTCGGCGGAGAGATCGTGGCAACCACAGCGATCAACAAGGGCGATACGGACATGAGGCCCGTTCTCACGTCCATCTCTGCAGCCGGGACAGAATTGATCTTCTTCCCGCTCTTCCAGCCCGAGGGGGACTTCATCGTCTTCCAATCGGCGGAAATCGCTGGACTGGAAGACGTGGTCCTGATGGGTGCGGATGGATTGCTCGCCGATACATATGTCGAGTCTGTGGGGGAAGAGGGAATCGGCACGTACTACTCCGGTCCTGAGACTCCCACGGGGAGCATCTACGATGACTTCCTGGCAGCTCACCAGGAGAAGTATGGCGAGGCCCCCATCCAGTCCTTCCATGCTCACTCGCACGATGCAGGAGCGATTCTGTTCGCTGCCATCGACAAGGTCGCAGTTCTGGACGACGATGGCACGCTGCACATTGGGCGCCAAGCGCTGCGAGACGCAATGTACGCCACATCGAACTTCCAGGGGATTACAGGCAGTCTCACCTGTGACGAGTTCGGTGACTGTGCAGGTCAGCTGATTCAAGTCTTCCTGCTGGACGATCCAGCGGCTGGTATCTCCGGCCTCAGGAACAACGCAGTGTTCTCTTGCGCTGCTCCTTGCAAGTAGAATCGCTGCCCCATTGAGCGCAATGTGGCGCCGCGGGATCCATGCCACGCATGGTGAACGCGGCGCCACGTGTTGTTTAGTTAGGCATACCTGATGGCTGCACTTGTAGACACCCTGCGAGAGCGGGCTGTTCGTTTTTCGCTACTCTCCTTCCTACTCTGGATTGTTCGCATTGGCGCGGTAGCACTCGCTGTTTGGGGGACACTCGTGACCTTGTCTTCCGGTGTGTTCACGGCCGCCCAATGGAAGGACTTCCTTATCTTTGGGCTTGCCCAGGGCAGTGTTTACGCTCTGATCGCCCTGGGCTACAGCATGGTTTACGGGGTGCTCCGCTTCATAAACTTCGCCCACGGCGAAGTCTTCATGAGTGGATCGATGATCGGGTTCTTTGTCGCCGATTCAATGGCCCAATCCGGATTCTGGGACTCGAGCCCGATTGCTGCGCTAGGGATCGTCCTGCTGGCTTCGATGACCACCTCAACTCTATTAGCAGTAATCTTAGAGCGAATCGCCTACCGGCCCTTAAGAGACTCTCCGCGCCTAGTGCCACTGATCACTTCGCTCGGCATGTCGTTCGCCCTGCAAAACATTTTTCGAGGTCTATTTGGAGCGGGCATAAAGACCTATCCCGTCTCACCGCTCCTGGACGGTTTCATCACATTGGGGGGAATCAATCTTATCCATAAATCGCAGGCTTTGGTTATCGGCACTGCTCTGATCTTCATGCTCGGCTTATACTTATTTGTCGAGCGCACAAAGACTGGCAAAGCGATGCGTGCGGTGGCCGAGGACAAGGAAATTGCCTCATTAATGGGAATCGATGTGGATAGAATTATCGTCATTACCTTCGCGGTGGGTGGGCTCCTGGCTGGCGTCGCTGGCGTACTTTATGCTCAGGTATTTCGACAAGTAAATTTCTTTACCGGGTTTATCCCGGGAATAAAGGCCTTTACCGCGGCGGTACTCGGCGGCGTCGGGAACATCGTCGGCGCCATGCTCGGCGGACTTGTCCTGGGCTTAGTCGAATCATTCGGGCCGAGTATTGTACTGGCGGGTCTCGGCATCCCTTCCCCGCACCAGCTCAAGGATGCAGTGGCGTTTGTTGTCCTTGTCCTGGTTCTCATCTTCCGGCCATCAGGCATTTTGGGAGAGCGGCTTTCGCGAGAGAAGGCCTAGAGCGATGGCGGTGAGCCGAAGTCCAGGAACCCCTGCCCTCGAGCAACCGATTGTAATAACTGCTTTCCCCTCTTCCGCCTTCGATATTCGGAAATCCATTCGACTAGGGCTGATAGCGGGGCTGATCCTGGTATTGATCTCCGCCATGGGGCTGGTCGAGAGTTTCGACGATCGGATGCTCATCGATCCGATTTTAAGCCTCGGCTACGTCCTCCTATTTCTCGTGCCCCTCCTGGTGGGTCACATCGCAGGCAGACTCCCGCCGTTGCTAGAAGGCATGCCGGCGCCTGAGCACCGCCCGCGCGATGTTTTGGGCGGGCTGGTATCGGGAACGGTCGCCTCAATCCTGCTCGCCCTGCTGGTCATTGCTACCCCCGTGTTCGACCTTCGAACCTTGTTTATCAACCTGTCGCCCACGCTGGTGGGCCTGTTGACCCTAAACCAGGGGCTGGCCTCCGGCCTGCTTCTACTCGTGGCCATCGGCGCGACGTTGGGCACGATCGGAAGTGCCCTCCATCTGCTCCCAGATAAATGGCGCAGTGCGCTCGTTAAATCAGTGACCTGGGTGCTGGGTATAGCGCTCTTACAAGACCTGGTGCTACAGTTGCTGCGAGGCTTGGGGCTTTCCTTCGCAAGTCGGCTCATATTTACGGTTACGGGTGGTCTCTCAATTCCCGCCACGGTGTTAATCTTTGGGATTTTGCTCGGAGCCCAGCTTTCGATCAAAACAAAGGGCGAGTCACTTGCTACTCGTTTCGCTCGGCTACCCGATTCCAGGAAGCGGCGAACCCTTTATGCAGCGGGAGTTCTGCTTCTAGTGGTGATCGTTGTTCTTCCTCAGATCGTAGGACCCTACATCAGTGAGGTGCTTGATCTCGTGGGTCTATTCTTGCTGATGGGATTCGGTCTGAATATTGTGGTTGGACTTGCCGGATTGCTTGATTTAGGCTATGTGGCATTCTTTGCGGTCGGCGCTTACACTATGGCGGTCCTGGTCTCTCCCTCCTCGCCTGGGTTCGCACCTCAGTTAACTTTTTGGTTGGCCCTGCCATTTGTCGTAGGTACTGCTGCACTAGCGGGAATCCTGGTTGGCCTACCGGTCCTTCGCATGCGCGGCGATTATCTGGCCATCGTGACCTTGGGATTTGGCGAAATAGCGAGATTGTTGGCGCAGTCAGACTGGCTGAAGCCTTTTCTTGGGGGCGCGCAGGGGATATTGCGCATCCCAAACATTCCTGTCGGGCCCATCGAGCTTCACACCCCCCCTCAGCTCTTCTATCCAATCGCGGCATTCGTCGCATTGGCGGCCTACACCTCGTGGAGGTTGCAGGATTCGCGGATTGGCAGAGCCTGGATGGCAATGCGGGAAGACGAAGATGTCGCGGAGGCGATGGGGATCAACATCGTCACCACCAAACTGCTTGCATTTGTCATTGGTGCGATACTAGCCGGCTTCAGCGGCGCGATCTTCGCGATGAAGATAGGATCGGTATTCCCTCATTCCTTCAACCTCATATTCTCACTTACGGTTCTGGTCATCATCATTGTTGGTGGCCTCGGCAGTCTCAGAGGAGTAGCACTCGGCGCGCTGGTTATTGTGGGACTGCCAGAGCTGTTGAGGGAGTTCAATGAATTTCGATTTCTGTTTTACGGAATTATTCTGGTCGTGATGATGCGCCTGAAACCAGAAGGTCTGCTGCCAAGGGCGCGTCGGGCTCGCGAGATCACCGAGGAGGAGCGCGCTCAAGACGTTGGGATGCCGGTCACTGCGACCGCGGCTGACCCAGGCGGGACGTAGCCTTCGCCGTGATATTCTTCGAGACAAAAGCACTCCAAAAAAGCTTCGGCGGACTGACCGCCATAAACTCGCTCGATTTCCACCTAGAGGAAGGGGAAATCGTTAGCATTATTGGGCCCAACGGCGCCGGCAAAACCACATTCTTTAATCTAATTACCGGCTTCTATCCTCCGGATCATGGGGAAATCCTGTTTGACGGCCACGACTTGGTCGGTCTCCGCCCCAGCAAGATCACGTCCCTGGGGATTGCTCGCACCTTCCAGACCGTAAGGCTCTTTGCAAATATGACGGTGCTTGAAAATGTAATGGTCGCGCAGCACTCGCGGACGAAGTCGGGCATCGTGGGCGCAGTGCTCCAGCTGCGGAGTTTCCGCGAGGAAGAGCAGCGGATCAGGGACCGAGCGAAGGATATTCTTTCCTTCTTCGGCTCAAGATTGGCTGGATATCGGCACGATCAGCCCGCCAAGAGTCTTTCTTACGCGAATCGCCGCCGCCTTGAAATCGCCCGCGCTATGGCAACCGAGGCCAGCCTGCTCCTTCTGGACGAGCCGTCGGCGGGGATGAATCCAAGGGAAACGAAGGAGATCACCGAGCTGATCGGAAAGCTCCGCGATGAGCGAGGATTCACCATTTTGTTTATCGAGCACGATATGCGCGTGGTCAGAGGTGTCTCCGATCGAGTGGTTGCCATGGATTTTGGGATCAAGATCGCCGAGGGACCGTATTCCGAGGTCGCACAAGATGAAAACGTGATCGAGGCCTACCTGGGGCGGAAGGAAACATAAGCAGCATGAGCGCCAACACGGAACCAGCACTCAAATTGGATAATGTGAGCACCCATTACGGGCCGATCCTGGTGCTCAGAAACATGAACATAGAAATCTTTCCAGGAGAGATCGTTTGCCTGCTCGGGGGCAATGCCAGCGGCAAGACCACGACCCTACGTACCATCGTGGGTATGGTGGCACCCACGGAGGGCAAAATAACATTGGACGGCGTGGAGATCGCCGGGTTGGATACAACAGAGATTGTTGGGATGGGGATTTCAATGGTCCCGGAGAATCGAAGACTATTCAGCCGCATGACGGTCCGAGAAAACCTTGAGATGGGCGCTTATCTTAGAAAGAAGGGGAACTCTCATCAGGAGGATTTGGACCGAATCTTTGAGCTTTTCCCGCGCGTCAAGGAGCGGCTCAATCAGCGGGCCGGGACTCTCAGCGGAGGAGAACAGCAAATGGTTGCCATGGGCCGGGCGCTAATGGCCCGGCCGAAAGTGCTGCTCATGGACGAGCCTTCCATGGGTCTGGCGCCAGTTCTGGTTCAAAGTACGTTTGAAATCATCAAAGAAATCAATCGTCAAGGCACGACCATTTTCCTCGTCGAACAGAACGCCAATATGGCGCTTTTGATTGCCGACCATGGCTACGTTCTCCAAACGGGAAGAATCGTGCTAGCCGATACTGCGGAAAATCTGCTTAACAACAAGATGATGCGTGAGGCCTATTTGGGAGAGATGTAGCCTACCCACTTCCTAGCCGAATTGCGAGTAGGATTGGGGCGCAAGGAGTTGTGCCCTTTTTTGGTGCTGAATGCTCTCAACCGTCCCGAGGCCTCTGAAACTTCCTTCCGGGTGCGTGGTCAGGGGATTATAGAGGGGCGGCTATGCGCAGGAGGTGATCTCCCCGATGGAACCCGCCGAGGCGTAACGTATCATGCAGATCCGAATCCTGACCAGTGAGGACGTACGCCTCGCCCTCCCAATGCCGAAGACGATCGAAATCATCAAGGAGGCCTTCCGACAGCTCTCGGCGGGAAAAGCGACCGTCCCGCTGCGCACTCGGATAGAGCTGGCGAACCGGGAGGCGGTGGCGCTGATCATGCCCGCTCTCCTGAATACAACCGGCGATTTGGCAGTCAAGATCGTGAGTGTATTTCCGCGGAACGTCGAACGTGATCTACCAACGATCCATGCGGTTGTAGTCGCGATCGATTCCGATACGGGCCGGCCGCTTGCGTTGATCGAAGGGGGCACGCTGACCGCGATCCGGACCGGGGCCGCTTCGGGCGCGGCGACCGATCTCCTGGCGCGCGCGGATTGCTCGCGAGTGGCAATTTTCGGGAGCGGCGTACAAGCGCGAACTCAGCTGGAGGCGGTTTGCGCCGTCCGGGATATCGAAGAGGTGCGCGTGTACAGCATCGACAAGGAAGGCGCTCAGACCTTCGCCGAAGAAATGGCGGGGGTCGGATCGATTCCCTCGCAGATCAAAGTAGCCACGGACCCGGTCGACGCGTTGGTTGGGGCCGATATCGTCTGCACCGCCACCACCTCCTTAAGCCCGGTTTTTTCCGGGCTGGATCTGAGACCGGGCACTCACATCAATGCCGTCGGAGCTTATACGCCGGAGATGCAGGAGCTGGATGAACACGCGGTCGAGCGGGCCTATGTGGTGGTGGATTCCCGCGCGGCGGTGCTGGCCGAGGCGGGCGATTTGATCATTCCGATTCAGAAGGGACTTATCCGCGAGGACCATATCCGCGCCGAGCTGGGGGAGATTGTGAGTGGCGATGCGCCGGGTCGTTCAACAGACGACCAGATCACCCTGTTCAAATCGGTGGGGGTCGCGGTCCAGGACGCGGCTGCGGCCGGATTGGCGCTGCGGCGGGCCGAAGAACTGGGCCTCGGGCAGATGGTCGAGCTCTAATATGGAGCTTCCCGCGCAGGCGCAGATCGTCATCATCGGCGGCGGCGTGATGGGGGCCAGCACGGCCTATCACCTGGCAGAGGCGGGGGCCACGGACGTGCTCCTTCTCGAACGTACCGAGCACCTGGAGGACAGCGCGACCAGCCGGTGCGCCGGAGGGGTGCGCCATCAATTTGCGAGCGAGGTCAACATTCAGCTATCAAAGTCGAGCCTGGCGATGCTCACGCGATTCCAAGACGAAATCGGCGTAGACCCCCTTTATCGGCAGTGCGGCTACATCTTCGTGCTTACCGAACCCACGGACGTGGAGGTCTTCAAGGTTAATGTGGAGCTGCAGCGTAGCCTCGGCGTAGATACCGAGTGGCTCGGGGGCGACGAAGTACGGCGTCGGCTGCCGCTAATGCAGTTTCAGGATGCGCTGGCTGGAACAATTTACGCGAAGGACGGGTTGGCGGATCCAACCAGCGTCAACATGGGATACCTTAATCGGGCTCGGGATTTGGGGGTCCTGGAGTTAATGGACACAGAGGTGGTCGGTATCGACGTTGAAAAGGGGCATGTAGCGGGGGTAGAGACCGATCGAGGGCACGTGGCATGTGAACACGTAGTCAACGCGGCCGGTCCATGGGCCGGCCAGATTGGCGGATACGTCGGACTCAAAATTCCGATCCAGCCGATCCGCAGACAGGTGGTAACCACCACTCCGCTGCCCGACATACCGAGTGATTTTCCGTTTGTGATAGATTTTGCCCGATCGCTTTACTTTCATCGCGAGGGAGAGGGCCTGCTCACCGGGATGTCGAACCGAAAACAGCCACCAGGCTACGATCAACGACTGGACGATGACTGGGAGGCGTACGCGCTCGAAGCAGCGATGGAACGCCTGCCGCTCCTGGAGACCGCGGGGCGGCTGTCTGGATGGGCGGGACTGTATGAAGTCACTCCTGATGCACATCCGATATTCGGGCCGACCCCCGTGGAAGGTTTTTGGATAGTGGCAGGCTTCTCCGGCCATGGATTTATGCACGGCGCGGTAGCCGGGAAATTGATGTCCGAATTCCTACTGGAAGGCGAAGCGCATACCGTCGACGTCTCGATGCTGGATCTGGCACGCTTTGAAGAAGGTCAACTCATCCGGGAATACAACGTCATTTGATGCCTGACCCGACTCCGCGTATCATATATGGCTATACGCACTATCCCGCACCCACTATTTTGGGTCCGTGCTGTGCCCAACACTTAGGAATTTCATGACCCACGCCGAAATCCTCACCATCGGAACCGAATTGCTCCTGGGCGAGATCGTTGATACGAATACCCGCATGATCGCCATTGCGCTGCGAAAGAACGGGTACGACCTGTTCCGAACCGGCACGGTGGGTGACAATCCGGAGCGCATCGCGGCCTCCGTTTCCGACGCGCTCGAGCGATCGGAGATCCTGATCACCGCCGGCGGGCTTGGGCCCACGGTAGACGATGTGAGCCGAGAGGGGGTGGCCCTTGGGCTGAATCTCGAGCTCGAGTTCCGCGAGGACCTCTGGGAGCAAATCGTGGAGCGTTTCAAGGCCTTCGGCCGCGAGCCAACCGAAAATAATCGGCGTCAGGCCACCGTGCCGGTGGGTTCCATCGGAATCGAAAATCCGGTCGGCACCGCCCCCGGGTTTATCGTCGAACTGGACGGTAAAGCGGTGATCGCCCTCCCGGGCGTCCCGGCTGAACTCGAATATCTGCTGCAGCATGAGGTTCTCCCCTACCTTCGCACCCGCCTCGAGACGCCCGCCGTTATCAAGTCTCGCACCGTACGAACAGCCGGCATCGGTGAATCGTGGTTGGACGAACGAATTCAAGATCTGGAGCGCATGACCAACCCGACGGTTGGCCTGGCCGCTCACCCCGGGAGAGTCGATATTCGTATCACGGCCAAGGCCGCTACTGAGTATGAGGCGGACGAAATGCTCTGGGGGGTGGAGGCTACTTTGCAGCAGCGCCTGGGCAATGGCATCTACGGCACGGACGATGAGACCCTGGAATTTGCAGCCATGGCCCAGATTAGAAAGGCCGGATGGCGTCTGGCCAGCGTTGAATCGGGCACCGACGGGGCACTGGAGCGAGCGCTTTCAGAATTTGAAGAGGTCTTTGCCGGAGGTGAGATACTGCCCGATCGAATTGCCGTCGATGAGCTGGACCAAGCGCTGAAGCGAATTCAGGACGAGCTGGAGGCCGCCGCCGGCCTGAGCCTGCGCGTCGTAACAAGTGAGGAGAACGTTGAAATCCGCGCAAGATTCCACTCCCCGGACGGTGACTGGGAACTCGATCGGTCTTTCGGAGGTGCGGCGCCGAACGCCGCCCGCTTCGCCATCAGCCTAGCGTTAGACGCCGTCCGGCGCGGGATCGAAAATCCGTGAGATATTGGCCTCTGAGGAACTTCCAAGGGGGTTGCTTGACAGTTGCGCTCCGGCATCCGTATAATCCGGAGCGAGTGAGGCCTCCAGATCAACAAGCGGCCTGGCCACAGTAATTTCTGCTGGCGCACCCAATTCACTGGCGAATTGTCTGCTCCCCAGGCAGGCGAGCGCGGGCTCAGAGAAGTATAAAAAGAGTGCGGGCATGGTGTTAGCGGTAGCACATTTGCTTCCCAAGCAAAAAGCACGGGTTCGATTCCCGTTGCCCGCTCCTAGAATTCCCACGTAATCCAGTCCGGCGCCCTGGTTTTTGAGTTCCGCCTGAAATCCAGCCACCCGCCGCCTTTCGCCGCCTTTTGGAAGATGGAGACAGGCGCCCCTCAATAGTCCAATCAATCTCCGGCAGGCAAAACCTGTCAGACGGACCCACTTGAATCCCCATCCGGGAGGAAGTTATGGATTATGGAGAAGTTCTCAAGAAATCCTGGGACATAACCTGGAAAAACAAAGGTTTATGGCTCCTGGGAATCCTCGCCGGCTGCAGTGCCAGCGGACGGGGCAATTTCGGAAATTCGACCAGCAGCTTTCGAGGCTACGACTTCAGCTCAGGGGGTCTGCCCGGCTTTCAGGGGGATGGCTTTCTAGACGATATTTGACCCATTCCAGAAGAAATTGTGGTCCCCATCATCCTGGGGTTCCTGTGCCTCGGCGTGATCCTGGCGCTGGTATTTTTCGCCCTGGGCGTCATCGGCCAGGGCGGGTTGATCGCCGGGTTTCGGCTAGCCGATGACGGGGCGAAGGTTGGATTTTCAGAGGCTTTTAGGGAAGGCATCCAGAGCTTCTGGAAACTTGTGGGAATACGTATCATTTTTTTCATAGCCGGTATTGCCTTTGTGGTGGCTTTATTACTGGGCACATTGCTAATCGGCGTGGTCACCCTCGGGATCGGATTGATATTCCTGATTCCACTTTTATGCCTGCTGATTCCGGTGGCGCTTGCGGTGGACAGCTACATCATCCTGACCATGGTAGCCGCGGTCGAGGAAGATTTGGGAGTGTTCGACTCATTCCGTCGCGCGTGGGATACCTTTAAAGGCAACCTGGGGCCGGTGGTGGTGATGACCCTCATCTTGATCGCGGGAGTCGGCATTCTGGGGATCGTCGCCGCGCTTCCATTTCTAGGAATTGCCTTGCCTGCCATCACCGGGTTCTTGGTGGGAACGGATCTGGCGGTAGTCTCCGGGGTCGCCGTCTCTCTCTTGTGTCTAATTTCCGCAATCCCGTTGCTGATCATCTTCTATGGCCTGTTGACGACCTATACGACGGGTGCCTGGACGCTCACCTATCGTCGACTGAACGGGACTATGGGAGGAGAACTGCCAGCCTCCTGACAAACCGGGCTCGGTCCGGCCTCAATTCGACCGAACGGCTAGCAACGTTACGTCGTCGTCTTGAGGAACGGTCCCCCGGAAGGCCTGCAGTGCCTTCCATACTTGCTGGCAGATCTCCTCTGCCCCTTTGATTTCGCCCGCTCCCATTGCCTCCATCACCCGCGCCTCGCCGAAGGAGTCTCCATTGCTGCCCACAGCTTCCGTGATCCCATCCGTGTAAATGAGCATCGCGCTCCCCTGCGGCAGAGACAATGCGACCTCGTCGAGAGCCAGCTCTTCGTGAAACCCCAGGACTTGTCCGAGTTCTGCCTCGAGTTGCACCGCCGGCCGACCGGGATGGATCAGGAGTGGCGTCGGATGGCCTGCACGCGCATATTGGAAGGATCGCGAGGAACTATCCAGGATCCCATAGATCACGGTTATGAACAGACCGGAATCGCTCGTCGCTAGGAGATGTCGATTGACCGCCCGAAGCACCTCCGCGGGTGAATTGGATCGCACGGCCTCGGCCCGCAGCAAGGTTGCGGTCAGCGACATGAAAAGCGCAGCCGGCACACCGTGGCCAGATACATCGCCGACTGCGACCCCAAGCTTTCCGTTGCCGAGCTCGATAACGTCGTAAAAATCGCCACCCACCGCTTCCATTGACGAGAAGTGGATACCGAATTCCCAGCTCGTATTACCCGGCAGCGCTCGCGGAAGGATGCTGAGTTGGATATCTCTGGCCACTTCTAGCTCACGCTCCAACCGCTCCTTTTCGACAATTTGCACCTGGGCGGCCTTGAGCTCGTCAAAGGCCTGCTGCAGCTGACGGTTTTTCTCCCTGAGATCACGGATGGTGTGATTCTCAGATTCTTCCAACCGTCGACTCAACGTCGCCATGAAGTGAAATGCCAGATCAGGCTGCTTGCGGAGCAGACGTTCCAGGTCATCTCGTTTCATCACCAGCAGCTTAAGGGGCGTTATGGCGCGAACGCTGGCCGTCCGTTGGTGACCCTTGCTGAAGAGGCTCATCTCTCCGATCGCCTCGCCCGAGTGACGCACTCCCAGCAATCGTTCGTCGGGAGTGCCCAAGGACTTGATGATTTCAACCTGCCCCTCGATAAGGATGTAGCACTTGTTTCCCAAGTCTCCCTCGCGAAACATGAGGCTTCCCTGCTCCATATCCATTGGGAGCAGTTCACTAGCCAATTCTCGCAGATCGGATTCGGACAGCGATTCGAAGAGTGGGACGCGCCGTAGGGCTTCTACGTGGATCAGCATGGCTTGCTCGAGAAAATCATGATCGCAGCTTGGCCATTATGGGAATCAAAATTACCGGCCAGATCCCGGCCCATAGTCTATTAAAAGGAGAGCTAATCCCCCCGAAATTCGCGTGAATCCCAAAAGTTCTGCATTGGGTCAGCAGCTCCAGATAATCTTGACTGTTGCGTCGGTGGCGGTCAGTGTCTGGCCTGCACTATCGCGCAGCGTGAGCGTATAAACGATCGTGAACATGCCTTCTCGACAGGGGTCAAGCATTTGCGGAATGTCCGTCTCCTTACCGGTTTGAGTTGTGACTTTGTGCGTGGCGTAGGGATCGCTCTCGCCCTTATAGATCGCTGTCAAAGATCCAGAGAAGGGAGCGCAGCCGCCCAGAGATCCCCATGTCAGGTCGACGACCTGCCCACTCTTCTTTGCGCTCAGCGTCCCATTCGTGAACTTGGGGCATGGGGTGTTTGTCGGGGTGGCGGTATAGGTGGAGGTTGGAGTCGACGAGGGCGATGGAGTGAAGGTGTTGGTGGGAGTCGGCGTGGGCGGGATCTGTCCCAGGGACAGGCCGGAAGGATCGAAATTGCAGCTGATGAATTGCCCGCTGGCGCTGACCCAACCGGTGGTCGACTCGCCTTGCAGCTTGACCTCGAGCCAGGATCCGTCGCCATTTCTTGCAAAGGGGAGCAGCACGGTCCCGTTGCTCAGCGTCTTGATCGGGGGATCGTACACCACTCCCGGACCGCTGCGAAGGTTGAGAAAATTGGAGACCACCAAACAATTGGCAATCTCGGTGGGCGTACCTGTGGGCACCGCGGCGGTATCCGTGGCCGTGGGAGAGAGCTCCGAGGGCACCGGAGTGTTGCTGGGCTGCGCGGCGGCGGTCAGCGCCCCTTCGACCATCATCGTAGAGGCGACCGCCGCCTCAATATCTTCAAGCGTGAGTGCGCTGGCTGTTGAGGTAGGGCCGGATTCCACCAGATCCGGCCGGTTGCAGGCCGCCGAAGCCAGCGGCACAACCATGATTAGGATGTAACGAAATCGAATTCCCCTGGGCATGCGTCTCATTCTAATCCGAGACTCGAAGCCCCGGCCGGCTAGTTTCATTTCGCCGGTTCAGGTGGGACGAAGGAATTGCCGAAGGCGCGCCGGCGGGCACTGAGGATGGCCTCAGGGGGTTTGCCGAGGCGACGCAAGGGCATGCTGATGGTGTCAAACGGTTCCTTGTGAAGGGTAGTGGGCTAGAGCTTAACAGGGCGCCGTGTGGGTGTGCTGAGGCGTGGTGAGGTTGGCGCTGGGGCGCGACTTAGCTGTAGCTGTAGCGTGCCGGAGGTTGCGACGGGGCGTGATTAAGCTGGCGCTAGGGCGCGATGAAGGTGGCCACGGAGGTCGCTGAAGGTGATGCCAAGGCGCAGTGAAAATGGCGCCGAGGGGCGTGAAGTCAGTGCCGAAGATCAGAAAGGGGGAATGATTTCTTCAGGAATGCGGGAGAGTTCTTTATGAACCTCCGTGAGCCGTGTCGAGACTTCCACCAAAATCTTCTTGAGTTCAGGGTCCTGAACGGAGGTTTCCATCCCGGTCACGTATCCCCGAACGTCGTCGATCTCCAGCATGATCTTCCACCGCCGACTGGAGATATCGTCCCTCAATGAGTTTAGAAGTTCGACCTGAGCGTCTGAGAACTCCTGCCAGATTTCACGCCGAAGGCGGGATAATTCCTGTGACCCCACTCGTCACCTCTCCTTACCCCCGGCAGTTATCCCCGGATTCATCCTAACATCGATCACAGTGCGCCCGAACCGGTCGTTGGTCCTAGACTGGCCGGTTGGTCACTGCGAGGAGCGTAGCGACGAAGCAGTCTCCAACACCTGGGAGGAGATTGCTTCGCTGCGCTCGCAATGACATGGCAGGATCGATCACTATGCTATACTGCGCGCCCTCATGACGAGACGCGCCAAAATCGTGGCCACCATTGGACCTGCCAGCCAATCTCCGGCGCACATCCGAGGCCTAATTCTCGCCGGAATGGACGTGGCGCGGCTCAATTTCTCCCATGGAACACATGAGACCCATCGAGCGGCGATAAAAACACTGCGAACAATCGCAAAAGAGCTCGATCGGCCGCTCGGCATCCTGCAGGACCTGCAAGGCCCTCGCCTGCGGACCGGCCCACTCGAAGGCGGAGGTCCGGTGCTGCTCAGACCCGGAGCGACTCTGGAACTCCACGTGCGCCCCGTGCCAGGTGACGCTGAAAGCGTCCAGGTCAGTTATTCAGCACTGCCCCGGGATGTGAGGCCGGGAGACAAGATCCTCGTGGATGGGGGAAAGATCGAGCTGGAGGTCGAGGAAACCGGGCCGGATCGAGTCCGCACCCGAGTCGTTCGGGGCGGGGAGCTAGGCGAAAACCGGGGGCTAAACCTGCCCGGCATATCGCTATCCGCCTCGCCTTTGACCGAGAAGGATCGCGGGGACCTGGCTCTCGGATTGGAGAGCGGCGTCGATTCGATCGCGCTCTCATTCGTGAACAGCGCCGAACAAGTGAATGAACTCCGGGAGGCCCTTGTAAGCGCGGGGGCTGCGGTCCCCATCATTGCCAAACTTGAGCGCCCGGAAGCGGTGGAAGATCTCGAAAACATTCTGGCCGCCGCGGATGGGGTCATGGTGGCGCGCGGTGACCTCGGCATAGAGCTCTCGGCGGAGCGAGTGCCGTCGATCCAGAAGCGGATCATTCAGCGCGCAAATGAGGCGAACAAGCTTGTTATCACCGCAACCGAGATGCTCGATTCAATGATCCGTAACCCCCGGCCCACCCGCGCCGAGGCCTCTGATGTCGCCAACGCAGTATTCGACGGGAGCGACGCGCTGATGCTGTCGGGAGAAACCGCGGTTGGCGCCTACCCGCTTGAATCGGTAGAGACCATGGTCCGCATCATCGTTGATGCCGAGGCCCACGCACACGAGTGGGGAGAACCCCTCAAACCAGCCAGGCCAGATCTTCGGGACGATGCGGTTGCAACCACCCGCGCGGCGCGAAAGCTGACAGAAGACAGGGCGGTTGCCGCGGTGGCCGTATTCACCCTCAGTGGCAAAACGGCGCAGCTCATGTCGAAGGCGCGACCTTCGGCCCGTATCGTGGCCTTCACGCCGGATTCGACGACCTACACACGCATGACGTTGTTATGGGGAGTAGAGCCCAGATCCTGTCCTCCGGTCTCGAGCGTTGAAGAGATGATCAAGATTGTGGATGACGATCTCAGAAGCACACTCATGGGGCGGCAGGTGGTCATCGTGGCCAGCCTGCCGGTCGGCCAGAAAGGACCCCCTAACTTCGTCTACCTGCGAACGGTCGGGGAGTGAGCGGACAATCCCCCGTAGGGTTGCGGACATATCCTTGGGACGCTCGGTAATGGCCGCGAACTCCGCTTCGCCGGACATAGGATCATGTCATTGCGAGGAGCGCAGCGACAAAGCAATCCCCAATACTCGGGAGGAGATTGCTTCGCTACGCTCGCAATGACGGATTCCGTTGGAGACTAAACGCGGACGTTTGAGCTCGTCTTTCAAGCGTCAGAGCAGGGTTTAAGCGCGAGCGGGGAGTGATCGGGAAGCGGCCCGACGGCCCAGGTAGATCCCTAGCAGTAACATGATTAATCCGAACCCAGCAATAAAAAATCCCAGAGCGAATAGCTGACCCGAAACAACGTCCAGCAGCCGATCGATTACGTTTTGCAAGACAGCAGCAAAAGGCCCCGGAAACGCGGTTTTTAAGGGCCCTGAATTGCGTGCTTGCTCGACCGTGGCTTCGACGATCCCCAGCATAATAAACGTGCCAACGCCTGCCGCCAGGGCGGAGCCGCCCCACCATCGCAAGAGCTGAGGCCAGGAGCGAACGGCCACCGCCACAATGAGACCCAGCATGCTCAGCGGCAGCAGCCAACCGGCGCGGGAGAACGCACGCAGGGAACGCAAACTACGCTTGAAATCCATTAATTCCTGAGGGGTGGTGTCCAGGGGATTATTTTCCCCGATCTCGACCGTGGCAGGGAGAGTACTCACCTGGCGGAGAACCAGTTCCGTAGCCACCGCAATAACCGTCGTCCGAAGCGGTTCGGGTGGCTGGCAAAGGAAAGCCGGCAACTCTCCTCTCGGGACACCTTCGTGCAGCAGGATCTCTACCTGTTCCGGACCGCAGCTCGGCCAGGAGCCCACAACCGCCGTAGCCAGGTCTTCTGCCCCGCCGGAAAGGAGACGGTCCTTGAGCGGCTGAATGTCCAGGAAAAAGTCGGGGACCAGATGGTCGTTGTCGATCCAGGCGTACAAGGCCTCGATATTGGTGCGTACCTGGCTCTCCGCCCATTCCACGGGGAACAAGGCCGCAAGCATCTCGTCCAGACGCCGCCTCCCGAGAAAGTCAAGGATTCCAGCCGCAAGATCTTCGCCTCCACGAGGAACTCGCTCCAGCAAGACCTCCACCGCGATCTCCTGCAGCGCCCCGGAGCCGACCAGCTCCTCCGTAAAGATTTCCGTAATTTCCTGTGAGGAGAAAAGCACGCCTCCCCAAGCAAACGCCACCAGAGTCAGCGGCAGCGCGACAGCGAAGATCAAACCAAAAACACCTCCCGCTAGCCGGCTTAAAGTGCGTGCATGACCGCCGGATTCGGCCATTATCGAGAGTTCATCCTGAATCAGGCGGCGATTATACGTGGGGATAGGCTTCGGAGCTACTTGAAGCCTTCGAGCACTTCCTGCAAGCTCTCCTGGGAGGGGCGAAGCTCGTCCGGGGTCAGCTCGGACAGCGGCCGCTTTATCATCTGCTCGGAGTCTTGCAGGCTGGCCTGATCCGAATTGAAGTAGATCAACCCCGTGGCAAGCACCTGGTTCGCACGGGCCTCGTCCAGAAGTTGGATGGCGGCCGACCGATCGGTCGGATCGTATTCTTCATCGAGCTTTTTGAGCATGAGCGCCGAGCCATCGTGAAGTCTCACGATGGTCGTTTCCCCGGGCTCGTAGTCGACCTGGATTTCCTCATATCGGGGAACATAGGTTACGTCGTGCAGCGGATCCTGGTGCTCGCGGCCCCAACTGTAGCTTTTGGTCGATTCGTCGCGATCATTAAATGTCACGCAGGGACTGATGATGTCCAACACCGCGGTTCCGTCGAAGCTAAACGCGGCCTTGATCAGCTCGGTCACCTGCTTCGGGTCCCCCGCGAAGGAGCGAGCTACGAAGCCGCAGTTGGCGGTCAGCGCTTCCATACAAAGGTCGACCGGCATAAACGGATTCGTCCCGGCATATTTCAGCGTCTGCTCATGGTCGGCGGTTGCTGAGAATTGACCTTTGGTCAGGCCGTATACGCCATTGTTCTCAATCACATACACCATGGGCAGGTTGCGGCGCACCAGGTGAACAAATTGACCCATACCGATACTGGCCGTATCTCCATCTCCGCTGACCCCAATGCCTTTCAACGATCGGTTGGCAACCAGCGCTCCGGTGGCCACGGAAGGCATTCGACCATGAAGACTGTTAAACCCGTGCGATTTCCCGAGGAAGTAAGCCGGGCTCTTGCTCGAGCACCCGATCCCGGATAACTTGATGATCTCGTGAGGGCGTATGGAAAGCTCATAGGCTGCGTTTACGATCTGGCTTGAAATGGAATTGTGTCCACAGCCCGCACACAGCGTCGAGGGCCCGCCTTTGTAATCCGCCTTGGCCAGTCCGACGTCATTGACCTTCGCCTTGCGAGTCTCAACTGTGGTTGCCATTTCAGCCTCCTACCAGATCCACCAGCGATTCCGCGATCCAGCGCGCGGTCAATGGTAAACCGTTGTTCTGAGTCAACGAGCGCAGCCTGGTGGCTCGCTCAGGTACCTCGAGCTGCAGCAATTTATGCATCTGGCCATCGGTGTTCATCTCCAGCACACAGAGCACTTCATGATCCTCGATGAATTGCTTGACATCTGAATTGAAGGGCACCGCGCGCAGCCGCAAGGTATCCAACTCCAGTTGTTCGGTCAGGCGATCGCAGGCTTCCCGCACTGCGGATTCTGTCGAGCCGTAATAGATGAGTCCAACTCTGGCCTCCCCTGAGCCGGAAAGGACCGGAGCAGGAATCAGATCGCGGGCCGAATCCGCTTTGCGCATCAGCCGCTCCATGTTGCGCTCCCAGTCATCCGGTCGCTCGCTGTACTCGGCGTGTTCGTTGTGGCCGGTGCCGCGGACAAACCACGGCGCCAGCGGATGCTCATTCCCGGGCAGGGTCCGATACGCGATCCCGTCGCCGTCTACGTCCCGATAACGAGCGAATTCACCGATCTCCTCGAGCTGCTCTGCGGTAAGCACCTTGCCCCGATCCATTGGCTCATCCGGGTAATCAAAGGGATCCGACATCCACAGGTTCATTCCGAGGTCGAGATCGCTCAGCACAAACACCGGACTCTGCAACCGTTCCGCTACATCAAAGGCACGCCATCCGAACTCGAAACACTCCGCGACACTGCCCGGCAGCAAGATCACGTTTTTGGTATCGCCGTGCCCCAAATAGCGAACAAACATCACATCCCCCTGGGAGGTGCGAGTGGGCAGGCCGGTGCTGGGCCCCATTCGCTGCACGTCCCAGATCACGATCGGAATCTCGGCGAAGAACGCCAGTCCTACGAACTCTGCCATCAGTGAGATGCCGGGACCTGAGGTGGAGGTCATAGACCGCGCCCCGGCCCAGCCCGCACCAATCGCCATGCCAATTGCGGACAATTCATCCTCAGCCTGGATCACGGCATAGGTATTCTTTCCGTTCTCCTTGCGCAGCTGAGGCAGGTACTGCCTGACTGCGTCGGCAAAGCTGGAGGCGGGCGTGATCGGATACCAGGAGGCAAATGAGACGCCCCCATAGATTGCGCCGAGTGCACCCGCCGTATTCCCCTCAATAAGGATCTTGCCCTTTGTCTTGTTGTCGGCCTCCACCCGGTAGGGATCCTGTTTCTCCAAATTCTGCTTTGCCCATTCGGCCGCCAGCCTGATCATGCCCATGTTCAGCTCGACCGGTTTTTCGCGGTCGTGGAAATGGGTCATCAGCGCTCCGCGCACGGCTTCGAGATCAATGCCGAGCATTTCGGAGACGATGCCCACGTAGGCCATGTTGGCCACATACTCCTTGAGGTCCTTGGGGGGACTTACCTCTTTGACCAGGTCCTTGATCGGCATCGGGTAATAAACGATGCCCGCGCGCGCTTGAGGTTTGGGCAGATGGTCGGCGTAGAAGCATGCGCCGCCTTCTGATATGCCGGCATGATCCTCCGTGAAGGTGGTGACGTTCATTGCAACCAATATCTCAACGCTTTCGCGGCGCGCGGTGTGCCCGTCGCCACTCGCCCGAATGGTGTACCAGGTTGGCAGGCCCTGAATATTGGACGGAAAGAGATTCTTACCGCTTACAGGGATCCCCATCCGAAAGAGTGCGCGGACGAGGGCCAGGTTCGAAGTTTGGCTACCGGAGCCGTTAACGGTAGCCACCACCATGGAGAAGTCATTAACCAGTGCTTTTGCCCTAGTGGAGTTCTCCGTCACTCGCCGCCTCTATTCTCCCGGGTTGGGACCGACCCGGGCCTCGGGTCGGGTCCTTAACAGCGCAGTATGCTCAACAAGCGCCTTATGGCCTTTGTCAAACTCGGCGTTGTGGATGGCGTCCACCATCCGTCCGTGATAAGTCCAGACTTCGTGCAGGTAGGTGTAATCCTCATAACGATCCAGACCCACCGCCTCGTAGGCATCCCAATAGGCCTCGAGCAGGCCAAGAACAAAGGCGTTGTTGAGCCGAGAGAAGATCGCCAGGTGGAGCTCCCGGTGCTCACTATGGGGAATTTTTATGGGGTCGCCCTCCAGTTTGGACCACGCGCTGTCCATCAATTCCTGCAAGTACACCTTATCGTCTGCGCGCAATAATTCCACCGCCTCGCGCCAAAAAGAGGCCTCAATTTGGTTTCGCAACTGACTGTATTGAGTGAAATATGTGCGATCCAGAGCCAGGGCGAATCGCAGGCCGGTCTGGACGGTCGGAAAGAAGGAGAATCCGCGCACACGGATCCCGGTTTTCGGTCGGACGTCGACCAGGCCCAATTCGCGCGCCACCTCGAGCTGCTCGCGGAGCTTTCCCGAGCTGATCCCGAGCATGACCGCCAAATCATTGATAGGCGGCAGCCGAGTGCCTGGCTCGGCATTCAATTCAATCAGATGATTCATGAACTCCGAACGAAGGGCACCGGATTTTTCACGATATAGGTTATTCATCCGATTGATTATATCAATAAGAGTCATGCGGTGGAGTGGGCCGCCTCACCCTTTGAGAGGGTGGGAGAAATCGGTAGGGTAAAATCCTGCGATGTTTCGCGGAGGATTAATACTTGCCGCGCTCGTTGCATACCTGGCGTTATGGGCCCCACGCCGCCTGGTCGAGCATCGATTCGCCGGCCGCATGTTCGACATCTCCGACGCGCCGCATGCTCCGGTGGGAATCGTGTTTGGCGCAGGACTCCTCCGGGACGGCAGGCCCACAACAATCCTCTACGATCGAGTGGCAGCCGCCGCACAACTTTACTCAGACGGGAAGGTCGATAGGCTGTTGATGAGTGGCCACGAAACCGCCGCGGGCTACAGCGAGCCACAGGCCATGCGCATCCTGGCCGAGTCTCTGGGGGTCCCGGCTGAGGCGATCCAGACCGATGGATTGGGCACGCGTACATTCACGACTTGTGAGCGGGCTCTTTCCACATTCGGGATCGGTCGGGCACTTCTGATCACTCAGAATTATCATCTCCCGCGTGCCCTGGTTATATGCGCAGGCCTGGGGATGGATGCCGTGGGTGTGTCTGCGGATTTGCGGCCGTATAATCCGCGGGCCATTCGATATTGGGAAACCAGAGAGATCCCGGCCACCCTGGTGGCTCTAGTAGAAATTACGATCGCCGGGCTCCGCTGAGTCAGGCATACTCCTGAGGAGAATCGTCAGAGATGGAACGTGAGCAGGCTATCGCGCTGCTGGACGAGTACGTATCCAACCAGAGTCTGGTGCGCCACATGCTGGCCGTAGAAGCCGCCATGGAAGATTACGCGCCGCGCTTCGGAGGGCAGGTCGCCGAGTGGGCCCTGGCCGGCTTGTTACACGACTTCGATTGGGAAATTCACCCCACCCTGGAGCAGCACCCCGAAGATGGAGCGCCCATGCTCAGGGAACGGGGCGTTCCCGAATCGATCGTGACCTGCATCTTGAGCCACGCTAATCATACCGGGGTGCCACGCGTGACCACGATGCAGCGAGCCCTTTATGCCTGTGACGAAATTACCGGACTGATCACCGCCGTAGCACTCGTGCGCCCTTCAAAATCCATCCTGGACGTCAGACCCAAATCCATTCGAAAGAAATGGAAAGACGCACGTTTCGCGGCCAACGTCAAACGGGAGGACATTTCGGAGGGAGCGGAGGCTCTGGGCGTGGAGTTATGGGAGCATATCGAAAACGTGCTCCAGTCGATGACGCGGATCGCCACCGAGTTGGGACTTGCAGGGGCTCCCGACCCTGAGGCTTCCTGAGTTCATTTCTCTCGAACCATGAATATGAGAACCGGGCCGCGTTGGTATAATGCGCCGGCTCCATCGTGATGACTGAAGCCTCCGCCTCTTTATGCCCAACTTGCGGCACCCGCCGTAGTCCAGGCGCATCGCGCTGCGTCGTTTGTGGTACTGAATTCAGCCACGCGTCTCAGGGTTCGGCCTCCCGCTCGAGGCGCCAGGTGAGCCTGGACCTGAGGCTGGCGCTTCTCCTGGTGGCGGTGCTCGCGCTCGTATCGGCAGGAATTACGTTTGCGGCCAGCCGGACCATCTTCCCCGCCGCCGCCGACGAGACGCCTACCGGAACGCCCACCCCAACCGCCACTCAATCCCTGATTCCTTCCCCCACACCGACGAGTTCCCGGGTGCCTTCGGTCACGCCGCGCCCCCCCATTCGCTACACGGTGGTTGAAGGAGATACCTGTGGTGGGATCGCGTTTTTCTTTGACGTAACGATCCGCTCGATGATTGAGATAAACAATTTAGGAACCGAGTGCCTGCTTTCGGTCGGGACCGAAATCCTCGTGCCCCAACCCACGGCCACCGTCACGCCGGAACCAACCAACACTCTGGCGCCTGCCGAAGCGACTGAGGCCGCCTGTCCCAAAGACAACTACACCGTTGTCGCCAACGATTCGCTTTTTGCCATCGCCCAGAATTACAACGTCTCGATGCAATCCATCAAGGATTTCAACGGGCTGATCGCTGACACCGTTTTTGAAGGGCAGCGCCTGGTCATTCCGCTCTGCGAGCGGCTGACCATAGGGGGGGCCACACCCACGCCGACCCGGCCGCCTCCCTACCCGGCGCCAAACTTGTTGCTGCCCCGCGATGGAGAACCGTTCACGCTCGCCAATGAAACGGTCAGCCTGCAATGGGCCGCCGTGGGAGCGCTTCTTGAAGGGGAGTTTTATCGGGTCACCGTGGCCGATGTCACGGAGCAGATGATCGGATCGGGAAGCAAGCTGCTGGTGGACTACGTATCCGATACCAAGTACATCATCCCAACCGAATTCCGATCCTCCGGCACGGTACCGCACGTCTTCCGCTGGTGGATCGAGCCGGTCCGGCTGTCCGGTACTTCTGCCTCAGGGGAACCGCGCTACTCGTCCGCCGGGGCACGCAGCGTACGGCGCGTCTTTACCTGGTCGGGATCGGCCGAAGCACCCACTGCCTCTCCGTGATCCGTTCTATAACAGCGAAGCCACTCCCGCGCAATTAAGCGTAATTCGGCGAAGGGGACTCGCGGGCGCGGCTACATCTCTGTTCTGTATCGTAGTTTCCAAGGTGCCCGAATGTCTAGGCCGCGATATTCAGCTTCTCTTTTAGCCCTTTGATGGTCTGATGGACGTGTTCTGCGGAGGCCTCCAGGGCCGCCTGTTCCTCGTCGTTTAGGTCGTACTCGATGACCTTCTCGAGACCATCGGCCCCCAACTGGGCCGGGACGCCAAAAAAGATCCCGCTTTGCCCATATTCCCCATCCAGATAGACCGAGGCCGGAACCACCAGGTGACGGTTTTTCAGGATGGCTTCCACCATCTGGGCCAATGCCGCCGACGGTGCGTAGAATGCGCTTCCGGTCTTCAGGAGGCCCACAATTTCGCCGCCGCCTTTTCGAGTTCGCTGCACGATCGCATCCAGCCGCTCGGGGCTCAGAATCACATTCAGGGGAACGCCGGCCACATTCGAGTGGCGCGTCAACGGCACCATCGAATCCCCGTGCCCGCCCAACACATAACAATGGATATTTTGCACACTGATCCCGAGTTCCATGGACACGAAGGCTCGCATTCTGGCCGAATCGAGAATACCGGCTTGTCCGATGACCCGCTCGCGGGGCAGGCCACCGATCATCATGGCCGCCTGGGACATCACGTCCAGCGGGTTGGTTAGGATGATCAAGATCGCATTGGGCGACTCTTCCAGCGATTGTTCCACGGCGGCACGAATGATGTTGGTATTGGTCTCGAGCAAATCATCGCGGCTCATGCCGGGTTTTCGAGGCAGTCCGGCGGTGATCACTACGATGTCTGAGCCGGCCGTGTCCTTGTAGTTATTGGTGCCGATCACTTTGACGTCTGAGCCGATGACCGGAAGCGCCTCGGTCAAGTCGAGCGCTTTGCCCTGCGGCATACCTTCCACGATGTCCAGCAGCACCAGGTCGGCCAATTCGCGCTCTGCCAGCCAGTGGGCGGTGGTCGCACCGGTTTGCCCTGCACCAATAATTGTGACTTTGGCCATCTAGCCTCCAATTGCCTCCGTTATTTCCGCACGATTGTGATGCCCGAACCTTCGCGCACCATCCCAATACGCCAGAAAGGAATATCCTCGCTGCGGGCGCTTTCAACCATCCGCTCAATGAGTTTACCGGGCACGGCCAGGAGCAGGCCGCCTGAGGTCTGCGCATCGAAGAGCAGCAATTGTTCCGCCTCCGTAAGGCCGGATTCAAATTCCACCCGATCCTCGAAAAACTTCTTATTGTCCAGTGATCCACCAGGGAAGGTTCCCAGGTTCGCGTATTCCAGGGCACCAGAAAAGAGCGGCACCTGCTCGAAACGGATCTCCAGGCCCACACCCGAGGCTTCCGCCATTTCGAGGGCATGTCCAATGAGACCGAATCCCGTGATGTCCGTCGCCGCGCGCACGCCGGCTCTGCGCGCGAGGCCGCTCGCGGAGCGGTTAAGCAATGTCATCCATTCCACGGCCTCTGTTTCATGATCCCGAGACCCTAGGTCCCGCATGATGGCGGTGGTTGTTACGCCCGTGCCCAGTGGCTTGGTGAGCACCAGAGTGTCTCCGGCTTGCGCTCCCTTCTTGGTGAGAAGCTCCTTCTCATCGGCTATTCCCAGGGCCACCAGTCCGTATTTGGGTTCCTTGTCTTGAACCGAGTGCCCGCCTGCGATCACCGCGCCGGCCTCCTTCACCTTTTCGGCGCCACCCCTGAAAATGGTTTCGATAATGGCCGGATCCAGGTCCACCGGCATGGCCGCGATATTGAGGGTAAGGAAAGGGCGGGCTCCCATGGCATAAATGTCCGAAAGCGAATTGGCCGCGGCAATCGCGCCGTAGCTGTACGGGTCGTCCACAATCGGCGTGAAAAAGTCGGTGGTCACCACCAGCACTCGCGACTCGTCCAGCCGCCACACAGCCGCGTCGTCGGGAGTGCTCAAGTCGACCAGCATATCGGCGGGACGATCGTCCTTAAAAATTTTTTGAACTGGCTGCAGAACCTGCGCCAGGGTCTCCGCAGGAAGCTTAGAAGCTCAACCTGCGCAGGAGGACATGGCGGTCAGCCGGACTTCGCGCCCCGACTTGGGAACGGCCATCGCTTGGCTCCTCGGACTAGGGGATTGTAATCTAGCGGCGCAAAGGTTACCTTCACAGTACCAGGCCCCCGACGTTGAGGGACAGATGTGGGCGGCGTCGAAGCCAGAATCATCGAATCGTCAAAGCGAGGAGCATAGCGACGAAGCGATCCCCAACACCCAGGAGGAGATTGCTTCGCTACGCTCGCAATGACACGCCCGTCAGGTCAATGCGAGGAGCGTAACGACGAAGCGATCCCCAACATCCAGGAGGAGATTGCTTCGCTGCGCTCGCAATGACACGCCCGCCAGGTCACTGCGAGGAGCGCAGCGACGAAGCAGTCTCCATCACCCAGGAGGAGATTGCTTCGCTGCGCTCGCAATGACATTGGGTTGAGTGTGCCGGCAGAAATGGCTCGCGGCTTGTCCTCCGATGGTGTTCGACAATTGTGTTAGATTCCCTCACGCTTTGAACCTGTACCGAGCGCTCCCTGCGGCCACTCTGGTGTTTGCCGCAGCCTGTTCGACCGGGCCGCGTGACGAACCGCTGACGGTGGCCGCGGCCGCCAGCCTTGCCCCCATCCTGAACGAGCTGGGAGAAATCTACGAAGAACAGACCGGTGAGCCCGTCGTATTTTCGTATGGTTCAACCGGCAACCTGGCGCAGCAGATCCGCAATGGAGCTCCATTTGACGTTTTTGTTTCGGCGGATGCGCTGCGCGTGGACGAATTGATCGCCGAGGCGCTGCTGGACGAGGGCACACGGCTCGCCTTCGCTCGAGGCATCCTGGTACTCGTCGAGGCGCCCCAGCTCGGATTGTCGCTGCAATCCGTGGAGGACCTCGCCGATCCAATCGTGCGCGATGTAGCTATCGCAAATCCGCGGCATGCACCCTATGGGATGGCTGCCGCTCAGACACTGCTTCGGACGGGAGTGGAAGTTAAGGTATTGCCCAAGTTAGTGTATGGCGAAAGCGTACGCCAGGCAGGGCTCATGGTCCAGAGTGGAAACGTTGACGCGGGCCTGATCGCGCTGTCCATCGCCAAGAGCGTGGGTCTCGACGGCCTCGAACTGCCGCAGGAGTTGTATGACCCGATTCAACACGTGGCCGCGGTCCTGAGTGATGCGCCTCGACCGGAGCAGGCCGCACGGTTCTTAGAATTCCTTTCAAGCCCGCAGGCACAGGCACTGTACCGACGGTTGGGCCTGGAACCCCCAGGGGGATGAACCTTTGTTGACTCCACTGCTCTTGTCTTTGAGAGTGGCCGGCCTGGCCACGCTCTTCGCGATCGTGTTTGGCGTCGCGATTGCTGCGCTCCTCACGCGCCGCCACAGCGCGCCGGCCAATGTCGCGGATGCCGTGGTCAACCTCCCGCTCGTCCTGCCGCCCACCGTCCTGGGTTACTATCTTCTGGTGCTCCTGGGTGCGCGATCGCCGCTCGGTGCGTGGCTCGAGAGCGTCGGCATTGAGCTGGTATTTACATGGCAGGGTGCGGTGGTGGCGGCGAGCATCGTAGCTTTGCCGCTGGTGGTTGGATCGACCCGAGCCGCACTTGAGGCCGTCGATCCAGATCTTCGAGACGTGGCGCGCACCCTTGGCCAATCGAACACGGCCATCTTCCTGACCATAATGCTCCCTCTCGCCTGGCGAGGCCTGCTGGCCGGCGGGATGTTGGCCTTCGCGCGCGCGCTCGGAGAGTTTGGGGCCACGCTTATGATTGCCGGAAATATCCCCGGCCGCACACAGACTCTGCCTATCGCCATTTATGACTCGGTTCAGGCCGGAGACCTGGCTTCCGCCAATCGCCAGGCCTTACTGCTCACCCTGGTGGCGGTCGCACTACTCGTGAGCATGCGATATCTCGGCAGCGCTCTGGCAGGAAGGAAGATGCGTGACCGCGGCTGAATTTCGCGCCTCCTTCAGCCTTCATTTCCCGGACTTCGATCTGGCACCTAAATTCGAGTTGGGTCCCGAGATGGCGGTATTGTTCGGCGCCTCCGGGGCGGGAAAATCGCTCACATTGCGGGCCCTGGCTGGGCTGGAAAAACCCGATCGGGGAACCATTCATCTCAATGGCCATGCACTTTTCGACAGCGAAGAAGAGATCGATCTCCCTCCCCAGGATCGAAGGATCGGCTACGTCCCGCAGCACTACGCCCTATTCCCGCACCAATCGGTCGCGAAGAATATCGCCTTTGGCTTGCATGATCTTCCGCGCGCCAGCCGCGCGGCGCGAGTGTCGGAGCTTCTCACACGGATGCGGCTGGAACCGTTCGCCGATCGTCGGCCCGGTGAGCTTTCGGGCGGTCAGCAACAGCGAACCGCGCTCGCGCGGGCCCTGGCACGGCGCCCGGATTTGCTGCTGATGGACGAACCGTTCGCGGCGGTGGAGGAGGACCTGCGCGCGCACCTGCGCGAGGAATTGCTCAGGATCCAAAAGGAATTTGCCATTCCGGTTTTACTCGTGACCCACAGCCGGGCCGAGGCTTATGCGATGGCCGAGCGCCTGGTTGTCATTCGCGAGGGGCAGGTCGTTCAAACTGGAAGCCGGGATGACGTTTTTCGTAGACCGCGTACCCCGGGCGTCGCACGGTTGATGGGCATGACCAACATTCTTCAGGTGACCGTAGCCGACGGATCGGCGCCCGAGGTGCTGACCGACTGGGGAAACCTGAAACTCACCATTGGCACACCCGATTCCTACGCCACAGGCAGTTCACTTGCGGTTGGCATCCGGCCGGAGGAAATCCGAATTGCTGCCGCGGAATCCCAAATTCAGCCGGCAAACCAGCTTACAGCTCGACTGGTCAAAGACGAGCCGCAGGGAGCGGACCACCGACTGCAATTTGAGATCAATAATCAACTGCTTGAAGTTCGCGTGTCGCATCCGGAATTTATGTCCCTAAACCTGGCCGGTGGCCAGGAACGCACGCTGACGGTGCAGCCGAGCGCGATACACGTAATCCCCGATCCGGATTAATCTCCCAGATTCTACAGAATAAAAAAGAGATGGGCGGGTGCCCATCCCATTATTTCAGTTTAAAAGAGATCGAGGCGGAGCCGAAGCTCCAATGGATGTTAGGCGTCGCCCTCCGGTTCCATTGGATGGTCCGCGGGCGACTCTGGCAAAAATCCGTAGCCGAGCACCATTCCGAAGTTGCCGCCCAAGAAGCCTCCCAAACCCAATCCGATGAAGGGTCGCCCGATGAGGACCCCGATCAGCAGGCCCAGGATGCCGCCGATCAACGTAGCCGCGATCATGCTGAGAACGATGGTTTTCATGCCTTCCAGCATATTCAAGGTCCTTTTGCTAGGATGAGTAGATTTTAGGCAGGGTTCGCGTTGCAGTCAAGGCACATCCTCAGTCCCTGCGTGTTGCCTGCTCATTAATCCCCGATTGCAGTGTGTTGGCTCGCGGAGTGCGCGCGCAACCAGGAATTACGCGCGCAAATAGGAGGGAAGTTCAGATACCGCCTTGGCCAGGCGTGTTCCATGCCAGGTCAGCAGGCTGCCATCGATAAGATGGACCCGGCCTGCCTGCACGGCTGGCGTGTCTGCAAGCCACTCTTCGATCTGGCTTTTGTGGCTTTCTTCGAACGCGTAGGGCTCATCGGGAAGCAGGATGACCTCCGGCTGCGCCTTGATAACTTCCTCGATCGTCACCCGCGGATATCGAGTGTCGCGGTCTCCAGGATCCTCCGGCTCGGCCGATCCAAGATCCGCCTCAAGCGGATAACGGCGATCACGACCCGCAAAAACGTTCATGCCGCCGACTTTGGACAGCACGTCATTGGGGTAAGTCTGATAGTTAAAAGTCATCAACCAGGGGCCGAGGCCTTCCTTCTCGCCTTGCCAGATCGGAACAAATGTCGGAATCGACAGTCGCCCGGTCGTGGCCTTTTCGGTCCAGTCGAGTGTGCGGGCAAGCGTCTCCACCCGGGGTGTCTGATCTCCCACCTTGAAGACCTTGATGATCGTCCACAGTAAATCGAGGGCATCCTTTGTGCTCTTGGGGAACGTCAGCCACAGCGTCAGCCCAGACTCGCTTAAGGCTCGTATCGTATCTTCGCTATTTTCCTCCTGATTAGCGATCACCAAATCGGGTCGGAGGATGCGCACCGCTTCCAGCTTGGGTTTCTTGGTACCGCCCACGCGTTGCAGGCGGAGCTGCTCCTCTTCAGGCGGCTTGCATGCGTCTGTGACCCCTACCACCCGATCCCCAACCCCAAGATCGAAGAGGCTCTCCGTCATGGAAGGCACCAGGCTGACGACGCGTTTCGGCGGGGCCCCGTCAAAAGCCATGGTCACTCCCTCAATATCTAGCAGGCCCATCTGTTTTTCCCGTAAAACCATTAATGAACGACCTTTCAGCGGGTCCGGGAAGTGGTCGAGCAAGACTCACCCATCGGGCAGGATTCACCACTTCCACACAGGGTACATGGGAACACATGCCGCATCGCCTGAGTATTTTCCGCTTCGATGTTGAAGTCAATAGGATTTGGGGCTAATTAATGAACAGCCTGGGGCGAAACGACAGAGTGTAGCTCGTAGCGGTCTACCGGGGAGCGCCTACTCTAGTTGTTCCTGCCGCAGTCACACCCACCGCTGTCGTGGCGATCGCAGGGCCCGTCCGCTTTTCCCTTGAGCGCATTGAGTTCCTCATAGGGCTCGATCTCGTGCTTGAGAAATTCGACCCTGCGGTTATCCTCCGCCAGCCTAACGATCACCGCCTGGCGCATGGCGAGCACCTCGACCACTTTTCCTTCACCCAGCGGTGTTACGACCCGCTTTTTGACCTTTGGCAGCTGCTTGCGGGCCTCCACGTATTGCTCGTATTCGTACACCAGGCAGCATCTCAGCCGCCCGCACATCCCTGTGATCTCTTGAGGACTGAGGGATATGCCCTGCGCCTTGGCCATCTTGATAGAGACCGGGCTGAACTCCGTCAGGAACATGGAGCAGCAGCGCGTTTCCAACCCGCAGGCACCCATCCCACCGATAATCTTAGCCACATCCCGGGGGCCGATTTGCCGAAACTCCACGCGAGATTCTTTCATGGCGCGCTGCATGGCGCTGCGCAGCCCTTTTAAGTCGAGCTTCTCTTCCCCTTCATAGTTATAGAGAAATGTCACCCGCGATCCATCGTAGGAGTACTCCGCCTTGGCGATCTTCACTCCCTCCAGGCCGATTTCGGAGGCCTGCACCCGACATTCGATCATGGCTTCCAGCTCTTTTTGCTGCCAGAGTCGTCGCAGCACGAGTTCCTGGGCCGTCGCACGACGCTCTATAGGCTTGAGCTTCTTCCTGCTCTTGGACTTGTCGACCAGGCTGACAACTTCGCCCATCTCGCGCCCGCGCTGGGTTGAGACCAGTACATAATCACCGAGCCGCAGGTCACGGGCTCCCGCACGATCGAAGTGATAAAGTTTCCCGAGTGGCTGGAAACGGATGGCAACTACGTTTAGGTTTTCGCTCATGATCGGTCGAGTATAGCACTCACGCCGAGGTTACGAGGAGGGGCAGGATCCACCTCAGTCGATCATCTCTATAGGGATGACGTTCGATTGCTGGTAATCGAAGACGCTAACCTTGGTCGCGATCCACTCCGCCACGGAGGTGAACGCGAGACCCACTTCAGAATCGGGGTGCGACACGACGACCGGCGTGCCCTCGTCTCCGCCTATTCTCACGCGGGGATCGATGGGAATCGTGCCGAGGAAAGGAACATCCGCCGCCTCGGCGAGTTTGGTCCCACCCCCTTGTCCGAACAGATCCAGCATCTCGCCGCTCTCCAACTTCAAGTAGCTCATATTTTCGACGACTCCCAAGATGGGCACGTCCATGGTGCGAAACATTTCCAGCGCACGTCCAGCGTCATCCAGTGAAACCTGCTGAGGCATCGTGACGATCACCGCGCCGGTCAGCGGCATCGATTGCGAGAGACTCAGCGGTGCATCCCCCGTTCCTGGTGGCAGGTCGATAACCAGATAATCCAGCTCTCCCCACGTTACATCGGCGATGAATTGGCGAATCGCCTTGTGCAGCATCGGACCGCGCCAGATCAGCGGTTTGCCGGGCTCAACCATGAATGCGATCGAGATAAATTTGACCCCGAAGGCTTCGGCCGGCGTCAGTTTGCCCTCCTCGGGGGGCGGCATTCGGTCCACACCCATCATGGTGGGTACGTTCGGTCCGTAGATATCGGCATCCAGCAGGCCGACCCGCGCGCCCGCACGCGCGAGCGAGACCGCCAGATTTACCGCCACTGTCGACTTGCCGACCCCGCCTTTTCCGGAGGCCACGGCGATGGCGTTTTTGATGGGTTGGTCGGTCAGGCCACGGTTACGCCCATCCGACGTCACGACGGAGGTGAGGGTTACGGAGGCCTGCTCGACTCCTTCAAGTTGCTCGACGGCCTGCGTGACTTCCCGCGTGATCTGATCCCGGTAAGGGCAGGCCGGAGTCGTGAGTTCAACCGTGAAAGCCACCTCTGTCCCTTGGATCGAGATGTCCTTAATCATTCCGAGCGTAACAAGATCCTTCCCCAGCTCGGGCTCTTGAACATTGGAGAGTGCCTCTAGGATTTCTTTCTCAGTCGCCACGCACCTATCTCCCTTAATGTCATTGCGAGCGTAGCGAAGCAATCTCCTCCTGAGTATTGGGGATTGCTTCGTCGCTACGCTCCTCGCAATGACGATTCAATGTTTTTTTTGGCTTGGATACTACCCTAGCCCGTCCCTCCTGGGGAACGCCGGCGAGGATCTCGCTTCTAGCCCCAGCGATCAATATCTGTAGGTCCTCATCCTCACCCCTGAATCTCCGGATGGTCGTCATTGCACAGATCGTGCAGCCTCGAATCGCGCGGAAGGAATCCGGATGACAGGTCAGGCAGCCGGCCAGGCGAATCATGACAAGCGAGAGCGCCAGCTGCTCCGGGGAGGCGTCCTCCGAATTGCAGGCCTGGTCGACGGTCTCCTGCCACATGCTCCCGCGCAAGTCGCGAAGTTTTGGGGCAGCTCGCATTGGAAAGAGTATCTCCGTATCACTTTGATACATGATGTCAGTGGGCCCTGGTTGTTGGTAGCGTGGTACTTTCGCTAGGAAGGCGCCCAGGAGAGGACGCTTACATCAAAAGTAAAGCTACGCATGCGCCTCAGCCCGAACGCATACGAAGCTCGGCTACTCGTCAGTTTTCCGGTCCTTCTCAGCCTGGCGCTGTTTGCGAGCCGCTTCTTTGGCCGCCTTCTTGGCAACCTTCTCCGCAATGGCCGCCTCGTCGATGGCGTAATTGAGCGGACGGACAGCGGCGTAAAACGAGGCGGGTTTATCGAGCTTCTCCTTGTTGTAAATATTCTCGGAAAAGCGATCGTAGGTCGAGATCTCATAGTCATGATCCATTCGGATCGCTTCAAACGGGCAGTATTCGGAACACAATCCGCAATTCATGCAGATGTCGATATCGATAAAAAATTCGCTCGGCTCTGGAATGGGCCGCCCGGTCTCAGGATCGTCCGAACGGACAATCCAAATGCATTGTGGTGGACAGACCTTGGCGCATATCCCGCAGGATGTGCAGCGGTCTTGGCGAGTTCCGTCTTCCAGCTCGTCGTAGATCAGAAATGGAATGTAACGGAATTCCTCCGGCATGATGAGTTTTTCTTCTGGATATTGGACGGTAAATATCCCCTGCGCCTGCGGGCTTTGACGAACTGCAAAAGCCTCCGGATTGTAGTAACGACGCCCGAACCAACGCAGGTCATCCACGTAAGTGTTGACGAAATGTTTGATCGTTACACCCATCCCTTTGACGAGTCCGACTCCGTACATTAGCGATCTACCTCGCCCAGAATGATGTCGATTGAGCCCAGGATGGCGACTACATCCGCCACCTTGTGGCCCTTGCACATTTCTGCCAACGCGGTCAGATTGATAAATGAGGGAGCCCGAATGTGATATCGCCAGGGATTGGGCTTCCCGTTGGATACCACGTAGAAGCCGAGCTCGCCCTTGGGATTTTCGACTCTGCCGTAGGCTTCTCCGGCCGGCACACGCACTTGAAAAATCGGCTTGCCGGTTTGAATCTCTCCCTCCGGGATATCGTCCACCGCCTGCTGAACGATCCGGATGCTCTCCCGAATTTCCTGTAATCGGACCAGGTAGCGATCGTACACGTCGCCGCCATAGCGCACCGCAACCTCGAAATCGAAGCGATCGTAAATTCCATAAGGTTCCGCCCGCCGAACGTCGTACGGGATGCCGGAGGCACGGAGCACCGGGCCCGCAGCAGAGAATGCCACCGCCTTCTCCGGCGAAAGCACTCCCACACCGATACAACGCGAGCGAACTATCTCATTTTCGGTCAGGTATATGTCCAATTCATCCACTCGGCGTGGCAGGCGCTCAAATATCAGCTCCCGAATAGTCTGGAGGGTGCCGGGAGGCAGATCGCGGGCCAATCCGCCGAACCGGAAATAATTGCACATCATGCGCGACCCGCTGACCGCCTCGAAGACATCTAAGATCAGCTCTCGTTCGTTGATGGCGTACAGCGCGGGCGTAAAAAACGCGCCCAGGTCGTTTAACAAGAATCCGATGGCCCACAGGTGGCTAACGATCCGGGTGAGTTCGGCCATGATGACCCGGATATATTCCGCTCGCTCCGGAGGCTGGATGTCCATTAACTTCTCGACCGCGAGCGCGTAGCCGAAGTTGTTGCTCATGGAGGACAGGTAGTCAAGCCGGTCGGTGTAGGGCATATTCATGATGTAGGTGTTTCGCTCGCCGATCTTTTCATGATTGCGATGCAGGTAACCCATCACCGGTTTCAAGTCGGTGACGGTTTCTCCATCCAGCGTAACCACCATCCGGAACACACCATGGGTCGACGGATGTTGTGGGCCAAGATTGACCACGAGCTGATCCGTCTTGAGAGAGCTGCCGTCGCCGTCGTTAGAAATTTGTCCCAGGCCGGCGTACAAACCCTCGTCCCCCTCGGGAATCCAACCCTCGGGCGTGAATTCAGAGGGGTACTGCACGTTTTTCCCGAACGGAATCTTGTCTTCAATGCGGTAGACATCACCCTCCGGCCACCGATTCGCGAACGGCTTGGCATCCTCCTCGAAATAGGCTTCGTGCCAATCTTTGCGCAGAGGGTGGCCTTCGAAGCCTTCCCACATCAGAATGCGGCGCAGGTTTGGATGTCCGGTGAAACGAATACCCAACAGATCCCACGCCTCCCGCTCTTGAAAATCTGCCCCCGGCCATACGCCGACCAGGGAGGGAACGACCGGGTCCGCGCGAGGGACCTGAGTCTTGAACACCAACGCCGGGCCGCCCTCGATGCGGTAGGCGTGGTAGACCACTTCCATCACCTCATCCGGCAGGTAATCCACGCCGGTCACTGAGGAGAGGTAATCGTAGCCAAACTCATCCCGCAGCCGGGTGGCGAACTCGGTCAACTTATCCGGAGCAACGAGGTAACCGTCGAAGCCCTCGCGCTCGTCCGGCGTCAAGATGCCTGGAAAATGCTGCTCCAGAGAATCCGGTTCGCGAGTGGTACCTTCGACTTGTGGAGACTCTTTATCCGTCATTTTGAATTTTGCCTAGTAGCGCAAAGAAAATGAGGCGTGTGGCGACTGAGAAACCCATCCTGGAAGCGTTCTCCGAAGCCAGAAACATAGAATCGTCATTGAGGGAGAAAGGCACGCGGCTCACTCGCGTTCGGCTGCCAGCCGCTCCTCCTGGGCCTTCAGCTTTTCAGCGAAGTCAGGTATGTCCCGCGGATCGATCAGGTCCGGCCCAAGCAGCGGCTGGGGAATCTCATCGATCGGTTCACTCCGATACCAGGGCACTTCGAGCACCGACTGCCCATCGATCTTCTCCTGCATCTTGATGAGGCCGTGTAAGAGCGCTTGAGGAGTTGGCGGGCAACCCGGAATATAAACATCAACCGGTACAAACTTGTCCACGCCGGATACGACGTTATATCCCTCCTTGAAGGGCCCCCCTCCCGAAGCGCAGGCACCCATAGCCAGCACGTATTTCGGCTCCGGCATCTGGTTGTAGAGCCGCACGATGATGGGGATCATCTTCTTGGTGACCGTACCCGAAACGATCATGAGGTCGGCTTGGCGAGGGCTGGCTCGCAGTACCTCCATGCCAAAGCGCGCCAAGTCGTAGCGGCTGGCGGCGGTGGCGATCATCTCGATCGCGCAACACGCCAGCCCGAACATCATCGGCCAGATGGAGGACCGCCGGCTCCAGTTATAGATTTTGTCAAGGGAGGTGATGGCGATCTGGCCCTGCAGCCCCTCAGGAACGGGATTGTCGTTGTTTGAGAGTTCTTCGCTCACCCATGGCCTCCTTGCCAATGGAGAATTATACGTGCCCGCTTTCACAGATGTCAAGAAATAGGATATTTACGAAGATCGCGGTTGACAAATTAACTTCTGGCCCTAGAATCACTTGGGAAATGCCCCTCGAATCCCGTCAGCGTATCCTACGGCACCTCAAACAATCCGGGCAAGCCTCCGTCGCCGAGCTCAGCACGGCGCTTGCGCTCACGCCGGTCACCATCCGCCATCATCTGGAGACACTTCGAATCGAAGGCCTGGTGGCCGAGCCGGTTCCTCGACACAAGCCAGGACCGGGGCGACCCGAAATGCTCTATCGAATCACGCCGGCGGCGAATGCCTTCATGCCGCGCAATTACGGCGAGTTGTGCCGCTGCCTGATTCAGGCCGTTGAAACGACCCAGAATCGGGAGGTAGAGGGGATCCTGGTCGAAATGGGCCGAGAGCTTGGGGCGTCGGCCGGGACCGTAGGCGAGCTGGCGGCCGCCAGTACCTACCTGCAGGAACGGGGTTACTTCCCAAGCGTGGATGAGAGCGAGGGGTTGATCGTGCTCGAGTTTGCGAACTGTCCCTATCTGGAAGTGGTTGAAGATGCGCCGTCGCTCTGTCAGTTTGACCGAGCGCTTCTCGAATCGCTGCTTGGTAGAGAAGTCAAGATGTTGGGTACCATAGCGAATCGTGATCCTGTCTGCACCTTTCAGATTGGCAATTGAAGAGGGGAATTGTTCCATCTTTTGCCCCGCGCCTAGACTTATGTAAGCTAAATACGGGAGCAACGGCCCATCTAAAGGTTTATGACGGCCCCGGATGGTTCCGCAAAGTAGGACTTGGGGATAGTTTGACTCTGGTGAGGAAGCCTGATAAACTTTAGCCCACTTATATATATTTGAAAGGTAGCGTGTATGGCGACTCTCGATTTTCCACTAACTGAGACTAAGGTCGTTGAGCAGACTCCCGGCATTACGTTGACCGATGGCGCTATTCGGAGAGTGCGGGCGTTGATTCAGGAGAAGCAGGTCCCGGGCGCGGCTCTGCGCGTGTATGTTTCCGGCGGCGGGTGCTCGGGAATGCAATACGGCATGGGGCTGGAACCGGATCCACGGGCAACCGATATCCGATACAAGTTTGATGACGTCCAGGTCGTCATAGACCCGAATTCGATGGAGTACCTGTCCGGTATGACCATTGACTATGTAGACGACCTGATGGGGGGCGGTTTCAAGATCGACAATCCGCAGGCGGTAAGTTCCTGCGGCTGTGGCCACTCATTCAAGACGGAGGAAGCGTCGCAGGCCGGCTCCGCGGATAGCTGCTGCTAACACGCTCCACACTTTATTGATATCGAGAGCAGGTCGCACGTGCGACCTGCTCTTTTTTCGCCATGGACTCGTTTGACCGTTATTTCACGGAAGAAGAAGCCAACGCTCTTCTGGAAGAACTCCTTCCCGATATTGAGCTATTGATTTCTACCCGCAATCGGATCGTGGAGATCCAGCCTGAGTTCGATTCAGGCCTGCAGAAGGCACTTGGAAACGGTGGCAGTCACGCCACCGGGGAACTTTTGATTCTGATGGGCCGCATCCAACGCCTGGTTGAACGTATCCAGAGAACCGGGGCGCTCGTGAAGAATCTCGAGCAGGGCCTGCTCGATTTCCCGGCTGAACGAGAAGGTCGAACGGTTTATTTGTGCTGGCAATATGGCGAGCCGACGGTCGCCTACTGGCACGACATCGACGCTGGCTTCGCAGGCCGGCAGCCGCTGTAGGCTAGTTCCCTCGCAAAACCGAGATAAGGACCCCGAACGTACCGAGCAGGACCAGCCCGGCGATCGTAAGTATGGGTGGGATGCCTAGGCTCGGTTCGAGCTGCGGCGCGGCGAACGTCGCCTGGAGGATCGGTGGAGCGGCCGTAAAAGTGGGAAGCCGGGTGGCGGTGATGTCGGACAAATTGAACTGCGCGGCCAAGGTCGGATCGATGGTGGGAGTGACCCGCGGGGTTGCGGTGGGCGGTGGCTCGATGATGGGCAGGAATGCCCCTGGCGGGTCCAGGACCACAAACGGCGAGTAGATCCAGGCAATATCGTTGGGAACGCCCCTGTAGGCGATTTGGATCCAGTCCCCGCCGGCGGTCCGGCCGATGGCGGGTGCGGTCTGCCCCGCAATCAACACGCCAACAAGTTCATACTCCGTGCCGGGACCGGTGCGCACGTTGACCTGCTCGGGAACAACAACCAACGGCCCCACCGGCGTGCCGGTGACGGTTGGGATGGAACCCGTGGGCGGTTGTTGGGCCGGCGCGGCAGATGCGGATCCCAAAAATGCGGGGCCTGCTATCGAGAGGATGGCCAATCCCCCTATCGAGACGGCGCGCAACCATCGATGGCCAACCGCGGGCCGATCACGCATCGTTCCCGGGTTGATGTTCATTATCCGGTGGGTGGATTGAAGTAGTTATAAACCGCTCGACCCAGCTGGGCGAACAACGCGGCGGTGGGCTCCCAGATCATATCGGTATCGTCCCACATGAATATGGAGATCACGTAGTCGCCGCCGGGCGAGTACACGATTCCCGCATCGCTAATGAAATCAAGCGGCGATTGGGTCCATCCGTGTTTATGCGCCACGCGTGTGCCATCCGGAACGCTGGCCTGAAGGAGCCATCCGATGCGGTTTTGGGACAGCAGCGACAGGATCTGCACACATTCCTCGGGTTTCATCTGATCCGGAAAGGCCGCCAGCAACGCGCCCCCGCCCTCGGCGCAGGCATAGAGGTCGGCCAGCAAGAAGCCCACTTCGGAGGCGGTGGTTTGATTCAGTTGGTTCGGGCGAGTGTTGATGTCGGTTCGCTGGTTGGCCGGCGTCCGCAAGGAGGCTCCCGGAATGGGAATAGGAGGCGGTCGATACCATGCCACGATGTAGGAGCTGTCCAGGCCGACTTCTCTCAAAGTTTCGGTGACCAGCAGCGGTCCTCGGTCCCGGTCGATCCGCTCCATGAGCCAATTCGCGGGATCGTTGCCGGACAGGGTAATCATCTCTGAGAGCCAGCGGACGGCTTCATCGTCCAACGGATCGTCGAAGTACCTATAGAAGGCGGTGGCGATGCCAATCTTGATCGTCGATCCGGCGTCGAAGGCGATATCCGGCTTGACCGAGATGTCTTCATTTTCGAAGTAGCCAAAGTGAAGCTCCTCACCCGACCTCAGATCGCGGACGTAAATCGTGGCCAGACCGTCGAACTGCTCCACATCCAGATTTTGTTTTAGCAGGGTCTCAAGCGTAGACAGCGCCGGCCGCACGGGTGCGCTTTCCGCAACCGGCAAATTGACACTGCGGTCACTCGGCACCTTTAACACCTCGCCGACCAGCTGCGCAGCTCGGGCAATATCCAGCACTCGGCCGTTGCTGCCGGCCTCGAACTCGGCGCTTCCTGGGATCGGCTGGCTGGGCTTTGCGGGCTTGTCGTAGCGCGCGGCCAGATCCTGCAGGGTCGCCAGCAATTGCGTTTCGGAGAATTCGGCTCTCAGGGGCACGGCTATCGGCTCTCCCGGTCGACTCCACAGGAAATCCCAAAAGCCGCTCCAAAATTCAGTGTTTGTGCGCTCGAGTTCTCCGGCCGCCATCATGGCTTCCGAGTCCAGTTCGAATCCAATCTGAGCGGGGGACAGCACGATGCTTTCGCCCTCGTAGATGAGTTCGATGGGGACACTGTAGGTATGAAGCAGCCGTTCGAGCGCCGCGGGGCGGGCCAATCCCCCCACAGGAACTCCGCCAATCGTGAGCCCCTCCGGCAGACGCGCCCGTTGCCGGCTGTAGGCGATCAACTGGAAAAAGAACATGATAACTGCCGCCAGCAGCAATCCGATCGAAACGATCCGCAGAATGCTCGGTCCACCGCGACTCATGGGGATTTGAGGCGCGGCAGTATATCATGCAGGCCGCTGGGCTATTCTCTCTCCCTCAATGTCATTGATTCTGGCTTGGTCGCCACTACCCTCTCTTTAATGCCGCAAGCTGCTGCTTCAATTTGGAGGCCGTTCCCTGCAGAGCCGCCAGCTTGTCACGTTCTTTTCCAACCACTTCGGCCGGGGCCCTCTTGCTAAACTCGCTGGATAACAGCCTCTCAAGCCGCTCGACCTGGTCGTTTGCCGCCGTCAGCTCTTTGGTTATGCGCAAACGTTCTTGTTCAGGATCTCTAAGGCCGGCCAATGGAATGTAGGCCTCGATTTGACCCACAACCAGTGGGAGCGACCCCTCCGGAGGATCTAAATCCGCTGCGATCTGCACCGCTTCCGGATCCAGTCGGGCCAGCCAGGCCAGGGCCGCTCGGTTGGCCTCAAAGAATCCGGCCAGATTGCCGGCTTTGATCGCGATCGGGATTTTCTGAGCGGCCTCCACCTCCTTCTCTGCGCGAAGATTGCGCACGGCGACCACCAATTCCTTCAGCGGTTGAAACGCAGCGACGCCCTCCGCTTCCCATGTTTCCTCGGGTCCGGCGTCGGGCCAGCGAGCGATGATCAAGGCTTCCTCCCAGCCGTCGCCGGGCCCGAACCGAGCAGGATGCCCCTCGCAGGTCGTCTTCAGCAAGCCAAAAAGTTCCTCCGTCACGAAGGGCATGAAGGGATGCAAGAGACGGAGCGTGGTGTGGTAGATGTGGACCAGGATGCGGGCCGTCAACCAGGCCCGGTCTCCACCCTCGCCGGTCTGGATCTTTGAGATTTCAAGATGCCAATCCGCAAATTCACTCCAGAAGAATTCGTATATCTGTCGGCCGGCCTCCCCATATTGATGGCGCGCGAAGAGTCGATCCACGTCCCGGATCACCTGGTTCATACGGCCGAGGATCCACTGATCGGAAGCGGTGCGCGCGGGATCCGCCTCCGGCTTTTCGGGCGCGGCCTCGACCGCGTTAATCACCAGTCTTCCTGCGTTCCAGAGTTTATTGGCGAAATTACGGTTCGCGGCAAGACGCTCCATGCTCAGGCTCAAATCCTGACCCGGAGACGAGCCGGTCAGCAGCGTGAAACGCAGCGCATCGGTTCCGAACTCGTCCATTATTTTCAAGGGGTCGATCACGTTTCCGAGCGTCTTGCTCATTTTTCGCCCATCCGCGGCTCTGACCAGGCCGTGCAAGTACACCGTATGGAATGGCTCCTGGCCTGTAAATTCCAGGCCGGTCATGATCATGCGCGCCACCCAAAAGAAGAGGATGTCGTATCCGGTCTCCATGAGCGACGTCGGATAATAAGTTTTTAGATCTTCGGTCTCGGCCGGCCATCCGAGGGTGGAAAACGGCCATAGGGCCGATGAAAACCAGGTGTCGAGGACATCCGGATCCCGCGCGATGTTCGAGGATTTGCATTCGGAACAAATGGTGGGCGCTTCCCTCGCGACGGTAATTTCTCCGCAATCGCTGCAATGCCAGGCGGGGATCCGGTGGCCCCACCAGAGCTGCCGGGAGATGGTCCAGTCGCGGATATTTTCGAGCCAATTGAAATACACCTTCTCGAATCGTCGCGGCACGATTTTGATGCGGCCCTCGCGCACGGCCTCTATAGCGGGCGTGGCGAGCGAGTCCATACGCACGAACCATTGGGTAGAGATCATCGGCTCGATGATCTCACCGCCCCGCTGGCTGCGCGGAACTTGCTGCAGATATTCTTCTGTTTTTATTGTGAGTCCGGCCGCCTCCATGTCGGCCCAGATAGTCTCGCGACACTCATAACGATCCAGACCGGCGTACGGGCCGGCGGCATCGCTCATCGTTGCGTCCTTGTTCAGAACGTTCACGATCGGTAGGTCGTGCCGCTTGCCGATTTCGTAGTCGGAGGGATCATGCCCGGGCGTGATTTTGAGCGCGCCGGTTCCGAACTCACGATCCACATATTCATCTTCGATGACTGGAATGGATCGTTTCAGTATGGGCACCAGGCAGGTCTGACCTATAAATTTTCGGTAGCGTTCATCCTCCGGGTGCACCGCCACCGCGGTGTCGCCGAGGATCGTCTCGGGACGAGTGGTGGCCACCGGGATATATTCATCGGATTTTTCTAGTGGGTATTTGAAGGTGTAGAGCGTGCCCATCTCTTCACGGTATTCGACCTCGAGGTCACTGACCGCGGTCTGCAATCCGGGCGACCAGTTGATCAGATAATCCCCACGGTAGATCAGACCCTTTTCGTACAGCCGCACAAACGCCTCAATCACCGCGCGCGAAAGCCCTTCGTCCAGGGTGAACCGTTCGCGTTCCCAGTCGCAGGAGGCGCCCAGCCTGCGCAGCTGCTCGGTGATGATGCCTCCATATTTATCCTTCCACTGCCAGGCCCGTTCTATAAACCGGTCCCGGCCAAGCTCGGCCGCGCTGGTGCCTTCAATCTCCAACTGCTTTTTCAATTGCAGTTCGGTGGCTATGCTGGCGTGGTCGCTGCCTGGGACCCACAAGGTGGGGACGCCCTTCATCCGGCTGTGGCGGATCATCAGATCTTGGGTGGCGGTTGTGATCGCGTGACCGAGATGGAGCTCGCCCGTGATGTTGGGAGGCGGCATCGAAATGACAAACGGGGATCCCTCCCCCCGGGGGCGGAAATACCCCTTCTCTTCCCACCACCCGTACAGGCGCCCCTCCACAGAGGAGAAATCGTAGGTTTTTTTCAGCTGGATATCGGCCATGGAACCTCCTTAAACTAAATGCCCTCCCGTCCTTGAGGACGAGAGGGTTTATCTCCCGCGGTACCACCTCAATTCGCCACGATCAGGCGCACTCGATGTCCCTGAGCCGGAAGCAACTTTCCCAGTGGAAAACCGGCTCTGCAAAGGCTAGATGTCCTGCGAGACAAGACAGGCCCTGCGTACCAGGACTGGCTGTAACGGGCTCCCCGCGCCGTTCTAGTCCCCTTGTGGGATTTTTTGTCTCCCATTGCGGGTTTCTTCGGCGGTATGCGCTGGGCGACTTTCGGATTCGGCGACTGTGGGGGCTCTCAGCCTCTGGCCCCATCTTTTCTGCCAGCGCTCGGAAACCTACTCCTCCCAGGAAAATCCCTATTTAATTGTGGTTTGGATTATAGCAACGATCAAAACCCCCCGTCAATTGAAAGCGCTCCGGTGGACGTTGACGACCTTTGGCCGGCCTGTGGGGCTTAGCCAGGCGCCCGAAGTTCAGCGCCCCGCTCGAATGGATCTCAGCACGTATTCGCCGAGAGTCGAGTGGACCCATATTGGGTGCAGGAAGTTCAGCCCTCCCGTCCAAACAGTGTTCGGTGTGCCTTCATGGTGAGGGTACTGTCCACATGTCGATTGGGGGAAGTTTAACTTTCTTGCACCGCGGGCAGTTTTCCGGTTCCCCTCAGGGGACCGCTCCATTCCTCAGGAAAAAGCTCCAGGGCCCGTCTGGCGGTCTTCACGATATCCGGGTCCTGGTCGAACTGAACCTTGTGCACCGCTAGTTTGGCCGGCGGCGTATGCCACTCGATGAGCCGCAGCAGCGCGATCATGCGGGCGCGGTGATTGGTGGCCTCCACCATGCTCCCATCTTCTCCTTTCGTAAACCCGGTACGAGGATTCTCGAGCACCTCGACCAGCACCGGCACCGCGGCCAGGTGGTTGAGCGAAGCGAGCACCTGCACGGATTCATGCGCCAAGTCCAGATCTGCCATTCGCATGCAGCGGAACTTATGGAGCTGGATCACAGTCAGCACGGCGGTTTCCTTGACCATCGGATCCGGATCGTCGATGGCGGCCTCGATCTCTTTGACTGTGTCGTCCTGCTGCGCAATTCCCTGTCGGTTGGCAAACTCAATCGCCGCGCGCTCCCGAGCGCCCACGTCGGACCGACGCATGTCAAAATCGGTTCGGGCACGTTGGATGAGCCGACCGGCCGGGGTGGCAACCTCAGTGGGTTGTTCTTGCTGTAATAACTTTTCGAGCTCTTCTTCCGGGGCGTCCAGGAGATAGATGGCGTGTTTGACCGATGGCGTCAGGAGCGGATCGTCAACCTGTAACAGGCCCTTCAGGTATTCGCGGAGCGTGTGCTGGCCAGGCTGGCTGCGAACGGCGCGCGCGCGGTCTCGCCATTCGTTGACCTCCACCGCCAGATCGTGTTGGCGATCGCGTAATAGTCGCTGCTTACCTCGGAGCGGTTCTGCCTGTGCGGGACTGGCTTCGAGGAGTTGGCGGCCGATCTCATCGAGTTCGTCGCCTGCGGCGATGAATTCGCGTTGAACGGTATCCGCCTTGCTGTCGAGCGCCTTCTGCACCTGGCGCAAGCCGAGCCCTATCACGATGCGCTTCCCTTCCCGGGATTAGCCGTCCAGAAGAGTATCCTTAAAAATGCCTGCCCCAATAAATCGGGCGACTCGCCAAGAAGGGTGGCCGCGTGAGCAACAAGGCAATCCTCGGAGGTGAGTATAGTAAAGGATATTTTTAAGGTCAACCGGGCCGCCGTACCATGCATGGCCTGTACATGTCCTTCCTGTATAATCCCCCCGTGGCCGTGGAAAAACAGCGACTCGTATCGCCGGCAGGTCAGGAATCCGAGCCGCTCAAGATGCGCCCGACGCACCTTTCTGAGATGATCGGGCAGGACCGCGTTCGAGACAACCTGTCGATCCTCATTCAGGCCGCCAAGGCCAGGGAGGAGCCGCTCGACCACGTGCTTATCCACGGTCCCCCCGGTCTCGGCAAAACCACGCTGGCCCACATTCTCGCCAATGAGATGGGTTCGAATCTAAAGATCACTTCTGGGCCGGCCATCGAACGTGCCGGTGATCTGGCTGCCATTCTTACCAACCTCCAATCGATTGACATACTCTTTATTGATGAGATTCACCGGCTCGGACACGCGGTTGAGGAGATCCTATACCCTGCCATGGAGGAGTTTGCCCTGGATCTCACAATCGGCAAGGGCCCCAGCGCCCGCTCTATCCGGCTGCGTTTACCAAAATTTACGGTAGTGGGTGCAACTACACGGATGGCTTTGCTCACGGCGCCACTTAGAGCCCGCTTCGGGGCCGTGCACCGGCTCGACTTTTACGAGCTGAGCTCTATGAAAACCATCGTCGCCCGCGCGGCTGACATTCTGGAGGTGGTGATCGACTCCGAGGGAGTGGAGGAGATCGCCTGCCGCGCGCGCGGCACGCCCCGGGTCGCGCTGCGATTGCTCCGGCGGGTCCGGGATTACGCTGAGGTCCGGGCCGATGGGAACATCACGCGCCCAGTTGCAATTGAGGCGCTGGCACTGCTCGACATCGACGACCTCGGTCTGGATGACTCCGATCGGAGAGTTTTGGCAACCGTTATAGAGAAATACGATGGCGGACCGGTCGGATTGCAGACCATCGCCGCATCGCTGAGTGAAGAGCCGGACACCATCATGGATGTGGTGGAGCCTTATCTGCTGCAGCTCGGGTTTATCGATCGTACCCCTCAAGGCAGAGTAGCCACCCCTCTCGCTTATGAGCACATGGGGCTCAAACCTCCGTCGTCACACCAGCCTCACCTGCCGGAACTTTAAACAACACATCAAGGGCTTGCCCCCTCCACCTGATCTGAGGTTCGTCGCTATAACGCCTGGCCGAAGTGAGAGCCGAGGCCTCCATTAATCTCCCTCTTGGCCCAGATATGCCTCGATATCAAGCGGTTCTGGCTGCGGCCAGAAATTGCATGCGGCACCCACATGCGGAGGTCCGGTCGAGGTGCGAGCGCGATGTCTGATTTTGCGAATCTAGGCCGACTGCTGGTCTTCCTCGGCCTCGGTCTTGCGGTGGTCGGGGCACTGCTCTGGGGCCTGAGTCGCACCAGCCTGCCGATCGGTCGACTGCCGGGTGACTTTCGATTCGAGCTCGGAAACGTATCTTGCTTCGCCCCCCTGGCCACAATGGTAATAGTCAGCCTGGTGCTCACCTTGGTGCTGAACGTGATCCTTCGTCTCCTGAACAAGTAAACTTGCGCACCTCCGACTTCGACTACCAGCTGCCCCGGGATCGCATCGCACAGCGGCCGGCCGAGCCAAGGTCCAGCTCTCGGCTCATGATTCTCGAGCGCAGCACCGGTCAGATCGAGCACCGAAGCTTCCGCGACCTTCCGGAGATCCTGAGCTCAAAAGACGCGCTGATCCTCAACGAAACGCGCGTGATCCGTGCAAGGTTGTCCGCTTCCAAGCTGCCCGATGGAGGCAAGGCTGAGCTTCTGCTCCTGGAACGGCGGGGAGCCATGCTTTGGGAGGTATGGGTTGGCGGAAAGCGTATTTCGCCCGGCCGGCAGTTGGAACTAGCGGGTGGCCTCCGCTGCGAGGTTCTCGAGGACCTGGGCGGACCGAAAAGGTTGGTGCGATTCGATTCTCCCATCACGCCCATGCTCAGCGAGATCGGAATTCCCCCGATCCCACCCTACATTCAAGAGCCGCTTCGATCCGCAGACGAGTACCAGACGGTTTACGCCCGGCATCCGGGATCAGCCGCCGCTCCGACCGCCGGGCTACATTTCACCGACGACCTTCTCGCAGATATTAGAGGGAGGGGGGTCACCATTGCGGCCGTCACACTACATATCGGGTTAGATACGTTTGCCCCGGTCACGGTCGAGCAGCCGGGAGAACATCCGATCCATTCTGAATGGTGCCGCGTGCCTGATGAGGCCATTGGCGCAGTCCGCCATGCTCGAGGCGCCGGCGGGCGGGTGGTCGCGGTCGGAACAACAACCGTTCGTGCCCTGGAAAGCGCTGCTGAGCAGGCCACGCCCGAGGAGATCCTAAGAGCCTATGAAGGGCCCACGAATCTGTTCGTCCTGCCCGGTTTTGAGTTTCGGGTGGTCGACGCCATGCTCACCAATTTTCATCTTCCGCGCTCGACCCTCCTGATGATGGTCTCCGCTTTCGCCAGCCGAGGGTTTATCCTGGAGGCGTACCAGGTCGCTATTTCCGAAGGGTATCGTTTCTACTCGTTCGGCGACGCGATGCTCATCGTTTGAATTCACCCCCGTACTCCGCCAGATTCTGCTCGCGCTCCATCCAGTCCGTCGCCAAAATTCATCTTTGGGAGGCCCTAATTGACATGCCGTAGCAGCTGTGAGATACTGCTCGCGGTTTATTCGAGCCTCGACGCGTGAGTTCGAATAGCCTCAAAAATCGCCATCTCAAAAGTAGAGGAGGTGATGCCCATGAGTAATGACTCTCATGAACGCAGCGCTGCGGCATCCCTCCTCAGCACAAGCTGAGCAGATGCCGCAGCGCTAATGGTGAAGCCGTCCTTGCGGGCGGCTTCTTCCATTAATTCGGGGCCGGGTCTGGTAAATCCAGAATGATAAATTGCGACATGAAGTCCACTGCCATAAACGCCATGAGCAGCAGGATGTGGACAATCAGAAATCCACCGATGGCCGCTCGCAGCGGGAACTGAGCTAATCCGCCACCCACCAATCCATAAAATATTGCCAGGATCGGCCAAACAATAAATGCCGAGGTCTCGGGGCTCAACGCGCCGATCGCTCCACGGGACAGGCCGCGCGCCAGGAAGAACTCGAACTCGGACATGCATACCCGACTGGGGTCAGGGGAAAGCCGGAAATCCGATATGGTTTGCAAACATGCCTCGTTGCGTGCCAGCAGTATCTCGGCAATTCCTGCCTCGATCAGGAAAAACGCCATGGCGAATAGAAACCCAATAAGAAAGCGCTGGGTTCGCTCGCGCGAGAGGGAGGCGCGAGGTGAGCGCAGCAATTCCTGGGAATCGAGGGTCTGATCTTGCTCCATAGGTAAGGGATTTATAGCGCGGTATCGTATCTGAGGCTAGCCACTCTGTGTACGGCCGTCATGATATTTGGCTATGCGCATTCACTCTTGGAGATTCCGAATTGGATAGTGCGCTAGGATTCTTACTGTCTTAGGCCGCGACCGCCACTTTCCCCTCGAGTATTGCGGTCGCTTCTTCGGCGGGTACTGCCTTTGAGAACAAAAAGCCCTGGCCATATTCGCAGCCCAGCGCCTTGAGCCGGTCGAGCTGTGACTCCGTTTCGATACCTTCGGCGATCACGTCCATGTTCAGATTATGGGCCAGGTTCACGATCGTCCGGACAATCACCTCATCCTCACCGCCGGTATCCAGGTTTTTTACAAAACTTTTGTCGATCTTAAGCGAGGAGATCGGGAAGCGGTGGAGATAAGCAAGCGAGGAGTAACCGGTGCCGAAGTCGTCGATCGGGAGTCGCACTCCCAGCGCGCGTAAGCTAACCAGCACCGCCGTGGCGGCCTCAGGCTCCTCCATGATGATCCCTTCGGTAATTTCGAGTAGCAGGGTGTTGGGATCGATCTGTGCCTCCTGGAGCGTATGATCCACAACCTTGGTCAGATCCGGCTGGAGCAGCTGCCGACCGGACAAGTTTACGCTGACCCAGAGATCTCGCCACTGCTCGGCGCCATCCTGCCATGACTTGAGCTGATGGCATGCCTCTCGCAGCGTCCAACTCCCCATAGCGACCGTAAGTCCCGTCTCCTCCGCGAGCGGCAGAAACGCGGCCGGATAGGTCAGCCCGCGCGAGGGGTGCATCCAGCGGATGAGCGCCTCAAATCCGACCACTTCGCCTGATTCAAGGGAAACGATGGGTTGATAATGCAGGCGGAACTCCTCGCGATCCACCGCGTTTCGCAGATCCGTTTCGAGTCGCAGCAGCTCCACCGCCCGGCCGTGCATAGCTTCGTCGAATAGTTCGTGTCGAGCCTTACCCATGGATTTGGCGCGGTACATGGCGATGTCTGCGTCGCGGATGATGTCCTCCGCGCGGCTGTACCCGGTGGTGCTCACCGCGATGCCGATACTCGCGCTGGTGAATACTTCGCTCTCATCCAGATCGAAGGGTTCTCGCAGCATCGCTTGGATTCGCTCAGCGGACTGCGTCGCGTCGCTGATTTCTTCGATATCTTCGAGCAGGATGACGAATTCGTCCCCGCCAAGACGAGCTACTGTGTCTACGTGCCGCAGCGCGCGTTCTAGCCGACGTGCGACTCCGATGAGCAGCTGATCGCCGGTCATGTGGCCCAGGCTGTCGTTGACCACTTTGAATCGATCTAGATCCAGGAACAGGACCGCCACTGTAAAGTCGTCCCGCCGTTTCGCGCGTTCAAGCGCTCGATCCAGACGATCGGTGAAAAGCGCCCGGTTTGGGAGCCGCGTCAGGCCGTCGTGAAAGGCGTCATAGAGGAGCTGTTCTTCAGCGCGTTTCCGCTCGGTGATGTCCGTCTGCGATCCCGCCATCCGGTAGGCCTTGTTTTCTTCGTTCCGCATTGCGAGCCCGCGCGTCAGCATCCAGCGGTAGGAGCCGTCCTTGTGCTGCATGCGGTGCTCGCTCTCAAAGTGAGACGTGTCACTTTGGATGTGCTTTCCGATGGCAGCGTTGAAAGCCGACAGATCCTCCGGGTGCACTCGGCTGAACCATTCTTCCGTCGAACTTGAGATTTCGTCGTCGGCGTAGCCGAGCATAGATTTCCATCGCGGCGAGTAGTAGACATTCTTGCCGGTGAGGTCCCAGTCCCAAAGGCCATCGTTGGCCGCGTTCGCGGCAAGGGCATACCGCTCCTCGCTCTCCCGGAGACCTTCCTCTGCCAGCTTGCGGGCGGAGATGTCGCGCACAATCCCGACCACCCCGATGGTTTCGCCCTCGGGCGAAGTGTGAGGCGAGAAGGTAGCCGACATCCAGCCCTCCCGTCCCGTCTGAGGCACCTGGTAATGGGTGTCTTCAGAGGTCACGCGTTCGCCCCGCAGGGCGCGAATCAGCAGATGTTCGATCCCGGGCAGCATGAATTGGGCGAATAGGTCCAGCGCAGAGCTGCCGATGATTTGTTCGCTGGGCAACCCGGTGAACTCCTCCATAATCTTGTTCCAGGCCCGATAGCGGAGCTCGCGATCGTAGACGATGATGCCCTCGTTGACGCTGGCGAGGATCGTTTCGGAAAAATTCTCAGATGCACGAAGCGCTTCCGTGGCGCGTTTGTGTTCGGTGACGTTGCGAAAGACCACCACTGCACCCGAAGGTTTGGATCCGTCGTAGATCGGAGTGCTAACGTATTCGACCGGGAAGCTGGATAAATTTCGGCGCCAGAAGACTTCGTCGGCGACCGTATGTTCCACGCCTTCTCTCCAGGTCTGGCAAATTGGGCAATCACCTTCGGGAAACGGCGATCCGTCCGCTTTGGGTTGATGGAGGGTGACGTGCATGTGACGGCCGATGAGTTCTGCGTACTTCCAGCCGGTCATACGTGTGACCGCCTGGTTGACGAACGTAAATCGCCCCTCAGCGTCGAGGCTGCAGATCCCTTCCCCCGCGGAGTTGAGCACCTGGTTGAGCCGCTCCTGGTTGTTCTTGAGCTGATCGATGGAGGAGAGCAGCTCAACGTTTCGGCTGCGCAGCGTATTCCTTTCGCGGCCCACCGTACGCTGCCCGTGGACTGCGATCGTCGTGAGGCTCAGGAACAGCAATACAAAGCCCCCCGCAATAGCCGCGTAGGTGACGCCTTGATAGTCTCGAACCAGACGCTCGAGCTGGGGCGCGGGAAAGCCGTCCGCAGCCGCTTCCGATGTTGCGGGCGTGGCCTGGGTCAGATCTTCCAGGCCCATGATCTCGCCCTTGAAGCGCGTCGCGAGGAACCCGGCGATCCCCAGGCCGAGGACAGCTGTGATCAGGAAACCTAACGCCGCGAGGCGGAGGACGCGATCCGGCATCAACTGCTTCATGTGGAGCTCCTGGCGTTTTGGGCCCAAAGTGAGATGTAGTCTAGCAATTTGAGAATCATTTTCCGCTCCATCTCATTTTCGGAGCTATGCACTTCTCCTAATCGCCTCTCTCTACCTGTCCTCGATCTCGCCCTCTGACTTGGAGTGCACTTATGTCTACCTCCATCCAGCGCAGCATCAATGCCGCGGCTTGAGAACGCCGGCCAATATGAACCCGAACATTCGCCGCGCGCAACGCGACCCCAGGTTCACGATAGCACCCCTCTAAGGGCGATGAACTTCCGAACAGCTTACAGGTGTCAAGACGTCTAAGAATGGAATATCACCACTACGGACACACGCGGCTCGTGGCGAATGCCTCGCCCCGCCGGGCGCAATCATGCATGGCTATGCGCGATCGATAGGGGATGATTGAGGTGGTTTACCCGCCGCAGGGCGCCCTGAGAGAAAGCGAAAAAGGACTGCCCCAACAGGGCAGCCCCATCTCATCCGGCGCAGATCTGAACTCTCGTGCAACTCCGTTAGCGCATGAATTGGCGGAGCTACTTAATGCTGAGGTTATTCCATCCCTAGTTAGCCCTGCGGCACTCACGTCGGTGACTGTCGTTGTGTAAGATCCCGACTTGGCATTCTTCAAGCTAAAGGTCACCGCGCCGTTAGTCCCCGTTGCGCCGGTGGCTAAAGCAATCAGCGAGCCCTCACGATATAGGTCCTACTTTCCAACTACAACGCTCGTTCCCAAACCTCCTAACGAACAGGTCACGAGCACGCCTTCCGGCTACGCGCTCAGGCTAAACTTGCCGGTGTATTTATACTTCTTGGGGTCGTAATCGAGCTGTCCGAGTAGAACCGAGTTCATCATTATCTGCCGGCTTTGTCGCTTTGCCCCTCGCTAGAGCCGGGTAGCAGGGCCTCGTTGCGAGCCTTCCTTTACCTCTACCTCGATCATCCCGTCCGCGGCCAGACCGTGGGCCTCGCGCTCCACCCACCTCAGGCACTGCTTTCCTCGACGTGAACCCGGTACTCGAAGATGTGCGTGCCAGCCGGGAAGTCATCCAAGCCGTCGTTGATGGCTGTTGCGAAGGTAACTTCGGTGGTGAGCTCGTGCTCGCCGGAGGGCCAATCGGCGAGCAGGGCGTAATGCGTCCGGCATTCCAGATCGCCGGACTTGTCCTCCAACCTGACGAAACTGTCCAGCGGGACCGATTCGCCGTCCAGCGTGAAGACCAGGCTGATATTCTCCCAGTTTTGCGCCAGTTGTTCCTGAGTGACCGTGCACCAGCCATAGACCCACATCACCTCCTGTGAGCGGTCCATTTCGATGGTGTAGGTGTAGGTCTCGCCTGCTTGGGAGGTGAGGTCATAGGTTTCGGGGGCGAGCTCCTGCAGCCACGGCGTCTGAGCTTCGAAGGCGGCCTCCGCCTCTGATCGAGCGGCAACTCTCGGGGGGGTGACGGCCTCGCCAGGCGGCTGCCCAGGCTCGTCCCTGTCAGCCTCCAGCCCTAGCCCCTCTTGAACCTCATCTGTGGAGCAGACCGTCACACCTTCGCCGTGTACGCAACCGGAGAAATCGACGGAGGTCAGCCGCTCCAGGGCTTGGATGGCTGCCTCCCCATCTTCGGCTAGGGCGACCACGACAACCCGGTCGGCGCTACGATCAACGACGTAGAGGGTAGTGCCCTCGAGACCCAGAGTCCCCAGTCCTTCGATTTCGATGGTGTCCTGGGGTTCTTCTTCTTCCTCATCAGCCTCAGCAAGCACGATCGCAACGCCTGCCGTAGCCAAATAATCCTGCACCAAGTCCACATTGTCGAAGGTTCCGACGAACAGGGTGTCGTGATCGGGATCGGCGGCGGCGCGCAGGCTGAGGGTGAGCCGGGATTGTTGAAAAAGCTCCTGCAGCGTGCCGCTGCGAGCAATCAAGCGGGGGTCAAGGGAGCCCTCGCTAACTTGCACCAGGTCTACCGGCCCCCGGAAAAGGTGGGGGAAATCTTTCAGGTCCCACTCGCGCGAAGCGGCCGCCAGCCAGTCGGCGATGTTGCTGAGGAAGCGATCATTGTCGGCTATGGTGTGGAAGGACGGGGTGAGGGCGGTGACGTCGCCCAGGGCCAGCACCCGCCCGTTGGCAGCCAGCGCGGCAGCGGTGAGGCCAGTTTCGCCGCTGCGCAGGGAGGAGAGGGTATTCTCATCCGCGTTGACGAGGGAGAGGCCGTCAGTTTGCAAGGAATGGGCGGCGAAGAAGACGATCGTCTCTAAATCCTGGGTGAGAGAATGCTCATCGCTGAGGACAGTGAATTTCACGTTGCGATAGTTGCCCGCGTTGTCTACCAGGTTGTAAAGATAGTCGTCGAAGTAGACCAGGCCGAAGGCGTTGGCCAGGCTGTTGATGGCAGGGACGGCGCTGGAGGGAAAGAAGATAGATTCGAGGTCCAGAGGCTCCTCTTCATCCTCTTGCTCTGGAGGCACAGGCCGCGTGGGGTCAGCCGCCAAGAGCAAGCGCCCGCCATCCTCCACGAAGTCTGCGATCAGATCGCGCTCCTCCGCCGTATAGTTGGAGGTGGGCGCAATGACCAGCAAAGCGATGGCGCCACGCAGCTGTGTTTCCAGCGAGTCGCTGGAGTCATCAAGGGTTTCAATAGTCACGGCCCGGGCGGTCAGGCGATCCCACAGCGGCGTCAGGTCGTCAACTTCCAGGTTGTTGTTGTGTGAGAGATCGATGACCACCAGGCCGCCGGTCTCGAGCGGCTGATCCGCGAGGGGACGATACTCAGGCAGAGGCAGCGCTATTTGGCTTTCGTCAATCTCAGGGATCTCTGGTGGCTGATACCATCCGCTATGGAACCAGAGCAAGCGCCCGGAAACAGGCAAGGCGACGAGGGCCAAAACCAGCAAAAGCTTGGTCCGGTCCCTCATGGCATGCCCCCCAGCCGAACATCGTATAGCAGGTAAGCGCCGGGCGGCAGAATGCGCCCTCCGGTCACCGGCGAGGCCGCGCTGATCCAGGTCCTAAGGTAGGGATCATTGCCCTCGAAAATTTCATCGATGACGCGCGCCTGCAGGTCTATTACCTCGTAATGGTCGATTTGGGCCAGTTTCGCAGCGGCGGCAACAGCCTCGGTCTGGCTGCCTAGGTGATCGATAAGACCCAAGCGCAGCGACTGGCGACCGGAATAGGCCAGACCTTGTGAGAGGTCGGCGAGGGAGATATTAAGTCGTTCACCGCGTTGGCTGACGACGGTCGCTAGAAACTCTTGCTTGATGCCTTCGATGGCTCGCAAAAATTCGGCGCGATTGCTGGCTGTCAGCTTGAAGGGGCCGCTGGCCAGGATCACCTCGTTGACGCCCAGGTCGCGTGGAATAAAGCCCCACACACCGACGTTGCCGACCGTCGAAGAGGGTTTGGCATAGATGGGGTCGGTGGCCATGGCTACATAGAAGCCGCCGCTGGCTGCCATGCCGTCGATAGAGCTGACGACGGGCATCTCCCGGCGCAGGCTTTGCAATTCCAGGTAAAGGGTCTGGGTGGCGGCCACTTCGCCGCCGGGGGAATCCAGCTGCAGCACTACAGCTTTGATGCTGGGGTCCTCGCGTGCTGCTTGTATCTGAGCCATGACTAGCTCGACGCTATCGAGCTCTCTGCTATCCGTCCAGATGTCGGTATTGAGGCGAATGATGCCCACGGCCGGTTGTGGCACCAGAGTACGCGCCAGCAACCCGCCGAC
>JADFRG010000066.1 GCA_022561385.1 Chloroflexota bacterium
GGCCGGTCGAAACCTTTGGGCTCGAATTCACCCTGATCGAGAAACGGTATCTTTTTTCCGAGGGAAATGTCTCTGACGACCTGCGCCACAAGAATGCTCGCGGGCTGGGCATGGGCGCACAGTCGAGCGGCGAGATTAACGGATGCCCCGTATAGCTGCTTATCGTTGTGAACGGGTTCTCCAGCGTTGATCCCAATCCGGAGGTTCATTTCAGCGGTGGGGTTTTCTTCATTGTGTCTAGCCATTGTCTTCTGGATATCGATGGCACACTCTACCGCGCTAACTGCGGAAGTGAAGGATGTCATGAAGCCGTCACCCGTGTGTTTGATTTCCCTGCCCGAATGGGTCCGTAGCGCGTCACGTGTTAACGCATTGTGTAGTCGGAGCAACTCCATCGACCTATCATCCCCGAGGGCACTGATCATTTGGGTGGAACCCTCGAGATCCGTAAACATAATGGCCCGAAAAGCGGAATCCACGCTTACCTCGCCGGAGGCGGGAGAAGGATCTTCGAGTCGGCCTAAGAAGGCCTTTACCAGATCCGGGTCGACCTCAATGATTTCATTGTAGACGTTCCCATGTGCCTCATCATGTGCCTTGCGAACGGCGCTCATGTTCGGCGCATCTACCAGGCAGAACACTTCACCCTTTTCGACATCGAACCAATACGTCATGAAGTTGACGTCATATTTGTCTTGAACCTTTAAGTCGGCTATGTGCTCATCTGCGACTTGTTGGCGTGTAACGCCCTCCACTTGATGTCGATCCATGTAAATCGGCATGTCTCACTCTATCCTTTGCCAGGTTGCCTTCGACGATTTGAGGACTGAAGCTATCGTATTATTTACGAATGCGAGATGTCAATTCCTTGTGAGCTTCGGGGTGGCCTAACGGCCGCTTGTGCTTGCGAAGCAAGTGCGAGCGGTCGCAGATCCCGCTTCCTTAGCGGGGAGCGGCCGGTGCTTGTTGGTTCACTGGCTCCTTCAGGCTCCGGCATAGCGATTTGCTCTTGATTTCGGGGCCGAATCCCGGGTCCGCCTGTCCGCATTCTTTGGGGGATCCAGCGGGCTGTTAGGCTGCGGCATTATCCGCGGACATGTTTGACTTTGCGGATCGCCTGCCTACCACCTTCCAACGCAGCGTCCTCAATGCCCCAACTCCAATGAGTGTCAGGCCGGATCACTAAGACTGCGCGACCATCAAGCTCGCTAATCTCGGCAGTGCCGTGCACTTTCACCCCGCGTGGCGTCCAAGGAGAAATTGATTCGAGATCGTCGATCACCAGCCCAACCTTTGTGCTTCCACTGTCCACATTCTTGTATTTTAGCGTTCGCTCAACGTTCTGACCGGAAATGATGAAGCGTTCGCCGTCAAACTGGAAACCGACTGGTGATACGTCCGGTTGTGCTGAAGATGAAACAGTGGCGATTCTAGCTAAACGCTGAGAATTCAAATAGGCGATTTCTTTGTCTGAGAACATGAACCCTCTCCTTCGGATCTGACCATTTGAAATCGAATAAATCGGAGCTCATAAGTCGTACTGGCAGCGAGCGGTAGACTATTCCACGGGCTGCAGCCTAACGGCTGAGAGCTGTCGCAGATCCCGCGTTCTTAGCGAGGAGCGGCCGGGAATCGCTCCATCACACGCTGATCTAGGAACCCGCATCTCGACTTTCTCTTGCTTCAGCCGCAGCATCCCTAGTCCGCCTGTCCCCGTTTTTTGGGGGATCCAGCGAGGGGTTAGACTCCCGAACGGTTCATTGTCCTCTCGTTGAGTAAGCAGTTAGCTTCAAGGCTGGACATAAAATCGCGACTCACGCGCTGAAGTCTGGGCTAGCGAGGGGTGAGGGATAAGATCATTCCTTTCTGAACGACAGCTTCGTACGAGTCCTCAAACGTACCTCCGCCCAAAGTCACCTTCCCCGTCCAGGATACCCTGTCACCGTCCGCTCGGAGATCGCTCAATTCAGAATGGAGGTTGACACGTAGCCCTTCCGCGTAAAAGTCTCTAATTTTCGCTTTCCCCGTGTGCAGGGTGCCTAAGATGAATCTTGCGTCATCAGCAACGAAACTCATAGCTGTGTCCAGGTCCCCATCATTCAGCGCTTCGTAGAAGGCCTCTATTACCAAGACTGGTTCAGTGATCGGCTGGGTTAAGGCGCATGCTGAAGCCACTAAGGTCACCAGCATGGGCATGAACACGAGCGTAAACCTTTTCATTCATCCTCCCCCTCATCAAAATGGCGTCATCAAAGCAGAATAACGGCCTCGAGCTGTCGCAGATTCCACGTCCTTGTCAGGTAGCGGCCGGGGATCGCTCCCTCACCTGGCCTTGCTCGATCCCGCAACTCCATTATCTCTTGCTTCTGGCGCTGAATCCCCGGTCCGCCCGTCCCCGTTCATTGGGGGATCCAGCGAGTTGTTTGTGGGCCGACATTGAGCCTTGCATTCGGTGTGCGCAGTCCAGCGTTTATGGACGCAGGGGTCCGGACCACACATGACAATCTCCACCGGATTCAGCCAGGGCAGATTCGTCATCGATGGGGAAGTGAAATACGCCTGAGTCGGTGATTTGAAAAACGATCCTATCCCTCAAGATATCGTCAATGAATTCGATGGCGTCATTTGGATTATGGAATTCAAACTGAGTGTGGTCACCAAGCTGCACATCGAATCTCTGACCTGCAACTCCAATGCGAAGATCTCCCAGAACTCTGTTTCTGCCTGGGACCAGCATATTGCTGCCTCTATCTGGCGAGATATATTGAGAATACTGAGGCGGCAGATCATCTGCTCTAAAGAAGAATTCCAGCTCACTAGAGGTCAGTTCATCCACCGCGTTGAATCTAGATGTAACGTAACTTGGTTGGTCGGGAGCTGAGCTTCTCCACAAAATGACGCCGATCACCAGGAGAGCCGTTACAAGTAGGATCAAAGTCACCAATAGAGTCAATTGGGTTAGCTTCTCTCGCACGGCCTGCTAACGGTTGCGAGCGGTCGCAGATCCCGCGTTCTTAGCGGGGAGCGGCCGGGGATCGCTTTCTCGCAAGGCGTTCCAGAATCCCACATCCGCTTCTTCTCTTGCTTTTGCCGCAGCATCCCCGGTCCGCCTGTCCGCGTTCTTTGGGGGTTCCACCGAGTTGTTAGCGGGCGATAATCTCGTTCAGCCCATCTATCAAGTGCTCGAGCTCTTCGGGGTCAACTCGCCCCGCTTTCTTGCCAAGCCTCTTCACCGACAGGGTACGCACCTGGCTAATCTTCACCCAGGAACGCTTGGGCAGCCTCCCGCTCTTCAACTCGTGAGTAAGTGGGAAGCCAGCCGTTTGGGACCGGCTTGTGATTGCCATGGCAATCACCGTCCCTGATCTTTGATTGAATACTTGGTGACTTAGAACGACGACCGGCCGGCGACCTGCTTGCTCGTGCCGCTTTGTTTGGCTCAGGTCAGCCCACAAAATATCTCCCCTCAGTATTCGGGCCATTCATCCAAATCCCCAGTCAATCCCTCATCGGCCAATCTCTGCTCATACTCCGGATCTAGTTTGGCGCTCTCTCGGAGCAAGCGCGTTCGATCTAGGCGAACCAGTTTCTCTTCAACGGCTTCTTGAATTGCACGACTTCGACTCGGGTACTGCTGCTCCTCCACCATCTGATCTAAGCGAGCCAAGGTCTTCTTCTCCATCGTGATTGCTACTTTCTTGGTCGGCATCCGTACCTCCAGTATTACCAATTATCATACCAAACCATCTCAACAAAAATAGCGTATTTCGCATTCGCTCGCTAACGGCTGCGAGCTGAGCGGCCCGGCTGAGCTAAATACGAATTGAACGCCCGCTGAGGCCGGGTCCGCTCCAATAAGTTATTATGCGGCGAGCTCCTCGAATTCAAAGGAATAGTCACAGATGTCAAGAACCATTGAGTGCGCTCCAACTTCAAACCAGTCCTCGAAAGTCTTAAGATCGCGTTTCTGCGGCCAATCCTTTTCGACAAGATGCCACGCCACCAACTCTTGTTCGAAGATGATTGCATAGTGCTTCTTCACGACCTCCTCAACGTCGCGTTCATAACCGATCTCGTCGACGAGATAGACTGTGGAGTCCTTCATCGGCCCGTCCAGACTGAGTCTTGGCCCGTCTTCATCAAGGGCATTTGCCCAATCGATATATGGCTTCTTTCGTTTGACGAGGAGGGCTGATCGGTTTACGACGAACATGAGCACAATCTCCTAATTTCGCGGTCTCATTAGCGCATTCTGGAAACGATGTTTGACGCATAACGGCCGCGAGCTGCTTGTGCCAGTTTTCTGGGTAAGCGGCCGGGGATCGCTCCATCACAGGGACTTCCACCCTGCAAGAAACGTCAAGCTTCTTGGCGCACAACGGTGCGCGAGCTAAGCGGACCCCCCAGGCGCGTTGCGCCGAAGGCGCAAAGGCGCCGCAGTCGCGCGCAGCGAGGTCTGAGCGGAGCGAGATTTCCGCTTATGGGCTGTCTTGCGGAATATGCCGAAGCGTTCAGCAAGTTCTCTGATGGAGTAATAATTAGGCTCGTAGTCTTCGAGGAGTCGTTATCTTTGTTCGCTCTCGGTAACACCGGTCCAGGGTATGGGCGGGACCTGCTGTGAGGGAAGCGTTAACCATGTTCTATGAATACAAAGGGTAGACCGCATGCCACCTAAGGAAGGGGGTGTAAGAAGGCCAGCCGCTAATGAGGGCCATCGTTTTCACCGTCACAGCACCAGCGGGGGTGACCATAAGACCTGCAACTATTATCATCTTGGCTTGCTTCCTGCGTGTCATAGTTGAAGGCCATCTAATACCCGCTATTCACCGGCAGCACGACGATAGCCGGAATTTAAGATCACTTACAAAATAGCACTATCTGAAGGCGAGGGCGCTGCCACAAGTGGCCGCAATACTAAAACCAACTTTATGTCCGACACTCCCACAATAAAAACCGGGCTTGAGATGTCCGGTGGAGTAGCTTGTTAGCTGGCGATCCCGACAAGCGGGTTATGAATTTTTCACCCGGTCAGATAGTCAAGCACATCTTGGGCTGTATAGCTGTGATGGCCCGGTTTGACATATTTGCCGATGCCTTCCAACCCGTCTCCGGAAGTGACTATCGGCGGTTCGACGTAGCCATCTTTTCGATGCTGAGCGTAGCGCGCAGTAGCGAATAGATTGTTGCACAGGCAGCTTTTTCCGACTGTATCCTCCGGCTTCCCCCCTTTTTTCAGGTATAGCTTTACTGGTTCGGCCGGACAGCGGTACCCCACCTTCCCATCCGCTCGCCTGTAAGGATTTCGCAGCATACCGACATCGCACAGCCGGATCCGGTTCCGGCCGATCTCCGGATCTGACAAGGTTCCTTCCAGTTGGACCACTTTGAAGGGGTAGCCGGTTGGGGAGACGATGGGATCGGTGCGCACCTTTATTTCTTTATCGAGGACTTTTTGGATGATGCGGCTTTTGAGTTTTTCATCCATGCCTGATTCGGCGCAATAGGCAAAAGATGTGCCAACCTGGATACCGGTCGCGCCGGCATCTAGTGCGTGCTGCAGTTGCTCTGGGCTGTCGTAGCCACCGGCCAACCAAAAGGGCAGACCGAGCTGTTTGATCTTTTCTAAATCCACCTCATCTTTCTCCCCGTAGATCGGTTCGCCCCCTTCATCCAGGTGCAGCTGTCCTCGGGGGGGGGCGTTGTGCCCGCCAGCCGTGGGCGCTTCGATGACAAAGCCGTCTATCTTGCCCGTTGCCCGTTTGATCAGGGCCTTCGCCAGAACCACGGAGGAGATGATCGGCAGAAAATTGGGGCGGGTCAATCGGCCTATCTTTTCCACAACGTCGGGGAAAATTGCTTGGGGGTCAAAGTGAAGGTGATAATCATCCTCCTGAGCGGCTCCCTGTGTATCGATCCGATAGCTGACCGCCTGGTGGTCGGCCAGCTTGTCGAGGATGCCGGGAATTTGAAGCGGAATGCCGGCTCCCATGATCACGAAGTCTATCTCCGCCAGCATCGCCCCGTAGAGAGAGGCCATCGTCGGCATCTGTAGCTTCTCCAACAGGTTGAGCCCAACTGCGTTCTGATGCCCCTCCTTGGCCAGAAACACCTCGACGAAGTTAGCAATGACGGTCAGCTCGTTAAGCGTTTTGGGCGGTTTGAGGGTCCACATCGTCGGGCGTTTGTAAGGCGGCTGTGGATTTTCTGGTTCGGAGACATAATATCTGCTTAAAATGCGCCGAACCGGCCCTTGAAAAGGAAAATGGCTTAACGCCCGCCGAATATGACCCTCTATATCCCCCTCCATCAATCGCGAAGTCATGATCTGACCAATCCCTGTCCCCGAAACGACTCCCAAATGCCCCTGCAACGACACCGCTCTGGCCAGGTTCCAGTCGGAAATGGCAACGCCCATTCCCCCTTGAATGATCTCCGGTAGTTTCATACAGATTTCAGCGCGTTAAACGCCTTCACTCCTATTTGGTCCCGATTGGATTGGCCCCAATCATAAAACAGCTTTTATTATGGTTCAATCTATCTTTGCCAAAGCTGGAATGCAACGAAGCCAGCTAAAGGCTGCTTGTTTATACTCGCAGAGTGCCTGAAAGAGTAGGAGTGCTTGTACTCCCAAGAGTGTCCTTGCGGAGCTAGGGCAGGCAGATGTCAGCCTATCCCTGTAGCTAGAGCTCTAGGGACAGGCGCGGGAGAGCGCGTCGATGGCGCCGCCTGCCTGCCCTAGCAGTCTGAGGGACCGTACCAGTCCTTGTCTGGCCAGGATCCGAGCGCCCGTTGCTACCGCCGGAAGCTTCCGCTGCGGATCGCGTCGATGCATCAGGTCCAGCAGTTTTCATAGACCCCATTGAGGGTGGGCCGTGCGCAATGCCACAAGAGCTCCTCCACGATCGCCCCATCCGTTTGCCGCAGGAGGCTGTGCAGACGACGGGACCCCTCGTGAAACCCGGCCTGGCCGTGCTTCTTGAACCGGTTGATCCACTTACCCTGGTGCCCGGGATGGGTATGGGCGGTCTTGCGGGATATGCCGAAGCGTTCGGCGAGTTCCGTGACGCTGTAGTAGTCCAGTTTGTAGTCTTCGAGGAATCTACGTCTTTGTTCGGTCACGGTAACACCTCTCCAGGGCATGGGCACTACCTCCTTGCAGAGGGGAGTGTTACCCATGTCCTTAGACAA
>JADFRG010000037.1 GCA_022561385.1 Chloroflexota bacterium
CGACACCTTGATTTTCAGTCAAGTGCTCTACCGACTGAGCTATCTCGGCCGGGTCGGATTGTAATACGACTCCGCAGGATCGGCTCATTTCATCGTCAACAAATCGCAAAGAAATCTAAAAAAACTGCTGGTAAGAAGAAGCCCCTGAACGGAAGGCCCCTCACCAGAAGGCAACCCCCTGAATGAAAAAGCCCCCAGTAGGGGGCTACCTGTTAGCTCTCGGGGAAAAACTGCCTGGAAAAGGCGGAACCGGCGCCGCTGCCGGGGGGTCTGGAGGGGGTCAACACCAGACTTTTCTTGCCCTAGCTATGGTCAACCCTAGCAAGACGTGCACCGGTCCGCCAAGTCATCCTAGCAGGACCTTGAGAAATCCGACTCTACACAAGGCTTACAATGCCCATGGCTCGAACAGTTCCCCGGTACTGGGCGTTGCCGTTAACCTCACTTCACGCGCTCCACGCGCAAATCCTGGATCTCGAGCCAGTGTTCCGCCTCCGTCCGCAGCAGGCCGAAGCTAAGGCCCCGTGCCTCTGAAAGCACCGCATATTGATTGTCTATCCAGGCAACGAAGCCTAGGGGCTCATGAGGCACGATGCGCGATTCGGCCACAACTTGTCCGTCCACCTCAAACACGGCCCCGCTCGACCGCCAGGTCAGAGCGTATTCATGCCACTCCATAAGAGGGGCCTCGAGCAGAACCTCGGTGGCCGCCGCTTGCCGGCGAACCAGCGGCACAACCCACTTCCTCATTAAAGGAAGGCTGGCAAGCGCGAAGGCCGCCGCCGCACCCGGCACGAGCACCGCGGCCGGATATCGAATGCTGCGCAGTACGGCCGCCTTCCATCCGCTTCCCGGGCCCCCCTCAACGAAGCTGAAGTCGTTGGGTGGAGAACCATAGAAGAACCAGATGGCCTGAGGAGCTGCAGGGAACCGGCGAAGGCTGCCGGCCCCCGTCAGCGAGAATCCAAAAGGGTCGTTCCAGAAGCCGAAGCCAAGGGTCCCGGGCGGTGATGGGTGCGAGGCGCGCGCTCGTAGGCGGAGCGTCGTGGGTGGCTTCCATGGGAAGTCTCGGCGTGAGAGCCCGCGATAATCGTCCAGCTGAGAGTCGGCGTAGCCGTCCGTTGTGGGAGGAATCGACAGGCGGATGCCGTCGACCTCGTCCATTTCTACCCGACCCCCGCCGAGTAAGTGGGGCTTTAGGTCCCTGACATCCATGCGGCAAATTATATGATCTAGTGGTGGCATTCAGAGCAGATTGTCGATCCGGGGCGCATCAGGCTAGTCTTTTGGCCACAGGTTGCCCTTCGGGTATAATCGCCCGAATTCGCTCAAGGGACCGATGGATCTCACCTGGTACGGCCTCTCTTGTTTCAGAATGAAGGAGCGTGGATTGGCGATCGTGGTCACCGATCCCTACGATCCCAGTTTGGGTTTGCCTGCGCTTAACCTGAAGGCGGATCTCGTCACCGTAAGCCACGACGCGGCCGGACATAATTACTTAAAAGGCGTAAAGGGTCAGCGGTTGCGGATCATGGGCCCCGGCGAATACGAAGTGGGCGGGGTATTCATTACTGGAATCCCGATGGCCGCGGACTCGAATGGCAACAACGGCAGAGTGCCAAACACGCTCTATGTCTTCGATTTCGACGGTCTTACGGTGGCTCACCTGGGGGACCTGGCTTACGTGCCTTCCCAGTCTCAAATTGAAAATCTGGGTCCGGTGGACGTGGCGCTGGTGCCGGTCGGAGGCGGAGGGGCGCTTTCCCCTGCTCAGGCGGCAGAGGTGATCAGCCTCGTGGAGCCCTCGCTCGTGGTCCCCATGCACTATAAAACCGGCAAGGAGAAAGTTGACCTGGGGCAGGTGGCGAAGTTTCTCTCTGAAATGGGGGTCGGCAAGCAGGAGCCGCTTGAGGTGTTAAAAATCTCCAAGAGCGGTCTCTCGGATCAGACCCAAGTTGTTGTGCTGGATCCGGTGACCTAAGGCCCCGTGGACTTGGAGAATAACTCTCACAACGTCAAAGTGATCATGACCTGGGATATTTTGCCGGGCAAAGAGCAGGATTATTTCGAGTTCGTTGTGCGTGAATTTGTGCCGGGAATGCAGCGGATCGGAATTCAACCCACCGAAGCCTGGTTTACACAATACGGCGATCAACCGCAGATCCTTACCGGCGGCATCGCGGAGAACTTCTCAGATATGCAAAGCGCGCTCGAGAGCGAAGATTGGCAGGAATTGCGGGATCAGTTATCTGCGTTTGTTACGAATTTCAGCATGAAGGTTGTGAAGGCAAGCGGCGGTTTTCAAATGTGATCCGCGATCCGGACAAACGAAAGGACGTCCTGATGGGACGTCCTTTGTGGTTAATGCACACACGCGGTCAATCTTCTTTATTGGAGGTTTTGTTCTCCGAGCTCTTGGACTTCTCCGACTTTGTCTCAGATTTTTCCTTGGATTCCGACTTTTCAGCTTTCTTTTCCTTCCCATTGTCTCGCGGATCCGAGCGATTGTCGGTGGAGTAGAAGCCGGGCCCTTTGAAGACAATTCCTACCGGCAAAAATACCTTGCGCAGCTCGTTTTCGCCGCACTCGGGACACTTCTTAAGTGGAGGATCGTCGAATCCCTGACGGCGCTCGATCTGCACCCCGCAGTTTTTGCAACGATAAGAATACAGTGGCATTAGCTTTTGACCTTCTTCTTGTCCTTCGCGCACTCATCAGACAGCCGACTGATTATAAGCCGCCCTGCGTTTGTCTAGCAAGATATTGGCCAGGGGACGCAGCGGACCAAACGCTACTGTAGCATACGCAACATAGGATCAATGTTAGCAATCTATCAGATCTCGCCCCCCTAATGCCTCGATCAGTAAGGTAAGATTTACCCCAACGGTCAGTTGGCCGGGCGATCGCAGTCCCTGGAATCGGGGATTGAGGAAAGTCCGCGCTCCACATAGCAGGGTGCCGGGTAACTCCCGGGCGGGGTGACCCGCGGATCGGGCCACAGAAAACGACCGCCAGCCGGACTATCGGTCTCGGCTGGTAAGGGTGAAACGGCGGTGTAAGAGACCACCGGGGCCGGCAGCAATGTCGGTCGCCAGGTAACCCTCACCCGGAGCAAGGCCGAGCAGGTGCAAAGTTCGTGAAATTCGCGTTCGTGAGGATGCGACGAGCGGGAAGCGGCTCGCTTCCCTTGAGCACCGGGTAGGCTGCACGAGCGGCGCGGTGACGCTCCGCCCAGATAGATGATCGCCCAAGCGCGGGGAGGAAGGCAAGGTCTGCCCAGCGGCGAAAGCCGTCGGGCACAGGCCTCGTCGTAAACCCGGGCCGGACAGAACGCGGCTTACAGGTCGACTGCCGTTCCCATCGGAGCCCCTTTGATGGGGCTCCGTCCGTTAAATTGGCCCGCCTCGCAGACCTCACAACCTTAAAATTTTCCCCCAAATCTCCCTCCAACCTCCACAAATAAGAAAGACCCCCATATGAAGGGGTGACTGGCCCTACCTGCCCACGAGTTAGGACTTTAGTACTCACACTGAACTTGGCTTGCTTATTGCAAGGGTGGGGGAAACCAGTCTATAATGTGGGAGATGGTGGGAGACAGTGGGGGAAGGTGGGCGCCGGATAATCCGGCGTTCCAAGCTTAAACCCACTTCCGAACGAATGTTCTTAGGCCAATACAAGTATACCACCGACTCGAAGGGTCGGATAACAATCCCCGTACGCTTCCGGGCCGCACTCGACTCGGGAGCATTCGTCACGCAGGGCTTCGAGCGCAATCTGATGGTTTATACCGCAGAGAGCTTTGATCGATTGGCCAAAAAGGCTACTTCACTGACCTCCACAGATCCGAATGCACGCGCTGTGCGGCGCGTGATCTTCGGGGGCGCAACGGAGCTGTCGCTCGACTCCGCCGGCCGGTTGTTGCTGCCCGATTTTCTCACTGACTACGCCGAAATTGATGGCGAAGCCTTCATTGTGGGAGCCGGAGAGTATTTCGAGATCTGGCAGGCGGCGGCCTGGGAGCAAGAGCGAGCCTCGGTCATGGATTCCGAGGCCAATGCCAACCGATTTGCCGATTACGACCTTTCCACGGGGTGAGGCGCTTCCATAGAGCCGGAACCGCACACCCCCGTTCTTTACAAAGAAGTGCTTACTTCTCTACTGCCGATCGGGAATCGGCACCCTCCGCCTTCGAACGCGACAGGAAGGGTTGGGAGCCGAATCATCGACGGCACTGTAGGTGCCGGGGGACACGCAAGGGGGGTCCTCGAAGAAACCGCGCCGGAAGGCGAGCTGCTGGGCCTAGACCGAGATCCGGTCGCACTGCCGCTGGCCCAGCAGCGCCTGGCGCGGTTCGGAAGCCGAGTGCACCTCGTCCATGGGTCGTTCAGGAACATCCAGACCCACGCCGCGGCAATGGGCTGGGAAAGCGTGGATGGCGTTCTGCTCGATCTCGGTCTCTCTTCCATGCAGCTTTCCGCCCCGGAGCGGGGATTTTCTTTCCGATCCGAGGGACCGCTCGATATGCGGTTCGATCTGGATCAGGAGCTTACGGCCGCAGATATTGTGAACGATCTTCTCGAGGTTGAGTTGGCGGATCTGATCTATGAATTTGGAGAGGAACCTAAATCGCGTCGGATCGCGCGGGCCATTGTGAGGGCCCGGCCGATCGCGAATACAAGGGCTCTGGCGGAAGTAGTGGCGAAAGCCGCCCCGGCCCGCTCTCGGCGCATCCACCCTGCAACCCGAACCTTCCAGGCGGTGCGCATCGCGGTCAACGATGAGCTGACCGCACTTGAGGAGGCTCTGCCTCAATGTCTGGAGCTCTTGAAGCCGGGAGGCAGACTGACCGTGATCGCCTTCCACTCTCTTGAAGATCGCATCGTGAAGCGATTTATGCGCGAAGAATCAAAAGAGAGAGTAGATCCTCCGGATCGGACTGACCATACTCGCGTGCAGGGTGCCAGAGTGAGATTAATTCATCGACGTCCGATCCGGCCGTCGCCGCAGGAGCTGGAAATTAATCCCAGAGCAAGGAGCGCTCGACTGCGCACCGCGGAGCGGATTTGAACCGCGACAAAGGGTGGACCCAGTGAGCCATTCATGGCCAAAGCTCCGGATATTGGCATGATGCTTGCAGAGGGGTCCGAGAACACATATGCCTCAAGCGTTCAAACAAGCTCCATGGCGGCTCCAAATCCTCAGCACCGGCCGGACCGCGCTCTGGATCGTGGGACTCGTCATTCTAGGCGGCGTATACCTGGCGGTCAACGCCAAAGTGGCCGAGGCGGGTAGAGAGCTACTGATGTTGCAACAACAACACGAGCTGCTGATTCGAACAAACGGGGAGCTTAGCGCCGCGTACGCCGAGTTGATTTCTCCGGAAATCATGATGGAGCGGGCAGCCTATCTCGGCTTTCGACCGGCCCTTCCAGATGAGATCAATTACCTGATCGTGGATGGATTCGAGATCAGTGACGAATTTGAGGCTCCGCGCCCTCTGACCTCGGGCGAATCTCGGCCGGGCATGCTCTCCCCAAGCTACACCGAAACCTTAGGGGAGTGGCTTTCGCGCTTCGCGATAGGGGGCGATCGGTGAGGCTGCTGATTCGCAGGCGCGCGGTAACTTCCCAGCCCCGCCCTGGCACCGCTTCAGAGGAAGGGGTCCCAGCGCCAGAGGCCCCGCAGCGGCAAGCCCCACGGGGGCAAGCAGGGAAGCAACCCGCCGAGTCATCCTCCACCGGGCCTAACAGGCTCTCTGCCGAGCACTCCCCGCCGGGAGCAAACAAACACTCCGGCGAGCACTCCCATCTAGACGCAGACAAACACTCTGGCGAGCACGCCCAACCGGGAGCCCCACGGGGGCAAGCAAGCAAACAGCCACTAAAGCATCGATCGGCTAGGCCGACCGGGCCGCTGGCTGCATCCAGCAAAATCAGCACGGCCTCTTTCCGCGGGAAAGATCTGTCCAATCCTGAATTCAACCATCCGGTTTCATCGAGCCGCATAAGGGCGGTTATGCTCGCAATGGGTCTTATGACGGTGGGCCTGCTCGTTCAGCTGATACGAGTGCAGTTTGGCCCTTATGCTCCGGTGTTCGCGGCCCGTGAGCAAGTGGGGTCGAGCCGCCTGGAACGCGTCATTCCAGCCAGAGGGCTGATATTCGATCGCGACGGTCGCTTGTTGGCCACCAACGCCACATCCTACGTTCTGGAGGTCGAAACACGTCAACTAACGAGCGCCAGTCGAAAGGATATCCCCGATGTCCTGTCTAAGGTGCTTTTGCTGCCGCTGGACGACCTTGAGGAGCAACTCAATCGGGATTGGGTCGCTCAGGGTCAGTTCCGCATACGCCTCACGCGCACGGATAAGGCGGGGGAGCCCTTACCCATCAATGTCGACAAGTATGTCGCGCAGGTGCTCAACGAATTCCTGGCCGACCCTTACGCACCCGATCTCAGCGGGTTATCTCTCGTGCCGAACCCCAAACGTATTTACCCAAATGGGGAGCTTGCCGGACACGTGCTCGGGTTTGTCAATCAGGAAAACGAGGGATTTTTCGGCGTGGAGGGTTATTACGACGAATGGCTTTCCGGCAAACCCATAACAATTTCCCGGCCCATGATCCCGCCTGAGGCGCGCGCCCAGCCCGATCCCCCTGGAGGGGTCAATCTGGTGCTCACGCTCGATATGGACATCCAGCAGATGGTCGAGCGCGAGCTTGCGGCGGCCATCGAGAGTTCCGGCTCGGAGAGCGGCGAAATCATCGTGATGGACCCTCGCAACGGAGAGATTTTGGCGCTGGCCGCCTGGCCGACCCTCGATCCGAATGAATATGAGCCGTGGTTGCTCGATGAAGACGGGAGGGATCCGATCATCACCCCGGCCGTCGGCGGCATGTTCGAACCTGGCTCCACCTTCAAGGTGATTACGATGGCTTCCGCGCTCGACGCGGGAGTCGTGGAACCGGATACGGAATTTATTGATACGGGCGAGATCGAAGTCGGGGGCAATACCATTCGCAATTGGAATGGGGAAGCCTGGGGCCCGCAGACCATGCTGAGCTGCATGAAAAACTCCCTCAACGTCTGCCTGGCCTGGGTGGCTTCTGAGAAGCTCGGGGCCCCCATGTTGTACAGGTACTTGCGCGCCTTTGGCCTGGGCAGTCTGACAGGCGTGGACCTTTCCGGAGAGATCACGGGTCAATTGCGCACTCCCCGCCATCCGGATTGGACCGAGTCGGACTTGGGGACCAACTCATTTGGGCAAGGCCTCTCTCTGACACCAATGCAGTTGATGGCCGCGGTTGGGGCGGTCGCTAACGGGGGCGTGATGGTTCAGCCGCACATCGTACGCCAGGTGGTCGGCCCCAATGGAGCCTACTCGCCGAAGACGATTGTCCTCGGTCGACCGATCTCCGCCGAGACGGCTCGTACCGTAACCGAGATGCTCGTCAGCTCCATGGAAAGCGAAGCAGTTTACGCTAGCCTTGAAAACTATCGCCTGGCAGGAAAAACGGGAACCGCCCAGGTCCCGGGCGAGTTTGGCTACGACCCCAAATGGACCATCGCCTCTTTCATTGGATGGGGACCGGTGGACGACCCCCAATTCCTGGTGCTCGTGCGGCTGGATAAACCCGAGATCTCTCCCTGGGGGTCGGTGGTAGCTGCGCCGGTCTTTCAGAAAGTCGTCAGACGGCTGGTTGTGTTTCTCGAGATCCCTCCGGACGTGGTGGCAGGATGAGACCCGCGCCTACGATGGGAAAGACGACCGATAAGTCCACGCCGGACGGGGAGCGACCCTTGCTGACGCTCGCTTCGGTCATCGAAGCCATAAGCGGAGCGCGCCCGGAGGCCTACCCGGAGGCGATTGCGGATGCCGCCATCGATTCGAGGCTGGTGACCCCCGAATCGCTCTTTGTGGCCGTCGAAGGGGAGCACACCGATGGGCACGATCACCTGCCCGAGGTATTTGAACGTGGCGCCCTGGTGGCTCTCATCGAGCGTGAAGTCGATCCCGAATTCCGAGTACTTGATCTAAGGTCTGGATCCGATTGGGAAGTTGTGGAAACCCCGCTGTGCTTACGAGTGGAGAGCACCGTCCAGGCGCTGCAGGCGACCGCGAAATCCTGGCGAGAAAAACTCGACCTTCGCGTAATTGCCATCACCGGGAGTGTCGGTAAATCCACCACCAAAGAGCTGGCCGCAGAAGTGCTCGAGCAACGCTACCGCACCCACAAAAATGAAGGGAACCTGAACAACGAAATCGGCCTGCCCTTGAGTTTGTTAAAAATCACGCCCGCGCATGAGCGGGCAGTGCTCGAGATGGGATTTTACGTGCCCGGCGAGATCGCCCTGTTAAGCGAAATCGCGAGGCCGCAGGTGGGCGTGATCACCAATATCAGCGAGGTGCATCTGGAGCGCGCGGGCAACATGAAAGCTATCGTCGAAGGCAAGCGAGAGCTGGTGGAGAGCCTGCCTGCGGGCCCCGAAGGGGTAGCCATCCTCAATTTCGATGATGCGCGGGTGCGAGAGATGGCCGAACGCACCGAGGCTCGAGTCTTCTACTATGGCCTTGCGCCCGAGGCAGATATTTGGGCCGGAGAAATCGAGGGGCTGGGACTGGAAGGCGTTCGATTCGTATTTCACTACGAAGATGAAACTTTCAAGGTGCGCGTGCCGCTGCTCGGCCGCCACTCGGTCCACACCGCGCTGCGTGCGGCTGCGGTGGGACTCACGGAGGGAATGTCCTGGGACCAGATATTGTCGGGTCTCACCCAGACCCACAGTCAGCTGCGGCTGGTTGCGGTCAACGGTCCCGGGGGTTCTCTAATCCTCGATGACACCTACAACGCCGCCCCGGCCTCCGTCCTGGCCGCCCTCAACCTCCTGGAAGAGCTCGACGGCCGTCGCATCGCCGTGTTGGGCGACATGTTGGAGCTGGGGGAATTTGAGGAACGTGGACATCGCCTGGTGGGTGCACGTGCGGCTGAAGTCGCTCAGCACCTGGTTACCGTGGGCGAGCGCGCGCGCTGGATAGGGGACGAAGCCGTGCGTGCAGGACTGCCCGAGGCCCAACTGACGACTCTCTCGGACAGCGACGAGGCAGTAGAACACTTGCGGCGTGAAATCGGAGAGGGAGACGTCGTGCTCGTAAAGGGATCGCGGGGGGTCGGTATGGACAACATCGTGAGTGAGCTCGAGGTTTCGGAGTGACGCAGGCCGCAGCCGCATTATCGCTTGGAGGCATCACCTTTCTGCTTACCGTGATTTGGGGCGGGCCATTCATTCAGGTCCTGCGCAACCTAAAGATCGGCAAACAAATTAGGATCGAGGGCCCGCAGCGACACTTCACAAAGCTCGGAACGCCCACCATGGGCGGTTGGCTGTTTGTCATCCCGGTTTTACTGATCACGGGGGTGCTCAATCTGGTCTCAATTCTCAGCGAGCTGACCGTTCTTGGGCCATCCGTGCTGCTGCCAATGACGGTCATGTTTGCATTCGCAATTCTGGGAGCCGTGGACGACCGGATCGGAGTGCGCGGAGGAAGACTGGGGGAGGGACTCAAGGCCCGTTGGAAATTTCTGGCTCAAACTATTCTGGCGCTCGGCGCGGCACTCGCGTTGAAGTATTTATTGGACGCTCCCGATCTTTTCCTACCGAACGTGCCGGAAGAAATCCCCGTCGGAGTGCTGTATGTGCCAATCGCTACCTTTGTCATAGTGGGGACTACGAACGCCGTCAATCTGACCGACGGTCTGGATGGGCTGGCCGGGCTAATCTCGGCCACGGCATTTGCGGCCTATGGAGCCATTGCGCTTCTGCAAGGCCAGACGTTCCTGGTGCGTTTCTGTTTCACCGTGGTCGGCGCGGTGTTCGCTTTCCTGTGGTTCAACGCCCACCCGGCCGAGCTATTTATGGGCGATACGGGCGCGCTCTCGTTGGGCGCTACGCTGGGGGTAGTTTCCCTGATGACGGGCCAGTGGGCGCTGCTGCCCATTATCGCAATTATCCCGTTCTCCGTGACCATCAGCGTGATCCTACAGGTAGCTTATTTTCGGCTCACCAAAGGGAGACGGTTGTTTAAGATGGCGCCCTTGCACAACCATTTCGAACTCAGTGGATGGAGTGAGCCCCAAATCGTGCAGCGATTCTGGTTGGTGGGCCTGATGGCGGCCGGCATCGGAATTGCCCTGGCCCTGATCTAAGGAGTAGGCGATGGAAATTGGAATGCTCTGGTATGACAACAGCCCGACAGCGCTCAAAGACCGTGTGAAACAGGCCGCCGGCTATTACACCGAGAAATACGGTCGAAAGCCCAATTTGTGTTTTGTGCATCCTGACATGCTGCAGGCCGACGAGGGCAAGGTCAACGGAATCGTGATCCGCAAGGGCAAACAAATCATGCCCGGCCATTTCTGGATCGGGGTCGATGAAGCCGAGGTCAAGACGAACGGTGACCACAGGACGGGTACGACCGGGTCGAAACCCAAGGAGAAGTCGGAGAAATCAAAGGCCGCAATTAATTCGAAAACTCTTGAGGCTCGGCCGAAACCGAAAACCAAAGCCCAATCGCCTGCAAAAAAGACCGCAAAAATAAAAGCGGCAAAGGTGGCGAAGGCCGCATCCGCAAAACGGGCCGCGTCAAAGCCCGGCTCCGCAAAGCCAAAAGCCGCGGTCAAACGCGTCCATAGGACGCGCGCTTATCTCAAAAAGAAGAGCGGGTCGCGCGTCATGATCGGAAGCGATTCGAAGTCGGTATCGAAGGGAACGAAATCCAGAGCCAAGTAAGCCTGAGCCGGATGTGGAGAATTGGGAGGGGGTGCGGGTCGTCGTCCTGGGTCTTGCCCGACAGGGAAAGGCTCTGACCCGTTACCTCACCGAGCATGGCGCGGAAGTGATAGCGAGCGATTTGAAGCGAGAAGACGAACTCCCGTTGGATGAGCTGAGCGATCTCGAAATCCAGTTCGAGCTTGGCGATCATCCACATAGACTCCTCGAGCAGGCGGATCTGTTGTGCCTTTCCGGCGGGATTCCCGCCGATCTGCCGCTGGCGCAGCAGGCCCGCCTCCAGGGTATCCGGGTGGCCAACGATTCCCAGCTATTTCTGGAGAACAGCCTTGCGCCGGTCATCGGGATCACCGGATCCGCGGGCAAAACCACAACCACTGAGTTATTGGGTCGCATGGGGCGCGCGGCGGTGGAGGGCAGCAAACGGTCGGTCTGGGTCGGGGGCAACATCGGCCGACCGTTGATCGCCGATCTTGATCAAATCAAACAAGACGATCTGGTTGTGATGGAGCTCTCATCCTTTCAACTGGAGTTGATGACCGCCAGCCCTAAGACCGCGGCCGTCCTGAATCTGACCCCAAATCACCTGGATCGCCATCACACGCTGGAAGCTTATACGGCTGCCAAAGCCAACATCCTCAATTTTCAGCTCGAGGGCGACACGGCCGTGCTCAGCCGCGAAGACCCAGCCGCCTGGGGGCTGCGCAACTACGTCCAGGGACGTTTGCTGAGTTTCGGTGTCCGTCCTTTTGACGGCGAGGGCACCTATGTCGAACGTGGCCAGGTTCGACTGATCCTGGGCGGCGAGGAAGTGCGGCTGTTCCCGGTGGAGGCGATTTCCCTTCGTGGGCCGCACAACCTGCAGAATGTTCTGGCGGCGAGTGCCCTCGCGGGCGCGGCCGGGATCGAGCCCGAGGCGATGCTCGCCGGAGTGGAGGGCTTCACCGGCGTAGAACATCGTCTTGAATTTGTACGCACCGTTGGGGGCGCGGATTGGTACAACGATTCGATCGCAACCGCGCCGGAAAGAACGGTGGCTGCCATTCGATCCTTCGGTGAACCGGTGGTACTGCTGGCGGGCGGGCGAGATAAGGATTTGGACTGGCGCGAGTTGATCACCCTGATCTCCCTGCGCGTAGACCACCTGGTGCTCTTCGGTGAGAGCGCGCCCATGATCGAGGGTTTGCTGCACTCCTCCTCCGGAGGGCGGCCGTATACGCAGACCATGGCGGATGGCCTCGAGCAGGCGGTCCGAGCCGCGGCCGAGGTCGCGGACGAGGGGGACGTGGTTTTACTTGCACCGGGCGGGACCAGTTACGACGAGTTTATTGACTTTGCCGCGCGGGGCGCGCGGTTCAAAGAGCTGGTGCGGGGCCTATGATTCGCCGCCTGCTGTCGCGCACGGATCCTTGGTTGCTGATGATTGTGGCCGCCATGATCTTGCTCGGGCTGGTCATGGTTTACTCCGCCAGCTGGGACGTTTCCTGGCGTCTGTACGGAGATCCAAACGAACTGTTCCGCCGCCAGCTCATAAATCTAGCCTACGGGATGGTCGTGCTGGTGGCGGCTGTGTCGTTCCCCATTCGGTGGCTGCGGAAGCTGGCCCTGCCTATCATCGGGATTTGTGTTCTGGCGCTGCTATTGGTTTTGATCATCAACACTGGCGACGGGCCGAGGCGAGCCATCCTTGGGGCCTCGGTTCAGCCCTCCGAAATGGCCAAATTGGGACTCATCATCTACCTGGCCGTTTGGATGGAATCGAAGGGATCCCGACTATCGGAATGGCGCTACGGCTTTCTCCCGCTGATGACAATCATCGGCATTGTGGGCGGCCTGATCCTTCTACAGCCCGATTTGAGTGCGGTGCTGACCATCGCGGTGGTGGCATTAACCATGTTTTATCTGGCCGGCAGTCGGCTTTCGCAGACTTTCTCCATCGCGGCCGGCAGTGCCGTCATCGGTTACGTCCTGGTCCGTCTCACCAACACGGGCCGCGCACGCTGGGACGATTACCTCGCCGGACTGGTGAACGTTGAGGCGGCCAGTTATCACGTTCAGCACTCTCTGCAGGCGTTTTTTGCGGGCGGCCTGCTCGGACGCGGTCTTGGAGCCAGCCGCGAGAAGTTTGGACTGCTTCCCGCGCCTCATACGGACAGTATCTTCGCGGTGTTAGGCGAGGAGTTGGGCCTGGCAGGCGCACTATTTGTTCTGCTGATGTTCCTTGCCTTCTTGCGGCGCGGCTTTAAAGTCGCCACAGAGGCGGACGACCGGCTGGCCTCGCTACTGGCGGGAGGAGTGACGTTCTGGATTGGTGTGGAGGCATTCGTGAACATGTCTGTGCTGTTGGGCATGCTGCCATTTGCCGGTAACGCACTTCCGTTTTTCAGCTTCGGCGGCTCCAGCTTGCTGGTCACGTTGGCGGGGGTTGGGTTGTTGCTCAACGTTTCCCGTCAATCTAAGTCGAAGTCTAAGGTGGCCTATGTTTCGCCTACTGGTATCGGCAGGCGGGACGGCCGGAGGCGTGTATCCCGCCTTGGCCGTCGTCGCCGCGCTCAGAGAGCAAGCTGAAGTGCTCTGGGTCGGGGGAAGGGGCGGCATGGAGGAACAACTCGTGCCGCGGGATGGATTGCGCTTCGAGGCCATTCCAGCCGCCGGAGTGCATGGAGTCGGGCTGAGAGCCTTGCCTGGGAACGTCTATCAGCTGGTCAAAGGTTATCGCGCCGCACGCGGCATCGTCCGGGCGTATCAGCCCGAGGCGATGCTTTTCACCGGCGGATACGTGGGGGTTGCCGTGGCACTGGCAGGAAGCGGCGTGCCCAAGGTCTCCTACGTACCCGATCTGAATCCAGGGCTGGCGCTGCAGGTGACCACTCGCTTATCGGAAGCCGTGGCAGTCACCGCTCCGGCTTCGCGGCAAGGTTATGGTCCGCGACGGGTGATCGTCACGGGTTACCCGACGCGACCCGAACTGGTGCCGATCGAGGCGGAGCAGGCCCGGCGAAATCTTGGTTTGGATCCGGACCGAAGGGTTGTACTGGCCTTTGGCGGCAGCCAGGGCGCACGCTCGATCAACGAGGCGCTTTGGTTGGCGCTTCCTGGAATTTTAGGCATGGCTCAGGTCATTCACATTACCGGGGAGCTTGATTGGCCGCGGGTAGAGGGCGTCAGGGCCGAGCTCCCGGAGCGCCTGCGGGAGGCCTATCACCCGTATAGCTACCTTCACACGGAAATGGGATCTGCGTTGGCCGCGGCGGATCTGGCCATCTCGAGGGCCGGCGCAGCCACGCTGGGCGAGTATCCACTTTACGGGCTGCCCGCGATTCTGGTCCCCTACCCGCATGCCTGGCGCTACCAGGCCACAAATGCCCAATATCTGGCCGCACAGGGTGGAGCCGTCGTGCTGGACGATAAGACATTGGCACGAAACTTGCTTCCCTCGGTGCGGGGGCTGCTGCAAGATCCCGTTCGCTTGCACCGCATGGCGGAGGCGATGAGTGGATTGGCAACTCCGGGCGCCGCGGAGGAGATTGCTTCCGAGGTGGCGCGCGCCGCATTGTCCGGGCCCGCGACGGGGAGCAGCTCCCCTAACCCCGGCTTCCCAGCCGAGAGCACACCCGGTGCGAGCAGGGGAGCGTCCAGCCCCGCCGGAGAGCCTGAGTGATCAGTCTGACGGTTCTTTTCGGGCTGTTGGTGATCATTTTCGGCATAATCGGCGCCATGCGCGGCTGGGCGAAGGAACTCCTGGTCACGAGCGCAATCGTTTTGGGCCTGTTCCTTAACAGCATTCTGGCGTCCTACATTCAGCCTTATCAAACGCTGATGGTTACGGCGCCGCCCGGGACCATCCTTTCCATGCAGGCGGGGGTGCTGCTGCTACTGGCTTTTTTCGGGTATCAGACGCCCAAGATCCAAGCGCTGCAGCCGAAGCTGGTTCGTGAGCGCTTTGAGGAGATCCTGTTAGGCGGCTTTATGGGATTGCTGAACGGTTTTCTATTAGTGGGCTCGATCTGGTTCTACCTGCACCAGACGGGTTATGCGACCACCGACCTGGTGATCGCACCGGAGGGGGAGCTTGCAGAGCAGATCGAAGGACTCATGGCTTATATGCCGCCCAGCTTGCTGCCTATACCGCATGTGTTCTTCGCGGTGGGGGTCGTTTTTGTCTTCATTATCGTTGTCTTTGTATGAGCCGGAAGGTGCACGTGGTCGGAGTGGGTGGAGCGGGAATGTCAGCGATCGCGAGGGTTTTAATGGAACGGGGTGAGCAGGTGTCGGGCTCAGATCTGACCGTTACAGAATTTTCTGAGGCCCTGGCTGAATTGGGCGTGCCCATCACGATTGGTCACCGCGCGGAAGCGGTGGCGGATGCGGATTTGGTGTTAGTTTCGTCCGCCGTGCCTGATTCCAACGTGGAGTTGCGGGCCGCGCGCTCAAATGGCATCCCGATACTGCGCAGGCCGGCCTTTCTTTCCGAGTTGGTCGAAGGATATCGAACGGTGGCCATCGGCGGCACACACGGTAAAACCACCACAACCGCCATGATCGCCTGGATCCTGGATCGCGCCGGCAGGCAGCCCAGTTTCATCATCGGAGGGATCCCCAAAGATTTAGGAACGAATTCTCGACACGGAAGCGGAGTTGATTTTGTTATTGAGGCGGATGAGTACGATCGGGCCTTTCTCGGTCTTCATCCGGCCATCGCAGTGATTACGAATGTGGAACACGATCACCCCGACGACTTCCCGACCTTCGAGACTTATAAGGCGGCTTTCGCGACCTTTGTCTCGGGAGTGCAAGAAACGCTGATCATCAACGCCGACGATCCGGTGGCGATCTCGCTGCCGTCTCAGGATCTCGAGCGCATCACATTTGGTTTGGGGAAGACGGCGGATTGGCGGGCGGTGGATATTCGAAGCAACGATGCGGGCGGATTAGATTTCGTGGCCGTCCGAGGGGAAAAAACCACGGGGTTGGTGCGATTACGGACGCCGGGCGAGCACAACGTGCGCAACGCGCTCGGAGCGCTCGCGGCGACACACACCCTGCAAGTAGATTTCGCCACCGCGCGCGCGGCGCTGGCGGATTTTCATGGGGTGGCTCGTAGGTTCGAGATCCTCGGGGAGCGTAACGGGGTGACCCTCATCGATGACTACGCCCACCACCCCAGCGAAATTCGGGCCACCCTGGCGGCCGCCCGGCAGCGATTCGATGAGGCCGATATCTGGGCGGTTTTCCAGCCCCACACCTATTCTCGCACGGCGGCTCTCTTCGATGAGTTGGCGGAATCGTTCGGCGATGCGGATCACGTCATCGTGACCGATATCTATCCCGCCCGCGAAGAACCCATTCCTGGCGTGAGCGCGAGCGAATTGGCCAAGGTAATTCGAGGCCCGGATGTGCGCTACATACCGGAGATTGAAGAAGCGGCAAAGCTGCTGCTGACAAAGGTCAAGCCGAAGTCCGTGGTTCTGACTCTGAGTGCGGGCGACGCAAATCGCGTCGTGCGGCTCGTTTATGAGGGATTGTCCGAAGGACAAGGAGGCTCACATGCCTAAGTTGAAAACAACCAGACGTTCGCTCGAACAAGATCGCAAGGTGGAGTTCAAGATGCGCATTGCGCTCAAGCGGCTGCACGGGGAGATGCCTTCCAGGACACTGGTCCTGGATGAAGAGGGCACCCCCAAACCCGAGGTGCTCGGTCGGCTGATCAACGCAGTCCGTCGACTGTGATCGTTGGACCGCGACCAACTGCGCCGGGCGTTTCCGGAAGGTTTGCGGGAAGGTGTGCTGCTTGCGCAGTACACCGCATCTCGCATTGGCGGCTCGGCCGAATATCTTCTGACGGTCCGCTCCGCCCAAGCGCTCGAGAGCGCGGTAGTGCAACTATGGGACCTGCAAATTGAATTCCGGCTGCTGGGCGCCGGATCGAACGTGCTGGTGGCGGACAAAGGAATTTCGGGAGTCGTGATCTTGAACCAGGCCAAGGCGGTGAAGTTCGAGGAGCGGAGCGTGTGGGCCGAATCCGGTGCTTCCATCGGGTCGGTCGCGCGTCGTGCGGTCGAGAAAGGGCTCAGCGGATTGGAGTGGGCGGCCACCGTTCCCGGAACGATCGGTGGCGCCATCTTGGGTAACGCGGGTGCCCACGGCGGAGATACGGCGGGTACGCTGGTGGAGGCCGAGGTCGTACACCGCCTGGAAGGACATTCGAGCTGGGACGTGGAGCGGCAGGAATTTGGATATCGAACCAGCTGGCTGAAGCGGAATCCCGGCCAAGCCGTGGTCCTGGCCGGCCGCTTTGACCTCGATCCATCGAAACCAGAGCAGACGCGCGCCAAGATGGAAGAATATGTCGCCTACCGCCAGCGGACCCAGCCCACGGGCGCCAGCATTGGCTCCATGTTCAAAAATCCTCCGGGAGACCATGCGGGCAGGTTAATTGAGGCGGCTGGGTTGAAAGGAGAACGGCGCGGGCCGGCTGAGATCAGTCCGGTACATGCCAACTTCTTCATCAACCACGGCGGGGCCACTGCGGATCAGGTCCATGCACTTATACAGCTGGCCCAGAGACGAGTGGCCGAGGAATCCGATGTGGAGCTGGAGCTGGAGATAGAGCTCCTTGGAGACTGGGAGGGGAATGCCTAAGCTCCATCTGGCGGTCTTCTTCGGAGGACGATCAGGGGAGCACGAGGTTTCGCTGATGTCGGCTCGATCGGTACTGGAAACCCTGGACCGCGACAAGTACCAGGTGTTTCAAGTGGGAATCACGCACGATGGGGAGTGGTTTACCGGCGACGACGCCATCGGCGCCTTCGAACGCGGGGATACGCGCGGTCTGGAGGCGGCGACACTGCTGCCCGAACCAGGTGTCAGCGGGCTCTATGTACGGGCGGAAGACTCCCGGCTGTCCAAGATCGCAGATCTGGACCTGGCGGTGCCTATATTGCACGGGTCTTTCGGCGAAGACGGAACGATACAGGGCCTGTTCGAAATGGTGGATCTCGCCTATGTGGGCGGCGGAGTGTTGGCCTCATCGGTGGCGATGGACAAGGGTTTGTTCAAGTGGTTGATGCGCGCACACCAGATCCCGGTGCTGGAATTCGCTATTCTCGACGCAGCCGGGCTTGAGACAGATATCGACCCGGCCCTCGACCGGGCCGAAGCGGTCGCCGACTACCCGCTCTTTGTAAAGCCGGCCAATATCGGGTCGTCCGTTGGGCTGAGCAAGGTGCGCAATCGCGCGGATTTGGTCGAAGGTTTGATGGAGGCCGCTCGATACGACCGCCGGATCATCGTGGAGCGTGGGATTGAGGCGCGTGAGATCGAAGTGGGTGTGCTGGGCAATGAGGATCCGCATGCTTCCGTCCCAGGGGAGATCATTCCAAGCGACGAATTCTACAGCTATCGCGCCAAATACATCGACGATAGTTCGGAGCTGCGTATTCCCGCACCGATCGATATTGAGACCACAGACGAGGCTCGGCGCATGGCGGTGGAGGCTTATAAGGCGATCGATGGCGCGGGCATGGCCAGGGTCGACCTGCTGCTGGAGAAGGACACAGAGACGTTGTACCTGAATGAAATCAATACCATTCCTGGATTCACCCAGATCAGCATGTACCCAAAACTCTGGGAGGCCAGCGGTCTCCCGTATCCAGAGCTGATGGACCGATTAATTGGACTGGCTCAGGCCCGGAAGGCGCAAAATGATAGTTTGGTGCGCACCTATGAGGGAGCCTCGTAGATGAGCCTGGCGATCCGACGCCCACGTCTCTCGATCCTGGGCCGCGTTTCCGGCGGATCCCCGAAACGCGGGCGCAGGCGACCTCGCGTCGATCGACCTACGACTCGCTACGGCGGGTCGAGGCGCAATCCTCTGACCTATCCGATCGGGCGGAGGGCGGCGCAGGCGCTGGGCAGCCCGGTGCGCAGACGGCGCAGCTACACCATTCCACTGCCCGACGAGCTTGGAACCGAGATCTCTCTGCCTGCGCTTCCGAGGCTTCGCATCGGCCGGCGCAAGCTGACTCTGCTCTTGCTAGTAGCCTGGCTGATGGTCGCTCGGGGAGCCTGGGTCGGTGATCAATTTCGTATCAACGACGTCACGGTCGAAGGCGCGAGTCTGCTGAGCGAGGCTCAGATCGAATCGATCGCTCGACTTCAAGGGAGCCACGTCTTTGCCATGGATCCCAGGGCTGCAGAGCAGCGCCTGGTCTCCTACGCGGAGATCGACGAGGCGAGAGTACAGATTCAGTGGCCCGGAAACAAGGTCACCATACAGGTGGAGGAGAGACGGCCCATCGTGCAGTGGAACGACGGCGGCAAGACCTGGTGGCTCAGCGCCTCGGGGGTCGCTTTCATCCAGCGCCAACCCTACAAGGTCATGGTCGAGGTGACCTCTTCCGAAGCGGTGCTGGAGATCAGCCAGGTTGCTCTGGAACCGGCCATCGATCCCGCGGTGCTCTGGAGCGCGGTGAGGTTAAGTGAGAAGCTGCCGTACGCGACGAATCTGACCTACAGCCAGGAGCACGGCTTTGGATTCGAGGACCCGCGCGGCTGGGAAGTGCTATTTGGCCGCAGCGGTGACATGGATACAAAGGTGATAGTTTACGAAGCCATCGTCCTTTCGCTGTTGGAGCAGGGGCAGAGCGCGGTTTTGGTAAGCGTCGAAGATCCGGCATCGCCCTACTACAGGTTGACGAGGTAACCCGTGGCTACTCTTATCGGACCCGAAGGTACCGTTTTTGTTGGCTTGGACATTGGAAGCACAAAAGTCTGCATGCTGGTCGGGCACCTGGATCTTGAGAACCGACTGCGCGTGATCGGCGTGGGCATCGTGCCCTCGACCGGCATGCGCAAGGGCGGAGTGGTGAACCTGGAAGCGCTCAGCAAGGCGATCTCACTCGCCAAGGACAAGGCCGAGCGTACCTCCGGTTTCGAGATCACTTCTGCGCTGGTCAGCCTTTCGGGCAATCAGATCGAATCGATGAACAGTCGAGGGATGGCGGGCGTAACCGGTCGCACCATCGGCTACGACGACGTGGCGCGGGCACTGGACGCGGCGCGCTCCGTGGCGATTCCCTTCAACCGCGAGCTGGTTCACGTTGTGCCGCGCGGATTCGTCGTGGACGGTCAGGATGGAATACGTTCGGCGATTGGTATGTACGGCTACCGGCTGGAGGTCGAAACCCACATCGTGACTGCCAATCAAACCTCTTTGCGCAACCTGGAGAAGGCGGTCGAGGCGGCCGGGATCGACATCGATGGCTTCGTACTTTCCTCGCTTGCCGCGGGCGAACTCGTGCTTTCTGAGACCGAGCGAGAGATGGGGGTTGTGGTATGCGACATCGGCGGCGGAACTTGCGACATCGCGGTCTACATCGAGGGCGCCTCCTGGCATACGGCGGCCATTCCCGTCGGCGGCGACCATATGACCAGCGACATCGCCCAGGGCCTGCACCTGCCTCTTGAGACCGCGGAAAGCATCAAGATCCAGCATGGAACCTGCCGACCGATGATGGGCTCCCACGACCAGCTCGTGACGATGAAACCTTTCGGGCAGGGCAGCAAGGTCCAGGTACGGGTGGCGGAACTTGCCGGGATCTTGGAGCCGCGGGTGGAGGAAATCTTTTCGCTGGTGCGGCAGGAGATCAAACGTTCCGGTTACGACGCGCTTCTTCCGGCCGGCCTGGTCGTGACCGGAGGAGCGAGCCAGATGCACGGCCTGGATCTGGTGGCGGCCGACGTGTTACAGCTGCCGGTCCGTACCGCTCAACCCGACAATTTGCGAGGCCTGGTCGACAAGTTGAGCGATCCCTCTTATTCGACCGGCGTTGGATTGCTTCACTGGGGCCGGCTCCAGGAAGAAGATGTCATTCTGGACCATCGTTCCATGGCCTGGCCGCGGTTCGATCTGGGTCGGGCGGCCGGCCTACTAAGACGTTTACTGCCGGGCTAGCGCCCGATATCGGAGACCGAGAAGGATAGAGGAGGTCAAAATGCAACCAGCACCACAGATCGAGTCATTCGCACGGATTAAGGTGGTTGGGATCGGCGGGGGCGGCAGCAATGCCGTAAACCGCATGATCGAGGAGGGCATGGCAGGCATCGAATTTGTGGCCATCAACACCGATGCCCAGGCGCTCCTGCTTTCAGAAGCACCAGTCCGCATTCGCATTGGCGACAAGATAACGCGTGGACTGGGAGCCGGCGGCGATCCGGAGGTCGGCAAGAAGGCAGCCGAAGAGTCGGCGGAGGATGTGTACGAGGTCCTCAAGGGGTCCGACATGGTTTTTATCGCGGCTGGCATCGGCGGCGGTACGGGCACCGGAGCCACCCCTGTGATCTCCCAGATCGCCAAGGAGATCGGGGCGCTCACAATAGCGGTGGTGACGCGACCGTTTTCATTCGAGGGCTCCAAACGTATGCAAGCGGCAGAAGCCGGCATCAACGAGCTGAAAGATCACGTCGACACCCTGATCGTGATTCCCAACGACCGGCTGATTCAGATCGCAGACAAACGTGCCAGCCTGCAGGAGTCTTTCAAGCTGGCAGACGACGTACTGCGCCAGGGCATCCAGGGGATCAGCGAACTGATCACCGTCCCTGGCCTGATCAACCTGGACTTCGCCGATGTCCGCACGATCATGTCTGAGGGCGGCGCGGCGCTAATGGCGGTCGGTTGTGCCTCGGGCGAGGATCGTGCTCGAGTGGCGGCCGAACAGGCCATTACGAGCCACCTGCTCGATATCACGATTGATGGGGCGCGCGGCATTCTGTTTAACGTCACGGGCGGCGCCGACCTGACCTTGTTTGAGGTAAATCAGGCGGCCGCCATCATCAAGGAAACCGCGCATCCGGATGTGAACCTGATCTTCGGTGCAGTGATTGATCCGACCCTGGGCGAGGATCTGAGGGTGACGGTAATCGCCACCGGATTCGATAGCTCGGGCGGGCCGAAGCGAGCTTCATCCCGCCTGAAACGTTTCACCGACGCGGCCGAAGCCCAGAAGCAGGGCCGGCTGGACGCCGCTGAAGCCCCCATTCCAGCCGACGAATTCTTGCCCCAGACCATCGACGTCAACGATCTGGACATCCCGGCCTTCCTGCGGCGTCGCTAGGGCGGGCGGATAATTTGAAATCTGTGTACCCATTGCGCTGATCTTTAGCGCGATGGGTCTCGGCCGCGGTCCGTCTATCCGCGGGTCGAGAAATGAATGGTCCTTACGCGGAATGTGCTCTGTGCACCTCAAACTTCCGAGGCCGTACAGGGGACTCCATAAACTGCGGGCGTCGGCACCTCCTCCCGACGCCCGCTAGATTCTCTTGAACCAACTCCAACTCTCAGTTTTGCAACCTCAGCGCGATACAATCGACTTGTCCTGGCGAAGCCATGGCGCCTGCTAGATTCTCCAGACCCTGCATCTACTCGCAATTTCCCGATCGTTGTGCTCGACAGTAGAGCTCTCCTGGCGAAGCGAGGACAGGCCATTAACTGTTCTCCCGTACCAGAGTACCAAAAACTTTAAGGTCGATTCACCCCTGCGGGGGTTGGCGCACGATAGTCACCGTGCTACAATCTTCGACCCCTTCGGAACATATTTGGGTCAGCCGAGACCCATTCGGCAGATCTGGGGCCAAACAAGTGTTCGGGGTGGGGTAGCCGCCAATGCAATGCCCGTACTGCCAAGGCAACAGCACCCGAGTCATCGATACCACGCACCATGCCAAGGGGGGGGTACGGAGGCGGCGGGTTTGTAAGATCTGCGGAGAGCGATTTAGCACCTACGAACGGGCTATCCTTACAGCCCCGCTGTTAATCAAGGCCGATAACAGCCGTGAGGCGTTCGATCGTGAGAAACTGGCTAGAGGGGTCAGGATCGCGTGCGCAAAGCGACCGGTTTCGGCGGCAGATATTGATAGGCTGGTGGGGGAAGTTGAAGCTAGGTTGCAGTCGCTGGGAAAGCCGGAGATCCCGGCCCGAGTGGTGGGAGACCTTGTTATCAACGGTCTGAAGGAGCTCGACCATATCGCGTACATTCGTTACGCGATCGTGTATCTGGGCTTCGTTGATCTACATGCCATTCGGAACGAAATCGACCTACTCCTGGAAGCCTAATCTCAATTCGCATAGGGCCGCGGCCGCTCTGGCCGCGAGGGTTCAGGCGCGGCACACACCGCGGGGACAGCAGTCTCTGGCCTGCGCATGATCATCTGACCTTCTCTGACTGGAGGAGAGGGAAGGCGCCCGGAGGAGGGTGGAATGCTGGAAACCTCGGATCCTGAGGTGCGGGTGCAGACGGAGGAGCTTCGGCTGGCGCCAACGCCTCCAATTCCGGACGGCCTACCGACCGTCGAGTTAACCGACAACGCACGCACGATATTAATGAAGCGCTACGTCCGGCGCCAGCCGGACGGTGAACCGGGCGAGACCGTAGACGAGATGTTCTGGCGCGTGGCTTACCATATTGCGGCGCCGGAGGTCGAGTTCGACGGCGATCAGATGGAACTGGCCCGGAAATTCTACGAACTCCTGGTATCCAAACGGTTCTTCCCCAACTCACCCACCTTCACCGGAGCCGGCACGCCGCTTGGACAGCTCGCGGCCTGTTTCGTACTTCCAATCGCCGACGACATGGGGCGCGATAGCTCCGGAATATTTCAGACCTTGCGGGACGCGGCCCTCATCCAGCAGACGGGTGGGGGGAACGGGTTTTCATTCAGCCGACTGCGCCACAAGGGTTCCCTGGTCAAATCGTCGGCCGGCGTGGCCACTGGCCCGGTTGGATTCTTACGTGTATACGACAAGGCTTTCGGAGAAATCGCTCAGGGTGGGACGCGGCGAGGGGCGAATATGGCCGTCCTGCGCGTCGACCATCCAGATATACGCGATTTCATCACCTGCAAGGTCGACGAAAACCAAATTACCAACTTCAACATCTCTGTTGGCGTAACCGACGAATTTATGGAAGCTGTACGGGACGATGGGAGCCATGATTTGATCGCTCCGCATTCGGGCGAGAAAGTCGAGACCGTACGCGCGCGAGAGATATTTGACATGATGGTGGAGCATGCCCATCACAATGGCGAGCCCGGGATCCTGTTCCTTGATTCCGCCAATCGCAGCAATCCGGTTCCTCACCTCTATGAACTGGAGGCCACGAATCCATGCGGCGAGCAATGGCTCGGACCCTACGAGAATTGTTGCCTGGGGTCTATCAATCTCGCGCAACATTGTGGGCCGAGCGGTGCGGTGGATTGGACCAAGCTTGAAGAGAGCATCGTTCTCAGCACGCGCTTTCTGGACGACGTGGTCAGCGCCAACGCCTACGTGCCGGCGGTGCCTCAGCTTCGAGAATCGGCCAATCGCGCGCGTCGCATCGGCCTGGGGATCATGGGGCTGGGCGACCTGATGTACAACGTTGGAGTCCGGTACGGCTCGGATGAAGCGCAGGAATTTGCGGCCCAGGTGATGGAATTTGTGCGTTTCCACTCGATGGTGACCAGCATCGACCTGGCTCGCACGCGAGGACCGTTCGAAGCCATAAAGGGGAGCATCTACGATCCTGGGGACCTCCGCTGGTCTCCTCCGACCGCGCTTTCGCCTTACCGGCGTCACTTTGGTCGGCCGGATCTAGACTGGACGGAAATTACGACCGGGATCGAGCGGCATGGAATTCGGAACGCGGCTCAGACGACGATTGCGCCCACCGGAACTATCGCCACGGTTGCCGGCTGCGAGGGTTACGGATGTGAGCCTGTTTTTGCTCTGGCATACGTCCGGCATGTGGATGACAACGGCACCGACTTAGAGCTCACATATGCGAGTCCGCTGTTTGAGCTGGCATTGCAGGAGGCGGGGTTAGAAGAGGCCGCGCGGCGCCGCGTCGTCGAGCAGGTAATGGAAGAGGGGACCTGCCAGCATGTGGAGGAAGTGCCTGAGCACGTTCGACACACATTTGTCGTCTCGCAGGACATCAAGGCCGAGGAACACGTGCTTATGCAGGCCGCCATGCAGGCATTTGTTGATAACAGCCTCAGCAAAACCTGCAACTTCCCCGCCGACGCGACCGCAGAGGAGGTTGCACAGGCCTACTTGCAATCCTGGGAACTGGGGTGCCGAGGTTTGACCGTGTATGTGACCGGCTCGCGCCAAAAAGTGGTGTTAGAGACCAAATCTACCGCCGAAAAGCAGGTGACGGCAGGTGGCAGCGAGGATGACTTTGCCTCCTCGCAGCTTCGGATGTGGATGCCGGGAAAGAAACCGCGCCCAAAACGCCTGGAGGGCTCGACCTTCAGCATGGAGACTCCGGTCGGCAAGGCGTTTGTGACGGTGAATCAGAACGGCGGCGACCAACCTTTCGAGGTATTTATTACAACTGCCAAAGCGGGCTCGGAAACGGCGGCCGTATCGGAAGCGATCGGACGCCTGATCTCGTACATTCTGCGTTTGGCATCCCCGGTGATGCCGCGCGATCGTCTGACTGAAGTGGTCCGCCAGCTTACGGGCATCGGTGGGGGTCGGCCGACCGGGTTTGGAGCCGAACGGGTGTTGTCGCTGCCGGACGGCGTGGCGCGTGGGTTAAGAAATTATCTGGGTGAAACCGAGCCGCAGCTTGAAACCATGCCGCACGAAGCGATGCCTATGGTGATTGGAGATCTTTGCCCGGAATGCGGTGCGGCGTCCATGGTAAATGAAGAAGGGTGCAGGAAGTGTTATTCCTGCGGGTTCAGTGAGTGCTGAGAGGGCGACCGCGTAGCGGTCATTCAATCTGAAAGAAGTGAATTAGCGTGTGAATGAGGCCCAGCCCAGAATCAAGGGTTGGGCTTTTGATTTGTGGCCCCTCCCACATAATGGGGATCCCTCGCCCTCGACGCCATCAATAATCGGATAGGCCGTAAGCCAACCCGGAGCGCCGGTTCCTGCGTTGGATTCGCGCCACATCAGCCCGTTAATTCGTGAGGGGTTAGGCCCGGGACAGGGCCTCGATCGGGTCTAGTGGGCTCCGCACGCCTCGGCCGCCGCGCCTGAGGACGTGGGTGTAGATCATGGTTGTGCTGACGTGTTTATGTCCCAGGAGCTCCTGGACGGTTCGAATGTCGTATCCGTTCTCGAGCAAGTGTGTGGCGAAACTGTGTCGAAAGGTGTGACAGGAGACGCGTTTCTCGATGCCAGTCGAACGTGCGGCCTTCTTAACCGCCCGTTGCAGGCCGCTTGGATCTGCATGGTGGCGGCGGAGAACTCCTCCGCGGGGATCCATTGACAGTTTTGCAGCAGGGAATACGTATTGCCAGATCCACTCCCGGTGGGCATTGGGATACTTAGTCTCGAGTGCATTGGGCAGGTAAACGCCCCCATGCCCATCGGCGATGTCGTCTTCATGAACTAGTTTCACGTGACGAAGGTGACGTTTGAGTGGATCTATCAGCGAATCCGGTAGGACCGTCGCCCGATCCTTCCCGCCTTTGCCCTCGCGCACGATGATCTGTCGCTGGCCAAAGTCCAGGTCTTGTACCCGCAGTCGAACGCATTCCATGAGACGCAATCCGCTGCCATAGAGCAATTTCGCCATCACTTGATTCTTTCCGGTCATGCGCCCGATGACGTTTCGCACTTCTTGTTTAGTCATGACGGTCGGCAATCGTTTAGGACGCTTGGCACGAATGGAATCGATGGGGTATTCGAGCTCTTTCTTGAGCACTTCCCGGTAGAGGAACAGCAAGGCGCTGAGCGCCTGATT
>JADFRG010000067.1 GCA_022561385.1 Chloroflexota bacterium
TGTAAGGGTCTGGCCCTAATAGATTGGCCACGTAGGCGGAGATTTGCGGGGGATCAGGGGAAACAGTAGGCATGAAGTCTCAAAGTGGCGGCTAACGGCTGCGAGCTGAGCGGCCGGGATTCGACCCTTCACATTCCTTTTCACCAGCCCGCGAATTAATTATCTCTTGCTCCTGCCGCCGAATCCCCGGTCCGCTCCAGCGAGTTGTTAGGCAGATATCTCCACTCTCATTAGGTCCTTTTATTGCAGGTAGGTCGCGTATTGTTGTTGTACCCAGCTATCAAGCGCTTCCTTCGTGTCCAAGCCCTCTTGCTCAATAGCCATGCGAAGATGATGGAGTGTTTGCATAGCGACGACCCGCGAGAACCATGCCAGATAGTCCTCAGATTGCTTTTCCGGACTTCCACCGTGAAAGACCGCGTTTCGCTCATCGATCAGGTCGCCTATCCCATCTTCTAAGTTTCTCTGTTTCTCCTTGCTCCAGGGATAGATCAATACACTGAGGCGGCGTGGAAGATGCTTCTTTGTAGAAGATTCTGACTTTTTCTTTGAAGCAATCTCGATCGCTACATAGAACTTGACGAATTCGTACAGAGGAAGAGTCTCCCGAATGCCCTCTCCGTACCACTGGATTGACAAGAGAAAAGCGCGCTCTAGCTCAGTTTGAGAGTCGCTACTCGCAATATCTCTAATGTGGTCGAGACCGTAGACCTTGGCAACTTGAAGGAATTCGTCGTCTATTCTGAATGGTGGAATCACTCTCCCCGTGTCAACGCCCTTGGAAACTGAGTCTTGTGTTCCAAGCGCTACAGCGTAGGAGGATCCTTTTGGCTCTTGGCCGCCCACGTAAATGCTACCTTGGGGTTGGTTGTGCCAGACCAGAGAGCCCATCAGCCGAAGCACATTCAAAGCCCAATTCACTTCTATCTGCAGCAGTTCAATTGCCCTTAATTTCTCAGCCCGAATTACGCTTGACGCGATGCAATCTCGCAGCGGATGCAAATGCTCTCGGTAGGGAGATATGAGTTGGCCTTCGAATTCGCTCCTAAGTGAGTCGAGAGGATGAAACATGACTGTGCCAATTTCTAGCGTTGTATCGATTGAGAGGCCGACTACCGGAACATAGCATCCAAACTCTTCGAATTCGACACCGATGTCTGCCAACCAATCATGGGCAATCGAGGCGAAATCCGGTGCCTCCTCGCCTTCATAACGCCTCTTCGCCAAATCAATCAGGAGTGTGTGGATTTTCCCCTCTATTGCGTCCTGTGACCAAAGAGCGCCAATGTCATCGAGGGACAAGACGAAGCTTAAGAGACGACGGTAGAACTCATGGAAGCCTTTGTAATCGAGACCAAACGGTTCGTCGATCGACAAAAACCCCGTATACGATGCGTCCTCGGGCACGTCCTGAATTAGCAGGTGCTCACAAAGGCCTTCAATGACCTCGGTGGCCGTTACAAGCTCAGCTGGCTTCAGGCCCATGTTAGATCTGCCTTGATGGTTCTCCCAGCAATCAAATCAATAGGCGCAGGCCTTGATATCGGCCTAACTACTGATTAGCCGGAAGATCTTCCTGATATCACCCGCGCAGGGGATTCCCGCGGAAGTTCTTCTCAGGTATTCTCATATTACAGCATTACGCGGAAGAACTTCCTGATAATGTCGTGATTACGCGGCTTCCGTAACTTTTTCTCCTGCTATTCGCCATCTTCGAGAGGGTTTCAATGAATACAGCGCAAGATTTCTCACCCGCCGAGAAGCTCGTTCATCGCACGCGCAGGATCATGCGTCGCAAGCACTACTCGTATCAAACCGAAAAGCGCTATGTTTCGTGGATACGACGTTTCATCCACTTCCACAGCAATCGCCACCCGATCCATATGGGTCGAGCCGAGATTGAAGCGTTTCTCACGCATTTAGCGGTGAAAGACCACGTCGCAGCGTCAACCCAAAATCAGGCCCTCAGCGCGATCGTGTTCCTCTATCGAACCGTCCTGGACCGGCCACTAGAGTTCCCGATTGATTCGGTCCGCGCACGCCGGCCGAGAACGATACCCACCGTTCTCTCTCGCGAGGAGCTTCATCGAGTTCTAGCCTGCCTCTCGGGGCGCCATAAACTAATGGTCCAGTTACTGTACGGTGGTGGATTACGGGCCTCCGAGTGCGCCCGGCTGAGGGTGAAGGACCTGGACTTCGCACTTCGGCAGATTGTCGTGAGAGACGGGAAGGGCGCCAAAGACCGCTTCACCATCTTGCCGCAAACACTGGCCGCTGAACTGCGGGACCACTTGCAACGCGCCAAACGGATGCACGAGCAAGACCTGAGACGCGGGCTTGGAGCGGTCCACCTCCCGTACTCGCTGGAGCGCAAATACCCAGGCGCACAGCGTGAATGGATCTGGCAATATGTATTTCCCTCTCGTCAGCTTTCGACCGACCCCAAGACCGCCGTCACCCGTCGCCACCATGTAAGCCCCAGTGCGATGCAAAAAGCGGTCCGCAAGGCTGCTAAGTTGGCACAAATTGATAAACGAGTGACCTGCCACACGTTCCGCCACAGCTTTGCCACGCATCTTCTGGAAGATGGATACGACATCCGAACGGTCCAGGACCTGCTGGGCCATAAAGACGTCAAAACCACCATGATCTACACCCACGTTCTCAAGCGCGGAGGATTCGCCGTTCGCAGCCCGCTCGATCGCGAATCAGGAGCCCGGAAGCTGAGAGAGCCGGGAGCCAGCTGGAGTGGAGGGCCTGAAGGGGCCGCGGCGATCGCATAACGGAATCCACGGGGAAGCCCGGAGTTGGGACCCGCTCAAACTAACTTTGGCTCACGCCTGCGCGTTCGAGCCTGCGCTCGGCGCGAATCTGCGTCAAAGCAAATACGCCGGCGAGACCTAATACCACCGCACTCATACGGTATACGCCCTCGATACCAAGCGTGGAAAGAAGACCCAGCGCCAGGGGCGGCCCGAGCGCACTGCCCACATCTCCCAGCGAGAAAAGGACACTCAGGGCGCGCGATTGCCGCGCCTTGTCCACGCGATCGCCAATGATCGCCGGAGCCAGCGCTTGCGCGCTCCCGGCAGTGACGGCGGCGATCAGCGCCCCAAACACCGCCATCCAGATGACCGCGCCACCCATCAACCAGGCCCCCATTGCGCCTACCGCCAGGCCAATGGCCATGACCGGCCATCGCCGACCCATCCGGTCGGAGGCCCTGCCTGCCAGAGGCGCTCCCACGATGCTGGCCACCACGCGGACCGCCGAGAAGCCGCCCGTCAGCGTCGCCAATGGAATGACGATCCATGTCAACGAAAGCTGCCGGCCCACGTACTGCTCAAGCCACAGGATGGTCGTGGCCGCCATCACCCCCGCGAAAACGAATCGGACCGCGATCACGGGGACCGCGGCCGGAAGTGACTCCCGAATCGGAAAATCGCGCCAACTGCGTACCTCGGATGGCGGCTTGTCCCTAACGCTTCGGGTCTCGGGCAGCTTGAAAAACCAGACTATTGCGGCCGAGCCGGTGATCGCGGCACTGATCCACAACCCTCCCCGGAAGCCGAAGAGATCCGTGAAGGCGCCTCCAAGCAACGCACCCACCGCGACCCCGGTGAAGAACCACATCTGGAACTGCCCGCTGTTCCGACCCCGGGTGGCGTCGGTGGAGACGTCGAGAATAACGGTGTTGCCCCCTATCCAGAGCCCGGACCAAGCCGCGCCCCACAAGATGCGTCCGATCAGGAACGGTACCGGCCCAAAAGCAACCGCATAAATGACGTTGCAGACCGCCCCCAGGGCCAACGATCCGATCAACAAGCCGCGGCGCGGCAGGCGATCGAACAATACCCCCGCCCATGTGTTGAAGATCAAACGCACGATGCGGTTGACGCCCAACAACACGCCCACCCATCCGAGCGTCAAACCCGCGCGAGACCAAATGGTGGGGTCTGGAAGGACCGTGTAGAGGGTGTTGTCGCCCACCAGGGAGAGCACCATTCCGAATCCCAGTAGATTGATGACGCGTTGTGGGGCGACCGAAGATGTGGTTTGTCTGATGACGGAAGTTCCCCCCCTTGTTGCGGGCATCTTCTATGCTGCTTCGTAAATTGAAAAGAGCGCTGGCTGGTGCCAGCGCTCCTGGCCTACTTGGCGTAATCGATCGATCGTGTCTCCCGGATCACGGTAACCTTGATCTGACCCGGGTAATTCATTCCTTCCTCGATCTGCTTGGCCACCGTGCGCGCGAGGCGCGTGGCCTCCAGATCGTCGATATCTTCCGGCTTCACAATTACCCGGATTTCGCGCCCGGCCTGCAGCGCATAACTTTCCGCCACACCCTCGAACGAATTGGCCACATCCTCCAGCGCCCGAACTCGCTTCACGTAATCCTCCATGCTCTCGCGGCGGGCACCCGGTCTTGCTCCACTGATCGCATCCGCGGTCTCGACGATCACCGCCTCCACCGATTCCTGCTCGACCTCATGGTGGTGTGAGGCGATCGCGTTGACCACATTCTCCGGCACGCCATGCCTGCGACAGAACTCCGCTCCCAACATCGCATGTGTGCCTTCGACGTCATGATCCATGGTTTTGCCGATGTCATGCAGCAGCCCACCCATCTTGGCCACTTCAATATCCGCTCCAAGCTCTGAAGCGATCACCGTCGCCAACTTGGCGCTCTCCACCGCATGATCCAGCTGATTCTGGCCGTAGGAGGTCCGAAATTTCAACCGGCCCAGCTTCTTCGTAATTTCGGGTTTCAATCTTGACACGCCGGCTTCATAAGTCGCCTGCTCTCCGGCCTCGGCGATCACCTCGTCGACCTCTTCCCGCGCCTTCTCCACAATCTTTTCGATGTGGGCCGGATGAATCCGGCCATCCAGGACCAACTTCTCCATGGCGCGCCTTGCCACCTCTCTTCGCACCGAGTCGAAACACGAGATGGTCACCGCCTCGGGTGTATCGTCCACGATCACGTCCACGCCGGCCGCGTGTTCGAAGGCGCGAATGTTGCGGCCGTTGCGACCGATGATGCGCCCTTTCATGTCGTCCGAAGGCAGCGGGATGGACGACACGGTGATATCCGAGACATGATCTGAAGCCACGCGTTGCATAGCATCCGCGATGAGCTCCCGCGCGCGCTTTTCCCCCTCTTCGCGAGCCTCCTCCTCGATACGATGGATGATGCGCATCATGTCCTGTCGCGCTTCGCGCTCAACTTCACTCGCCAGCTGCTCCTTGGCTTGTGCCTGCGTCATCGCGGAGATCTTCTCGAGCTCAGCCAGCGTCTCGTCATGGCGTTGCTCGAGTTCGTTGGCACGCTTGTCGATATTGCTCTGGCGCTTGTTGAGAGTGGAGTCGCGTTTCTCGAGTTTGTCTAGGCGCTGATCCAGATCCGCGCGCCGCTTTTGAAGACGCTCCTCCTCCTTGGAAAGCTCGGATCTGCGACGGGAGGCCTCCGCCTCCGCCCCATCCCGGAGCTTCAAGGCCTCGTCCCGCGCCCCAAGCTCAATCTCTCGCTCACGAGCTCGAGCCTTTTCGAGGATCCTGTCACCTTCGGCCTGCCGGCCTTTAAGCTCCCGGCGGGCCCGAGCATGCCGAATAAAATAGCCTGCTGTCAGCCCGAGGGCTAAAGTTACTACTCCTACAATCACTGGTAACAACCACGCTGGGTTCAATGTGATCCCTCACTTTCTGATTCCATCCCCACCAGATGCTGGGCAACGAGTGGGTAAACCATTTGGTAGGTAAATCCGCGCCTGGATAGATAGCCGCTCAGGCGCCGGCGAAATAGGTCCGGCGATAAATGCTGATAGCGATGTGCGCCCCGGTCTGCCGCGCGTCTGGCTGCTTCCTCTTCGTCGAAGTCCTCCAACGCGACCTCAATCAGCTCCCGCGCTACTCCCTTGGATCTCAATTCTGACCGAAGCGCATAGGCGCCACGCGGTCTGAACTCCATACGGTTTTCGATCCATAAATGAGCAAAGGCGGCGTCATCCACCCAGCCTTCAGTCTTCAGTCTTTCGAGCGCGGCGTCCTGAACCTGCTCGGATAGACCGTTCCTCGAGTAGCGGTTCCGCAACTCATGCTCCGTCCGCGGCCGATGGGATAACAATCGCATGGCCTGTTCGTAGGCAGCTTCTTCTCGATCGCGCTCGATCAGTTCCTGGATGCGAGCTTCGGGCAGCGCCTCATCAAGACCTAGCTCCTGTGAGAGCTTCTTTGATAAGGAAAAGCCATACTGGCCATCCAGGTAAACCTGCACCTTGTTCTTCGATCGAGGAACGATTGCGGTTACGATTTTTGTCACCTGGGCTCATCGCTTCACATGCCCTTCAGATGCCACTCGGGCATCTGCTCTGCATGCTCGTAACATGTCCTTCCGATATACGACAAGCAGCCGTGACGCGGTCACGGCTGCTTTGAAATCCCAACGCCCGTGGGTTCGTTTTTGACTAATTCAAGCTTAGATTAGATTATGGCGAGCTGCACTCGGGACGATACGCGAGGAGAGGAATAGGCGATGGAATCGCGGGCTGACCCCGCGACCGACCCACTCCGTTCCATGCTTCAAATCGCGCCTCCCCACCAGTGCCTTATTTAATCTGTTGGCCTAACTTCAGTGCCGGCCGGAGCAAGATCTATCGAATGCTCACTTGCCCGTCGTGCTTAATCTAATCACCTTGGATCAGAGATCCGAACTTTCCGCGTCTTTTGGTCTGGCAAGGTACCAGTCCAGACCTGCTGCTTACTTATACATGTGTGATTGTATTATGCCACGGCCCCGTCTGCAAATGCGGCACGGATATTCTGCTCTAACTCCTGCGCCGTCTCCGGATTTTCTTTCAGGTACTGCTTAACTTTTTCGCGCCCCTGGCCCAATTGATCCTCTTTGTAGGAGTAAAACGAGCCGCGCTTCTCGATCAGGCCGGTCTCCACCCCCAGGTCCAGGATACCCCCCACCCGGCTGATACCTTCGTTGTACATGATGTCGAACTCCGCCACTTTGAACGGCGCGGCTACCTTGTTCTTCACCACCCGCGCCCGCACCCGGTTGCCCACCACTTCCTGCCCCACCTTGATGCTCTCCGTGCGCCGTACGTCGAT
>JADFRG010000001.1 GCA_022561385.1 Chloroflexota bacterium
GTGCAAGCTCCAAACTGGCAAAGTCAGTGAGTGGGGGCTGCGTATTAGGCATGGCGAGCACCGCGGTGAATCCTCCCGCCAATGCGGCGACGGTGCCCGTGCCGAAGTCTTCTTTGTGGGTGCCTCCCGGCTCTCTCAAGTGAACATGCGGGTCGATGAGGCCGGGCAATTCAAGCATGGATCGTGAGCTGTCCCGATCGCGCGGGTCCGTCCGTACGACAAGCACGGCCGGGCTCATGAAAAAAGAGCCTTGCGGCTCTTTGTCGAGTGAGAAAAAAAGACGCCTGCCTGGAGGCCGGGGCCTCATGACAGGCGACACGTGCATCTAGTTTAGCTTGCATCAACTAACCCGCAGAATTGTAGGCGATGTCGGGCGTCTGTCAAGAGAGGCCCGGAATATTTTTCGTCTGGATTCCCCAGACTTCCGCGGTCGCCAGCTCCAAACTGTTGCCGGCGGGATCACGGAAGTAGAGCGATCGACCACCGCTCGGCCAGTTCAGTTCCAGCTCGATCTCCACACCCAGGTCTGACAGATGCTTCCGCCAGCTATCAACTTCGTCATCTTCGATTCGGAAGGCAACGTGGCCCGGGCCATGCGCCCCATGGGTTGGCACGTCGCCACCGGTCACCGCGGTTGCATTGGGATTGAAAATCAGGAATACGCCCTCTCCGAAACGGAAAAATAGATGCCGGCCCTCCTCCTTCGCGAAAGGCACCAGCCCAAGCACCCGACCGTAGAATTCTTCCGCCGCCTCCAGCTTCTCGGCGTAGAGGCAGGTCTCCAGGATGCCCTTCAATTTGGGACGGACTATCCTGACTCCTCCTCCGGAATGACCAACCAAAGTATGAGATAGGGGACGATGCCCGGCAATCCACCCGGAATGCCCAGGATCACGAATACGATGCGGAACCAAATGGGCTTGAGCCCGAAGAATTCTCCCAGTCCGCCGCATACGCCACCGAATACTCGATTTCTGCTCGAGCGACGAAGCGGTGCTCGTGTTTCACTCATTTTTCACTCTCCGTTGTATCGGTCCGGTCTTGAGGCCCGGAACATGGTCTGTAACCCGATTAACGTAAAACCCCGGAGGAAAGTCGCGCGCTCAAGATCGGTGCTCACCGATCACGATATCTAAAACACCCGATCATGTGGTCATCCACCATGCCTATCGCCTGCATAAAGGCATAACAAATTGTGCCTCCCACAAACTTGAAACCGTGCGCCTTCAAATCGGCCGACATCGCCTCAGATTCGGGACTGGTGCTGGGCAGATCCTGCCAGTCAGCGACTGGCTCGCGGCGCAAGGTTTTATGCCCGGTAAATCCCCAGATGTACTTGTCGAAGGAACCCAGCTCCACCTGTATTTCCAGCACTCGCTGACCATTGTTGATTGTGGCCTCGATCTTCTGACGGTTGCGAACGATGCCGGCATCGGCCAGCAGTCGCTCCCGATCCGCCTCGTCGAAGCTCGCAACCATCTTTGGATCGAACTCAGCAAAGGCTCTGCGAAAATTCTCTCGCTTGTTGAGGATCGTTCGCCAGGAGAGGCCGGCTTGAAAGCTGTCGAGTGCCAAATGCTCGAACAACTTGCGATCCTCGTGCTCCGGCCTGCCCCACTCGTTGTCGTGGTAGTCCGCCATCAGCGGGTCCTCGTCGCCCCAACAACGTGAGATATGCTCGCTCACGTTCGCTCCTCTATGCTCTCTTCGAAAAGCCCGGCGGCCTGCTCAGTGGCTTCGGATCGATCAGTTCCCCTCCAACTCCGCAAGAGTTACTCCCTCCCCGCCTTCGGAGGGCTCGCCCGGGCGGAAAGACGACACATATGGACTGCGGCTCAGCTCCTCACGGATGGCTCGCCGCAGCTTGCCAGTGCCCTTGCCATGCACCACCTTGAGCGAGGACATTCCTGCCAAGAAGGCCGCGTCAAGCCGGCGCTCCAGTGCCTCTAGTGCCTCGTCCACGGTTTGTCCTCGCACATGAAGTTCCATGGAGGGGATCTCGACGGAGCCCTGGAATCCACCCGGGTCACTTTCCGCCTGTTCTCGCAGGGGGAGTTCGGTGGGAGGTCCCAATTCCGAGATCCGAGCCTGCACCCTGAGCCTCCCCACCTGAATTTCTGCCTTTCTTCCCCGGAGCGCCGTTACGACTCCTTCTGCATCGATGGTTCGAAGACGTACGTAGTCACCTACCTTCAAATCCTCCAACTCTTCGACGTCCTGACCCCGCTCCGTGACGACCGGCTCTAAGGTAGTTTCCACTTCGTCGAGCTCCAGGTCGACTTCGTTAACCGGGTCCAGAGCCGCTCCGGCCGCGGTCAATTTCAGCCGAAGACGATCCACCTCTCTTGAGAGTTCTTCGGTCTGTGTTTGTGCCTGCTTGCGTGCGACCTCCAAGATCTCCAGACGTTCCTCTTCGATTCCGGCCAGGCGCTCCCGAAGCTCGTCCCGAAGCAGTCTCGCTTCCGAGCTAGCCTCCTGCGCGGTGGCGCTTGCCTCTTGTGCTTCATCACGCTGGTGCCGGATCTCCTCCAGCAGGCTGTCCCCCTGTTGGTCTTCCAGCGAAATCCGTTCACGGGCCCGACCGATCAATCTCGAATCGAGGCCCAGTCGTTCTGCGATCGCCAGGGCATTCGAGCGACCCGGCAGGCCAATATTTAACCGGAAGGTCGGCCGGAGGCTCTCGACGTCAAACTCCACGCTTGCGTTACGCACGCGAGCTTCCTGATGTGCGTAAAGTTTCAGCTCCGGAAAGTGGGTCGCCACGAGCGTCACCGCGCCCCGCGCAACAAACTCGGCCAGCAGCGCCTGGGCCAGTGCGGCTCCCTCTCCCGGGTCGGTCCCCGCTCCCAATTCATCGAGCAGCACCAGCGACGTCCCGTCTGCGGAGCTCAGGATGCGCACGATGTTTGAGATATGGGAGGAAAAGGTAGAGAGGGATTGTTCGAGCGACTGTTCGTCTCCGATGTCGGCGAAGATGGCCCGAAACATGCTGAGCTCCGCGCCGGGCGCGGTCGGCAGATGCATTCCGCATTGAGCCATGGCCGACAACAGCCCGGCCGTCTTGAGGGTCACCGTTTTGCCGCCGGTGTTCGGCCCGGTGATTACCAGCGCCTGTATCTCTGGCTCCAACACCAGGTCTATCGGCACCACGGTCTCTGGGTCCAGGAGCGGGTGCCGCGCACTCCCAAGCCGCAGCCGGGATCCTGCATGATCGAAATTGTGTAGGGCCGGCTCCGTGGCATCAATCGCCTCCGCGTAGCGCGCTTTGGCGAAAGCGAGGTCCAACTTTGCGAGGGCCTCGACCGAGATGACCACTTCATCGCGTTTGTTACCGACTGCCGCCGACAATTCTTTCAGGATTCGACGGACCTCTGCCTTCTCCTCCAACTCAAGCTCCCGTACCTCGTTGTTCAGTTGAACAATCGCCAGCGGTTCGACAAACAAGGTCGCTCCGGAAGTGGATTGATCGTGGATCACCGCCTCCATTTTTCCCTTGAACTCCGCTTTCAGGGGAAGCACCGAGCGGCCCTCGCGCTGCGTGATGATCGGTTCTTGTAACATCGATACCACTTTCGGGTCACTCACCATGCCTTGTAATTTCTTGTTGACCCGCTCGCGCGCGCGGCGCAAGTTTCGACGGACGGAGCTGAGCTTCCTTGAGGCCTGGTCTCGGACCCGGCCATGATCGTCTATCGTGCGTGAAATCGAATCGATGAGTTCGGTTTCTAGGCTGAGATCGGCCGCGATCCGACTCAAGACAGGATAACTTTTATCGTCGCTCTTGAATCGGCGGGCCAGTGTGCGCGCTGAAATCAGCGTGGATTGGATATCCAGTAGTTCCTGCGGTTCCAACACGGAACCCCGCGCGGCGGCTTGTACCCTGGACCGGACATCCCGCGCTCCACCTACCGTTAACTTCCCGTCGCCCGCAAGCAATTGGCGCGCCTCAGTCGTCTCTGCCTGTAATCGCTGTGCAATTTCGAGATAAGTGGAAGGAACCAGGTCCAACGCGAGCTGACGCGAGGCGGAAAAGTCGGTCAGCTGCGCAAGCCGCTGCAATACAGCCGGAAGTTCAAGTGTTCGGAGGTCTTTAGGATCCATGCGGCCGCGAGTGTAACATCTCAGAAAACCGGGAGAACCTATGCGATGGGGGCGATCCTATTTGGCGTGCCGTCTGGTCGCTCGTTAATAAAAACGGCGGGTCGGCTGACCCGTCAAACGCATTCAACATGGGGCGGCGTGCAAATTATTCTGCGAGGTCCACCAGCTCAGAGAGCGTAACAACTTGATAACCCCGGTCGCTCAGCTCCGGAAGCACCCGGCGGAGGGTATCGGCGGTTCGCTCCCCCCGCCCGCGGTGGTCGTGCAGCAGAATTACATCTCCGGGCCGGACACGCCACAAAATGAATTCGGAGGCAAACCAGGGGGAAGGGATCAGATGGTCGAAAGGATAAACCGACCCGAGCGCCATCCGATAGCCGCGCGACTCCACCGTATCGATCATTTTGGCTGTGAACCATCCCGATCCCGGCCTGAACCACCGAATCTCATCGAATTCGGTGAGAGCTGAGTCGGCTGCGATGAGATCGTCGGCGAACCCTTCACTGCTCAACCGGATGCTGGGCTCCTCGTTCGTCATGTGATTGCCGAGCTCGTGACCTTCCTCGATAATCCGCTTCATCAATTGCTCGTTGCCGGGAATGCGCTCTGTAACAACGAAGAAGGTCGCCTTCGACCCATATTCCTTGAGTAGATTCAAAATAGCGGGGGTGGTTGAAGCGTCTGGGCCGTCGTCGATGGTGAGCGCCACCACCGGCTCCTCGGTTTTCACTGAATAGGTCACCCGTTTTGACAGCGATCTCAGCAGCCAGTCGGGTTGGATCATGAGCAACGCGAGCAGAAAAAGGGCCAGCGCGGCAGCAGAACGTCGCTTGCTGATTTCTCGCAGCCTTCGCTAGGCACGGTCTTCAACCAACATTCGCCGCAGCACCTTCCCTACGAACGATTTTGGCAAGTCCTGCCTGAACTCGATTTCCCAGGGCACCGCATAAGGTTCCAGACGGCGACGACACGTCTCCAGCAGTTCGTCCGCTGAGAGGTCCGATCCCGGCCGGGGCACAACAAACGCCTTCACGTGCTGATCTCCATCTTCCGCCTTGAACCCTGCGACCGCAACCTCCATTACCTTCCCGTTTTCGTAGAGTACTTCTTCCACATCTCGGGGGTAGACGCTGTATTCACCGGCCATGATCGTATCCCGCACACGGCTGATGATGGTGAAAAAACCATCCGCATCCATTGCGGCCACGTCGCCGGTGTGGAGCCAGCCGTCCCGCAAGGCCGATTCTCCATCGTTATCGCCGCCAAGATAACCCTGCATGACCTGTGGGCCCCTCACGACCAATTCGCCGATGCTGCCGATCGGTAATTCGGAGCCCGAGATCAGGTCCACAACTTTGGCCTCCGTATTCGGAAGCGGGACACCAATGGAGCCCTCTTTCCCTGTGGATCCGAAAGGTTTCGCGTGTGTGACCGGGGAGGCTTCCGTCAGTCCGTATCCCTCCACCAGCCGACCCCTGGTTAATTTCTCGAACTTCTCCTGCACCTCGATCGGGAGCGGCGCGGCGCCGCTGATACAGAAGCGGATGGCCCCCAGGCCGTACGATCGGACCTTCGGGGCATTGTTCAGTGCCATATGGATGGTGGGCACACCCGGAAACAGCGTGGGTTTATGCTCTTTGATGTGGTCCAGCACCTGCTGCAGTTCGAAGACCGGCAGCAGAACCATGGTGGCCCCAATTGCAATCGGAAGATTCATGGCGGCCGTCATCGCGTAGCTGTGCGAGAAGGGGAGCACACAAAGGAACGTCTCACGGCCGGTTGCCATCTCGGGCACCCAGTGCCGCAGCTGAAGGGCATTCGCGACCAGATTCGCATGGCTGAGCCGCACCCCCTTGGGCTCGTCCGTGGTGCCGCTCGTAAATAAGATGACAGCAAGATCGTCCCCGGCAACTTCCACCTCGGGCGCCTGTCGGGAGGCGTCCATCATCAGCTGTTCCATGTTCAGCGCGGCGGAGACAGTAACCTTATTCTTGCCGAGCCCGGCCGTTTGCCAACGTTCCATGAGTTGTTGATAGACCCGCCTTGATACCGCTTCCCGAATATCCGTCAGCACAACTGTGAGCCGGTCTCCCGCCGCCTTCGCCAGTTCCGCGAATTCGGTTAAGGTCACCAGAACTCTGGCCTCTGCCCGCAGCAGCTGGGCCGCGATCTGCTGCGCGTTGGCCTCCGGATTGGCCAGAACCACAACCGCTCCGATCTTCAGCGCGGCATAATAAGCGATGATCATTTGTGGCATATTCGGCAGCACGATCATCACCCGGTCGCCGGGACCGACACCGAGTCCATGCAGCGCGTGCGAAAATTGATTAACGTGCCGGTCGAGCTGCTTGTAAGTGAGGCGAGAGCCGTAAAATAAGGTGGCGGTCCGGTTTGGCATCCAGTCCGCGGTCGTCTCCAGGAATTTGTGGAGCGGTTGTCGCGGGACCGGTATCGTGTGCGGAACATGTTCGTCGTAGCTCGCCAGCCAGGGTCGCTCGACTTCTGGACCGGTTTTCACGCCTCGATCTCTCCACGTGAATCGCCGATCTTCTCCCCCTATGAAACGCTCGATGGCCCGGTCTACTGCGGCATGCCGCTCCAGCTGCACCTTGTGTTTTGAGGCCCCCACGTCGACGATTTCCGCGCCAAGAATCGCTTTCCCGACGTCTTCAAAGACGCGGCGCGGGAAGTACCGATCTCGCTCACCGGTGATCACCATCGTCGGAGTGGAGAGCTCAGCAAGCATCTTCCACCCGTTCCACTGACGCATGTTGTTGATCAACATACGCTTCATCACGTGCACTTCGGCGTTCCAGCGCGGCCTGTAACGCCAGAGGAGAATCAAGGCCGCGGTTGGAATGCGCGCGATCAGCGCAGTGAGTCGTGGCAACGGGTATTCGCCGGCGGTGGCCACCAATATGAGTTTCTCCAACCGCTCCGGATGGGCTCTGGCGAACTCCACACAAATAGACCCGCCAAATGAGTGACCCGCCAGGATAAACCGTTCCGGGAGCTTGAGCGTGTCAGCTATGTTGAGGATGTCGTCGACGAGCTCCGGCATGGTGTAGCGAGTGTAGGGCGCGTCGCTTTGCCCGTGCCCGCGCAGGTCGGCTGCGACCACTCGATAGTCACGCGAGAAGTAATTGAGCTGATGCTCCCAGGTCTCCGCTACTCCCGCGTACCCGTGTACGAACACTATGGTGCGTTCGACACCCTCGGGCCACAGGTCGATAACGCTCAAGTTTGAATCGGACACGTCCCGAATGGGGACGTTCACTCGATAGAGGTTGAAATCGACTTGGATCGCGCTGCGGCTGAAGCCGCGGAGCTTGCGCTTCATTGGGCTATTTTACATTGTGGGACGGTAACGAAGGGATAGCGCCTTAACGATCTTGAAGGATTAAGGCGTGCGATTGGGTCGCTTGCCTTGTGTCAGGGACTGATCGAGGGCTTGAGCAGATTCCAGGTCCTGCCGCCGTTGGTGGTAGACACCAGTGCCAGCGCCTCGCCCTGGCGCGCCACCGCCCAGCCCACCTGGTCCGACACGAAACTAAACTGACCATCCCACTGAACGGTCTTGACAAAGTCCCAGGACCGGCCTCCGTCCACGGTCTGGTGAATTTGTCGACCAAAGGCGTAGGTAATCCTGGGATTTAGCAGAGCCAGCTCGCCCCCCGGGTAGAGGTAGCTTTCCCAGCTCGCGCCGCCGTCCTCCGTGGTGTAAATGTAGTTTAGTTTCAAGCCCGTTCGACAACTCACTGCAACCACTCCAATGAGCTCGGAAACGAGCTGAGGCGAATGGCCCTCGCAGAGTTCAGTTTCGAAAAGCGCGGGCCGATTCTCCGGAGCAGGAAGCATGATAGGTTCCCAGCTCCGTCCGCCGTCGCGGGTGACCGCCACTTCGGGCGCCACAATTGGGCAATCCGCCACGGTCGCCCACCCCACCATCAAACTGCCGAAATCTACACCGGTCTTGCGGCAGCTTTGCAGGCCGCCCTCCGCAGGTGTGATGGCCACCTCCCAGCGCTTTCCGCCATCCGCAGTGCGGAGCAGGTATATAGGGTATTTGAACATTCCTGCCGGTCCATAACGGGCAATCAACCAGCCGTTATTCGCGTCCTCAAATCCGAGCAACGGCGGAAAGTCTGGGGTCCCCAGGAACTCGAGCTCGATGGCTCTGCTTGGGCTCCAGGTCTCCCCTCCATCCGTTGTTCCCCATACTCGAAATCGAACGGGGCTCGGATCGATCGATTCTTCATAATACGCAACCCACCCGGTCATCGGGTTGATGAAATAGCCCACGGCAGATTTGGAGGGATCGGTCTCTTCAGGCGCCGGCTCCGCCGGCGTCACATCCATCCAGCTCTGGCCTCCATCGTTTGTTCTGAACACGTGGTCGGAATTACCACCCAGGCCACCGATGCCCCATCCTCGCTCGGCAGTGATCATCTGAATGTAGGTGATTAAGATCAGCGTGTCCGGTTCGAGACGCGTGATGGGCGTGCCACGCGCCTCATCGATATCTGCTTCCGCTGCTTCGGTCGGCAAGGAAATGACATCGGAATCCGGCTTGTTGTCTTGCTCGGAAGGCGCCGCCGTTGATAGCACCTGAGCTTCGGGTTCGGTTGGCTCTCCGGCGAATGGCAGGTTGCAGGCCGCCGCCAGCAACGACCCCAGGATCAAAACGGTTCCGATCGCGATGCGCTTGTTCATGGTGTTCTCCTGAGGGTCCAGTTTAGGAGCGATCCACGAACGACGGAACCAACCCGTGAGTACTTAGTTTTGTTTGCAGCGTAGGGGATTCAGCTGCCCATCGCCCGGCGGGCACGTCGAGTCCTGAAAGGGGCGTGGCCCAGCGATTCGCTGATTTTCTGAAGAAGCACCGGCTCCTTTATTGCCAGTCGCCTCGCGCTACCTTCGTTCTGTAATAAAGGCTCAATCGGCAGCCGGTGCGGCCTCGGCCGGAGCCGTGGTAACCGATTCATACCGCGGACTGGTCCAGCTCAGCAGGGCCCAACCGATCCCGCCGGCAAGAATTGAGCCCGCCAGGATACCGATCTTGGCGTTTGCGAGCAGCCCAGGATCCTGGAAGGCCGCTTGCGCGATGAAAATGGAGATCGTGAATCCGATGCCCGCCAGAACACTGGCGCTGAAAAACTGACGCCACCGAATGTCCGGCGGCTTCTCAGCCACTCCGAACCTGGCGGCCAGGTAGGCAAAGATCCCCACGCCGATCGGTTTTCCTAATAGCAGGGCAAAGATTATTCCCAGGCTGACCGGATTAATGAGTCCGTCCCCTCCTCCCAGCGGCACTCCCGCGTTGGCCAGCGCAAAAATCGGCAGAATCAAATAGGTGACCCATGGCTGCAGCCTGTGTTCGAGCCGCTGGGCCGGCGGCTCCATGCGATCCAGGATCGTCTTCAGGGCTCGAACCAGCGCCTGCTCCCGCCTTTCTGAGTCGTCGTATTCGTAACGATTGAGCACCGTATCGGTCTGGGCCATGAGGCGCTTGACATTGGGCGGGCTGCGGGTCGGGATAATGGCCGCCAGCAGTACGCCGGCGATGGTGGGATGAACTCCAGAATTCAAGAAAGCCAGCCACAATCCGATCCCGAGCAGCGAATAGGGCAGTGGAGAGAATACGCGCCAACGGTTCAGAATCAGCAGGCCGGCAAAGAAGATGGCCGCCACCAACAAGGCGGTAACGTTGATCCCAGAGGTATAGAAGAGGGCGATGACCAGAATACCGCCCACGTCATCGGCGATGGCCATAGCGGTGAAAAATATCTTCAGGGAGAGCGGAACGCGCCCTCCGAGCAGGGCCAAGACGCCCAGCGTGAACGCGATATCGGTGGCCACCGGGATCGCCCAGCCTTGTATCGCGATCGGATTTGAGAAGTTAAATGCCACATAGATCAGTGCCGGCACAATCATTCCGCCTGCGGCTGCGGCAATTGGAAGGGCCGCCTTCCGCGGGCTCGCCAATTCACCGGCGGTGACCTCGCGCTTGATCTCCAATCCCAAGACAAAGAAGAAGATCACCATCAGGCCTTCGTTGACCCACTCCAGAAGGGATCTCTCGAGATGGAGATTGCCCATGGAGATCCCCAATTCGGTCTGCCAGAAACTAGTGTACGAGTCTGCAAATGGGGAATTGGCCCAGAAGAGTGCGAGTGCGCTGAAAATCAGGAGCATCAGCCCGCCGGAGGCCGCGAGGCGAGTGAACTCTTGCGTCAGCGCACTGATGCGTACCCCCATCGGTTTGCGGACGGCTTCCATCAGGGACTCCGGATCCCATGCACCGTCGTAGCGCTTGCCGTTGATGTACCAGGTCGGGGTGCCGTGCACCCCGCTCTCTCTGCCGCTTTGGAAATCCTCGCGGATCTTCTCTGAGTGCGTGTGCGCATCGAGCTCGGTGCGAAACCTTTCTTCGTCGATACCGATCTCGCGTGCGTATTCGATCAAGTCGCTTTCTTCTAGATGATCCTGATGCTGAAACAACAGGTCGTGCATTTCCCAGAACTTGCCCTGCGCGCCTGCCGCCTCCGCCGCCTCTGCTGCGAGTTTGGCATGTGGATGGACCGTTCGATTGGGGAAGTGGCGGAAGATCATGCGCACCGCATTTCCGGTGCGCTCCTGGATCTCGTGCACCGAGTTCTCCGCCTGCCCGCAGTAGGGGCATTCGTAATCGCCGTACTCGACGAGCGTTACGGGAGAGTCGTCGGGCCCCTTCGTGTGGTCCCGATCAGAAATGGGCGGGGTCAACCTCGCCGGAAGTTCAGCGGACATTCTTATCCATCGATCGAAATGGGCCTTAGCTTAGATATCGGAGATGAGAAGTTCCATGTATTCGCGCATGTTGGTCAGGCTGTCGAGTCGCCAGGTCGCCTCAATCACTTCATCCATCCGCTCGGAGCTAAGTACTCCGCGGACGTTGGCTCGGAATTTGGCAACAATATCCTCGTCGCTCATAGGATCCGCTGGATCGCCCTTGGCCGCGTCGGTCTGCGCGGTATAACTTTGGCCGTCGGTGGTCGTGATCGTCACTCGCGCGCGCTTGATCCTGGGGAAAAGCTCGTCAATCTCAGGATCGGAGACCACCTTAATCTTCGGCAGCAGCTCCCGGATTCGTGGATCCTTCAGCTTCTCGTCGCTGAAACTTTCTGGCAGCACATTGCCGTCCACCAGCGCGGCCGCGATCACATAGGGAAGGCTGTGGTCGGCGGTTTCCTTCGTCTTTGGCTTGAGCGCCTTGAGCAGCACCTTTCCTTGATATTCGTGCAAGCGCGCTAATTCAGTTCCCTAAATATGAGAATGCGAGTAAAAAGACTGCTCCCTGGTGCCGAACAAGGATGCTTTTTCGCGCCATGATTGTAGTCTAGATGAGCCATCGAGAAGAGCATTAAATGGATGAGCTCCCCGGCCACACTCAATTGGAAAGCGAGGGTGCACACGGTCCCCACCGGTCTCGGGCCTCGGCCAACCCGGTTAGAGACGATGATAAACTCATCCTGTAGAACTGGGTACTAAAACGGTTGCCAGCCACTATGATGCTTGGGATCCAAGCATCATTTTCTACTCGCCAACACACGTGACGGAAGACTCCTCCCAGCCCGATACCGGTCGTCTAGAGTTGGTGTACCAACTCTCCAAGACCTTTAATTCGTCCCTTGATCTAACGGATGTGCTGAACACCGTGATGGACGAGGTGATTTTGGCCGTCCACGCCGAACGTGGCTTCGTGGTGCTGAAAGAGCCGGATGAACAATTGGTCTTCCGGGCCGCGCGCGGCGTGGAGAAAGAGACCATTGAAAATCCGGAATTCGAGATTTCTCGCGGTGTTGTCGAAGAAGTAATCCGTGACGGCCAGGGTGTTCTCACCAGCGACGCCCAACACGATGAACGATTCATGGGCCGGCACAGCGTGATGAGCCTCGGTCTGCGGTCCATCCTTTGCTCCCCGCTGCAGGTCAAGGATTTAATCCTTGGCGCGATCTATGTGGACAACCGCCTGCACGCGGGCATCTTTACTAACGACGATCTCGAGCTACTGAACGCCATCGCCTCGAGTGCGGCCACCGCCATTGAAAATGCGCGTTTGTATCAGGTGGCGGTCGAAAAGGGCCGTATGGAGCGTGAGCTCTCTATGGCGCGCACGGTCCAAAGTGGATTGATTCCGGAGGCAATCCCTGAGCTCAAGGGCTGGCAGTTTGCCGCAAGCTGGTTGCCGGCGCGGGAAGTGGCAGGAGACTTCTACGACTTCATCCCCACGGATGACGAGCGAATGGGCCTGGTGATCGCCGATGTCACCGACAAGGGTATGGGAGCTGCACTCTTCATGGCGCTGACGCGCAGCATGGTGCGGGCCAGCCTTGAAATGGCCGACTCACCGGCGGAAGCCATCACCAAAGCCAATCGCCTCGTGTGCGCGAACTCAAGCTCCGCGATGCCGGTGACGCTTTTCTACGGGTTAATAGGACCCGAAGATGGAGGAATTGTTTACGTCAATGCTGGTCACAACCCGCCGTTGATCTACCGGAGCGCCTCAAAATCGTTTGAGGAATTGAGCCGCACCGGCATCTTGCTGGGGGTGGATGAATCGCTCGTACTCGAGCAGGGGACCGCTGAGCTCGAGCCCGACGATTTCCTCATCATGTACACCGACGGCGTCCCGGACGCATTGAATTCGGCTGAGGAAAGTTTTGGTGAGGATCGCATGCGGGAGTCGATCCTGGATGCCGTATCCGGCTCCGCTCAGGATATGTCCTTGAGTCTACTGCAGGCATTGCAGAAATTCATTGGTGATGCCCTACCCTTCGACGACATCACCCTACTCGTAGCTAAGCGCGAATGACTCGATTCGCACCGGGCACCGTGCTCAACAATCGCTATCGGCTCGAAGCTGAGTTGGGTAGAGGCGGCACCGGGACGGTGTTCCGAGCCCACGATCCCGAGCTAGATCGGGAGGTGGCGGTCAAAATCCTGACCAATCTCGAGCTCGGGACGGACGGGCGGGAGCGTCTGCAACGAGAAGCGCAGGCCATCGCCAAGCTCAACCATCCCAATATTGTTGCTGTATACGACGTAGGCGAGCTGGACAATGTGCCCTTCATCGTGATGGAGTATGTGGAGGGGTTGGATCTTCATCGCCGTCCTCCGAAGGACGCGGCCCAAATCGTAGATGTGGCCCGTCAGGTATCTTTAGCGCTTCAGCATGCCCACGAATTCGGCGTCATTCATCGCGATCTCAAACCCGAAAATGTATTGGTCCAATCGGATGGCACAGCGAAGCTGGTAGATTTCGGCATCGCCCGTTCGGTTGCTTCCCGCATGACCACCGAGGGCCAGATTTCCGGTACCGTCTTCTACCTTGCGCCCGAGTTGGCCCTCGGCCAGGACTATGACGGTCGGGCCGATCTGTATGCCCTGGGAGTAATGTTGTATGAGTTTTCGGTCGGATCGCTCCCGTTCGATCAGGGAGATGCATTGGCGGTTGTCTCCCAGCACATCAACGCCACTCCCATCTCGCCCCGCGCGCGAAATCCGAATGTCGCGCCTCGCCTTGAAGCACTCATTCTCCAGCTTTTGAGCAAGGACCAGGGCCAGCGGCCGCCGTCAGCGGCGGCGGTGATAGAAGCGCTGGATGATCCAGATCTGTTGGATCCGGCCGCCGCGACCGACCCCGAAATGGCGGTCCTCGATCGGATTGCGCGCGGCCGCTTCGTGGGTCGCCAGAAGGAACTCAAACAAGCCCGCGCGATCTGGATGCAGACCATGGCCGGCGCGGGCCAGACCTTGTTGATCAGCGGCGAGCCGGGGATCGGTAAGTCGAGCCTGACGCGCGAGCTGGCCACCCAGGCCGAAATCAGCGGCGGCAGAGCGTTGATCGGCGAATGTTACGCGGAGGGTGGCGCACCCTACTCGCCTTTCTCGCAAATTCTGCGGAGCGTACTGCCGAAGGGGAACCACAGCCGGTCCCGCCTGCCCTCCTTCGTCATCGCCGATCTGATGAGCCTGACCCCCGAGCTGCGCCCTTATTACTCTGATTTGCCCGAGGTCCCGCCGTTGGACCCCGAATCGGAGCAACGTCGTTTATTCGAAAGCATGGTGTCGTTCTGTACGAGCCTCAGCGAGCAATCTCCTCTCATGCTCGTAATCGAAGATGCACACTGGGCGGACAGCGGCTCTTTGTCCATGCTGCGTTATATCGCGCGGCGAACGAAGGGTCAGCCCATCATGTTGGTTGCAACCTACCGCGAAGTGGAACTGGACGAGTCTCGTCCGCTCCAGGAAATGCTTGTGGAACTAAACCGGGAGCGCTTAGCAAGCCGCATGAAGCTCAGCCGATTCGGAAAAGACGGTACCCGGGAGCTCCTGGCCGCCATCTTTCAAGATGAGATTTCACCGGAATTCCTGGAAGGTATTTACGGCGAGACGGAAGGCAACCCGTTCTTCATTGAAGAGATATGTAAGTCTCTGGTCGAGGAGGGCAAGCTCTATTATGAGGACGGCCATTGGCATCGTCCAGACATGGTCGACCTCGATCTCCCGCAGAGCGTTCGGGTGGCCATCCAGTCTCGCCTTGCCAAACTACCGGATGAGGTCCTGGACGGGCTACGCATGGCCGCCGTCCTGGGCCACGAGTTCGATTTCGACACACTCGTTTCAGCTTCAGACCTCAACGAGGAGGCGCTGATTGATGCCTTGGAGTCCGCCGAACGTGCTCAGCTGGTTAAGGAGATCAGCGGAGAACGAAGTGGGACTTTCCGATTTGCGCACGCGCTGATCGCAACCACGCTGCTAGCGGGCCTCAGCGGACTGCGACGCCGACGCATGCATCACCATGTCGCGGCGGCGATCGAAAAACTGCGCTCCGACGACTTTGAGGCCCTGGCCCATCATTATTACGAGAGCGGAGACGTAGATGGCGGGCTGAAGTATTCGCTCCGTGCCGGAGACCGCGCGCTGGGCCTCTCAGCCCACAGTGAGGCCCGGCGTCACTTCAACCGAGCGCTCGAGATAGCCTCAGTTGAGGGGCACACCGATGAGCTGGCTACCATCCACCTGGCCATGGGCGATATCGAGAGCACCGGGGATTTTAACCTCGCTCTTGAATCTTATGAGCAGGCATTGACTTTGACACAAGATTCCGTCCAGCAATCGATTATCAAGGTCAAGATCGGGAGGTTACATGCAGCCACCGGCAACGTGCAGGGAGTGCCACTGTTGCAGGAGGCCGTGGAGACGCTTGATCCTGATACGCATGGGAATGAGCTTGCACTTGCAATCGCATCCCTTGGTCGCTTCCATCACAATCGCGGTCAAGATAGTTTAGCCTTGGAACAGCTGGAAAAGGCTCGAGTGATCGCGGAACCCCTGAAGGATATTGAGACTCTCAGCTACATCTATATCTTTCTGGCGGGTGCCTATCAGCACTTGGCCAACTTCGAACGCAGCAACGAATGGGGGCGACGTCAGATTGAGTTAGGAAGTGAAGCCAAGTATGCGTTCATGGAGGCTGTGGGCCACGAGTATTTAGCTGAAAATAACGCTTTCATGGGGCGGTGGGAGGAAGCGCTTGAGCACGCGGAGCGGGACGAAGAGATCGGTCAACAAAACGGATTGTCCGATCGGGTGCGCTGGGCCAAAATGGTCAAGCTGTGGGCGCTGCATGGCATGGGCCGGCCCGAGTTGGCCATCGAAGAAGGCTCACTTTCGCTGGAGCAAGCGGAAACCTATGGAGATCGTAGGCTCGCAGTGCTTAGTGGAGCTCAGTTGGCCCGCGCTTATGCCGACTGCAATGACTTTGACACTGCGCGGCAGCATGCCGAACTTTCTACGGAGCGCGCGGTTGAGCTTGATCAGGCTTATATGATCGGCACCGCGCAGGATAGCCTGGCATACGTACAGGGGCTCCAGGGGGAGTGGCAGCAGGCCCTTACCAGTCGCGAGCTAACCACGAAGGCCCTTGAGGGATCCGACAATCAATTGATACCCATGGCGAATGGCCCCGGCCTGGCAGAGGCGCTGCTGGAAACGGGGCGAGTTGATGAGGCGGGAGAGCTTGTCCAGGATGTCATACAGATTGACCGAGAATCCGAGTCGCCGATTCCTGAGGCCAGAGCCTTAAGAATCCTGGGGCGTATCCACGCGCATCGAGGAGATACTGAGCTTGCAACCAAAGCCTTCGCTAATGCGGTGAAACTCTGCGAAGAATGGGATAGCCAATTGCTGGCGGGAAGAATCCTGATCGATTGGGCTTCGCTTCAGGCCACACACGAATCCAAGCAGACGGCGGCGGCCACACTTCAGCGATCGCTCGAGATCTTCGAGGCTGCGGGCGCAAAGTACTGGATCGATCGAGCCCGTGCAGCGCTTGACCAGCTCACGCTCCAAGGGGTACCTCGCGACGGATGATCGGCACCACGTTGAACGATCGCTACCGACTGGACGAAAAGCTCGGCAGCGGTGGAATGGGCACGGTCTATCGCGCCCATGATTCCACTCTCGATCGAGATGTGGCGATCAAGATGGTTTCAAGCCTGGACCTGGATATACAGGGGCAGGCACGCCTGCTCCAGGAGGCGCAGGCCATCGCCAAGCTGAATCATCCCAACATCGTGAGCGTATATGACGCGGGCCAAGTCGACGGAGGCGAAGGCTCGGCTCCATATATCGTGATGGAACTCGTATCGGGAAAGACTTTATACGAGTCTCCCCCGGGTGATCTAAGGCGCATCCTCGCGGTCGCAAAGCAAGTGTGTCTGGCGCTGGATCATGCGCACTCGCACGGGATCGTGCACCGCGATCTCAAGCCCGAGAACGTGCTGATCGAACCTGATGGCACAGCCAAGCTGATGGACTTCGGCCTCGCACGTTCGGTGGCCACGCGCATGACGTCCAAGGGCGAGATCGTCGGAACTGTCTTCTACTTGGCTCCGGAACTGGCGCTCGGGCAGGACTTCGATGGCCGGGCCGACCTCTACGCCCTGGGCATCATGCTTTATGAGCTCACGACCGGCAACCTTCCATTTACGGCCGGCGACCCACTGGCGGTCATCTCGCAGCACATTCACGCCTCCGTCGTACCTCCAAGGGCCAAGAACCCGGAGATCCCACCGGTGCTTGACTCTCTGATAGTGCAGCTGATGAGCAAGGATCCTGAGGATCGCCCGCCATCCGCGCACGAGGTCTACGAATATCTGGAGCGCGATGACCTGCTCGACCCAGAAGCGCAAGGCGAGAAAGAAATCTTGGTTCTCGATCGTATCGTGCGTGGCCGTTTCGTGGGTCGAGAGCAGGAGCTCAGCGAGGCGCGCGCGCTCTGGAGCGAGGCGGCCGCGGGAGATGGCCAGACTCTGCTGGTGAGCGGCGAGCCGGGAATCGGGAAGACGCGCTTTATGCGCGAGCTGTCCACTCATGCGGAGCTGACGGGAGGGAGAGTCCTCGTGGGGGCTTGCTACGCAGAAGGAGGTGCCCCTTATTCGCCCTTCGCACAGATCCTGCGCAAGGCTCTTGAGAGCGGGGCAGCGAAGGGGAACGGAGCCGATCTGAATCTTCCAGTGTTCGTGCTCGCCGATCTGCTCAGAATGGCGCCAGAACTCAAGCCTTACTACCCTGATGTTCCGCCCAACCCACCGCTCGAACCGGAGGCAGAGCAGCAGCGCCTGTTTGAGAGCGTCGTGGCTTTTTGCAGCACTTTGAGTGAGAGCGCGCCCTTGATGCTGGTGGTGGACGACGCTCACTGGGCGGACAGTGGCTCCCTTTCTTTGATGCGGCATTTGGCTCGCCGTATCCGCGAGAAGCGGGTGTTGCTTCTGGCGACCTACCGTGAAGTCGAACTGGACGAGGCGCGTCCCTTCAACGAGGTCTTGCTGGATCTAAACCGAGAGCGGCTGGCAAGGCGCGTGAAGCTGAGCCGGCTTTCCCGCGAGCAGACCAAAGCGCTGCTCACGGCCCTCTTTGAAGATGAGATCGCTCCGGAGTTTTTGGATGGTGTATTTCGCGAGACAGAAGGCAACCCATTCTTTGTCGAGGAGGTCTGTAAAACGCTCGTCGAGTCGGGCAAGCTCTACTACGAGGACGGCGAGTGGCACCGGGCCAGTATGGACGAGCTCGAGATTCCACAGAGCGTCAAGGTCGCCATCCAGGCTCGGGTCTCCGCTTTGCGGGAGGAACATCAGGAGACGCTCCGTATGGCGGCTGTTCTAGGCCGCGAATTTGATTACGACACCCTGGCGGCTGCCAGTGAGCTGGATGAGGACACCATCATCAGCGCGCTGGAGGCCGCCGAGCAAGCCCAGTTGATCGATGAGGCGGGCGGCGTGAAATTCGCATTCGTGCATGCCTTGATACCCACAACCCTGGCCGAGAGCATCCACACCTTGCGGCGACGCATCATGCACCGTGAGGCTGCGGCCGCGATCGAAAAGCTTCGCCCCGAGGATTACGAGGCGCTGGCCTACCATCACGGTGAGGCCGGCAACGATGAGCAGGCCTTGAAGTACTACATCCTGGCGGGCGATCATGCCCGCAAGGTCTTTGCGAATCAGGAGGCCGAAAGTCACTATCGGGCGGCACTGAACCTTGCCGAGGGCGATGGAGACCGAGCGCCGCTCCTGTCAAGTATGGGCGTCGCCCTCGCAAGCCAGGGAAACTTTAACGTGGCGATCGAGACGTGGAACTCTGCTGCCTCAGGCTATGAGTCTCTCGGCCAACTGGATCGTGCGGCGTGGTGTTATGCACGTTCAGCCCGCGCGGCCTGGGAGGATGGTGACTTTCAGCGCGGTCTAAAGATCGGCGAAAGGGGGATTGCCGCAGTCGGGAGTGCGCCGGATACCGTCGAGCTCGCTGATTTGCTGCACGAAACGGCTCGCGCCTATCACTTCAATGGTATTCCAGACAAGGCTCGACCCCTCTGCAAGCGATCGCGTGATATGGCCGAACGCCTTGGTGCGGCTCAGATTGAAGCCGAAGCGCTTACTACCTGGGCCGTCTTGGAAGGAACGCCAGCCAAAGAATCGATCTCGGTGCTCGAGCGCGCAATTGACCTGGCAAAGGCCCACGAGCTGCCCTCCACCGAATCGCGAGCCCGTAACAACCTCGCTGTGATGCTCGGCATCTACGAGGGCGACCTCGATGCCGCTCGAATGCAGCTGATTGAGGCCGCTCGGATAGCTCACGCCACGGGCCAGTATCCCCATGAGATATTCTTCGCATCGGGCGAGTTAATCTGGGCCCTTATGCAAGGTGAATTTGCGCACGTGGAAACGGAGCTGGCACGGCTGAGAAGCCTCCACGAGGATTTGGCCAAGCCCGGCACTTCTGGGGGTGTCTTAGCCGGGGTGGATGCCAATATTGCTCACTTTCGAGGGGACTTTCAGCTAGCTCAGGAACGTTACCGGGGAAATATCGATGAGTCTCAAGCAGGAGGCCTTCTGCAGGACGTGTTTTGGAATGAGGTCTGGTACTCGGATATGCTGATTGAAATAGGCGACTTTGAAGAGGCCAGGACAATTCTCCTCGAAACTATAGACATTGGTGCCAAGATTGGGGAGATCGCGCGTCCTCGCTTCCAGATGGCCGTCCTGGAAGTCGAGCTTGGCGAAATCCAAAGCGCGGAGCAAACCCTGGCAATGGGTGAGCGGGAGTTTGCGAAGCGACCTGCAGCAATCATCACGCCGTGGCTAGAGACCGCCCGGGCAAAGCTCGCCCTGGCCAAGTCGCAAACTGCGGAGGCTTGGGAGCACTTCTCCAACTGTGTGGATCAAGTAAGGTCCATGGAAATGCACGGGCTATTGGGAAAATTCTTGATGGAATGGGCTCGGGCGCTCGTAGAACATGGCGAGGGCGATTATCTCGAAAAGGCTGTGGAGCTTCTTCAGGAGGCACGTACGGTGTTCGAAGGCCTCGACGCCCCGAACTACGTTGCCCGAATAGATGCGAAACTGAAAGAGCTCGAGTCAGCTGTATCCTGAACCCGGCCGTTCGGGATGATTCCAGCTAAACATACACATGTCTAGTATCTCCGAGCAAACCGTACTCAATGACCGCTGCCCACTAGACGAGAAGCTCGGCCGCGGCGGAATGGGCGTGGTCAACCGTGCCCACGATTTGATGCTGGCCTGGGATGTGGCCGTTCAAGGCAGCCTGCATCATTACGCTTTCGGGCCTCGAGGCCGTATCTCAGGCCTGTGGTTCTTCTCTGGAATCTCTGCCCTCAATTGTGAATTTCTCAGTTTCGGCCAGGAGCGTCTCTAAATCGCCTGGGAAGCAGGGCGGGCGGCCCGTCTGAGCCGCCCGCCCTGCTATCTTGCTGCCTACGTCATGCGCGCTCCCTTCAGTTCGGTCGCTCCTCAAACATAAGCCCATTTCAAGCGAAGTCATGTCTGGCGGATCGCGATCGCATACATGATGCCCGGTTTCCTAAGTCATAGAGCGAGCTGCTCCACGGCTTCTCATTCCACCTGCGAGAAAACCGGCGATTCCGGTTAGGCCATAACCTGCGAGCCGGCGGCCTCCGCTTCCTAATTGCCGCCAGCCAGTAACCTCAGGATCATGGTTACCACGCCTAGCAGCACACCAATTTCCATGAGGATGGAACCCAGGTGCGAGCCCGTTGCAATCTTCAGCCCAAAAAACATCAGCAGGCCCAGATTCACCACCCATCTGCCGGTAGGCTCGCCCCAGGACAGGACGTGCCAGGCATCGAGTGTGCGCGTCGAGTAGACCCCTAACAGCCGAATCGATCATCGGTCGCCCTGTTACATTAGGTGCATCCTGGAGGTGGCGAGCAGTGACAACGAGTGTCGAGGCGGTGTTGGAGCAGCTCAAATTAAGGGGCGACCCCGAGAACATCAAGGGTATGAGCAGGTTTGGCATGGCCACCGATCAGAGATTGAGTGTACCGGTGCCCGAAATGAGAAAGATTGCCAAGCGCGTCGGCAAGGACCACGCCCTGGCCGTGGCGCTGTGGAAGACCGGAGTGCAGGAGGCCCGCATCGTGGCCGCTCTGATCGACGTGCCGGAGGAAGTGACCGAATATCAGATGGAAACTTGGGTCGTAGATTTAAACTCCTGGGACATCTGCGACCAGGTCTGCCTCAACCTGTTTGGCAAAACTCCGTACGCGCAACAGAAGATTTCCGAGTGGTCGAGGCGAGAGGGGGAATTCGTCAAACGCGCGGCTTATGCCATCATCGCCGGCCTGGCCTGGCATGACAAGAAGGCGGCAGACGACCAGTTCATTGGGTACTTTCCAGTGATCAAGAGCGGGGCTACCGATGAGCGAAATTTCGTCAAGAAGGCCGTAAGCTGGGCCTTGAGGACCATCGGGAAGCGGAATCTCGAGCTCAATAAGGCCGCCATTCAGGTTGCCAGGGAGATTCAGGAATTCGATTCGAGGGCCGCCCGTTGGATCGCCTCCGACACCCTACGGGAACTCGAAGGCGAGAAGGTTCAGGCCAGGCTGGCAGGGTAACAAATTAACCTGCAACGTTGGAATCTCACCCGGCGGCTCCAATTGTGAAATATCCCCTTACGGCCTGGATATGCGGAGGTCAAAATAGCGAGGAAAAGCGCCCCCAGCTTGACCCGTGGGAGAAAGCTCAACCGAAGGGGGACTCGTCCGTAGCCGGGCCGGTAGCAGTTAAAGAAGCTATCGGGTCGCGTCGCTAGAGTTCTCAATCGAAGGCTCCGCCTTCGCACTGAGCTCGTCGAGCAGCTCCTTATCCCGCTCTAAATTTCGGAAACGGCTTATCAAGCTCAGCACATACAAACCCATAATGCTCAGGATCACGCTGTACCCGAAGGCCATGTAGTTGAACGTTTCTGCCGGGGCATCTTGTAGCAACATTTATTACCTCTCCTGACGGCCACACTTGGGAGGCCTAGAGCGATATCAGCTCCATCTTACGCTTCTCTACCTCCTCCGTCCCGCGTCCCAGTCGAATGCGATACCGGAGCAGGGTGGCGTAGACGAACGTGAAGGTCAGCACGCTGAACATCAAAGCTTGCACCATGCGAGCCGTCATATCGAAGGCGCCCTCTGCAGCGGGATCGCTGCTGCCTATTACCACCGGATGGATGGTCCGGAACACGCGAATGGACAGGAAGGTTATCGGCACGCTGATGAAGGCCGCGATGCCATACACGGAACCAAAACGCGCCCGACGGTCTGGATCCTCGATACCTTGCCGCAGCATCAAATATGCGAAATACAACAGCAGCATGATGGTGGCGGTCACCAGGCGCGGATCCCAGGTCCACCACGTGTTCCAGATCGGCCGAGCCCAGATCGAGCCACTGCTGATGTTGATGATAGTGAACACGACGCCGATCTCAACCGATGACTCGGCCAGGCGATCCCACTTTGGCTCGCGCTTGGCCAGATACACTCCACCGGCGATCGCCGTGACTAGAAAAGCCAAGGCTCCCACCCAGCCCGCCGCCACGTGGAAATAGAACACGCGCTGAACGTCGCCCATTATCGCTTCGCGGGGCGCGTAGATGAACACCATATAAAGGGCGGTCAAGAATAGTACGATCGTGATACCGGTCAGGATCTTCAGGTTGCGAGGTACGGGTTCCATTTTCTCCTCCACTCACTCTTCCACGACATAGTCGAACAAAACAATCGCGACTCCTAAGAATATCCCATCGTATGCAATTAACAGGCTCAACCAGGCCTGGTATTCCTCAAATGGAAGCCCTTCAAGGATGCCGGTCGTAGCCTTGACCGCCGCCACCAGCACCGGCAATACAACCGGAAACAGCAGGATCGGCAGCAGGATATCTCGTGTCCGCGCTTGGATTGCCATGGCCGACAGCAACGTCCCGATCACTACGTATCCTATCGAACCCAGCAAGACGACCCCGATTAGGCCGGGATGGAGCAGGTTCACATTGTAGAGCAGGCTGTAGAGCGGCAAGATGATGGCTTCCACGATCAGCATGAAGAGCAGATTGCTGAACACCTTACCGAAATACAGCGCTGAGCGGTCGACCGGAGCCAGCAGAAGCCCGTCCAGGCAGCCGCGATCTTTCTCGATGGCCATCGAGCGATTGAGACCGAGCGTCCCGGCGAACGCGAAGGTCACCCACAACACCCCAGCCGTGACCGTCTGGCGAGTGCGCAGATCGAGTTCCAGCGCGAAATTGAAGATGAGGATCACCAGCAGCGAGAATATCAACATGCTGCCGAGCAGCTCCCTGCTGCGCAGCTCGGCCGCGATGTCCTTCGATACGATGGCCCCTACCACGCGTAAATAACCTACCAGCGCCGATCTGCGTCCGACGCCGCTCACCGCGCCAACCCCCTCAGCCACGCGTGACCTCGTAATAAAGTTTGCTCAATTCGCCGGGTTTCAGTTCGCCCCGCTTCAAGCTACGGGCAATTTTCCCGCCGCTCAGGATGTCCACTCGGGAGGCAAGTTTGGCAGTCCGCGTTAGATCGTGGGAGGTCATTACCACCGTGCGGCCCTCACGCGTCACTTTCTCCAGCAAATTATCCAGCATGTCGGCCGCGTCCGGATCCAGGCCCGTGTGCGGCTCGTCAAAGAGAAGCAACTCCGGCCGATGGAGGATGCCGCGACCGATGGCCAGGCGCTGCTGCATGCCCCGCGAGTATTTTCGCACCAGATCATTCCGCCGAGCCCTCAACCCGACGATGCTCAGGACCTCCGCAATCCGATCGCCTAAATCCACTACACCATATATACGGCCGAAGAAGCGAAGGTTCTGATCTGCGGTGAGGTCACCGTACAGCATCGGCTGATGGGATACCACACCCACGATCTTGCGCGCCGCTTCGGCCTGCGCGGGAAGCCGGTACCCCGCCAGCGTCACTTCTCCCATGGTCGGTCTGGTCAGAGAGGCCAGAATGCGCAGCAACGTCGTTTTGCCGGCCCCATTCGGACCGACCACCGCCACGAACTCTCCCTCCGCAACACGAAAATTCAGGCCGCGCAACACAGGCATTACACCAAAAGCCTTGACGAGATTCCGGACCTCAATCAATTAACCTGTGCCCTCGTTTCGAAATGTTTTTGAGCCTGGTGCGTCAGCGGCCCACAATGACACAGGTTTTCAGCCATCGGATTTACCCATTCGATCCAGGACCTGGCGCTTCAGCCATCCAGCGTTGAGGCCGGATCTCAATCATCGGTTTTACCCATTTGATCCAGTGCCTGGCGCTTCAGTGGCTCTCGTTTGCGTCTCCATTTCACTTCAGAGAGCTTACCGTCCTCGTATTCATCGTCAAGGCGCGCGATCTTCTGCAGCAGTTCTTCCCAGTCCAATTTCCCGGGCCGCGCCCCGACCCAGAGGCGGGCCGCCGACAGGCCTGACACCAAAAGGGCGGCCGCCCCGATCATCACGGTGGCCGATAATCTAAATCGGCGGGATGGAGCGAATACTTGAAAGGACAATAAGTCTTCAGCAGCCAGGTTTCCTTCGGAGAAATTCTGCATACGCAAGCCGCCGATGTCCTGGATGCCTCGATCCTGTAATCCCGTCACGCGCGGGCCGTCAGCCGGAATGAGCACACTTACGGCATCCACCGGGTGCCGCATGAGCTGATCGAACTGCGTCGATCGAGAGCCAGGCAGGTCGAATCCAAAAATCAGATGGTCGAGGCCCGACCCGGGCAGGATAGGCTCAAGGTCCACAAATCCATCACGCGTGAGTTCGAAACGGTCGCCGACAGATCCACTTTCAAAGGTCAGATTAAACGCGCCTTCAGGCAGGGGGACCTGGAGCGGTGCGGTGATGACTCGGTCGGAGGTATTGGACAGCACCCATACCTCCAGCACGGTCAAGGTATCTTCAGCCGAGAAATCGAGGATCAGATGCAGGCGCTCCACTCGCAGGGCACCCGGGTCGTCGGACGTATCGTAGATTGTTATCGGAAGATCGAGCGCCGTACCGTCGGACGTAACGTGAGCTACATCGGAACGGAAGGTCAGCCCATCATAAATGACGGTTGCAAAGAACAGCCTGCCGGGAACATATTCCAGGCCCTCAAACCTGAAACTCCCGTCGGCCTCGACAATCGTGGTCTCGCTTACGACCTGCCGGTCGCCATCGTAACCGAGGAGTGCCAATTCAAGATCGGCAGGGAGTGCCCCGCCCTCGCTGCCGTTGGAGACCCGGCCCACCACGGTTCCGGACTCGAGCTCCGCCTCCGGCGAACGACCTTCCTCGGCCGCGCCTAGAGGCAACAAACCTTCACTGAGACTGAGCGCGTATCCCACTACGTCCCAGCGTTGTTGATCGGTCAGGCTCACGAATCCCGGCATCAGGCGATCCAGGTTTCCTATCGTTACCACCTGATACCACTCAGCGGGATCTGCCTGGCGAGCAAATTCAGGATCTCCTAGAGGCGCGGGCTCAAACGCCAGGCCCTCCGCAAGTTCACCGTCGCCCAGTCCTTGGAGCCCATGACACGCGGCGCACTTTTCGGCATAAATAATCGCTCCGGCCGCCAGGTCAGGTTGGGTTGCGGGCGGGATCAGGGGGGCAGGCGTTTGGAGCTCGGCTGACAAAGCCATCTGGGCCGTTGCCAATGCGGGAGGTGGAGTAATGTCGCCCGCCAGCGAACATCCGCTGATGAGCAGGCCGGCGGCAAAGATTCCGGCCCCCAGGCCACGGTTCAAGCCACCTGCTCCTCCAAGGACGCGCCGCATTCGGCGCAGTAGCGATCGGCATGGAAGATCACTTGGCCACAGTCTGGGCACAATTCGGTTTTGGGACCAGAGACCTCAAGTTTCTCCCGCGAGGCAGCATTGGGGCCCTTACCCCGCAGCTGGGCGATGGCCGCTTCCAGCTCGATCTCTCTTGTCGCCAGGACTTCTTCTGCCCGCTGGGCCTCCGGCCCGCTATCCTGATTCTGTGACTCATCGATCTTGCGAAGGATCTCAGCCCCTTCCCGCGCCAGGGCTTGCCGAAGGCGATGGTAGTCTTCCTCCGGCACCTTTCCCATAACATGGTCCATGTCGATCTCTTGAATCGAATCCAGGACGCGATCTCGTTCTGCCTGAAGGGCCGAGAGTCGTTGGGCGGATCCGTTGTCTCCGCTGGGTGCCGAGCCGGCAAGCGGCCGGAGGACATAGGCCAAAACGAACACCACCATGGCGAGCGAGAGGAGGAGCGTCCCTATATCCACGAGGGAATCACGGCCTGATCAGGCGGAAGCACTGGCCGGGAAACGCCCAGGCCGCATTATTGACTCTCATTCGGCTCGACGAATTCCACGATCGGATCCAATCATGCGGGCGCCCGATTTGGACCGCGTTAGGCGGATGTCCCGGTGAGGCCACGAACGTTCCTTACCGCTGGCCATCTTCCCGACCTCATGGGCACGATCGACTTCGGGCCGCGGCTCTCGGTCAGGATGAGCCACGGCGGCGAAGTTCCTCCTCTACCCGTTCGAGGTAAGCAGGGTCGGCCGGTGCAGCTGTGCTTTGGGGATCGGAACCTGACGGCTTGCGCCAGCTTCGCAGCGCTCCAGCCAGGATGAGCGCGCCTGCGACGAACCCCACTGGCGGGAGCAAGTAAACTAGCCAATTCAGTCCAGTAGCGGGCGGTGTAGCGAGCACTCGATCGCCATATTGGCTGACGAAAAACTGCTCAATTTGCCCTTGCGACCACCCCTGCGCAAGCTTCTCGCGAATCGATTCTCGCCACTGCTTGCAGGCGGTTGTTTCGCACACATCCAGAGGTGTGTTCGGGCAAACGGGGCAGTAGAGCCCTTTGGCTACGGCATTTACCTCGTCGTCCGTCGGCTGCTCACCCTGCGCCTGAACGGTGCCAAAGGCCAGCGCCGACAGCAACATAGCTATCAGCAGCCCCGAGAATCGCCTCACTCCGGCTCAATCTCCTGCTGGCATCGCCTGTGCGTGAGCGGCTCGCCGCCGCACCGGCACCTGCTCTCGTTCTGGCCAGGCGGCTACTAACGTGCCAAGGATAAATACCACCCCACCCAGCCATACGAAATTCACAAGCGGATTGAGGTATACCTTAAAGGTCGCTCCATCCCGCCCAATGGGCTCCCAGCCGACCAGCAAGACATAAAAGTCTTCTTCCAAGGTCGAGCGGACGCCCGGAATGGTCATGGGCTGATTCGATACTATGTAGTAGTCCGATCGTGGGAACAGTTGGCCCACGGATCTTCCATCCTTGAATACCGAAAGCTCCGCCCGAGATATCTCGCGCCCGTCGGAGGTGTTGAAACGCGTCAGTCCTTCATAAACCATTTCGTATCGTCCCAGGAGGAGCCGTTCGCCCCGCGCGAGCGTTCCCTGCGTCTCGATCTGGAAGATTTCGATCCCGATGATGCCGAAGGCCATGAGCACCACACCCAGGTGGATCACGTACCCGCCGTAGCGCCGACGGTTGCGCCCCGCTAACCTCACCAACGCCACCGGCAGAATCTCACCATGCCTCCGGCGTCGGGCGGAGGCCCCGCGCCAGAATTCATAGAGGGTTACCACCCCCACCAGGCTCGCCAGCCAGTAGCCGAGCAACGCGGCCGAACTTCGCATTCCGGTTATTAACAACACGGCCGGCACCGCCAACGAGATCGCGACCGGCAGCCACAGCTGCCTTCTCAGAGCGCGCCAGGAGGAAATGCCAAAGACGCTAAGAGGCGCCACTCCCATCAGCAGCAGCAATCCGGCGAACAAGGGGGCCGTGATGCGCTCATACCACTCGGGGCCTACAGTCACGGTCTGGCCGGTGAACAATTCTGATACCAGGGGGAAAATCACTCCCAGGAAACACACGGCCAGGATCATGATGAATAGAAAATTATTGACCATGAACAGCGACTCGCGTGACAATATCGAGTCGATCTGGTTGACGCCTCGAAGATCTCCCCAACGCTTGAGCAGAAACCAGATCGAGATGACAAAGGTCAGGCCTATGAAGGCGAAGAACATCGGACCAATGGCGGACTGTGCGAATGCGTGCACCGAGGACAACACGCCGGACCGGGTAAGAAATGTCCCAAAGAGCACCAGTAGGTAGGTCAGGATGATGAGCAACATGTTCCAATGTTTCATCATGCCCTTCTTTTCCTGGATTATCACTGAGTGCAGGAAGGCGGTGCCGGTAAGCCAGGGCATGAAGGCCGCGATTTCAACCGGATCCCATCCCCAGTACCCCCCCCATCCGAGAACGTCATAGGCCCAGCGTCCGCCCACGATGAGCCCCAGCGAGAGGAAGAGCCACGCCACGAGAGTCCAGCGGCGAGTGACCCGGATCCAACCATCGTCGCTGCGTCCGACGATCAGCGCAGCCATGGCGAAGGCGTACGGAATCACGAATGATACAAATCCCAGGTACAGCAACGGGGGATGGACGATCATTCCCGGATGGCGCAGCAGGGGATTAAGACCCTGGCCATCGGAAGGTATCACGGCGCGCGCGCCTTCTGGCTGAAAGAAGGCGGTCAGCTGCGCGCCCTCTGGCGTGATCCAGAGGCGGGAGAACGGATTCTCAACGAAGACCACCAGCGCGAGGAAGAAGGCCAGCGTGACCATGCACACCACGGTGACCCAGGGGAGCAGGTCGCGATCGCGGTCCCATTTCCGCATGCTGACCGCGCTGGCGAAGGCCGCCAGGAGCCAGGACCAGAAAACTAGCGAGCCGGCTTGCCCTCCCCAGAGCGCGGTCACCCTTAAGTAGGGAGGCATGGCGTTGTTGGTTACCTTGGCTACGTACGCGATGTCGTATCGGCTACCCAATAACAAAGCGATAATTGCCAGGGCGGATATGCTGATCGTCGGCCAGGAAAACAGCATCGCGCGCCGGGCGCTTTCGATTAGCTCCGGACGATCGGTTCGGGCGCCGTACGCCGCGGCTCCGGCGCCATAAAGTGCCAGGCCGAAGGTAAGCATTAGCGCTGCGAAACCGATCCCCTCGATCAAGAATTCAGCCCCCTGATTTTCACGTAAGCTCGCGCAACGCCGACGGCGGGGTACGAAATTGCCGTCGGCGATTTATGCAGCAAATCCCGGCCGTTACTCAAGTTTGACCCTCCAGAGCCTGGAGGGGCACCTCCCCATCATATCGCGTTGGGCACTTGAGCAGAAGTTCGTCCGCATAGAACTTCCCATCTTCGCCCATCTGGCCGGTTACGATCGCCTGGGCTTCGTGGCGAAGTAGATCGGGTTTGGGGCCCACATAAACAACCTGCACGCGTGCGGCATTGGGGTCTCGCAATGCGTCGTAGAGTACCTTGGCCAACCCGCCGCCGGCTTCGATCTCGCGCAGATTCGCAGGCACATTTGCCAGCGAAAACTCAAGGGTCAGCGTTTCGGTTTCGTAGGTCACGGTGTCGCCGTCCACCGCGCCAGACAGTTTGATGGCTCGGCCGGAGATCTCATCCCCACGCGCGAGCATCTCGTCGATGGTGAGGTAGAACTGGGCGCTGGCCTGGGTGGCGGACACAATCAAATACACTACTGCGGCCACGATAAGCAATCCCCCGATAATAAATTTGGATCGGCTGCTGGAGCCGGGTGGGGCGGTGGACATTGTCATACAGTTTCTCCGCGGGTTTCGGCGATTCTATCACTCCGACTTTCGCCGAATGTAATCAGATCGCGGGGTTTATTCCGAAATCATCTTGATCGTCTGTCAGGGCGCTATTAGCCCAGACAGTATACTTTTTGACATGCCGCACATACGAATACTGCTGGTGGATGATCACGAGGTCGTGCGCCATGGACTGAAGAGTCTGCTCAACGCCCAGCCCGAGATTGAGGTGGTGGATGATGTGGGCACCGCGGACGAGGCGCTGCGGAAGGCACACGCCCACCACCCGGATGTGGTGTTGATGGATATCCGACTTCCAGGCGGCAGCGGAATCGAGGCCACTGAGCGGATCGTCAGGGAACTGCCCGACACAAAGGTGATTATGCTCACCTCCTATGCAGAGGACGAGATGTTATTTGGCGCAATACGCGCCGGCGCCGTGGGATACGTGCTGAAGCGGGTAGGCACGGAGGACTTGATCCACACCATCGAGGCGGTCGTGAGGGGTGAAGGATCTTTAGATCCAGCACTCACCCAGCGCGTCTTCTCCGAGATTCGGAAGTCCATCCGGCTCCAGGATGCGAAGGCATTTGCGGAATTGACGAGCCAAGAACTTCGCATCCTGGCTCTGGTCACCGAGGGGAAAACCAATCGCCAAATCGCCGATGTACTGTATCTCGGGGAAGGGACCGTGCGCAACTACGTGAGCAAGATCCTCTCCAAGCTGGACGTTTCAAACCGGGCCGAAGCCGCGGTTTATGCCGTGAAACACAACATTCAGCAGGTGATCGGTGAAGGCTGAGACCGTCTCCACGCCCGACCGATCCCAATCCCAGGCACTGGCAGCTCTCAACAAGGCTGCTCTAGCCATCGGTCAGGATCTGGAGCTCGATCAGACACTGCAACATATCGTCGATTCAGCGCGGGAGTTGGTATCCGCCCGCTACGCCGCGCTTGGTGTCTTCAACGACGAACGTGAGCTCGAAACTTTCGTGTTCTCAGGTCTGACATCCGAACAGGCGGCTGAAATTCAGTCTTATCCCAAAGGGCGCGGACTGCTGGGTGCGGTTTTGGACGGCCCAGACCCGATACGCGTATCTGACGTGAGCAGCGACCCGCGGTCGGAAGGCATCCCCCCTGGCCATCCGCCGCTGACCAGCTTTCTGGGGGTCCCATTTACAGCAGGAGATGAAATTCAGGGCAATCTATATCTCACCAACAAGCAGGGCGGGGAAGAGTTCACCGACGCGGACGTAGAACTCATCACGATCTTCGCTTCTCAATCCGCGGTGGCCATCAAGAACGCCCGACTGTACGAGGAAGTTGGACGGCTGGCTATTATCGAGGAGCGATCGCGCATCGGTATGGACCTTCATGATGGCGTGATCCAATCCATTTACGGTGTCGGCCTCACGCTGGAAACGGTTCAAATGGTCGTCGAGGACAAACCGGATGAAGCTCGCCGACTTCTCAAGCAGTCCATTGCCGCACTCAATGACGCCATCCAGGATATTCGCAATTTCATCCTTGACCTTCGCCCGCGCCGATTTGAGGGAGACCTGGCGGCTGGCATCGCACGGATAATTCGCGAATTTGAGGCCAACGCGATGGTTGAAGTCGAAGTTCGGCTGCCGGAAGACCTTTCCCATTCGCTACCTGCCTCGGTCAGTCAGGCGGTCTACCTGACCGCGCAGGAGGCCCTGGCCAACATCGCCCGCCATTCGCGCGCCGCCAGCGTGTCGCTTGGGCTAGAGCAGGACCCGGATTCCATCCGGCTCAGCGTATCGGATGACGGAGTCGGCTTTGACCTCCAGCAACAAGATCAGATTGTAGGGCATGGCCTGGCCAACATGCGCGCCCGAGCCGAAGAGCTCGGGGGTGACTTCACGATCGAATCCGAAACCGGCCGAGGAACTTCCATCCGCCTGCAGCTTCCTCTACGGGAATAGCTTCGACTAGCTCGACTCGTGCGCCGCATGTAGGGTGTGGCGCGCCCGACATCGGGCAACCTTTCCTTGGCTCCGATCCATCAATTTCCTCTTCGGACGAATGTCCCATGAAGTCGAGGCGAATTGTGCCGTCCGCCTCATAACACGCTTGCTGAGGTTTATTGGTCTACGGCGTGGCGTGCGGCCCTTCCCACATACCTGAACGTGGATGGCATTCGCCTATTTATCGTCGAACGGAATTCCCACTTTCGCCGATTGTCGTCACCTGCGCAGTTTTTCGCCGCACTGCCTGCAATAAACATCGCGGTTCCGGGCGGCCGTGCCACACTGATAACAATACACGGTCGAGGCCTGCAGTACGAGATCCGTCGTACGATTCCTGCGCCGCCGCGTGAAGGCCAGGTAGTAGACTCCGCCTCCGAGGATCGCGATCCCAGCCGCATAAACCAGCAAGGGGAGCAGGTCAAGATTCCCCGCCTGCGCGTCCACCTGAGCCACCCCAAGCGGCTGGAGGGCTTCAACGGATAACGTGCCAGCCGCATTTTTATAGGTCACGCTGATCGCGAGCGCCCTGTCGCCCGCCTGTGGGCCAAGTATGGCGGTCAGGTAGTTCAGGCCAAAATCGCCGGGGCCCGCATGATCCGGCGCGGGATTCACGATTAGCTCTGTGGCCGCGACCGGTTCCTGCACTTCATAGGCCATCTCCCTCAGTTCAAATCCGGGCGGCCACTCGAAGAGGAAGCTTCGGATGGTGCCCGAAATATCCATGGCAGCGTAATACTCCAGTTGGCCGGTCCGAGTGTCGGACATCTCAACCTGCACTACCGACCAGTCGCCTGCCGGCTGAAGGATAAATGCTGCGTCGTAAAGCACGCCGTCGGTTCCAAGCCAGGCGACCGCGTTCGGCCGCCCGACGTCGGCCGGAATGGGCAGGGCCACACGGGCAGGAAGCGATGTATCCGGGGCAAGTTCGAAACGGTAGATTACCAACATCGCCGGCCGGTCGTATTCCGGCCATAGAGCTACTTCAAGATGTTTGACGAAGGCGGTCGCCTCCTGGGCCTGCCCATACGTCGATCCCATGACCAGCATTGATAGCCCCAGGAATGCGGCCAGCGCGATCCGTGGGTGATTAATGCGCGGTGGGAGACTACAGCTCATTACGCACAAGGTGAGGAAGTGGGCTATCAGATCCGGCTCCCATACAGCTGCTAGACGGATGAACCGATGACTCGGATTGATGGGGGCTTAGTTATTGGAAGCCTTTGAGGATGATCCCCACCCGTAATTACGAAAGCCGCCGCCTTTGCCGGGGCGGCGGGACGAAGCTACAGCATGAATTCTGCGAGCTAACTCTATTCGAAGGTCTTGATGTACGCCAGCAGATGTGCCATATCCTGCAGGGTGATCCGTTCGCTGAAATTGGTGGGCATGATGTCAGGTTGGAAACCCTCGACCACATGCGCGTTGGTTTCGACAACCGCCTCGATCAGGTACTCATCACCGGAAGTTGCGTTTCCACCGTAGTTGTCCTGCTGAATGCGGATATCGCCGCGTATCGCCATGCCGGGCAATCCACCGGTGGCCTCCCACGGGGGACCCACCGTTGAGAGAATGTGGCAAGCCGCGCACCCAAGCTCGCCTGCCGCCAAGCTCTCCCCGACTTCAGCGTCCCCTTCTGGAAGTTCGATGAAGATATCGCTGCCCATCATCACGTCGCCGGTAATTTCGGTTGGCTCAGCCCCGGCACTGGCTCGTTCGCCCCAGTTCATGACGTAAGCGACGACGTTCTCGATTTGGTCGGGGCGGAATGGCCCGCCGAAGTTTTCGCTCCAGGTCGGCATCCGCTGCGGGAAGTTTGTACCTTCGGTGGGAACGGCCCGGCCGGCCGAGATAGTGGATCTCAAGAAGTCACCTAGCGTACCCGACCACCCGATGGCGGTTAGGTACTCGCCGTTGAACAGGTCGGCGCGGTTCAGTGGCGGGCCCAGAGGGGTACCCCCTCCTTGCGGCCCATGGCAGGGGAGGCAGCTGCTCTCGAAAATCAGCGCGCCTTGTTCGATCTGGCGCGACTCGTAAGACCGAGTAAAGGATTCCATGCGCGCCGGCTCCATAGCGGTCATCACGATCAGGAGCGCGACCGCACCGATGAAAGCCAGGGTTCCACCCACGACGTAATACTTCACAGGTTATTCTCCCTGGCCATAGTCACTGTTGCGGTGGAAGAAAAAGACCTCGTTAAACTCAGCGGGCTCACCGGTCTCTGTATTGTCCCAACCCACGCGCAACGTGATCTTCTTCAGATTGGACTGCCAATCCTCCACAATCATGAAACCTTCAAGGTTCCCATAAATGGAGATTTCTCTCCCTCGCTCGAGTGCATTGTCGAACAGCTTGAGCAGCTTCGATGTCGTCCGGGTCGGCGCGGCCTCCCATTCACTGGCGACAAGCGTGCCGAAGGGGATGTCTTCCCAGTCCGCCAGGCGAAGGGGGCCCGGCGACGTTTGGGGCAGTAGCACGGCCACCGCCTCTTGATCGGGAGAGGTTTCCACGGCGAACCACGGGGTGCCCATGTAGGTCAGGATGGCGGTCAAGACCAGGCTGCCGGCCGCGATCGAGAGGCCGATGCGTCGCGCCCCGTAGCGTCGGTTGCGCCCGACTTCGATGTACGGCCACACGACGAGCGTACCAAATACGATCCCGAACGGGATCAGGGCGCCAAAGATGAATTTGTCGCCCAGTTTCATCAGGCCCTGGACCCACAGGAAGTACCAGGGCGAAGTGGTATGTAATGGCGTGATCAGATTATCCGCGTGCGGCTCGAGCGGGGCATGATAGCCAAATGTGAAAGCGGAGGCCGCGAGCAGGATCAGCGTCAGGGCCGCGACGTAGACCAACTCGCGGGTCAGGATCTTGGGCATGAAATAGGTGCGCACATTCATGGGCACCTTTCGGGCGGTGTCCACGCCGGCATCCTCCGCTTCCGGAGGCAGGCTGTGGCCATGGATGATCACTTTGTAGTAGTGCACGCTCAACAGGACGATTAAAATTAGGGGAAACACGATCACGTGTAACAGGTAGGCGCGCAACAGCCCATTTGCGCCGATTTCGGGACCGCCGCGCATCAGCAAGTCCGCCTCACGCCCAATAAACGGCGTCGCCTCGGCGGTCGAGGCTCCGATGGTCACCGCCCACAAACTGAGCTGATCCCAGGGAAGCAAGTATCCAAAAAACGAAACGAAAAGCGTAAAGATCAGCAGGAGTGCACCGGTCGCCCAGGTAAACTGCCGCGGCCGCTTGTAGGAACCAGTGATGAAGGTCCGCACCATATGGAACGCGACCACCAGCACCATCAGCTCCCCGCCCAGCTTATGGGTGTCCCGCATCCATCGGCCGAAGGGCACGTTGCTCAAGATGTCGAGCATATTCTCGTAAGCTACGATCGGCGAGGGCGTATAAAAAATCATCAAATAAATTCCGGTCAGGGTCTCCCAGGCGAAGAAGAAGGTCGCCAGCCAACCGAGCCGAAAGGTGGGGTACAGACCGTCCATCAAATTGCTGTAGTAGCCCGGCCGGACGTGAAACCAAAAGCCGTCGGCGTGGGGGGTCAGCCGAGGGTTTGGTCGGGCGGGCGGGTCGCCGCGCAGGACGGCACGCACATCGGAAATGTTGAGGCCGGCCGTGACGCGCGTCACGACATCGTCCGCCAAATCGGTGGAGGCCTTGAGCACTCCCTTTTCTTCGATATCGTCAAGGAATGGAAGGCTGAGAATCTTGGGGCGTGGAATTCGCATCGCGGATCTCCGTCGCTATCTGCTACCGGTGGCCGCCGTGCCGCCGCCGGGCTTGGTGTTCGGCGCACCCTTCATGCGCTGTCCGGTATCAATACGAAGGGCCACCGATCCGGCTGGGATGGGAAGCGTGGCACCTTCCCGGTTCCCTTGCCAGGTCGCTTCGGTCTGAACCAGAACGTTCCCGGCCGCGTCCAAAACCTCCACGAGAAACTGATCAAGATTCCGGTTGGCGGGGCCACCTATGCGGGCGTTGCTCTTGAGATATTTGGATCCATGACAGGGGCACTCGAAGCGATCATTAACGCTCACCCATTTGTATAGGCAGCCCAGGTGCACACAGACCTTAAATAGGACCCGGATACCGGGATCCAGTTCATAATCTTTTGGTTGCAGAGGGTCGTTAATGGTTTTTTCTCCGATGTTTACCACCCAGAACCGGCCTTCAGCAAACTCTTTCGGAGGCGAGTCCGGCGCGGGAATTTCCTCAATGGGGACGATGAAGGTTCCCCCAAACTCGCCTTCTCGAAAGCGCGGCAGGGCGAACCAAATCGAGACCCCACCGGCTCCGGCCAGGAACACGGCCATCGATGAGCCCCACAAGTAATAAAGAAATTCCCTGCGCGTTAATGGTGGGGTTGATACTCCCACCTCTTCCAAAACCTGCGTGAGCCCTTTTGCTGCGGGCTGCTCCTCCGCATCCGTCATCGAGGCGGACCTCCTGTGGTTGTCTCGCTCAAATGGAAAAGGTGCACCTTTGAGAATGCACCGGCGCTATTTGTGGTATTTGTAACATACCTAAGATAGCCAAGCAAGTTATCGAATTTAGCGCTCGGTGTGACTGCCCCGGGGGCCAAGATCCGGCGCGTTCTTGAGGGTGCGTGGCACAAAGTTATAATGCGAGGTGGAGAGGTGCCGGAGTCTGGCTGATCGGGACGGTCTCGAAAACCGTTGTAGCCTTCGTGGCTACCGTGGGTTCGAATCCCACCCTCTCCGCTCCCAAGAATTCGCATCAACCGATGGAGATCGTCCCGAAGATCGGGATCAGGAATGGTTTTGAGCCTCAAGCTCCTCGAGAGTCGATTCGATGAGGGATACTGATGCACGCAAGGTCTCCGCATCAAAGGCCAGTTTTGCCCCCGCGCGCTGGTATAGCTCAGTCAGAGAGGCGGTTCCGCCCAGGGCCAAGGCCCTCCGATACTGACTCACAGCTTTCTCCTGGTCATCCATTGCATTTCTCCAGACTTGAATTGCGGCAAGTCGAGCCAAGCCGTAGTCAACATAATAAAACGGATCGAGGAAGATATGCAGCTTGCGATGCCAGCCGGTCTCCTTCTCCTGTTCCAAACCACTCCAATCTACGCCCGTCATGAAACGGTCCCAGAGCTGCGCCCATTTCGCGTCGCAGACATCGGGGTCTTCGGCCGCCTCCCCATTTCGATAGACCCAATGTTGGAAGGCATCCACAACCGCCATGTAGGGCCAGAACAAAACGATATCCTCCAAATGTTTGATGCGGGTGCGCGCGGCGTCCGCCTCCGAATAAAAACCGCCGTTGTCCATACTTAAGTAAGGCGCGGCCAGCAGCTCCATGGACATAGAGGCCACTTCTGCGAATTCAGCGGGGATCGTGAGCTGCTGGACATAGGGAAGGTTGGCGCATTCGAACACATGAAAGGCGTGCCCGCCCTCGTGAAGCAGGGTTTCCACGTCCCCTGCAGTGCCGACCGCATTCATGAAGATGAATGGCCGCCGCGCAGCGAGGAAATACTCAGCGTAGCCACCGGGAGCCTTTCCAGCTCGGTTATCGAGGTCGAGCAGCCCTTCGGATTCCATCGTATCGAAGTAATCTCCGATCACTGGATCCACCGCGTGAAAAATGTTCGATGTTTTGAGGATCAGTTCCTCGACCGAGGAAAACGGCTCGAGTTCTTTTCTTCCAAATTTGTCCGCCTCCAGATCCCAGGGGCGTAGTCCTTCGAGTTGAAGGGCCGCGCGCCTTCTCTCGAGGATTCTCGCCGCCGCGGGAACAACGACCGATTCGATCGCACCGTGGAACTCCATGCAATCATCGGGCGTATATTCCAGGCGCAGCAGCTGTTGCCAACGGTAGGCACGATAGTCCGGCAGGTCGGCATTGGCCGCGATCTCTTTACGTAGCCTCAGCAGGCTTACCCATACTTCGTTTATCGCCGACCGATCGGCCTGGTAGCGGCCCATCGCGAGCCTCCAGGCCTTTTCCCTCCCACTCCGGTCCGCCTTCTCTAACTCACGATAGAGCAGCGGGAGCGTGATCGTCTTGCCCTCCCATTCGACGGATTGGGCGCCGATGATCTTGTTGTACTCTGAGCCTAACTTCATTTCGTTCTCTAAGAGAGGTAGGTTGGCCCCCCGGAACAGTTGGGCCTGAGTCCGAAGGTTGCGCAGGGGAATTTCGAAGCCACCCGGTTCTAACCCAGAATCCAGGAGCATCTCCTTCAGTTTTTGTTCGTGTTCTTCTGAGGGCGTGAAGATCTGCTCCAGGTAGGCGTTGTAGCGGTCCTCGCGCTTCTCATCCGCAGTGTCGAGTGTCTTTGCCACGGAGAGCCGGTCGAGCGCCTCCTGGACCCGCTCTTTGAGGCGAGACCAAGCCGTCAGCCACTCATCAACCGTCCCGGCATCGAGCGTTCGGCCTTCAAGATCCAGATAATGCGCCTCGACCTCCTGCCATTCCCAATCCGCAAGGTCGATGGCGGAGTCCGGAAGTGCTCTGAGGGATTCGATGTTTTTCCTTTTCGTGAGGTCGAGTCCTTCCTCACGGTCTGCACGGGGAGCAGTTTTCGACATCACGCTTCGACGGGCATCGCTTCCAGCTGCTTCAGGGCCATCTCCACGACCTGGAATCCTCCATTCCAGAAATCGGGCGACCTCACATCGATGCCCGCTCGCTTCAGGATCCGAACGGGCGATTCCGATCCTCCCGCCGATAGAATCTCCAGATATCGAGGCTTAAACGAATCTCCCTCTTCTCGAAATTGTTTGTACAGAGACAACACCAGCAACTGCCCGAATGCGTAAGCGTATACATAGAAGGGATAGTGAAGGAAGTGCGGGATCATGCTCCATTCGTACCTGAATTCTTCGTTTAGCTCGAGCGAATCTCCGAACTGGGCCTCGAGATTTTCCCAGTAGGCAGCCGTGAGGTCGTCGACCGATGCCCCACCCTCGATAAGCTCGAAGGCGGTCTTCTCAAACATGGCGAAGAATGCCTGGCGTTGTATCGTTGCGTAGGTGCCATCCATCTGGCGGAACAGCAGGTCGCGCTGCACCTCCGGGTCCGGATCCCGCTCCAACAACTCATCGATCAGCAACATCTCACTAAACATGGAGGCCGTCTCGGCCAATGGCAAGGAGGAACTCTGGGTCAGAGCGGAATGATCGGCGGCCAGGAGTGAATGGATGGCGTGGCCCAGTTCGTGGGCCATGGTTGCTACATCTTCCGGGCGCCCCTGAAAATTTTGCATGACCCATGGGGTCAGGTTCGGTTCGACCGTCAAACAGTAGCCCCCCGTCATCTTTCCGGCCCTCACCTCGCTGTCGATATGGTGTTCATCAAACAGCTTGCGAGCCAGCTTCGCTACCTTGGGATCGAACTTGTTCAAACTCTCCAATACAATCTCGGCCGCCTCCGCAAATGAATAGCTCTTTTCTGTTTTCCCCACCGGCGCGTAGACATCGTACCGCCGCAATTTTTCCATCCCAACCCACCTGGCCTTGAGCCGAAAGTATCGTTGGTACAAGGGCGCGTTTGCTTTGCATATATCCAACATTAAATCGATTAGGTCGCCGGGCAGGTCGTTGCTTAGATTCCGGACTGCGATGGGGGAAGAATACTCTCGGAGACGAACGTTTTCACTGGACCAATCCCGGGCGCGATATTGGTAGATCTGGCCGAGGATGGGAACGTCCTTCTCATAAACTTTGAACAGCGACTGGTAGGCTGCCGCGCGCACTTCCGCCTCCGGGCTCTTGACGTGGACCATGAGCTCGCCTCTGGTAAGCTCCTTGATCTCCCCGTTTACATCCAGCGGGAAGGTATAACGATTGGTGATGGAGTCGTAGAGGGTGACCAATGCTGCCGGGCCGTTCACATCTTTGATGTTGATTATCTTTTCTTCCGGCTCGCTCAGGGTATGGGGTTTTTGAAGTCGCAGGGCCTCCAGCCAATAACGATAGTCACCTGTGGACTCTAACAACCGCTCGGCTTCCTCGTCCTCCAGGCCCTTCCACCACAACTTGAAGAACATAGTGCGGTTGTCCATTTCCGCCCCAAGTTGATTCGCGCGGGCCTGGAAGGCTTGTGCGGCCTGGTCCTGGGTATTTTCGGTAAATTTCATTTGACCGTAGGCCCCTATGCGAGAAATCGATCTCACCATCTGGTCGTACTTATCCAGGCCCTCAACAAAAGCCGCGGGGGCCATGTCGGCTGACAGACGGTCACGAAGCTCTTCAAAGTCGGCGATCTGAGCCTCCAGGTCCTTGATCGCGTCTTCGATTTCCTTCGAATCGAGCTCTGGGAACAGCTCTTCCAGGCTCCAACGTTCTTGTGCGTAATCTTCGCTCGGCATTAGTTCGCTCCTCGTTCGATCTCTCTACCGACTCCGGTCTATTAAATTTTCGTTATCGGTTACACATTGAAGCGGATATGAATGACTTCGCCGTCGATCGGCGCGTATTCTTTTCCTTCGACTCGCAATTTTCCGGCTGCGCGTGCTTCGGATAACCCGCCAAGTTGAATCAAATCATCCCATTGGATCACTTCGGCACGGATGAAACCTCGGGCCATATCGCTGTGGATCGTGCCGGCGGCTTGCAAGACCGTTCCGCCCTTTGGGAGCAGCCACGCCCTGACCTCCGACGCGCTCACTGTATAGAACCGAATCTGCCCCAATAGACTGAGGCAGGCGCTCATGAGGCCCTCATTTCCGGCCTCCGCAATTTCAAATTCCTTCCGGAATCCTACCGCTTCATCGGCAGGAAGCTGAGCGAGTTCCGCCTCCAATTTTCCGTATAAGGCGAAGGATGGCAGGTCGCTGGCCAGCGGCCGGGGATCCTTCCCCTCCTCAAGATTCTGCACGAGCAGCAGCGGCTTGGAGCTTATCAACCCATAACCTTGCAAAAGCTCGCGCTCCGCATCTTCAAGAGTTTGACCCCGCAAGGGTCGCTCCGCCTGGAGGGCCTTGGTCAGGCGCTGGAAGAGGTTGAGCTCACGTTCCAGCTCCGCACGATCGCGCGCACCTATCTGGCGATCGTCCGCCAGGCGCTCAAGGTGCGCCTCGATTCGCAGCATGTCATTGAGCAAGAACTCCGCCTCCATTACCTGAACGTCCTGCTCCGGAGTCGGAGGTGCCGCGGTAAGCGGATCTTCGAATGCACGCAAAACTGCAACGAATCCGTCCCACTGCGCGAGCTGATTGACCAGATCTCCAGACAGGCTCCCATCCTCTCCCATTCCTGCCACGTCGCCGAAGGTAATCTGAGCGTAAGTGGTCTTGCGTGGCTCATAAAGCGCGATTAAGCTCTCCAGCTGTGGGTCGGGAACGTTTGCGACCCCGGTATGAATTTTTACGTGGGAGAGGTGGTTGCCTACGGGGAGGTCAGAACCTGTGAGAGCGTTGAAAATGGAGGTTTTGCCGGCACCCGGGAGCCCAATGATCCCCAAACGCATCTCATTAATAATAAATCGCCAGCAGGCTCATTCTTCGAAATTCCAAGCCCATACATGTACGCATTGGGGAGGGCAGACTAATACACTCTTGGGCGCTCGAGCAGCGGAGAATATTGACCGGTGGAGGGCCATTGAATATACTGCCCGGAGGCCGAAGTGGCGGAACTGGCAGACGCGCGCGACTCAAAATCGCGTTCCTTCGGGAGTGTGGGTTCGACTCCCACCTTCGGCATCGGGCGATTATAGCATAGGCGACCCTGGCCCCTTTTCACCGCAGTTTGGAGGGGACGGGGTCGTTCGCGTTTGAGCGGATGCGAAACAAACTACCTTCTCTGATCCTCGGTTTCATAATTGGCGCAGTGATCGCCATTTTGTTCGGCTGGCTTGTGCGCCCGGTCGAATATATCGACACCAGCCCCGATTCGCTCCGCATTGACTTCCGCACCGACTACGCGCTGATGGTGGCCGAATCATACGCTGAGGATCAGGACCTGACGTTGGCGCAGGTCCGGTTGGCGGCGCTCGGCCCCCTGCCGGTTGACGAATACGTGACACAGGCCATCAACTATGCCCTCGAACAATCTTTTGGACGGCCCGATTTGGAACGCCTCAATGTTTTGGCCATCGCCCTGCGTACGCTGCCGCAGCCGGGAGGGATCGGGCCCCCATGAGCCGCCGACTCTTCCTCATTCTGGGATTCGGGCTGGGGGTGGCGGGGGGGCTGTATTATGCCTGGCTGGTAAGCCCGGTTGAGTATGTCGATACTGCACCCGAATCCTTGCGTGCCGATTTTCGGGCCGACTATTTGGCCCTCATTGCCTCGGCTTATGCCGGCGACGAAGACCTGGTACGTGCCCGGATCCGGTTGGCCCTTTTTCCCGACCTCGATCCTACGACCGATTTGGCCGCTCTCGCTCAGCAACGGCTTGCGGCCGGTTTTGCGGACACAGAGGCCAGCGCACTCGCGCAACTTGCAAGCGCTCTAAGCCGGGGGCCGTCTCGCACTCTTGTCCCCACCCCGTCGGTTTCCCCAACTCCTTCCAACACCCCACGTCCGACTCCGACCCGTAGGCCCACCGCCACTCCCGGGGCGGCCTTCCTGCTGGCCTCGCGCCAAAAGATCTGCGATCCACTGTTATCGCAGCCGCTAATTCAAGTGGTCGTGATGGATGCGGCTCAGGAACCGGTCCCGGGCCGGGAGATCTCCGTTGTGTGGAACACAGGCCAGGATCACTTCTTCACCGGCTTAAAGCCGGAATTGGGTCTCGGGTACGGCGATTTTGCGATGACCGAGGCAGTTTCTTACACGTTGCAGCTGGCCGACTCTCTACAGCCGGTCACGGATCTTGCCACGCATGAATGCGAAGCAGAGGGAGAGGACCCGTACCTGGGCTCATGGCTGCTGGAGTTTGAACAGTCTCCCTAGCCCCTTGTCATAGGGCCCCTGGCCTACTTAGTTATAGAAAGAGCCAGGGCGTGGCCTGGCCCCTTCTTCCCCGGGCCTATTCTTCCTGCTCACCTTCCCCTTCCGCCTTTGCTGAAGGGCCCAGTCCCAAGTCGACCTCATCTTCCATAGTGATTCTTCCGCGCAGGAACGCCCCCTCTTCGGTAGAAAAGCTGGCGGTCACAACATCCCCCCATACTCGGCCCGTTTTCGCGATTTCGACTTTTCCGGCCGTGATGTCGCCCTTCACCGAGCCGGCGACAATAACGGTGGCGGCACGAATGTGTTTACAGGTGACTCGCCCTTGCTCGCCAATGATCACCAGTCCGCGCAGTGCGATCTCTCCATCGAAGGCGCCGTCAATTCTGATCCCCCCTGTCCCGGTCAGCGTCCCTTGCCAGGCCACGCCGGAACCCAGAATCGAATCGACCTGGTGTGTGACTTCGCGTATTTCCGTGGCTCGTTTGCCGGGACGCCTGAATACCACTTACCCTACCTTGTAGCCGATCTGCCGCAGAAAGGCGCGCCGTTGTTTGGCGTCGTCTTCGGTTTCAATCCCCTTCGGCTGCTGTCCGTCCACCACTCCCAGCACGCCGCGACCCTGCTCTGTCTCCACCACAATCACCTCCACCGGGTTGGCCGTAGCGCAATAGATTCGGCAGACCTCGGGCACGTTCTTGATCGCGTTGAGGACGTTGATGGGAAAGGCGTTGCCCAAGAAGATGATAAATATGTGACCCGCTGAGAGCGCAAACGCGTTGGCCACCGCCAGTTCGGTGAGCTCTTCGGAAGTTCCTGCGGCGCGGACCAGTGCGGGCCCCGAGGCCTCACAGAAGGCCAGCCCAAACTCGATGCCGGGCACCGCGGTGACCAGGGCCTCCTGGAGATCCTCGACGGTTTTAATGAAGTGCGATTGCCCCAGGATCAAATTAATTTCATCGGGCTTTTCGATCTTGACGGTGTGTAGCTCCATTTCTATTCCTCTAAGGAAAATGCGGAGCAGTCGGAACGCTCCGCATTAAAGTCTATTCCGCTTGCGCGCCGGGCGCCAAAATGGGATTTGTGCCCTGCGGCTATTCGGCCAGCGAGTCGATGAATTCATCCATGTCGACCGCCGCCAGCGTGGTGATCTTGACCGATCCTCGAGCAGCGAGCCTGAGTGAGGCTGCGGCGATGGTGGAGTTACTGTCCGCCTCGACGACGTTCACGAAATCGTAGGGGCCCAGCGTAACGTACTGCGCGACGACCGTTACTCCGGCTTTCTCCAACTCCGAATTGACTTCTTGGATTCGCTTGGGCTTCTTCGAAACTGTCTTGGCTCCGGCCTCTGTCAGATTGCTGAGCATGATGTAAGTGGGCATGACTTCTCCTTTTCCAGTTTGAGTGGACCGCCCTCATTGTAAATCAGGCAGGGTGGAGCTCGTATCCAAGCATCTCCGCGAACTGGCGCACGCTGGCCGGGCTGTGGCCTGCAAAATGGTTGTTGAAATAACCATACACATCGACCCCGTCATCCAGGAAGCGCGAGACCCGCTTGGCCCAGCCACCGAGGGTTTCAGATTTATCGATCTGGATACGGCCAAACTGGCTGATATCCTTGCGACGGCCGAGCCACCGCACAACGGTGAAGTCCGCCGTGATCCAATCCAGCTTTGGCATATAGTGCAGGTCCTGCAGCACCAGCGCCACGTTGTGTTGCGAGAGCATCTCTCCCAGGTTTGGTTTCAGCCATTTTCGATTGCGGACCTCGACCGCGTAACGCGGCCCGGCGGGCAGGGCTCCAAGAAAGGCCTCCAGGCGATTAAACTGGTCGGGGGTGAAATCGTAGGCAAACTGAAGCGTCAGGACCCCCAACTTTTCCCCGAGCGCCTGCATCGTCCCTACAAACGCCTCCGCGTCGCCACCTGCCCCCTGCAATTGCTTCTCGTGTGTGATTAGTTTGGGAAATTTGGCCGCGAATCGAAAATCGGCGGGCGTGCGCTCGCGCCAGCCCTCCACCACGCTGGTCCTAGGAGTCGCATAGAAGGTGGCGTCGATTTCGACGGAAGGAAAGTGTCTTGAGTACTCCTCTAAGTACCGTTTCTTGGGTGTGCCTTCAGGGTAGAAGGGTCCTACCCAATCGTCAAAGGAGAAGCCTTGAGTACCCAGAATTAGGTCTCCTGCCGGTCTGCCCATAACTTCGCTCACCCCTTCACACGTCGTCTGTCCCAGACTTGAAAGCTCACAAATGTAAATCCGATGGCACTGACGATAAATGCCAACCCTCTCACCCATTTTCCTAACAAGTAGGAGTCAGGTGAATATTCGAACTGAAGAATCGTTTTACCCGCCGGAACGTAAGAGCCCATAAGAGCCATCTGAGCTCGGTAAACCGGCAGTTCATTCCCCACTTGATCGAACGCCTTCCATCCAGGCATGTACGGAACACTCGCTACGACAAATCCGGGGGCTGAGGAAGTTATCTCGAGCTCGAATAGATCGGAAGTTAGCCACCGGGTATTAACGCTCGAGGATCCATCGCTGCCTCCGGTGATTTCGTGTCCTCCCACCACCAGCAGCGGGTCACTGGGAGAGCTCTCGACCAGGCGGTCAAATGGGTACTCATCACTCACCGTCGGTTGAGTCTCGTAGATTACGAATGCCAGTGGCCTGACGTCGTTATTCCGGTACACCTTGCCGCCCTCGATCGATCCTTCAAGGATCCAGCCCGGGCCTTTCTGATCCTCGGAGGTAACTGCACGGCGTACACCCAGCAGACCCAGCAAATAGCTATCAATCTGGCGGTCCGGGCAGGCAGCTGCCGCCTCCGCGCTGGCCACGAAGCCAGGCACAGAGATCGAGTAAACCTGCGGCCGACAATTTGTAGCAGCCTCCATATAGGATACATAGTGCTTTAATTGAACTGGATCAATTCCCTCCACGATCCACAATCCCTCGTTCTCGGTCGCGTATGGCGAGAGGCGGCCTTCCGTGTACACTCTCTCGGTTCCAGTGACCGACAACTGATCCAGCCATTCCGGCCCTGGCGAGCCCTTTCCAGGTTGCCAAAAGGACCAGCCAACCGCGGAAAGCTCGAGAATCAGCGCAAACCCGATCGCCAGGCCAACCCGATTTCGACTCTTCAACGTCCAACTCAATTGGCTCAGAATCAATATCATTGCGCCGCTGACCGCTGCGGCGGCCAATGCGGCCCATTGCCACGGATTCTGAGGCCGCGAGATGCCGAACGCGGAGACAATCAGGAGAAACAGGCCAAGTGCCGCTGCCGCTCGAAAGCCCCGTCCTCCCTGCACAAATCCCTGAACGCCCGCACCACAGAATATCGCCAATATCAGGCTAACGAAGAACCACGACCGCGAGGGGACTCGAAGGAACTCGAAGCCTGGCACGACCCTAAAGGCCCATGCGAACAGGGGCGTCGAAGTTCCCAAGGCAAATAGAACCGAAACAATGCCGAGGGTGAGCCAGAACGCCTTGCCCCAGACCTGGTCGCGGAAGATCGCATGCGAAGCAAAGATGAAGATCCCAATGCCAATGTATACGATCCACTCCGGAAAAGGCACGCTCGGGATGGCGAGGAACAGCGCCAAAAGACTCGGAGGCAGAGCATATGCGGCCGAATCGGCCAGCGAAAGATCCGACCGATTGAGATATGGAATTAGCTCCAGCATGGGTGCTAGATGCGCACCTGCGGAGAGTAGGAACCCAATAGCAGCCGCCAGCCCGGTCGCAAACGTCCTTCGGACCAATAGGGATCGCCGAAGGCTCGAGAAGGCCGCTGGCCGGTGACGGATAACCAAATAGAGCGCATAGGCGATCAGGACGATGAAACTGATGAATACCATTGGAGGGTGAGCCACAAATGATAGGCCAAATAAAAGTCCCGCAAGCCATCCCCAGATTGGGGAAAGGTTCACCAGAGCCCGATCGAGCGCCAAAAGGACCCAGGGCAGCCAGGCGAGCACAATGACGACACCGAGTTGCCCCCCGCTTACATGGGCGAGCAATTTTGGCGCAAGCATGTACGCGATTGCACTGCTGAATGCGCCGAGGCCGGAAAAGGCCAATCGAATCCTGGTAAAGGCATAAATGCCTGCCCCGGCCAGCCCGATATGCAGGGCAAAAAGCAGATTCAGGGCCCAAGTGGCTGGTAGGACAAGGGTCAACAAGTAAGGCGGATACGCTATGAGGTATGAGGGATTCCCAACGATCGGAATACCGCTCATGGTTTCTGGTCGCCAGGTAGGCAGCCTCCCAGTCTCAATCCATGCTCTTTGAAGGAATAGCGTATTGGGAAGATGCATGGCGACATAATCCGTTCCCAATTCGGAGCGGGAGAGCAAAAGCGTTTCATTGTTCCATAGAAACGGAAGCAGAAGCAGGAGGGGGATTGCAAGCAAAAGTACACAGTTCCTCAGATCGGAACGCAGCGCGTTTAACTCCTCACCTTTAGACAAATCCCTCAACCCTTCAACTATGAAGTGCAAGACGGAGGTGCATATCGAGCGTTAGACCATCACAGCTCGACCAAGACGACATCGTGCCATCCGAGCGCAGCGCTCCAGTATCGGCCCCAGGACTATTCAACACCATCTGTAGTTTCCGTAAACATTATTAGCGATGCGCCGACAAAGATACTGTGCTTGGCGCGCTTATCTCCAGTTAGGCTGGACTTCAGTGAAAGACCCTATCTCTCACCTGACAGAGCAGCCAAGATCTGAGACCGTGAAAGTTGGCTGCTACTCAACTAGCTTTGCTGGGGGTAGGTGTCCTCACACCCTGGCTGGGTTTGCTCGGCGACGATTGGTGATTCTTTTCTCAACTGGAAGATGGCAATTTCCCGGAAGCACAACTCTACGAGAATCCTGCCCGTCCAGGAGTAGCCTATCTCTGGCTGCTGTTCGGGCTTCGGCTTTGGGCCTATTACTTGCTGAATGTCCTGCTTCAGTGGTCGGGCGCTTTGCTTGTATTCATCATTCTCAGGCGAATATTGCTCTTGAACCTCGGTCTCGCCGCAATTGCAGCGGCGTTGGCGCTGCTCTACCCTGCTGACACCACTCGCGTTTACCTATCTGCTCGATACTTCCGGGATACCTGGCGTTCCGGCTCGGCACGGCGATCGTCGTGACGCGCGCTCGCGAGACTTACTACGCAGCCTTACAGCTGGAACCCGAATGGTCGTTTACGCAGCTGCAAAGTGCGTTTAGTGGTACTTCATGGAAAGGATGGCCCTATGCGCCGAAGTCCATTCTGGATTGGTCGCCCATGGGATCGCTCGTACCCTTTATCCTAGCTCTTATTCTGCTGCTTGCCGCACTCGTGTGGCTTAGCCGGACTGGCGGCGATTCCCCGATCGATCGAAGTCATGGTGTGGCATTGATCGGAATCGGTGCTGTCCTGTCCTTTGCGGCCGTAGCACCAGTAATCGTATCCAATTTCACACTAATGAATGCGGTTGGAACTTTGGACGGCCGCCTGCTGCATGGCGCCGCAATAGGCCACGGACTTGTAGTCATAGGGCTCGTCACACTCATATCCTGTGCGGCGCCCACAAGATCCCTTCAAATAGCCGCCCCCAACACAATCTTTGCCGCGCTAATTGCGGTTGCTTTAGTGGGCGGGGTTGGGGTTCAAAGGATGTATGCCAATGCATGGTCGGCTCAGTTGCGTATCGTGGATGCCCTTCGAACTCAAGCTCCATCTATTCTAAAGGGGACGGTCCTGGCGGTACTTAACGTGCCTTCGGGGCCTTTTGACATCCGCTTCTACTATCCCTTTACTCAGCTGGTGAGGCGCTACTACAACATTCCGACCCTGCACGCACTTCCCTACCAGCGAGATTTTCCTCCCGACGAACAGACCGTGGTTTTTCGAGAGCAGAAAGCATACGGATTGGTTGAGTTGGTTAGGCAGGAGATTGGGGAATTTCCCTACGATCAAATGCTGGCATTTGAGCTAAATTCGTACGATGAAGTTACACCCGTTTCTGAAATCGGTGAGGCCTATCTGTGTGACGATTCCTGTTTAAGCATTCCGTTCCTGCAAGCCGAGGATTGGGCACCTGCGCCCGGTCCAGTTCCGCTGAATGACATTAAACATTTCCGGCTGGATCAGGAGCCGCCCAAAACCGCTTGGCGTCGTCTGCTCGATGGGGCCGCGGAATTCAACAGACGGTTTCCCTCACCATGAGCAGAGGAGGAGTCATGGTGATAAGCATTGTCGTCCAGATCGATAATGAGGCACACAAGCTTATCCAGTTTCATCGGTTGTTGCGCGACTCGATTGACGTCCTGCGTCATACCTTCGAGATCTGGTACGTTAACGATGGATCGACTGACGATACGGGTGAAGTGGTGCGAGGAATCATCCGTGACGATCATAGAGTGCACTTGATCAACCTAAGCCGGAATTATGGGCATCAGGCCGCGCGCCTGACCATGACCTCCTCTGGGTACTCTTGAAACCCCGAAAGGGGGACATATACGGGCTCAGACCCCACCAGCGTATACCTCCAGTTTTCGAGCCATGTTCAATTAATCATATCCGGCAGGAGCTGCTCGATGCGCTCCATCACCACTTCTGCTACCTTGGATTTCGCCATCAGCGGAAGTTCCTCGCGGTCACCTCCAGCCTTGAGCAGCGTGACTCGATTCGTGTTCGCGGCGAAGCCGGCGTCCTTGGCAGAAATGTCGTTGGCAACAATTAGATCCAGCTGCTTGTGTTTAAGTTTATCGGTGGCGTTCCTGATCAGGTCCTCGCTCTCGGCCGCAAAGCCAACTACCACTGGAGGACGTCGCTTCGCGACCTCCCCTAAAATGTCCTCTGTGGGTTCGAGAGGCATTTCGGGAACGCCGCCGGCGCGCTTGAGCTTGTGTTCGCTCACCGCTCGCGGACGAAAATCGGCGACTGCGGCAGCCATAACGAGTACATCCGCCCCCTGCACGGCCTGCAGCACGACCTCAGACATCTCCTTGGCGGTCGCCACATCCCTACGTACCGCGCCCGTTGGAGTTACCAAATGACTCGGAGCGCTGATCAGCGTCACCTCCGCCCCTCGATCGAGCGCGGCCTGTGCCAAAGCGAAGCCCTGCTTACCTGAGGATCGGTTGGCGAGAAAACGCACAGGATCCAGCGGTTCCTGGGTGCCGCCGGCCGTGACTACGACCTTGCGCCCGGTCAGCGGACCTCCCCTCCCAAGGACGAGACGAATAGTCCCCACGATTTCAGTCGGCTCCGACATGCGCCCCCACCCGATGAGACCGGAGGCCATGCGACCCTCAACGGGGCCGACGATTGTCACTCCCCGCCCCCGCAGAACTTCCAGATTGGCCTGTGTCGCAGGATGTTCAAACATGCCCGCGTCCATGGCCGGCGCCACAATCACCGGGCAGGTGGCGGCGAGGGCGGTGAGGGTGAGCAAGGTATTGGCCCTGCCGTGGACTAACTTAGCGATGGTGTCGGCGGTGGCAGGCGCAATCACCAGCAGCGCCGCGGTTTGGGCCAGGCCCACATGTAAAATATGGCCTTCATCGGCCCAGAGATCCTGCTCGACATAGGCTCGTCTTCCGGTAAGCGATTGGAAGGTCAGCCCGGTGACGAAACGTTCCGCGCTGGCGGTGAGGATACAGTCCACTTCGGCTCCGGCTTGGGTCAATTTGGAGGCGAGATCGGCCGCCTTGAAAGCGGCGATCGATCCGGTCACACCCAGCAGGATCCGGCGGCCGCTCAACAGCGAGATTTCGCCTTCATTCATCAAGGCGTACGGTCCCATCCGCATCGATGTCGATCCACTGTCCGGTCTCAATCCGTTCAAAATCCACCCAATCTATGGCGAGGATCGGGATTCCGTTTCCATACATCTCCTCCGCCACGATACCGGCTAGCGCAAAGAAGGCATCCGCCGCCGTAGTGAGGATGGCCGCCGGAGCAGTGCCGGCCCTCAAGGCCTCCAGTAAAACCGCGGTTGCTGTGCTGGAGCCTCGGCTGTAGGGAAGCACCAGAACGCGTCCGGCGGCTATTTGGCCCGAGAGCGGGTGTCGGCGATCGATTATCTCACCCGTCGCTTGATCGTAGCCACCCCACAGGCTAAGAGGCTCTTGGCTGACCAATGCCTTCCCCCGTGCGGTACCGGCAACGATCGGCTTGGCCTGGATCAATTCTGCCAAATCCCATCCTCCTGCATGATCTTGCCGTGTACCGCTGAACGCACACATTCCGCCAGGCCCCCGTAGGCCACGTTGACGTTCAACAGCCCCGGCGAATAGTAGGCATATTTGGCCGAATTCGTCATCAAGCTGCGGACGTGATCCGACAACATGGGGGTGGTCAGGATACACGTGTCAAGAGTGATTCGACCGCCGAATTCTCGAATCGGATCCAGCAGGCCGGCTTTTTCCGCCAGTGCAGCCATCGCACGGCTGGTTGTGATCAAGAACTGAACCTTGGGATGTTTGGAAACGCCCTCCAGCAGCGGCGTCAGAGACTGAAATTCGGCCAGAGAGAAATGAGGACTTCCGAGCACCACCATGTCCAGCTCGGTCCCTGGCGCGGTAGTCAGCTCCTTCCGGGCCGCGCGCAGGTGATCCATGGAAATCGGGATCCGCTCTTCGGGCTCACGCCCTTGAAAGGCCGCTTCCACGGACGGCGCCTCGGGCGTCACTCCGGGAATGTGGAAGAGCGCTACCGCACCGGAGGAGGCCGCCGCGGCACCAAACGCCTTCAGCTGGTCCTCATCCGGCTCAACCGCAAAGCCGGAGATGCAAGCGACGCGATCGCCGGCAATTTTCCCGAGCACGTATCCCAGCACCGGATAAAACGAGTCATGCTCCTGCAGTTCCACCGGTATTTCTTGCAGCTGAAGAAGCACCTGAGCGGCGCGATTCTTGGTGAGGTGCAGCCCTACCGCCGGGACACGACCCGTGATGGCGGCACAGATGTCCAGCAAGTCCGGATAACGCTCCGTCCGCGCTCCAAGCACTGAATTCGCGAAAATTATGGCATTGGATTCCCCCCACGCCACCTGCTGACCAAACTTCGGTCTCGATTCAAGCTGATACGGCGCACAGGTCCAGGTGGGAGTGCACCCCATACGTTCATAGGCCATCATCTGCTTGCGAGCTTTCTCCGCCCAGTTGGCCGGGACCTCCCATTCCTGCCAGCCGGCCTCGTCCACGCCACTGACGTTCAGGGTAGTCGGCACCTTGACCTGTGCCCCGCGATCGGCCAGCATCTCGGCAAACTCCAGCGTCGCCTCGCCCAAGTAGAGGCTGCTGTCGATGTGCGCGCCGGTGATATCCATCAGTCGCTCCGCGCCGACCACCGCCGCCATGCGGGTGACGATCCGCATCGCCATCTGATCCGCTGGACCGCGCTGCCCTTCGAGCATGGCTCGATCGGATTCCGTCAGGCGGAGCTCCGGCGTCAGGTCAACCTCCATAGCGGCTTTCACGAAGAGTCGCCATGTAGCGGCAATCGAAGATGACGCCTGTGGCCACGACTACCAGAATCCACCACGCCGCAATCTGCGGCCTCCGGATCTTAATCTGCGGCCTCCGCCTCAGCCGCCAGCGTCGGTCGCGCGCGAAATCGATCCCGAAAAACGCCCACCACCCCGAGCAGCACAAGCACCGTCCCCACCAACGTGTAGACCGTCATCGGTTCCGACAGGAGGATGGCTCCCAGCACGATGGCAACCACCGGGTTGACATAGGTGTTGGTAGTGGCCACGGTCAGCGGCAACAAGCGAATGGTTTGTAGGTAGGACGTGAACCCGATCAAGGAGCCGAACACGATCAGATAGGCCCAGGCAATCCAGGCTTCCGGGACCGGCGACGGAGCCGGCTCACTCAGGAGCAGCGAGACGGTTAAGATGCCTAACGCTCCAAACAGGGTCTGATAGGCCGCGTTGGCATAGACCTCCAGCTTCACGGGCCGGCGGCTTTGCAACACTACGCCCGCCGCCCAACTCAAGGCTGCGAATAGAAGCGTCAGGATTGACAGCGCATCCGCCCTGACCCCGCTGGTCAGGAAGGGCACGCTCAGGACCGCCACGCCTAACAGCGCCACACCAAGCGAAGTAACCAGTAAGTACGATGGCCTGCGCCGATCGAGATAAGCATCCATCAGGCTCGCCCAGATTGGCACGGTGGCAATTATCAGTGCCGCGGGTCCGGCATGCACTCGTTGCTCTGACCACGTAACCAGGCCGTTGCCGCCGGTCCAGAGCAGGAGGCCCGCGCCGGCCACGACCAAGAGCTCTCGTCGTGTCGGCCGCAGCCGCTGCTTGGCAAGCCATGCCAGGATGAACAGGATGGCGCTTGCGGCCAGAATACGCGTGCCGGCCATAATGAAGGGTGGGAATCCCGACCCTTCGCGAACTGCTACCCGGATAGCCAGAAACGTACTTCCCCAGAGCACATACACGATCCCCAGGTGAACAAACGCTACGCCCCGCATCAGTCGGTGTTCATGTCCCAGATCAGCTTGAGGCCATCCAACGTCAGCCAGGGAGCGCGGAATTCGATGACGTCCGTTTCTTCCGCGATGAGATCCAATAATCCCCCGGTTCCGATGACCTTAGTCTCCTTCCCCAGTTCGCGTTTGAAGCGCGCCACCATGCCTTCGACCAGCCCCACATAACCGAACACCAGGCCCGATTGGATGGCGGCGACGGTGTTTCGGCCGATGGCGGCTTCCGGCCGCGCGAGTTCTACGCGTGGCAGTTTCGCCGCCCGCATAAATAGCGACTCGGCGGCCAGATCGATGCCCGGCGCGATCGCGCCGCCTAGGTACTCTCCCTCCGCTGAAATGGCATCGAAGGTCGTGGCCGTTCCAAAGTCGACTACGCATGCCGGTGTACCGTAGTAGTGCCTCACGGCCACCGCGTCTGCCACTCTATCTGCACCGAGAGCATTCTTGGGATCTTCATAACGGATGCTGAGGCCGGTTTTCACTCCTGCATCGATCACCAGCGGTTCGGTGCCCAGGTAGGCTACGGTGGCTTGAATAAATGTCCCGGTAAGTGAAGGTACCACCGAGGCCAGCGCGCAGCCATCGATCTGATCGGCGGTGCAGCCGACATGGTCCAGGAGCCCGAGCACTTGCAGTCCGTATTCGTCCGGCATGCGATTGTGCACGGTCGCAAGGCGCCAGGCGCTCTTTCGCTGATCGCCTTCGTACAAACCCAAAGTGATGTTCGTATTCCCGATGTCGATCATCAAGAGCATAAGACCCTCACTTGTCTCCCACCATTAGATTGTCGATAAGCCTCGTCTTGCCGACGAACACCGCCATGGAAAGTAAGGCTTGTTCGATCGGCCCGTGCTGCTCTTCGAGGGTAGCAGGGTCCGCCACCGAGGCGTATTCGGGGCGCGCGCGCGGTTCGGTGGCCAGCACAGTCTCCATCTCGGCCCTCAACCTGTCGGCCTCTCGTTCTCCGGTGCTGAACAACTGACTTGCCGCGAGCAGTGCTCGGTAAAGCACAGGCGCTGCCCTCCGCTCCTCCGGAGAGAGGTAGGAATTTCGGCTCGACATCGCCAAACCATCCGCTTCACGCACCGTCGGACACACGATCACCTCAATGGGGAAGTTTAGATCCTCCACCATGCGCCGAATTACGATCGATTGCTGAGCGTCCTTCTGCCCAAAATAGGCCCGATCGGGCTGGAAGCTGTTGAACAGCTTGGTCACAACGGTAGCCACGCCCCTGAAATGCCCCTCCCGGATCTCCCCTTCCAGATATTGAGCCAGCTCTTCCACCTCCACCCAGGTCTGATACCCAGAGTCGTACATCTCGGCCGCGGTTGGCGTCCAGACCAGGTCGACGCCTTCTCCTGCGAGAAGATCCAGGTCGCGCTCCAGGTCCATAGGATAGGCGTCGAGATCCTCCGTCGGCCCGAACTGCGCGGGGTTAACAAAAATGCTCACCCCGACGCTGGCACACTCGCTCTTGGCACGCCGCACCAAGGAGAGATGCCCCTCATGTAGGGTACCCATCGTGGGTACCAGACCCACGGGTTTGGTTAGGGATTCCCGTGCTTCGCGCAGCTCGGCCAAACCCTCGACCACCTTCATCCTTGCTCGAGCATGGGCTCAGCGTGCCGATCTACTTTCGCACGCATCAGGTTCCAGAGCGTCCAGTTGACCGGGGTCGGCACCCCGTGGCGGTCTCCTTCTCTCACCACGGCTCCATTGATGGCGTCCACTTCGGTCGGAACGCTCCTGCGAACATCCTGCAGCATGGAAGACTCGTTCTCGGCGGTCTGCGTGGCGACGCGCTCCACCTGTTGGGACGGATCTTTGTATGGAAGCTGGATGTTTTGCGCCTCAGCCACCTGGGCGGTTTCCGAAGCGGCCGCGTTCATGAGTAACCGGGCATGCGGGCGCTCCAGCAGTTCGCCGTTCCGAACTTCCAACAGCCCGGTAAGCGCGTTGATTCCTGCGTTAACCGCCAGCTTGCCCCACACCAGGCTTACCAGATTGGGGTCTTTCCGAACCTCGAAGCCAGCCCTCTTAAGCAGATCCACCAGAGTCTCCAGTCTTGGATGAGGAGCCACGTAGGTTGGTCCCGCGCCGCCCACCCTCACCGATCCTGGACCTAGTAGCGTGGCGCCGGACATGGTGACCCCGAGCGCGGCGCGTTCGGTGCCGATGGCCGCCTCCAGCACTTCGATATTCCCCAGACCGTTCTGCAACGTGAGCGCCACTCCCTCCGGCGCCAGGCATCTTTGAAGCACGTCCGCGGCCGCTTCAGTTTGCCAGGATTTGACCAACACCAGCGCGTTCATCGCGCCTTCGCAATCAGATGGGTCGTGGGTCGCCCGCACCCGGAACTTCGTCGCCGCCCCGTTTTCTTGAAGCTGAATTCCACGCTGATCCAATGCTTCCAGCCCGTCTGCCCAGGATCCAAAAAACGTCACATCTGCATACGAAGCTAGCCGGCCTCCAAAGAGGCCGGCCATGGCTCCCGTTCCTACGATCAGGATCGGCGGCTTATGGCTCACGCTGGTTGACCGTCGCTAGTGGCCTTTCTCATTCAGCCACTCTTCGACCCGAACCCGCTCCTCTTGCTCCATTTCGAGCACGTGTTCTTCCGCGGGGAACTCGCCGGATTCGACCTCCTGTTTGTAGGTTGAGATCGCCCGCGCCATCTCACCGTGGAAGTCGGCGTACTTCTTCGCAAAGCGAGGTGTAAATCGATCGAATAGACCCAGAATGTCGTAGGTAACTAGAACTTGCCCATCGCAGCCCGGTCCCGCGCCGATCCCGATGGTCGGGATCTCCAGGCGGCTCGTCACCCACTCTCCAAGCCGTGCGGGGATGTTTTCCAGTACGATCGAAAAACATCCGGCTTGTTCCAGGATTTGTGCGTCTTCCAGGAGCCGAATGGCGGCCTCGGAATTTTTCGCCTGAGGACCGAATCCTCCTAGCTGGTGTACCGATTGTGGAGTCAGGCCGAGGTGACCCTGCACCGGAATCCCAGAAGTCACAATGGCGCGTACGGTGTCCGCGCGTTCGCGCCCCCCTTCCAACTTGACCGCGTCCATGCCACCTTCCTTCAGGAAACGCCCCGCGTTGCGCACCGCTTCTTCCACCGAGGCCTGGTAGGACATAAACGGCATGTCGCCGATAAGGAGCGCATATTCGGACCCGCGTGCCACCGCCCGGGAGTGATGGAGCATCTCATCCATGGTTACTGGCAACGTATTTTCATACCCAAGCACAACCATACCCAGCGAATCCCCTACCAGGATGGAGTCAATCCCCGCCCGATCCACGGCGGCCGCGACCGCATAGTCATAGGCGGTAAGCATGGTGAGCGTTTCTCCACGCGCGGCCTTCAGGCGGAATGTGACCGTTGTGACTTTCTTTCGTTCCTTGGGGGGTGCTGCGGTTGACATGGCTATCTCCTCCTTCGAGTGAGACGCTCGGCAGAAACAAAAGCCCGCCCGGGCCTGGGGCGGGACAGAAACACACCTCTAATTTGTCCTACCGTCTCGGTCGTGGCCCGATCCAAGCGGCGGGAGGATTATACCGTAGAGGGAGCGAGAGCCGAGCCCCCCCAAGGTCCCGTCTTACGGGATCCATCGGGGTAGGTACCCTCCCTCCACCAGAAATTCGCGCACTTTGTTGGTCCGGTCCGTCATCCAGATCTCTGGCATCTCGTTGGGGTCGGCTAGATTCAGCCTCATGTATGCTATCCGGGTTGAATCTGGATTCCAGGTTAGTGAAGCGTGGCTGAAGTCCGGGTCATCGGTGATGGGGCGCGGCTGGGATCCATCGGCCCTCATCACCCACACTTGACGTCCCGGGGTCCACCGATCATCCAAGAATTTCCGCCCAAACGCGATCCATTCCCCATCCGGGGAATACACCGGGGAAGCATCTTCTACTGAGCCCAGGCTCAAGTCTCTGATAATCAAGGTGGCCGCTTCGACCCGATAGAGATGACTATAAAAATCGGCTGCACCTCCGCCTTTCAGCTCGGTCACATTTGGAAAGACAATCTCAGGCAAGATGAGATATTTGCCGTCCGGCGACCAAGATCCCAGCAATCCCAACCCGTTTGGCACCGTATTCGGCGCCTCAAAACTTGCTGGTTCGAGAAGGGTCACCACACCGAGCGAGTGATTGTAGTAAGTGAGGATCCCATCGGGAGACCAATCCGGGGAATTGGTGGCCTGCTCCTCGGGCTGTACACGCGTTGGTTGTCCCGCGGGATCGAGCGACATCAGCCAAACCTGTCGTGTCCCCGGGATCCGAATGCCGGCAGCGCTCGTCTCCCAATCGAACTGCTCGAATGCGAGAAGATTCCCATCCGGCGAGAGCACCGGGGCCTGGCAACGACTGGCCGCATCGCACGCGTGTAATAGTTCGTCCGATCCGGTGGCGAGATCCATGAATCGGATTTCGGAGCTGCCGCCTTCATTCAGCGCGGTGTAAACGATGGAAGCCCCATCGGGCCCAAGCGAATAATCCATCACTCCCGCCTCAGTTTTGGTAAGCCGGCTACGTTTTCGATCTGTCAGATCTAACAAGTACAGATCGGAGGCTCCTTCCGACGGCCAGAGATATGCCAGTCTGGGATCCCCAACCCGAAAGGACCAGGATAAGGAACGCAACACCGGCAGAAATCGTGTGGACCGCGCCCCTGCTTCAAGACCAACAAGAATATCCTGGCCGGTCGGCCAGCTCTGCGCCGGTCGATAAAGCAGGGTGTTTCCCTCCCAGGTAACAACGCCTGAGATGGCAGGTTCCACGGAAAGCCGCGCTTCGACTGAAATGCGATCCATCGGGCGATCAAATGCGATGCGGATGGGCGCGCGGGCCGGAACGTGAGGCGATCCACTGTCCGGGCCAAAGGATGTGACCTTCGGCACTGCGAATACACCAGACAAAACGAGGCCGACCAAAAGTCCTAGCGCGCCCAGCAGGGCCGCTCTCTTGCCGCTAAACATCCTCAACCATCAGACTCTCGATCTTCCGATAGTCGCCGTTTGAGATCCTGCATGATCGGCACAGGTGTGGGATCGGTTCCATACGCCATCGCAAGGTAGTAGGCGACGTAGTCGCCCAGATGCAGGCTCGTCCATTGGTGCGCCAGGCGCGACTGACCCTGGGCTTCCAGGATGTCCGTGTTGAAGCCTTCTACCATAAGGATGCTGCGCGTGGCTTCTATCCGCTTCAGGTTGCGCGGATGATTCAGCGTCGAGCGCAGGAACACCACCATCGTGGGGCCGAAGAGGGATTCCGGATGCTGCACGCCCTCGATCATGTTGTGATCTGCCTCTGGTAATTCCTCAAACTGCGCAACGGCCTTGGGAATCTCGGCCAGCTGAGTGCGCCATCTGCGTGCTACCGGGGCCAGGAATTCGGAACCGATGAGGGTGGGCCAACGGCCCATGAATTGCCCCGCCATACGTTTGGCGAGGTTGCTGCTGACCGGCACCTCAGCCCCAATCTCGCTCATTTGAGCATACATGGCGGCCGCAGTTTCATTGAGATCTTTGGCGTGAAAATCAATGAAACCCAGTCTGGTCAGGGCTGCGAGCAGCAATCCGAACGAGAATCCTACGGCCGAACGGGGTTGGCCATCGTGTTCGAAGCTCCAGACAGGGGCGTTTACTCTGGCCGCGCTTTTTGCCAGGGTGCCGCCTGTAGTCACGGCCATCACCACGGCTCCTTGCTCTACCGCCCGATCGAAAGCGGAAAGCGTTTCTTCCGTATTTCCGGAATGCGACGAAGCGATCAGCAGCGTCCGACCGTTGGATACAAAGCCAGGGAGATCGTAATTTCGCCAGACTAGGATGGGAACCTTTGCCGAAGGCATGGCGTACGAGGCCAACAGGTCGCCTCCAATGGCGGAGCCTCCCATGCCGGCGATGACTACCTGGGTCACCTGATCTACATCCGGAAGCGGATATTGCTGCCCAAGCTCCCAGGCCGCCTTAAGTTGGTCCGGTAGATCGTTGATGTACCCCAGCATGTCCAAGGGATCGAGCTCCTTGAAGCGCTCTGGTTCATCCAGAATCACTCTTCCTCCTCTGCGAGCCGATAAACCGCGCGCCGCGGCCAGCCGGTTTCGGCTGCCACCTGGCGTGCAGCTTCGGATCGCCGCATTCCCTCGGAGATTCGACGCGAGACGACCTCTCGGACGCTCTCTTCGTCCCATTCCGACATCCAATCCGCGCCTCCGATCACCAGGGTGATCTCACCGCGCGGCTGCTCTCGTTCAAACTGCAGGCGCACTTCCGACAACGTGCCTCGGACAATCTCCTCGAACTTCTTGGTCAACTCTCGGCAGACCGCGATTTGCCGATCTGGACCGAACACTGCCTCCAGGTCCTGAAGCGTATCGCGCAGCCGGTGGGGGGCCTCCAGCGCCAGCATCGTGCGACGTTCTGAAGCCAGTTCCTGGATCGCTTTCTGCCTTCGACCCGCCTTACGCGGCAGCCAACCCAGGAATACAAAAGAATCGGTGGGAAGCCCGGAGGCGACTATGGCCGCCATGGGCGCGGAGGGTCCCGGAATAGGACTTACTTCGTGACCCGCGGCCGCGGCTGCGCGCACCAACTTGAAGCCGGGATCCGACACCAGCGGGGTTCCCGCATCCGAGACAAGTGCCACCGATCCGCTTGAGAGGTGATCGAGCATTAGTTGCAAACGAACTGCTTCATTGTGATCGTGGTAACTGAGCAGGGGCGTCTTGATCTCATAACGGTCGAGAAGTTTTCGAGTGTGCCGCGTGTCTTCTGCCGCTATGATGTCCACTTCGCGCAGCACCCGCAGTGCCCGAAGCGTGACGTCTTCCAGGTTGCCGATGGGCGTAGATACCAGGTAAAGAGTTCCCACACGCGTATTTTAGCAGAGCAGACTAAGGTCGACTTTGCGGGCCGGCCCGTGGGGCGGGGCTCCAATGGATAAGGTGATCGGTGTGAGGGCAGAGAATAAAAGAGCCCGGCCTATGGCCGGGCTTCTGGCTAAAACTGTCGCGGGCTTCTAATTCTTAGGCCACTAAATCTGGGGGGTTGTCTCCGGACGCCTCGTCGGACTCGGAAGAATCGTTCTCCGCCTCCGCAGATTCATCGGAGGTCTCGTCTTCGGACCCGGAAGCTTCGTCCATATCCTCCACAAGCTCATCGGAGGTTTCCTCTTCGGACCCGGAAGCTTCTCCCATATCCTCCACAAGCTCATCGGAGGTCTCGTCTTCGGACCCGGAAGCTTCTCCCATATCCTCCACAAGCTCATCGGAGGTTTCCTCTTCAGACCCGGCAGCTTCGTCCATATCCTCCACAAGCTCATCGGAGGTTTCCTCTTCAGACCCGGCAGCTTCGTCCATATCCTCCACAAGCTCATCGGAGGTTTCCTCTTCAGACCCGGAAGTTTCTTCCGCCTCGTCCGCAGGCACATCGGAGCTTTGCTCCTCGACCCCGGAAACTTCCTCCGCCCTCCAAGATGTTTCTCCCACCACACCCTCGGCCGGATCGTCCGTTGGCTCGGCGGTCCAGGATGTCACGTCAAAACCTTCCGCCCGAACTTGCACTGCCTGGGGGCCCTTTTCAGTGTCTTCGATCACAAAGGACACCTTCTCGCCCTTCTCCAAGTTTCGGTAACCCTCGCCTTCAATGCCGGTGAAATGCACAAAGACTTCGCTCTCTTCACCGTCAGGCGCGATGAAGCCATAGCCCTTGACCCGGCTGAACCACTTCACCGTTCCAGACATTCGTTCGGCTGCCATTCTTGACTCCTCCACGGAACGGACCCCATCTGGGGGTCCCTTCATTAGAACGGGCGCAGGATAGCACAGGAGGGTTTCTCAGTCAACGCACCCTATCTAAAGGGGGTCTTTTACCTGAGAACCGCTGTACGTAGGGCTTTGTGGTAGACTGCGTGAACTCATCCAGAGAGGCTGAGGGACCGGCCCTGCGAAGCCTCGGCAACCTCCCGCGAGGAGGTGCCAATTCCGGCAGAAGCGGCGGAACAGATCCGCCAAATTTCTGGAAGATGAGGGATGATCGTGAAGTTTCGCGGCCCCTTCGTCCAGAAGGGGCCTTTTTCCTTGATAGGTGGGGGAATGAACCCCCGATATTTATTCGCAGCGAGGATTGGAAGGCAGGTATGGGAAGAATCCTGACCCAGACGCTTGGCTACCCACGTATCGGTACCGATCGTGAGCTCAAGAGGGCGCTTGAGGCCCATTGGCGAGGCAAGGTTGGAGCGGACAAGTTGCTGGAGACGTTCCGCACGGTGCAGCGCCAGTCGGCGGAGGCTCAAGCGGACATCGATCGAGTCGGCGCCGGAGATGCTACGCTGTATGACCACGTCCTGGACTGGACCTTGCGTCTGGGACTCATTCCCACCCGATTTAAATCATTCGACGGCTTGGAACTCTATTTTGCGATGGCCAAGGGCGCGGCGGGCCTGCCGGCTCTTGAGCTAACAAAATGGTACGACACGAATTACCACTATCTCGTTCCCGAGATCGAAGCCGACATGCAACCCAGCGCAAATTTTAAGGACTTCGTAGAGCAAATCGCACTGGCACAGGAGCTCCTTGGCGAGCGTACGGTACCTGTCGTGTTAGGACCAGTAACTTTATTGAGCCTGGCCCGCCTGGAGCGGCCGTTTGGTGAGGTACTCGAAGAACTCATTCCGCTCTATGTAGAACTTCTCAGCACGCTCAAGGAGCTTGGGGTGGCTGAAGTGCAGCTGCACGAACCCAGGCTGGTGCTCGACGATGCGGGAGAATTTGAGAACCACTATCGAGAGGCATACCAGGAGTTTGCCAGAGTCCATCTTCCCATCAATCTCGTGACCTATTTCGATGATTTAGGCGACACCTATGCCTGGGCAGTGGACCTACCGGTCGCGGCGCTCACGCTCGATTTCACCCGCGGCGACAACTTGAGCCTCGTCGAGCAACACGGCTGGCCGAAGGATAAGACGCTCTGTGCCGGATTGGTGGACGGTCGGAGCATCTGGGCCATCGGGCCTGCCGAAGTGCTTGACACCCTGAACCGCATTCAGCGGCATGGCGGTATCAGATTGAGTGCATCGAGCTCGCTGCAGTTCGTGCCCTATCGCGCTTCGATAGAGAAACACCTGCCGGAGCCGCTCAAGGGCGTACTGGCCTTTGCCGAGGAGAAACTGGCCGAAATTGTGCTGATTGGACGGATGGCCAACGGGGAATCCGCTGTGAGTGAAATCGAGGCCAGCGAACGCGCCTGGTCGGAGTATCGGTCGTTTGCCCAGGCCGAACCGGAGATTCGAGAGCGGATACGGACGCTGGAAACTGGCTCTTATCAGCGCCATTCTCCCTATTCCGAAAGAAGGCCGAGCCAGATAGAGCTTCCGCGCTTCCCCATCACGACCATTGGATCCTACCCGCAAACCGCAGAAGTTCGCCGACTGCGCGGCCGTTACAAGCGCGGCGAGATCAGCCAGGAACAGTACGAGGCCGGCGTGGACGCGTGGATTGGCTACACTATCGGCATTCAAGAAGGCATGGGCCTGGACGTTTTAGTGCACGGCGAGTTCGAGCGGTCCGATATGGTGGAATTCTTTGCCGAAAAATTGGATGGCTTCGCCCTTACAGAATCCGGCTGGGTACAAAGCTACGGCAACCGATATGTCCGGCCACCGATCATCTGGGGAGACATTCGGCGCACGGCACCCATGACGGTGCGGGAATTTCGTGTCGCACAATCGTTCACAGAGAAGCCGGTCAAGGGGATGCTCACCGGGCCCGTGACGATCTTAAACTGGTCTTACTCACGCACCGATGTGCCTCGGAAGGAAGTGGCGTTCCAGCTGGCTCTGGCCCTACGCGAGGAAATCGCGGATCTCGAGGCGGCCGGCGCCCGCGTGATCCAGGTGGACGAGCCCGCGCTTCGCGAAGGCCTTCCGTTGAAGCGGGCTCGCTGGGAAGAGTACTTGGAATGGGCTGTGGATGCATTTCGACTCACCACCGGAGGCGCAAGAGACGAGACGCAAGTCCACACCCACATGTGCTATTCCGAATTCGGCGACATTTATGACGCCATTGATGGAATGAATGCGGACGTGATCTCCATTGAGAATGCGCGCAGCGGCGATGAGACACTGCATGAACTCGCCGAGTTCGGATACAGCCGCGAGGTCGGCCCCGGCGTATACGATATCCACAGTCCTAACATCCCGAGCGTGGAAGAGGTGAAGGCCAGACTGAAGGCTTTCTCGGAGAATTTACGGCCGGAGCAGATCTGGGTCAACCCGGATTGCGGTCTCAAGACCCGCAACTGGGATGAAGTACTGCCCGCTTTGGGGAACATGGCCGAGGCCGCCCGACAGATGCGAGCAGAATTGGAGGCCGTCGCCGAGCCCTCCTTGGCATCGGACTGAGGCTTATGAGCAACCGCGTTAAGTTCCTGGATTGGTTGGCGAGTGGGGAGCCCATCCTGGCAGATGGCGCGATGGGTACTCAGCTGCATGCGCGGGGCATTCCCTTTGAGGCTTGTTTTGACGAATTGAACCTATCGCGGCCCGAATTGATTCTGGATATTCATCAGGAATACTTGCAGGCAGGGGCACGAATTATTGAGGCCAATACTTTCGGCGCCAACCGCCATAAGCTCTCTTCGCATGGGCTGGAGCACCAGGTAGAAAAAATTAACGCTGCGGGGGTGGCGTTGGCCAAGCAGGCTATCGAAGAGACCGGGGCAGATGCACTCGTTGCCGGAAGCGTGGGTCCACTCGGTGTACGCATGGCTCCCTTCGGTCGAGTTAAGCGGGAGGAAGCGTATGAAGCATTCAAAGAGCAGATCACAGCACTGGAGCAGGCCGGCGCGGACTTGATCTCGCTGGAAACACAAAGCGATCTCTATGAGCTGCGCGAAGGGATCCAGGCCGCCAAGGTAGTGGGCGACCTGCCCGTAATCGCTTCGGTCACCTACACGCGCGACGACCGTACGTTGCTCGGCGACACACCCGCCCAAGCCGCCAGGCTGCTCTGGGAGTCCGGCGCGGATGTGGTTGGAGCCAACTGCTCCGGGGGACCTGCCCAGCTGCTCCGAGTATTGCAGGTCATGCGGCGCGCAGTACCGGAAGGCAAATTCTCGGTCATGCCCAACGCGGGTTGGCCGCAACAAGTAGGAGGGCGCATCATGTACGCGGCCACTGCCGACTACTTCGCGGAGTACGCGCGGGCCTACACTCAGGCCGGTGCCTGTATCATCGGCGGGTGCTGCGGTACAACCCCCGAGCACATCGCTCACATGCGAACGGCTATTGAAGGAGTTGAAGTAAGTCAGGTCCATATCATTTCGATTGAAACCGACGAAGACCTGGAGAAACTCTCGAGCGGTCAAACGGGGGCCACCCATTTGAGTTCTAAGTTTGCGAGCGGCCAGTTCGTTCTATCCGTGGAGGTCAATCCGCCCAGGGGGCTTTCAGTAGAAAAACTCTTAGCCGGAGCTCGTTTGCTCGCCGCTGCCGGGGCGGACGTTATCAATGTGGCGGACAGCCCCATGGCCCGCATGCGCATGAGCCCTTGGGCAGTGTGCCATCTCGTCCAAGATGAGGTCGGCCTGGAGACCGTCCTGCATTTCCCAACCCGCGGGCGCAACTTGCTTCGGGTGCAAGGGGATCTCCTGGCCGCGCACGCTACCGGTGTACGCAATATTTTTGTCGTGATGGGTGACCCTACCTCCATCGGCGACTACCCCGAGGCGACCGACAACTACGATGTGGTGCCCTCGGGGCTGATCAAGCTGATCAAACATGGGTTTAATGCTGGCGTCGACCATCACGGCGACGAGATCGGGGAAGCCACCTCGTTTTATGTCGGGTGTGCGCTAAATCTCGACACGGCGAATGTGGAGCAGGAAATTCGGGTGCTGCGACGAAAGATCGAAGCCGGCGCGGATTTCGTACTGACTCAACCCGTGTTTGAGCCTCAGCGAATCGAGCAAACGATTTCTGCCTTTGAAGAGCGTTACGGGCCGCTTGGCATACCCGTGCTTGTCGGAATACTTCCCCTGTATGGAATCAAACACGCCCGATTCTTGCATAACGAGGTGCCCGGCATTTCGATTCCAGAAGCAATCCAGAAACGGGTGTCCGCCGCCGGCGATCGGGCGCCGCAGGCTGGAGTATCCATGGCAATCGAAATAATTGACCAACTAAAAGATAGCGTCGCCGGCGCCTATTTGTTGCCGCCCTTTAACCGGTATGATATGGCGGCTGAGATTATCGAATCCGTAGCTGAAAAGATGCCGGCAGGCGGAGGCGTCTGAGCGAAGAGGGCACATAGTCATCTTGCGTATTCAACTTCGAGAATGAGACCCAAAATGTTACATTTGGCTTGATCATTGATCCACACAAGAATACCCCACAGATCATGCAGGACCGTTAGAATGTCAATTCCAGGCTCGCCTTGAGGGATTCACAATGACTGATTTAGCCGATCGCGAACTTAACCCGCCACGTGGGGGAGGCACCTCACGCCTCGAGGGAGCGGAGCTGCAGCGTTTCCATGAAAAGCTCGGTGACGAATGGGAAGTGATCGACGATCGGCATCTGGAGAAGCAATTCAAGTTCAAGGACTTCCAGACTGCCCTCGATTTCGTAAACAAGGTTGGAGAGTTGGCAGAGTCGGTTGACCACCATCCTGACCTCTGCCTGGGCTGGGGAAAGGCCAGTATCACGATCTGGACCCACAGCATCGACGGCCTTTCCGAGGCTGATTTCGTCTTCGCCGCCCGCGCCGATCGGTTTGCTACTTCGACCTAGTCGCGGTAGTCAACCGATCCACCGGGATCACCGATTGCTCCAATGATCGACGCTGGGTTCGTGATTCATCCTGCCACGCGCATTGGACATGTGCACCTGCGCGTCGCGGATCTGAAACGCCAGATCGAGTTCTACGAGCACGTTTTGGGATTTTCGCTCCATTGGCGCCAGGAGCGAAAGGCCGGCCTGGGAGCCGGAGGGGCCGATCTGCTGCGAATGTCGGAGGACCGCGATGCACAGCGCACGCGCGGGACGACCGGCTTGTACCACTTTGCGGTACTGTTCCCCAGCCGCCGCGAACTGGCACGTGCCATCGCTCGACTGTTGTCACTGCGCTACCCAAATTCCCCTACGGATCACCTGATAACTGAGACTACCTACCTGGATGATCCGGAGGGCAACGGGATCGAGCTTTATATCGATACCCCCGAACGAGGCAGGTGGGACATGTCCGATGATGGATTTGGCGCGGTTGACGCCCAAGGAAATCAACATTCCGGCCGTGAACCGCTCGACGTGGAAGCGCTGCTGCGCGAACTTCAGCCGGGGGACAGCCTGGAACAGCCTGCGCCGGAAGGAATCCGCGTGGGCCACGTTCACTTACACGTGGCGGATGTCGCGGAGTCCAACCGCTTCTATCACGACCTACTTGGATTCGAGATTCAGGGCCAGTCCGCGGCGGTGGGCGTAAGCTTTGTGTCGGCCGGCGGGTATCATCACCATATCGGCCTGAACACCTGGCTCGGCCAGAGCGCGCCCCCCGCGGCGGACGGCGCCCTCGGTATGCGCTACTTTCAGGTCGTCCTCCCCGATGAGAGCGAGCTGAAACTCCTGACGGACCGGTTGGAACAAGCCAACCTTTCAATCGAGAGAAATGAAGACGGCGTCCTCGTCCGTGATCCCTCCCGTAACGGAGTTCTGCTGACCGCAATTCAGAATCTCGAGCGTTGAAGGGAGAATTCAAGTGAGAGGTATCCGACGCATGTCTCCCCGCGCAGTAGCCTGCGCAGGCAACCGAGTTCGCAACGGCCTGATTTCCGGCCACAGTGTTCGATCCAGCTGGAGCCCGGCGCAGTCCATAAATATCCAGCAGTCCGACCTCCTGCCGTTGTAACCGCGTCCCTCGAAAAGATCTCGGGGTTGGAACGTGGCCAAGGACCCCGCGCACATGAAAACTACTGGAAAACGAAGTCGCACTCAACTCCTGAATACACCGCGTGACAGCGCCCGCTCGTTGCAGCTCACGCACGACGTTCGCTACGCGGGCGATTTCCTCGAATCCCGGTTCTGGCGCTGGTTGGGCGAATACCTCCGAACGGTCCTCAGCGGCCGGGACCGATTTCGAGAATATGACCTGAGCGACCCCCAGGCGGGAGTGTACGTCATGCCGAACGTTGCCTCCGTGGCGCTGGCCTCTGACTGGGGAACCGGCACGATCAGCGCCTACCGGGTACGGGATGAGATCCTGCGCCTCAAACCCGATATCACGATGCACCTCGGGGACGTTTACTACGTTGGTAACCAGGAGGAGTTCGACGACTACTTCTTGGGCGATGACGACTGGCCACGGGGGTCGCTTGAGCCCGCGGGAGATATCACTGCCCTCCCTACTTATGCCCTTAATGGAAACCACGAGATGTATTCCGGCGGCCATGCTTACTTTCGTTCGATCCGTGAGCATTTCGGGCAGGAAGCCAGTTTCTTCTGCGTCGAAAACGAGTACTGGCGCATCGTGGCGCTCGACAGCGGCTACAGCTCGAAGCTCATCCCGGGTTTGGAGTTACTTCCATGGTGGGTGCGGCTACAGGCTCAAAACATCCAGTGGCTTCAGCGCAACGTCTTGAGTTCGACGGACACTCGGCCGATTCTCCTGCTGTCGCACCACCAGTGGTTCAGCGCCTTCGAGAGCGAGCACGGTAAATTGGGCAGGGATTTGGGCACCGATCCCCGCTTTCTGCTGTGGTTCTGGGGACACGAACATCGGCTGGCCGGATATGGCGCCTACCAGGCGCATCCGAAGGGTCCCAAGATTCGGGGGCGCTGCATCGGGCACGGCGGCATGCCCATCGAAGACATCCACATGCCGGTAAAGCGTGAACGCAACCTCGTGTTTTACGATCGGCGAGCCGCGGGATCGGTAGACGGCACGCAGGTGGGATACTGCGGATTTGCGCTGCTCGATTTCGACCGGGAGGCACTCGTGATCAGTTATGTAGAGGAAACGGGCAAGGTCTTGCTGCGAGAGAAGTGGATCCGGACGGAGGATGGGGCCCGTGGGGAAGTGGTCGATTACGATCCGGAATTGCTGACCCTCGAGCGGCCCATCGACCAGTTGGTAGCTTAAGTTCTGAAGTCGCACAAAACCTTGGCGAGGCTGGCGTCATGAGTGGGAGAGTTGGTGCGCGTTGGCCTGGCCGGTGTCGCTCCCTCGGCTTGACCCGTCGGTTGCGCGGGTTACAATGATCGAGATGCGAGCAGTTGCGTTGATGGTCATGTCCGGCACAAGTTGGCTGATGGAGCGAGGTCCATCGGCGAGGGGTGCTTACACGCGCTAGACATGCCGAACTCCCCGCAAGCGCCAGCCTCGAGCTGGCGTTTTTTTGTCCGCACCGAAAATATGGCGATGTTAATCCGATGAACTCAAAGGGGATATTTTAACCGTGCGCATCCACGTATCCGTGGCGTGGCCGTATGCTAACGGCGATTTACACGTCGGACATCTGGCGGGGGCTTACCTCCCGGCCGACATCTTTGCGCGTTACCACCGCCTGAAGGGAAACCAGGTGCTGATGGTATCGGGCTCGGATTCGCACGGCACTCCCATCACGATCGAAGCGGACATGAAGCACCAATCCCCGAGGGAGCTCTTCGAGCATTTCCACCAGCGGTTCCTCGAGACTCAACAGGCCATCGGCATCAGTTATGACCTCTTCACTCACACCGACACCGAAAATCATTACCGTATCGCGCAGGATTTCTTCTTGCGGCTGCGCGAGCGGGAATACTTGTATTTGGAGAAGCAGCAGCAACTGTATTCCGAATCCGAGGGACGTTTTCTCCCCGATCGCTACGTCGAAGGCACCTGTCCCATATGTGGCTATGGCGAGGCGCGCGGCGACCAATGTGACAATTGTGGGAATCTGTTGGACGCGCTGGATCTAATCGATCCCCGAAGCAAAATTGATGGAAGTATCCCAGTGGTGCGTGAGACGGAACATTTCTTCCTTGACTTGCCCGCATTCACGGATCGTCTGCTCAATTACCTGGATCAGCATGTGGATCACTGGCGGCCCAATGTTTACAAATTTGCCCGCAACTACGTAGAAGGCGGTCTGCTTGGGCGCCCCGTCACTCGCGACATCAAGTGGGGCGTCCCGGTTCCACTCCCGAAGTGGGATGATAAACGGCTGTATGTGTGGTTCGAGGCGGTAATGGGGTACCTGACCGCCTCCATCGAGTGGGCCAAGAACATCGGCGAGCCCGAGGCATGGAAGGCCTGGTGGTACGACCCGGCCGCGAAAATCTACAACTTCATCGGCAAAGACAATATCCCCTTTCACACATTGATCTGGCAGGCTGAGCTAATGGGCGTAGATCGCCTGTACGAGCAGGACGAGAATCTGCACCTCAACCTGCCCTACGATGTGCCGGCAAACGAATTTATGACCTTCGAGGGGGCGCAATTTAGCAAGAGCCGCAAGTGGGCAGTTTGGCTTCCTGACATTTTGGAGCGGTATGACGCGGACGCCATCCGTTACTACGTGGCGGCCGCGATGCCTGAGACGCGGGACAGCGACTTTTCGTGGGCGGATTTTCTAAGTCGAAACAACGATGAACTTGTTGCGACGTGGGGAAACCTTGCCAACCGGGTGACCTCGTTCGCCTACAAACATTGGGACGGCAGGGTGCCGGAGCCGGGAGATCTGACCGCTCAGGATCAGGAGCTGATTGAGCAGGTTGAGGGCGGATTCGAGACGGTCGGTGCGCATCTGGAAGCGGTGCACATGCGGGCTGCGCTCCAGGAGGCGATGCGGTTGGCCCGCGAGGTCAACGGATACCTGGATCGTGCCCCCTGGTTTAAGGTGATCGAGGAAGACAGGCCGGCGGCTGCCAGAACCGTCTATACCGCGCTGAGGGCGGTCGACTCGCTGAAGATCCTGCTGGCACCCTTTTTGCCATTCAGCTCGGAAAAACTCCACACCGCGCTCGGAAATGACGGTCGGCTGTTTGGCGAGCAACGTATAGAAACCTATGAGGAAGAGACCCGCACCCACTCCGCGCTGATCTACGATGGAGCCAATGCCATCGGCCGCTGGGCTCCGAGCGAATTGCCCGCTGGCCAAGCGTTGGCAAAGCCAAAACCGCTCTATAAGAAGTTAGATGACGACATCGTGGAGCTGGAGCGTGCCCGGCTCGGTTTGGGAGTCGCATCGTAGGCCGGGGGCTGGCTGCGCAAGGTAACCGACCTTTCCCTATTTGCCCTTAAATCTCGGATCGCGTTTTTCGTGGAACGCCGCCACACCTTCGGCGTGGTCCTCCGTCCGCCCCGCAATCTCTTGCAGTTCAGCTTCATATTCGAGAGTCTCTTTGAGGAGTGCCATTGTGGCACGGTTGATAGCACGTTTGCTGAGTCCGTAGGCTCTCGTCGGCCCGCCGGCTAGCCTGGTCGCCAATTCGGCCACCGCTTCCTCTAGCCGGTCATCCGGCACAACCTGGTTGACCAGGCCCCAATCCAGCGCCTCTTCCGCGGTGACCGCCCGATTCGTAAAGGCCATTTCGACCGAGCGCGCCAGCCCAAGCCCTGCCCCGACCGCCGGGCCGTTGATGGCGCCCACGATAGGTTTTTCCAGAGCATGCATCTTTAGGATGACCCGGTTATAGGTGCGGTGGAGATGCTCGCGTAAGGAGAGTTCGCCTCGACTGATTGCGGCCACGTCCTGGCCCGCACTGAAGATGCGTCCGGTTCCGGTCAGGACCAGGCAGCGCACCGACTCGTCCCGATCCGCGATTTTCAGTACCGAGAGCCATTCTTCGATCATGGTCTCGTTAAAGGCATTCGCCTTCGGGCGATTCAACGCGGCGGTCAGCACCCCGCCCGACTGATCGAGATTGATGAACTGAAACTGACCCATTTAAGGGTTAGGAGAGGGGATCGAAACCGTCGTCCGGGTAATCATCAGGACCATCGTCGAAGTCGATGCGCACCTGAAAAGGATCCTGCAGCAGGCGAACCCAAAGCAGCAACTCCTGGCCCTCATCGGACTCTCCCCACCGGGCCGCGATGATTTGCGCCTGGTCGGGCAGGCCTTCCTCCGAGAGGTATTCGAGGGTCATGGGCTGATGATCGCGCCAGGCCCGATAACAGCGCTCGACAAGCTCTGGGGCATTCTGGCTTCTAAGGCGACACATCGCCACTTGTGAGGGTACTGGGCCTTCAACGAGGCCGGGGAGCCACGAGTCGGTGTCCAGCTCAAACGTGGGTGGTGGGCCTTCGATGATGGTGATTTTATCGGGTTCTGCCAAGCAAACCTCAGGATTTGGGGGGCGCGCGCTATGTTACCACAAGCGCTTATCTGTAAGAATTCGTACCCGCCACAAGCGCTGCGCCCCGTAAAATCATCATGTGAAATCTGAAAACTTTGATTTAAGCGCCTTTGGCGTTCGTACCGCCAATCAAATTGCCAATCGCGTGCTCGGCATCGGCCCAAACGACCTGCTGAATCCAGAGCCCGCGCGCAGCGGTCTCGAGAATCCGGCGCGCAAGCTGCGAGAAATCGCCAATGATATGCGTGCGCAGGCCATTTCACCTGAGACGGGCGAGGTGGACTACGGCAAGCTGGTGGAAAGCGAATCCTACGCGCGTTTCAAAACCTTCGCGCGGGCCCTTCCCTATTGCACCAAAGAAGACCTGGGGGATAGGCCCCATCAGATCGCTTTTTGGATCAATCTTTACAACGCACTCATCCTTCACGGCGTTCTCCATTACAAAGTCAGCGGCTCGATGTTGCGTGACATTGGATTCTTTCGCAGGGTCGCCTACAACGTGGGCGGGATGCGGTTCTCGGCAGATGACATTGAGCATGGCGTGTTGCGCGGCAACCGGCGCCATCCCTATCTGCCTTTCACTCAGTTCGCTAAGGGTGATCCGCGGGAGATGATGAGCATCGAGGATCCCGATCCGCGTATGCACTTCGCGCTCGTGTGCGGCGCGCGCTCGTGTCCGCCGATTTCAGCCTACGACGGCGAGCAATTAGACGCCCAGCTTGATCTGGCGGCCGCGGCCTTCATCAATGGAATCGGCGCCCAGTTTGATCCTGAGGCCAAGATACTTTTTCTATCTCGCATTTTTAAGTGGTATGCGGGGGACTTTGGAGGAAGGGAAGGCGCGCTGCGGCTGGTGGACCAGTACTTGGATACATCCGTAGATATTGCCGGCGCCCGAATCCGTTATCTCCCCTACGACTGGTCGGTGAACTCGCTGGCCTGAGGCTCAGCTGCCTGGATCTCCGCCCCCGCATCCGATGCTGGAAACTGAGGGTTGGGCGGAAGCTTGCACCGACTCCTGGAACTAAAGTCTAAAAGGTGAGCGTGACCTTGATGGCGCCGGTCCCCTTGTCCATCGCGGTCGTGATCGCCTTATGATATTCGGCAAAAGGGAAACGATGTGTGATGAGTTCGGCCTCGTTCAGTACCCCTTTTTGAAGCATTTCGATTACGAGGTCGAACGTGTGCAAGCGCCTTCCGTCTAATTCCTCCATTCCGAATGTCTTAGATCCAATGAGATCAACTTCCTGGAACCAGATCGGCGATGTATCAAACTTCATTTGATTGAGCGATATTCCGACGATGACCGCGGTCCCTCCAGCCCTCGACAGGCGCAGCGCATCCCGCAACGTGTACTTGTTTCCCACGCAATCGTAAACCACGTCGAATCCACCCAGGACCATGCCCCGGTTTAGCATACTCTGGTAATACTTCGCCTTTGTAATTAGGGCCGCCTTGGCATAGATGTCTCCTCCGTCGCTGATCACCTCATCCGCCCCCAGTCGCTTAGCCGCCTCTCCCTGGTGGGAGTAGCGCACGACGGAGGTGACGTGACTCTCGGGAGAGAGCGCCTTCAGAGCCTGCAGGGTCAGCAGCCCGATGATCCCTGATCCAATCACCAGCGCCTTTTCGCCTGCCTCAGGGCGCCTTCGGAGCACCGCGTGCGCCGCCACCGCCATAGGCTCGATGAGTGAGGCCTGATCGTCAGTGAGATCATCCGGAACGGGCCAGACCTCGCTTTCATGCGCGGTATAACTGTCTGCCCAACCGCTACCTACGCCCACGGGGCCCTCACCGAGCGAGCCGTTTTCGCACAATCGCGTATCGCCCCGCGCACAGTACTCGCACGGCGTATCGAGCTCCTGTGTGTAGCAGTTGGGGCTGCCGCCCGGCCTGGCTTCGATGACCACCCGGTCGCCCACCTTGAAACGCTCGACTCCCGGCCCAATCTCTGCAACTTCACCCACGGCTTCATGTCCGAGGTAAATGCGGTTGATGCCGGGCAGCGCGGCCGGCGCCACTCGGGGATCTGCATCCAGGAAGAAAAGTGTGAGATCCGTTGCACAGATTCCACACTGGCGATTGCGCACCCGCAGCCATCTGGGCCCGGGCAACTCCGGATCGGGGATCTCTTCCACGCCGGTGGGTGCAATTGGAGTCCAGATGACACCTGGCCAAATTCGCTTAATTGCCAGGGTGACCAGGGCCTTGGGAATGTTCTTGTCGAAGTAGATGGCTTTCAAGGCGGGTCAGATACCTTTCCACTCGGCCGGGCGCTTCTCCTCAAAAGCCTGCATACCTTCCTTTTGATCTTCCGTGCTGAAGAGGAAGTAAAAGCTGCGCCGCTCGTCTGCAATCCCATCCGCCAGAAAACTTTCGAATGCGTTGTTTATTGCTTCTTTGCCAAATCGAATAGCCAGCGGAGCGCGCTCGGCGATCTCGTTGGCGAGCTGGATGGCATTTTCCAGGTAGAGTTCGACCGGCGCCACCCGGTTGACCAGCCCGTAGCGCAGCGCTTCGTCCGCAGACATATTGCGGTTGTTGAGCACCATCTCCATCGCCAGCGCTTTCCCCACCGCGCGCGTCAGCCGCTGTGTGCCGCCGGCGCCGGGAATGACGCCTAAGTTAATTTCCGGTTGGCCGAAAATGGCGGTTTCGGAGGCCACAATCATGTCGCACCCCATGGCCAACTCGTGTCCCCCACCCAGGCACCACCCCGAGACGGCTGCAATCACCGGCACTTTGATATTCCGGATCCGATCCCAAATAGCGATGCGGTCCGCCTTGATCATGTCCACCGCTGAGGCGCCCGCCATCTCCTTGATGTCCGCCCCGGCCGCGAACGCGCGCTCGTCGCCAGTGAGAACGATGGCGCCGATATCCGGATCGGCGTCAAAATCCTCAAGTGCGGTCGATAATTCCTGCATGACGGTTGTGTTGAGGGCGTTCAAGGCCTTCGGGCGGTTGATCTGAATCAGGCCCACGCGGTCGTGAACCTCGGTTTTGATGGCGGAATAAGTCATGCGTGCCTCCCGGCTTCCGACCTATAGTCGCAGTTTGAGCTCTCGAATGTCTTTAGTGTGTTCGCGCTCGTGCCACAACGTACGGCGCATCACCTTGCGCGCGGTCCAAGTCTCTCCCGACAATGTAACCACCCCTCTGCGCCCGGCCAGCGCCGGCAAGCTGGCCAAGGTGTGATCGCGTACTTTGACCAGCCGGGCCCTCGGATCGGCCGGTAATTCGCTAGTGGCGAGCGCCAATCCCAACCGATCGCAATACCATTGCTCCGCGGTCGCGACATGGTCGAGCAAACCCATGACCGACCATCTCTCGCCAGGAAGTTCGGTGGTCGCAGCTTCGTCACTGATTTGTTCCAGCTCGGTCTCCAGATCCTGGCGGGAGGCGCGCAGGATAGTCTCCAGTTCTTGAACTTCGCTCTCTGCCAGCGGAGGTCGATCGGAGGCAAAGAAGGCATTTACTTCGTAGTCCTGTTCGTAAATCCATGAACGGGCCACCTCGGCCACGATCATTGGCCCCGATAGACCCGAAATCCGAAGACCGTGATTGTTGGCCCATTCAACGTACCTATCTACGGCCTTTGGTACGCCGCTGATGGCGGTCTCACGCTCCTTGTGGGAGTTGAAGCAGCCCGGGAGATCTGGGACGTGTGCCACCCACTTCCCTTCCAATTCCTCTGCGCACACTAGATAAGGCACCCCGGCTAACCCCCCGATCCGCCTTGTGAACGGAGAGCTATTGCGTCAGCAAAGGGATGCCCTATACTGGCCTCGTTATGCAAATTATCCGACTTATTGAGGGCACTCATGATTTTCTCTTCCGGGAAGGGTCAGGGGCTCGTTGAGTATGCGCTGCTGATCCTGTTGGTGGGCATAGCGGTGATCGTACTGCTTGCGCTTTTTGGGACAGGGGTGGGCAATATGTTCAGCAACGTCATTTCGAATATCTAGTCCGCCTCTCCTGCAGCACCAAAATTTGAAATCATGCGGGCGCGCGCTTTGCGCGCTCCGGTTGGTTCGGCGAATGCCTAAGCTGCCCCCGCCTTCTCCACCCATTTTTTAAGCCGCCGAGCCAATTCCCTCCGTGAAAGCAGGATCCTGCGATCGCAGGTCCGACATTTCAGACCGATATCCGCCCCGAGACGAACGACCCGCCAGTCCGAACCGCCGCACGGATGCGGCTTTTTCAGACGCAAAACATCGTCCAACTGAAGTTCTACAAGCACTTTTGGTCCTGCCTTGTGGGGATCGAGGCATTATATCATTGGGCAGCTGCTCGCCGAATTACGGGCTTTTTTCCGGCCATCGGCTCCCTGCCCTCAACCGGGCCCCTTAGAGGCAAATGGTATAATCGCCGGCCATGCTCGGATTGTTTGGCGACAGCCCCGCACAGTTTGTCTATCTTGTCATCAGCATGGTTGTCGCGCTAACGATTCACGAGTTGGCCCACGGCTGGACCGCGTTTCAATTGGGGGATGATACCGCCCAGCGTGCCGGCCGCCTCACTTTAAATCCGCTCAAACACCTGGATCCCCTCGGCAGCTTGATGATTCTTTTTGCCGGATTCGGCTGGGCGAAACCGGTGCCCTTCGATCCATACACCGTCACCCGCCGTACCCCGGCCGGCGTCATGCTTGTGGCCGCGGCGGGGCCCCTTTCCAATCTGCTTATGGCGATCGTAGCCTCCATCCCCTTTCAGACCGGTCTCCTGAGCTCGGCGCTGGCTTCAGGGGGCCTGCTCCTTTATGCACGGCCGTTCCTCGCCACGTTCATCTACCTCAACCTGATTCTCTTGTTTTTCAACCTGCTCCCTGTCTCGCCTCTGGACGGGGAAAAGGTGCTGACCTATTTCCTGCCACCGAGCGGGCAGGCCACCATGGCCAGGCTTCGCCCCTACGGCCCCATGTTGCTGATCCTGTTGATGGTCGCCGGCCGCGGCATTTTCAATGTTGTGATTGGAACGCCCGTAAACCAGCTCTTCCAATTGCTCGTTTCCTGACCCTCGTCACCTTAAACCACCGTTCGAGGAACCCATGACCAAGACCGATTGGATTTCGGACGAGCTCGCCGATCTTCGGGAGGCCGGACTGTACACGCAGATCCGCACGGTTGAATCCCCACAAGGGGCCTGGCTTCGGGTCGACGGTCAGAAAGTTCTCAATTTCAGTTCCAATAACTATCTGGGGCTGGCCAATCACCCGCGTTTGGTGAAGGCCGCCAAGTCCGCCCTCGATAATTACGGAGTGGGGCCGGCGGCCGTGCGTACGATCGCGGGCACGATGGAGCTTCATCTCCAGTTGGAGTCGCGTTTGGCAGCCTTCAAAGGCGTAGAAGCCGCCATCACGTTTCAATCGGGCTTCAATGCCAATCTGGCCGCAATTCCGGCGCTTGTGGGAAAGGGGGATGTGATCTATTCAGACGAGCTGAACCATGCCAGTATCATCGACGGAAGCCGGCTGTCTGGAGCGAAGATCTTCCGCTACCCGCACGCGGACGCCCAAGGTCTTGGGCAAGTCGTCAAGGAGCATCGGCGTGATGACTATCGCCGTTCGCTCATCGTCACCGATGGAGTCTTCAGCATGGACGGAGATGTCGCCCCGTTGGATGAGATCTATTCCGTCGCCCATGAATTTGACTGCCTGCTTATGGTTGACGACGCGCACGGCGAGGGAGTTCTTGGAAACGGTGGCCGCGGCATCGTTGACCATTTTGGCCTGCATGGCAAGGTCGACATCGAAGTAGGCACACTGTCTAAGGCCTTTGGCGTTGTGGGGGGCGTGGTCACCGGCACCCAGATGATCATCGACTGGCTCCGCCAGCGCGGCCGCCCTTTTCTGTTCTCGTCGGCCATGACTGCGCCAGACGTTGCCGCTTGCCTGGCGGCCATCGATCTTCTGGAAGAGTCATCGGCGCTCGTGGAGCAATTGTGGGAGAACACCGCGTATTTCAAGGGGCAGATGAAGCGGCTGGGCTTTGACACCGGACTCAGTTCTACTCCAATTGTGCCCATCATGATCGGCGAGGCCCCATTGGCACAGACCTTCAGCCGTCGATTGTTCGAAGAAGGCGTATTCGCGATGGCAATCGGCTTCCCAACGGTTGCGCGCGGCAAGGCCCGTATTCGAGTTATGAACTCGGCCGCTCATAGCCGGAAGGATCTCGACCAGGGCCTGGCGGCCTTTGAACGAGTCGGGAAGGAATTGGAAATAATATAGCGATTGAAGATTGAAATTGACAGGCGAAAAAGGAGCCCCGGCCAGGATGTGATGGTAGCCGGCTTATCGCCGGCGAGGATCGATGAGGCCAGGGCCGGGCGAATTATAGTGCCATTTGTGACGTCGATCACGATTGGCGATCTGAACCTGGTTTTGGGGATTGTGGCGGAGGATTAGAACTGAAATCGCGGCTGATGCCGAACAATCTTGCGCCTATAGTTGACCACGAATTCTTGGAGTCGACCCTCCAGCTCGAGGAACTCATGCGATGAGAGCCCTTTTTCAAGCGCTTCGGGGGTCTCGGCCATAAACCCGATCAAACGAAGGGGATAGGGCCCATAGGCCGTGTGCCAAGCCTCGCACATGGGCAGTCCCAAGTTCTCCATGGCAGGGATGAACTCACCCAACACGTACCGAAAATATTCCTCCCGAAGCTCGGGGAGCGGGTCGTAACTCAGCAGAACCTTCACGGTAGTACCGTTAACTTGCACCCTAATCTATCTCATTGCGTCGGACGGGGCGCCGGATATAGAGCTATTCTGCGGTCCTTCGCCGTTCCGCCCTGTCGCGTGTCGGCCGCCCTCCCGGCATTTATTTCCATCGAATCCGACAGCACCCTTCATCAGAGAGACATAGATCCCCGCCTCGATCGTCAGTGGTTTGAGCAAGTCCCCCAGCGTCTTGGTGGTCAAAGTTTGCGGATTATATCACCCGGGTAGAATCGACCCATGATTACGGTCGCTATTCAGGCGGGCGGACGGTCGAGCAGGATGGGGCGCGACAAAGCGCTCCTTCAGCTGGGAGGAATAACGCTGATCGAGCACGTGTTACGGACAGTAGATGGCCTCGGAGATGAGGTCCTTATCACGACAAATCGACCCGAGGCTTACGAATTCTTGGGGAAGAGAATGGTGGAGGACCGTCAGCCCGGAGCGGGTGCCCTCCACGGACTGCTGACCGCTCTGGAGGCAGCGCGCGGGGAGCGCATTCTGCTGCTTGGGTGCGATATGCCCTTCGTTAATCGAGACCTGCTTCAGCACATGTTGGGCATAACTACCGAGGCCGAGGTGGTTATCCCCCGGCGCGGTGGAAAGTTTCAGCCACTACACGCGATTTACGCCAAATCCTGTGCCGGGCCCGTGCGCCAATCGTTGGAGGCTGACGAGAGGCGTATGATCAGCTTCTTTCCTCACATTCAAACGTGGATCGTGGAACAGGAAACGTTAGATCGATACGATCCGGAGGGGCTGAGTTTCTTCAACGCCAACACGCCGGAGGAACTGGCGCACGCGGAACAACTGCTTGGCGGTGGAAATTCTCGGGGCAGTACGGCGGCTCCGGAACCCAGTACCACACCGCCTTAAAAAAACACAGGCAGACATCTAGATGAGGGGGACACCCAGACGTCTGACTGTGCGCGCTAGTATACCGATTCAATTTTTGACCGTCAAGACTCGCCGGATTCGATCGCGGTCCAGATCCAACTCGACTGTTATACTCCCCCGGATTCTGTGGAATATTGCATGGGAATCGGCATGCGCGTGTCTCGCGCAGGTTTGACTTCGCTTGGAAGCCTGCTCGTCTTGGCCGCCTGCGCGGTGCCTACCCCGAGTGATGCCGACCTTTTTGAAACAGCGGTGATGGGCACGGTCGAGGCCCTGGCCAGTCTTCCCCCCATGACCGCAACTCTGACCCCGAGCCAAACGCCGACCCCCACCAGCACTCCCACCTTTACCCCAACCGCAACTCTCACTCCGACTCCGCTGCCCCCGATGGCCCGCGTCTCTCAGGCCACCAACTGTCGCACCGGGCCTGGCTCTGCATATCCTTTCGTGGTGTCTCTCCGGCCGGAACAGGTTGTCGAAGTGACGGCCAGAAGCACGGTGGACAACTACTGGTTCGTCGCCAACCCGAATCAGGCCGATGAATATTGCTGGCTCTGGGGCGAGTACGCGACGGTAGAAGGAGACGTGAGCACTTTGCCTGTGCTCACTCCCGCCCCAGCTCCCACCCCCAGGATCGACTTTACCGCGTACCTTTATGGCTTTATACAATGCGGACCGACTCATGTGGTTCTTACCATCGTAAATAACAGCGGTACAACATTCATGACCGCCTCTCTTGAGGTTGTAGACCTGAGCGCCTCCCGCGGGCTGAACGGTCCGAGAATCGAGCGGCATCCGTTTGCGCAGGTACCTTCGGATTGCCCCCCGGACCACGGCAATTTCTTGCCACCAGGCGCAGCGGCTTACATCGTGATTCCCTTAAAATCTTTCACGGGCGGGAATAATGCGATGGCAACCATCAAACTTTGCACGGAGGACTACGGAGGGGGAGATTGCGTTACAAAACCTGCCTACTTCCGGCTTCCCACTGACTGAGGCCTTTTGGACGCGCCGCCGGTCAGATGAAGTAGACTTTTAGCGACCCTTCCACGTAGATAGGAATGTCCGGAACTACGAAACCGTTTGGTGTAGCTATGACAATGCTTGTGGCGGGCGCCCTGGCGTGCAACCTTTCCAACGCCAGCCCCACCCTTGCGCCCACCGAGGTGGCCGAGACCGCCATCGCAGCCACTGTGAAGGCACGCGTGGCATTGACCGAGCTTGCAGAGGCAACTGAAGTAAATACCTCGGATGCCGCAGGTACTGCGGTCTCGGAAAAGTCTGCCACCGTCCCCCCTCCGCTGGCGACTGCGACCCTGGCGAAAACCCAGACCCCTCCAGTACCGATGTTAAGCGTCTCGCTCAATACCAATTGCCGCACGGGCCCCGGCCGATCCTATGACTATCGCGGCGCCCTGCTCGTTGGGGAGGCGGAGGAGATCGTGGCGCGCAGCAGCGTCCCTAATTACTGGTACATCACCAATCCCGACCGGCCGGGGGAGTTCTGTTATCTCTGGGGAGAATACGCCACGGTGGTTGGGAACACAGAGGCGCTGCCGGAATTCACGCCGCTTCCCAGCCCGACCCCGACCCTTACACCCACACCTTCATACACGCCTACCCCAACCTACACTCCGACCTAGAGTCTTTGGCTCCGCTGGCTCGGAAATCCCTTCGACCCACCCTCTAGGGCCTGCGGCCCTCGCCCAATATCGTGCTCACGCGAGGCTGGCCAAGAACTCATCTACGAGTTCGGGCAGCTCGTTCTCGTTCCGGTAATTCCTGACGGTCAGCCCCGGCGAATCGTTCCCCAGGATCATTTTAGAGACCGTGACTCCCTCCCGGTAACAACACAATACGGGCTTGCGGAGCCGTAGCGCGTACCCAATCTCGTAACCGACGCCGTGAGAGGGCGTGCTGACTTCTGCGATTAATGCCTCGCAACCTTCGATCCAGCGAATATCGCGCGCGTAGATCTCGTCCGCGGCGGTTACCTTTTCGAGCTCCATAACCCCCGGTTTCGCTAGGTGCGCGGTGGGAACTTTGTGTCCCAAGCCCTCGAGATGCCGCACGATGACTCCATAGATCCCTTCGTCCCGCCGACCCCCCGTCAACGAACACGCGAAATAGAGATTCAATGCCCGACCTCCCTAAAGTTTTTGTCCGCGAAATGGACTCATGCTATTATGCATTCATCATGGAAACTAGTGATCCGCTGCGCTTCGTTCAACTGGAAATGGCTCGGTTGACGGACGATAACCGCGACCTCAAAGACGAGCTTCATGTTCTACGTTCGTCCGTGCGGGCTCTTAGCGACCTGCAGGAAATCATCCAGCGCATCACCCCTGCGACCGATGTGCTGGTGCTCCTGGACGATCTGTTGGCCTCGGCGGTTGCGGTCGTGGGTGCTAGCGACGGCTCTCTTCTGCTCCTGGACGAAGATACGGACGAGCTGGTGTTCGCGGTGGTTCACGGTGAGGCACGCGAGCGGTTATCAGGCTACCGTTTGCCGCCGGGAGAGGGGATCGCGGGTTGGGTGGCGGCGAATAAGCGGCCGCTGTTTCTCACTAATGTGAGAGATGATCCACGTTTCTATCCGAAAGTCGACGAGTCTTTTGGTTTTCACACCCGTTCACTAGCTGCCGTGCCGCTTTTGGATGGTGAACGAGTGCTGGGCGCCCTGGAGGCCATCACCAAGAATTACGATCGTGAATTCACGGAAGTGGACCACGACTTGCTAATGATTGTGGGACATCTGGCGAGTGTCGCTCTTAGTCGAGCCGAAGCCTTTGCTGAAGAAGCAGAAGAGGCGGAAAAGGCCGCGAAAGGCTAGAAATCCCGCAGCTTGGCCCCTAGTTCCACATCCAATCGAGTGACGATCTTATTCCGCATCGCGGCCACTTCCTCGTCGGTCAGCGTCCGATCTTCCGCTTGGTACACCACGGAAAAGGCCAGACTCTTCTTTCCCTCGCCCACCTGCTTCCCCTGGTAGAGATCAAAGACATTAACCCCGACCACCAGGGGACTCCCGGTCTGACGAATTAGCGTCCTTAGGCGCTCCGCGGGCGTACCCTGGTCCACGACGAAGGCCAGGTCCTCGAGCACCGGCGGAAACGCCGGAACAGGCCGTACGGGATAACGTTCGGGAATTTGCTCGAACAAAACGTCGAGATGAATCTCGGCTGCCACTATCGCCCTATCAAGGCTCTCGAAACGCTCTGCGACCATCGGATGCACGTTTCCCAAAGTGCCCAGTGCCTTGCCATCCACCATAATATTTGCACACCTGCCAGGGTGGAAGGTGGCATGTGTAGCCGGCTCGTACTGGACATTTCCGACATGAAGCCCGGATAACAATCCATCGATAACGCCTGTGATGTCGTAGAAATCTATTTCGCCCGATTCGCGGCCCTGCCAGCTGGGCGGCCTAAGCGGGCCGAGCATGGCGATCGCCAGACGGTCCGATTCCTCTGGAAGCTGCTCCCCCTCGACCGGCAGGAATACGGGTCCGATCTCGAAGATTGCTACTCGCTCCCGAACACGCACGTTCCTGGCGGCGACCTCCAATACGCCGGCCAGTAGATCCTGTCTGAGCACAATCCGATCCTCCCCGATGGGATTGGCTAGTCGTACGTACTTTCGGTCTTCTGTACTCTGGGCGACGAGCGCTCTTGCCTCAAGGGCTGGGGAGGTCAGTCGATAGGTGACCACCTCTTGAAGGCCCATAGTTGCAAGCAAATCTCGGACGCGTGACTCCGATTCCAAGCGGGGGCTGGCATATTGGGGAGGGATCCGGTCCGCGATTTGAGTTTCGGGGATTTTGTCGTACCCGTAAACGCGAGCCAATTCCTCCATGAGGTCGGCCTTTCCAACGACCCCTGCTCCGATATCCAGGCGATGATCCGGCGGCGAGACTCGCAAACTTTTGCCATCCAGCTCGGTTGAGAACTCCAACCGCTCAAGCAGCGCCGCGGCCTGGCCCAGGTCTAGCTCGATCCCGAGCCAGCGCTGGATGTCGGAGTGCGTGATCTCGACCGTCGGGGCGACCGGCGGTCTCGGATACTCATCGATCAGCTCCTTGGATACCGTGCCCCCCGTTAGCTTGCGCATCATTTCGAGGCCCCTGCGCACTCCCCGCTCGGCCATGGCAGGATGAACGCCGCGCTCGAAGCGATAGGCGGCTTCAGAGGACAGTTTTTGGGCACCCACCGTTTTCCGAATATTAATGAAGTCCCAACCTGCACCTTCGAGCAATACGCGTGTGGTGCCCTCGCTCACTTCCGATTCTCCGCCGCCCATCACTCCGCCAATGGAGAGCGCTCCCGCGGTATCGGTCACCAGAATCGTGAAATCGTCTAACTTCCGCTCCACCCCATCCAGGGTGGTCAGCCTCTCGCCAGGTTCTGGCAACCGGGTAATGATGGTTGGGGAGCCGCCTCCTGCCCGTTCGACGAGCACATCGTAGTCGAAGGCATGCAGCGGCTGACCGACTTCCAGCATCACGTAGTTGGTCGCGTCCACAACGTTGTTGATCGGCCGCATGCCGGCCAGGCGCAGCCTTCGCTGGACCCAAAACGGGCTGGGGCCGATTTTCACATCTTCGATCAGGCCAAGCACGAAGCGGGGGTTGAGTTCGGGCTCCCGAATGTCCAGACTCACCCGGCCGCCGATGGAAGGACCGTCCCACCTGACATCGTAGGAAGGCTCCTTGAATGGTACGCGAAGCTGGGCGGCGACCTCCCTAGCCACCCCCAGGATGTTTGCATTGCGGGCAATGTTTGGAAGGATATCGATGTCAAGAACAACATCGCCCATGTAATCCGCCAGCGGCGTCCCGGGCTGAGCGTCATCGTCCAGGACGATGATCCCAGTATGGTCGTCCGATATACCGAGCTCCTTTTCGGAGCAGGCCATAGACGAGGATTCCACGCCGCGGATCTTGACCGGCTTCAGGGTCACAAGCTCCCAACCGGGCTGTTTGCCGTCGTAGATTCGGGAACCTTCCTTAGCATAGGCCACCTTTATCGGCGTCTCCAGTGGCCCGGCGTCCTTCAGCCCCAGCAGGTTCGGCGCGCCGGTGAGGACGGTGTGTTCCTGTATTCCATCGTTGAGCCGGGTGAGCACCAGCCGGTCTGCATTCGGATGAGGCATGACCTCCAGAATCTCCCCCACCACGATCTTTTCCGGATCCCAGCTAAGGCCGGTTACCTTCGTTTGTGCATGATCCCCATCGGACATGGGCAGCCCGACGTATCGGATCTCCACCACCTCCAGGCCGGCCAGGGTAAGCTTCCGCGCCAGCTCTCCGATCGAGCCTTCGATATCGACAAATTCCCTGAGCCAGGACAGGGGGACCTTCATCTATCTATCTTTCCACGCGTGAGGCCGCGCACTAAAACTGCTTGTAGTTCCTTCACCCGGCCGTCCGCGTGTTGTTCGATATGCACTTTAGAACTGCTCCAAGAATCGCAGGTCATTGGCCCAAAAGTAACGAATGTCTTCGATCCCGTGCTTCAGCATCGTGATGCGTTCCGGGCCCATGCCGAAGGCGAATCCACTGTAGACCGACGGGTCGTAACCGCCGTTCTCCAACACCGTGGGGTGCACCATCCCGCTTCCGAGGATCTCGAGCCAGCCCGTGCGTTTACATACCGGGCAGCCTTCCCCACCGCATACAAAACACTCGATATCCAGCTCGGCGGAAGGTTCCGTGAAGGGAAAGTAGGAACCGCGAAATCGCGTCCGCACATCTTGCCCAAAGAATCGTCGGGCAAAGGCTATCAGGGTGCCTTTGAGGTCGGCCATCGTGATGTTGTAGCCCACCGCCAGCCCCTCAATTTGATTGAATTGGATCTCAGATCGAGCCGTGATTTGCTCGTGCCGATAACACATACCGGGCAAAACGACACGGATCGGTTCTGGCGCCCGCGCACGCATGACACGGATCTGCCCCGGAGAAGTATGTGTGCGCAGTAAAACTTCAGGGTCGGTTGTGTAAAAGGAATCTTGCATGTCGCGCGCGGGGTGGTGCGGAGGGAAGTTGAGCAGGCCGAAGTTGTACTCATCTGTTTCGACTTCCCGCGAACGATAGACTTGGAACCCCATTTCGGCCCATATGTGGATAATCTGCCGCATTGTTTGAGTGGAGGGGTGGATCCGTCCTCGCGCCGGAGATAATCCGGGGAGCGTGACATCCAGCTTCTCCTCCGTCAGTGAACCCTCAAGTTCCTGACTGCGCAGGGTGTCATTTTTTCTGGCGTGAGCTTGCTCTAAACGGGATTTGACTTCGTTTGCCCGCCGTCCGATCGCCGGTCGATCCTCAGCGGGAAGCGCGCGCAATCCCTCCAATACCTTACCGACTTCTGCCGAGCGGCCCAAGTGTTTGACCTTCCAATTCTGCAATTCCGCCGGGTCAGATACCAGATCCAGCTCGGCCAGCGCTTGTTTCTCAAGCTTGTCTAGCTGCTCCTGCATCCAAATTGCTCCTTCACGGAACAAAAAATCCCGTCCACCAAGGGACGGGATGATCCGCGGTACCACCCTTGTTAGCCATATTGGCTCTCTCTAGTCCGATCGGAACCGATCGGCGCCCAGATGATAACGGCTGGGTTCCGGCCCGAACTACTGGCCCTCAGAAGGATTTGCTCCTTCCTACCTTCTGGAGCGTTCCCACGGGCGGCTCGAGAGGGAACTTCGGCGGGCACTGCTCGGGCGGAGGTTCCAGTCACGCCTCCACCTTCCTGACGAGTTCCGCACGCCTACTTTCCTCCGTCACTGCCGATGTGCGTGATTATCTCCGAATCAGGCGCCTTGTCAACGCCGGAGGCAACCGGTGTTGAAAGAGGAGCGGGGCTTCTGGAGCCGATGGCCACAGCGGCGGCGGCATGAACCATTCCTGCGGCCGAGCCAAGATGTGGTGTTCCAGCACCTTGAGGGTAGCCGCTGCCCAATCTTCCTCGTCTCCATCGCCGGGATGCACTTCGATGCCGAGGCCGCGATATTGGCCGGGGCCCACTCGCTGCGAAACTCCTACCAGGATGGCCGAGTTCGTGGCAGCCGCCAGGCGAGTGTGGCCGATCGGGAGTCGGCATGGCCTTCCAAAAAGGCTGAGCTGTGCGCCATACTGCGTCGGCACATCCGCCGCGATTCCCACAATTCCACCCTTTCTCAGGCGGCGAACCGCGGTTCGCAGGCTGGCCGAAGAGATGGGGGTCAGCTGCATCCCGAATTTGCTCCTAAGCCGATTCATTATCCGGGTATTCAGTGCGGGTTGCGGCAGTGTCAGGGCCTGCATCCCCGGAAAGTGCCGGCTCATGGCGAGCATGTAAAGGTCGAGACTGCTCGTGTGGGCCGCCACGAGTATGACCCCCCTGCCCTCAGCCAGGTGGTCTTCGATTATTTGTAGTGCGGCTGGATCTATCTCGCAGGCCGCCTCGATCGCACCTGGGCCCTGGCACGCAATAATGAAGAAGTCCACGTAACACACGAAAGCATTGCGCAGGTTCTCGATGACTCTACGCTCAAGAAGCGGTGAATCCTGCGGGAGATCGTAGATCACGGCCAGGTTCGACCGAAGCCCACGAAATTGTCCCCGCCGGATTAGAAATCGGGCTAATATCGCCGCCAACTTGTAGGCGGCTCCGCGTACCCATATTACGAAGCTCTGTTTATGACTGGCCTTTGCTGAGACTTTGTGTGTCATCGCAACCCTCCTGTTCCTTGGATTTGAGCTCAAGGTAGCAGGGCCGCGTTAGGCATGCGTACTGGCTCCCGTTAATTGGTTGTCTGTTGCTGGGGTCTCCCCATAGACAGGGAGTTGGGTTGTAAAGTGCTTCCGGTCCCTCAGGACTCTCTTCGCCGTTTGGGCCCGATCAAGAACGCCCACAGGTTCGGCCAGCGTTCCTTGATTATTGTGTGATCGTCGGTGACAGTTTCATGTGTGGTCAGATACACGCCACTCAGCGCCAAACCAAAGATAAAGTAGGCCACGGATCCGGTCAGCAGGCCAAACACGAAGGGCCAAATGATCAAGCTAGCGCGTGTGGCCCAGAATGAGCTTTTGCTCACAAGCCGAACCAATACCCAGATCGCCAGGCCGATCGCCAGCGTCTGCCACGACAGAACAAGCATGGCGCCCATGCCGGCCGTATTTCCGCGGCCGCCGGCAAAACGCAGCCAAATCATCCAACGCGTGCCGATAACGGTGGCCAGCACCGCCACGCCGCCAGCCTGCTGGCATTCGAGAGGGGCAGGTATTGATGGCTGCGGAAATCCGCACCCGACGAGTAGTGTGGCCAAATAAACCGCCATCACTCCTTTTGCCGCCTCGCCAAGGAACACCAGTAGACCCGCCCAACGGGTAGCGCTTAACGCCACGTTCATGACGCCCACATTGCCACTGCCAAGCGTGCGTAAGTCTTTCCCAGTCACCAGCTTGGCCACGATCCATGCGATGGGGATCGATCCCAGTAGATATCCGGCAACCGTTAGGCCGATCAGCTGAAGGATCATGTTTCGCCTCCTTCGACCAACACCATCCCCCGATTTCCGTCGACCGTAATCATTTGACCGTCGCTCAGGTTTTGGGTCGCTCCGGGCACCGACATCACCGCGGGAATACCGTACTCCCTCGCGACAATGGCACCGTGCGACAGGATGCCTCCCACTTCGGTGATCACTGCGCTCGCGATGGCGAACAGTGGTGTCCACGACGGATTGGTCAGCGGAGCCACAAGGATCTCTCCCCGCTGCAGCTTGCCAAACTCATCCGGCCCCAGGATGACACGCACCGGGCCGGATACCACGCCTGGACTGCCAGAAATCCCTCGCAGATCGCCTTGCGCGGTCTCCGTTTGGGCGTAGATCTCTTCATCACGTTACCCGTGACGCCCGAAATCAACTTGGCCCGCAACTCTTCGGTACGCTCCCCAAAGTTAGGTTCTAGGAAGGTCCCCAGCATTTCGTAGGTGCGCCCGATGACCGCGATCATGAGGAAGTCGTAATCCAAAAGTGGGCTGGCATCCTCGAGGACCAAACCTCTGACCGCTTCAATGATCTCCTGATCGGAAGCCTCCTCCAATGACATCTCTGCCACCTCGGCCACTTGATCCCGATACTTTACGATGAGACCCGGCATCTGCTTCGGAAAGCGGATCATGAACCGCAGCGTGTTCAGCACCAGGCGAATGTAGGGCAACGAGAGCTCGCGCTTGGTCTCGGCTCCATGCTGACCAAAGGGGTTCGCGATCGCGGAAACGAGAGGTTCCCGCACCTCGGGCGAAAGCGAGGAGAAGGCGGCTTCGATGTAGTTCTGGTTCCAGTAGGGCTGGTTGTAGTAGACCCCAACCGCGGGTCGGTCCTTCGGCAGGCTGAAGCCCCAGTATTGGAACGTGAAATCCAACATAGATTTGAACAGCGGCGCGATCAACGAGAGAAACACCGGCGAAAGCGGATCGGGGAAGATTTCGACAAACATCGATCGGATGTACAGGTCGGATGGCTCACGCAGGGTAGTGATCGGCCGAGATTGGAGCACGTACCATTTTCCCTTGCGGAGAGCCCATTCAATGTCCTGTGGGGATCCATAGTGCTCCTCGATCTTCCCGCCGAGAGCAGCCAGCTCAAGCACCTGCGGATCGGTGAGTGCCGGAGTTTTTCGTTGGTCTTCGGAGGTACCTACCTCCAGCGTTCCACCATCGGCTGCGTAATGGATAGCCATCTCCTTCGATCCGACCGCATAATCGAGGATCCGCCCTTCTGAGCGCCGCACCGTGATCGTGTCTGGGGTAACCAATCCGGAGACGACCGATTCCCCCAGCCCCCAACTGGCATTCAGCAGCAGTTCATCGCGATCACCATTGACCGGATTAGCCGTGAACAAGATTCCTGCCACCTCGGCTTCGATCATAGCCTGCACCACGATGCACAGGAACACCTTTTCATGTTCGAATCCTTGCTCGTGGCGATAGGTGATTGCCGGGTGAGACCAGAGAGATGCCCAGCAGAGCCGAGAATGTTCGAGCAAGGAGGGCACACCGCGAATATTGAGGTAAGTCTCCTGTTGGCCCGCAAAAGAGGCGCCCGGGAGATCTTCGGCGGTTGCCGACGACCGCACCGCAACCGGCAGCTCCGCCTGCTCCAGTTCTTCGCAGAGTTTCCGGTAGGCTTCCGAAATGCCGCTCTCGATCTCGGCAGGGATTGCGGACTGGTTGATGAGGCCTTGGATGGCCTCGCTCCTTGATTTCACGTCTTCCAGATCGTCCGGCTGCATGTCGGCCAGCACTTCACGTATAGGCTCCTGCAGCCCAGCTTCTATGAGGAAATCCCGATACGCCTCAGCAGTAATGCAGAATCCGGGTGGCACTGGCAATCCCACGCCCACCAGTTCGCCCAGGTTGGCGCCTTTGCCACCCACGTCCGCGATACGATCTTTGCCCACTTCATTGAAGCTCAAAATGTAGGTCATCCGCCACCTCCGGTCTACTTCCCCTAACGGGCCTCAAGCACTTGCTATTCTCGCCTCAGCCAGGCCCAGGCGCAGGAAAAGCCAGGGCGCCCCGAGGCTGATCCATGCCCCGGCGAGGCCATAACGGATAAACCGCAAAACGACATATGACGAATCTTCCCTGCCGGGGAAAACCAGGCGCAAGCCAAATACTATCCCCGCAACCACAGCCACCCCCAGGACGAAGCGCACTGTCCGCTTCCATATGGGACCGCCGGCATCGAAGTCCAGATACCGGATCGCCAGCGCCACGCCGACCGCAATGCCTGCAAATGCGCCGGTGACCTGGACCATCACATCATCTGGCTGGACCGCAAAAAGCAGCAGCGGGAGCGAGAGGGCGAGCAAAATCTGAACCTTAAGCGAGCGTCCACCGAGCCATGTCTCCACTCGCTTTCCGAGGGCAAGGTAAGCTCCCAGGATCACGATCCCTATGGCCCACCCCGCAAAAACATCGCTCGGAAAGTGAACTCCCAGGTAGATCCGCGACAGTCCGATGAGGAGCATTAATAGAATCGCGGCCATCCAGGTGCCGGTTCGGCGTGCGAGTGCGCCCCAGAACACGATCGCGTTCTGGGAATGTCCGCTTGGGAGGCCGTAGCCTTCCGCCTCGTCGAGGCAGAGCTCGGGCCTGGGCTCGCAAGGCCGCGGCTCCATAAACGTGTTCTTGAGCACTGCGTTAAAGGAACTCGAAAATAGCAGCAGGATGCCGAGCCGAGCGCCAAACTTGTAGTCCACACACCAGATGATGATTGGGGCAAGCAGAAAGTAAAATTCCGCGTTTCCGAGGGTGGTCACACCCTGGAAAAACAAGTCCAGTGCAGGCGAACGAATTGATTGAAATGCGACGATGACTTCGATTCCCCACTCGAGAATTGGATTCATGTTCTATTCCGTTCGGTGCTTGGGGGCGCCCTCCACGAAGTCGGCACTAGTCGGGCTGCCTATCAGTCGAAACTCCAAATTGGGCTCAAACACGGTGAAGATGAGTGGGAGGGTGAGTGAGTGAGTGAGGAAGCGGGGACGGTTTGGATCGGATCGGTCCCATCATTACTAACCACCGGCGAGGGTAGAGGTTACGCACACCGTCGCCTAACCCCCCCCATCCATCCCTGGGATGCGGCTGAATGAATTCACAAGTACGATCCGATTCAGTCCCCGCCTCGCTGCTCATCGTGAAGAGGTGGCCTGTTTTGTGAGGCCAGATCCCCTCCTTGACCCTAGAGCTGGCGCGCAGATTGACAAATTCGGCCCATGCCGAGCGAAAGGCCGGTCTTAAGGGACTCTGCACGATTCGAATTGTACGGCGCACGTCGGGTAGCAGTATTTCCACCGGTCCGCCGGGCAGGTGGAAAGTGTTTCGATCTGGACTTTTTTAGTCGTCGCATATTCGGCCCTCTAGCAGAATCTCATACGTTACTCGCGCCACGAATCAGGGTTTCTAAGGATAGGCTACCCGACCGCGAGAATAACAAGTTTGTGTCAACCCATCGTCTGCCATAGCGTTATGTTTCTGTTGTCCCTTCGCCTCCTGGGCGAACTCGACTTGGCCCCAATCCCCAACAACCCCTTTTCTCCGCCGCCCATCTCGGTCGATTGGGAATGTTAGAAGTCCGGCTGCTCGGACAATTCAGTCTCCGGCGCGATGGCAAGCGATTGGATATACCCTCGCGCCCAGCGCAGTCCCTCTTTGCCTACTTGATTCTTAATCCGGGTGTCCGATATCGGCGCGAGCGCCTGGCCGGCATGTTCTGGCCCGATTCGATGGAATCCAGCGCCAGAAACAACCTGCGTCAGGCGCTGTGGCGAATCCGCAGTTCGATTGAAGATGAGCTACACCAATACGTCACCTCTGACCGGTTTCATGTGGGCCGCGACCCTGAAGCGGAAATCTGGTTGGATGTTGATACCTTGCTGGAGGAGCTGGAAGAGAACGCACCGGTCGATGAGTGGGTCGCGGTTTACAAGGGCGAATTACTGCCTGGATTTTATGACGAGTGGGTGGTTCCTGAACGCGAGCGGCTGCGGATCGCCTTCGAAAAGCGCGGCGAACAGCTGTTGACTCATCTGGAGCGACGGAAACTCTGGAGCGACCTGCTGGATTGGGGAGAGAACCTCCTCGCGCAGGCAGGAGCCCTCGAGCCGGCTTACCGCGCCATCATGCGCGCCCACTTCGAGATGGGGGATAGCGCCAGGGCGGTGGGCACCTACCAGCGGTGCGTCGAGGCTTTGGCGGACTACGGTGTTGAGCCCGCGGTGGAGACGAAGCAACTCCTCGAGCGAATCTCGCGCGGGGAGCGAGAGTTGCCCGGCGCAGGTTTGCTGCCCGAGGGCGAGCTTCCCGCCTTTCTGAAGGGACCTTTGCAAGAGGAGCGCCTTCCTTTCTTCGCCCGCGACCGAGAACTGTCGCGACTCAATGAGCTATTGGAGACCGCCCTCGGGGGGGCGGGCCAGGTGGCATTTATTGCCGGTGAGGCAGGCAGCGGTAAAACCGCCCTCCTGCGCGAACTCACCAACCGCGCGCACACAAACCACAAAGATCTTCTGGTGGCCAGGGGCGACTGCAATGCAGTGACCGGCCCCGGAGATCCCTATCTACCATTCCGCGATGTTTTCGGTTGTGTGATGAGTGATATCGAGTCGCGCTGGTCGAGAGGCCTCCTTACGACTGCCGAAGCACGAAAATCCTGGGGAGCGCTTCCAATCTCTGCGCGGTCGCTTCTTGAACATGGACCGGATCTGGTCGGAAGTCTGGTTTCTCTCACCTGGTTGGCTTCGGTTGCACCCTTACACGACTCGATGGACGAGGACTTGAAGCGAGAGATCGAGCGATACGCTAGAACCGAAACTTTCGGCGAATCGAGAGCTGACCGGCTTCAATCGGGCCTCTTCGATGAGTGCGCGGAGGTTTTTGCTGGGATCGCGGCCGAGCTGCCGCTGGTTATCGTCCTCGACGACTTTCAATGGGCCGACCTGGGATCGCTGGACCTGCTGTTTCACTTGTCCCGCAGGATCGAGCGCCTTCCCATACTTGTACTTTGCGCATATCGCCCCGACGAAGTTGCCATGGGTAGGGACGGGGCCGCTCATCCACTCACGAAGGTCATGGGAGAGCTCAAGAGCGATTTTGGAGAGATTGAGATCGATCTTTCGATGGCACCCCAGGACGAAGATCGCATCTTTGTCGACGCACTCATAAACAGCGAGCCAAACGAACTGGATGAGGCCTTTCGAAGCGCCCTGTTTGAGCAAACCGGCGGGCATCCCCTGTTCACGATCGAGCTGTTGCGCGAGCTGGAGGGAAGAGGAAATCTGGTCAAGGACTCGGCAGGCCGCTGGACGCAAACTGCCTCGCTGGACTGGGGGAACTTACCGGCCAGAGTTGAAGGAGTCATCGAGGAGAGAGTGGGTCGCCTCGAGCCGCGGCTATTGGAGGTTCTGAGTGTGGCCAGCGTGGAAGGTGAAACTTTCACTGCCGAAGTCGTAGCACCGGTAGTTGGCGTTGACGAACGGGTCCTGATTCGTGCCTTGAGCCAGGAGCTGGATAAGCGTCACCGACTTATCGTGGCGAAGGGAACCCGCCGTCTCAACGGGCGCCGCCTTTCGCTCTATAGTTTTCGGCACCGATTGTTTCAACGGCACATCTACAACCGCCTGGACGCGGCCGAGAAAACGTACCTGCACGAGGCGATCGGAAAATCTCTGGAGCGACTCTATGGCGAGCAGTCGGGGGAAGTGGCGGTTCGATTGGCTCGGCACTTTACGGAATCCGGAGATTCGGTATTGGCCATCCGTTATCTTCAACAGGCAGGAGAGCAGGCCCGGCGCGTATCGGCCAACGCGGAGGCCGTGAGCCACCTCAGGCAGGGCCTGCTTCTGCTTGGCGACCTGCCGAAGGGTCGCATCCGTGATGAATACGAATTGGCACTAACGATTTCGTTGGGCGCGGCGTTGACCGCTACCAAGGGTTATGCAGCTCCGGAGGTCGAGGCCGCCTTTGATCGCGCCCGGAAATTGTGCGGGCGGATCGGCGATGCCCCGCAGCTTTTTCCTGCGTTATGGGGGCTTTGGAGCTTCCATATCGTGCGCGCCTCGCACTCGGCCTCACTGGAGCTGGGTCGGCAGCTGCGGAAAATTGCGGGGCGGAAGCCCGGCCTCTCGCTGGAGGCTCACCGGGCGTTGGGATCGACGCTGCTATATATGGGTCGGATTCGCCAGGCTCGTCGGCACCTCGAAAAGGGTATCGAGCTTTATGATCCGCGCCGTCACTCCGGACACACCTACCACTATGGCCAGAATCCGCTGGTCTCCTGCATGAGCAGCCTGGCCCTTGCGCTGTGGGCTCTCGGCCATCCCGAGCCCTCTCTGGAAAGTAAAAATCGCGCACTCTCCTTCGCCGAGGCCATTGATCATCCTCATAGTCTGGCCTATGCGCTGGTCTTGTCCTCGGTCCTCCATTATTCCCGTCGTGAATGGTCCGAAGTGTTGCCGCTCGCAGAAAAAGCCGTTGCGATTTCAGACCGGCACGGTTTTCCACTCTGGTCGGCCGTGGGAAGGATCGCGCGTGGAGCTGCTCTCTCCAAGCTCGGAGACGAGTCGGGACGCGCGGTTCTTGCGGAGGGTCTGGAGGGGTGGCAATCCAACGGAGCCGGATTGGGCTTGCCCACCTATCTGGGGATGTTGTCCGAAGCTCAGTTTGACTGGGGAAACGGTGCGGCGGCCATGGAGACTATAAATCGGGCCCTTCGTCTGGCCGATGAGACGCGTGAATTAATAAGTAAGCCCGAGTTGCTGAGGCTGAAGGGGGAGTTCTTTCGATCTGAATCACCCGAGAATGCGGATGACTACTTCAAACGTTCCCTGCGGTCGGCCCGTGCGCAGCGGTCCAATTCCATGGAACTTCGAACCCTGACCGTCCTGTGCCGGAATCGAACCGAGCGGGGCCAGCGCCACACCTACCGAGATGCGTTGCGTAAAGTCTACAGCCGGTTCGATCCGGGGGTCCGGACGCCCGATCTGGAGGAGGCGCGCGAGCTTTTGCAGGCGTGACCCTACGCGATCGTTGCTCCCTCCAGTCGCAGCAGGTGAGCTTTGGTTTCGATCCCACCCGCGCCCGAATATCCGGTGAGAGATCCGTTTACCGCCACCACTCGATGACAGGGGACGATGATCGGAATCGGGTTTCGAGCCAGAGCCTGCCCCACTGCCCGTGCGGATTGCGGCTGACCGATGCGAGCTGCGATCTCTCCATAGGTGGCGACAAAACCTGGCGGCACCGCGCCGGCCGACTCCAAAACCTTACGTTGGAATTCCGTTGAGCCCCGCAGATCGACATCAAGCTCAAACGTCCGCCGGTCGCCGGAAAGGTATTGCAAGATCTGACTCATCGCTTCGCGCACCTGATCCATGGAGCGAAGCACGGTAACACCGTGTCGCGCCTCAAGCTCCCGCACAAATCCCGCCTCGTTTGTACCAAATTCGACGGCAACTACCCCCTGATCGCTGACCGCCACTAGAAGGGGTCCGACTGCGCTGTCTCGCAACGCGTCGTACCAGATAGCTTCTTGCCACTGCTGCACCTTGCGATGCAGCCTTTCCAGAGCCTCGGATCCGGGAGGTGGTGCGCCGTAGAGCGCGTCCAGCCTCTCTTCGATTTTGTCAGTCATCAGCTGACCTCGCTGCTACCTTCTGCAAAATTGGGAACCGCCAGCGAATCTCCGTTTTCGAACTGCGCCCTCAGCTTTTTCATTCCTTGGTAAACATTGGCCCGGGCGCCATCGACGGTGGTATCCAGGATTATGCCGATTTCCTCATAGCTGAGATGTTGATAGTTTTTCAGGATAATAGACTCGCGTTGCTTGTAGGGTAGAGCCTCAATCGCATTTCTCACCTCATCCAGCTGGATCTGGTTCAAGGCCTGTTGCTCGACCGGAGGATCGGAATCCGGGAGATCCTCCAAGAGTAAGACCCCCGTGCGCAACCTCGCTCTGAGGCGGGTGCTGGCGGTGTTGCCCGCGATACGGTATAGCCAGGCTCTATGGTTGGCCGATCCATCCAGCCGATCGTAAGCCAGAAAGGCTTTGAGGAATGACTCCTGAAGGCAATCCTCGGTATCTTGCTCGTTTTGAAGCATCCGCCACAGATACGCATAAATCTCGCCCGCATGAGTTTTGACGAGAACTTGGAATTGTGGCTTCTTGTTTGAGGCGCCCACGGTCACTTCCATAATCTAAGACTCACCGCAGCCAGGAATGTGAAATCGGACTTGAGTAGCCCCGTCGGTGGATCGAGCCTTTTGAGTCAGTATCCCAGTCGGGGATCGTATCGATTCAGCAAAGGCTCGTCTGCAATGTAACGGCGCAGGTTCTCCGCGAAGAGGTCGGCGGCTCTAGCCAAGTACTTGCCGGAGGTGCCAGCTACGTGTGGCGAGAGGATGACGTTCGACATCTCCCAGAGCGGACTGGTTTCCGGAAGGGGTTCCACCGGATAGACGTCCAGTGCAACTCCCGCGATCTCCCCTTCATTTAGAGCCTCCACCAGAGCCCCCTGATCGACTACTCCGCCTCTCGAAACGTCGATCAGGAAAGCGGTGTTTTTCATGCTCTTAAATACCTTGGCGTTCACCATTCCACGGGTTTCTGGCGTGAGCGGCACGGTGAGGATGAGGAAATCGCACTCGGAGGCCATTGAGGGCAGAGCCTGAGGAGGATAGAGGCGCTCCGGAATATCCGCCTGCGGATCTCCCATCCCCTTCCGCACATAGCCGCCATCTTCGAGCACCCTAAGATTGCGCTTGGTAGCCAGCACCTGGGCCCCAAATGACTGGCAGAGCCGTGCTATCTCTCGCCCGATGCTGCCGTAGCCGACAATGCCTACGGTGCTGTCGCGCAGCTCCAAGGGTCGAAAGCGCGTGAAACGATTGTCTGCCCAGCTCTTCTCCTTTTGATCCTCCATCATTGCGGGGAGATGATGACTCAGTGCCATCATCATCGTCAGCGCGAATTCGGCCATATGGGGGACCGCCGCGCCGCTCAGCGTCGTTACTTTCACATCGGAACGCAGCAGACTGTGGTCCACGAAGGCGTCGATTCCCGACCAATGGAACTGGATCCAACGAAGGTTGGGTACTTGTTCCGGTTCCGGGAGCGCCTTTTGGGTGTACAGGACTTCCGTTTCCCCCAGCTGCTCCTCCGTAAAATCGGATGGATCGCCGGTTGGCAGGAGATCGATTTGGATGCGGGGTGAGACCGCTCGCAGCCGATCCAGGAGCGCCTCGGGCATATCCACAGTGATTAACACGGGGATATCGGCCATCGGCGCCATTGTACTGTATCGCCTCGGCTATACTTGCCTGCGTTCCACCCGATCTGATGCACAGCCTTCGAAACCGATATGGAAATTGGCATCCTTTTCCCCCAAACCGAATACGGGTCCGATCCGGGAGCCATCCGCGAGTTTGCTCAGTCGGCGGAAGAACTCGGATTCACCCACATTCTGACCTACGAGCATGTGCTGGGCGTAAGCCCCGATCGCCCCGGCTGGAAGGGAATCTACTCCCTCGAGGATCCGTTCCTTGAACCGATATCCCTGCTGAGTTTTATGGCCGCAGTCACGAAACGGATCGGCTTCATGACCAGCATCATGATCCTGCCTCAGCGGCAGACCGTGTTGGCCGCCAAGCAGGCCGCAACGCTCGATGTCCTGAGCGGCGGTCGGCTCAGGCTGGGAGTTGGAATTGGTTGGAACGAACCAGAGTACATCGCCCTCGGCCAAGATTTCCACAATCGAGGCCGGCGTATCGAGGAACAGATCGAGCTTATGCGGAGCTTGTGGACAAAACCGCTTGTGAATTTTTCCGGCCAATGGACCACGGTCGAGGATTCCGGATTAAATCCACTCCCCGTCCAGCGCCCCATTCCGATTTGGTTCGGCGGTCACGCGGATGCCGTCATACGCCGGGCCGCCCGCATGGGCGACGGATGGATTCCCAATTACCCGACCGCCGAAGAGGCCCGTCCGCACTTCGATAAACTCGGAGAGTATCTCGAGCAGGCCGGGAGGTCCCCCAGCGAGTTCGGAATCGAGGTGCGGCTCCACTATCGGGACGGCGATCCTGAGAAACTGAACAGTCTGATACAGGACTGGCAAGCCGGGGGAGCGACCCATTTCGGCCTCAGCACCCTGCGCAGCCAGCTCGAAGGCCCCACGGAGCATCTGGAAGCGATGCGCGCCTTCGCCAGCGCACTGTTGACTTAGAGCACGATGCCCTTCGATTCGATTGACGAGCTCAAGACCGCGCTGCAGGACCAGCTGTATCTGGCGGATCGAGGGCTGGCCACAGCCATCTTCCTGTCGCTCAAGCTTGAGCGGCCGCTTTTCCTGGAAGGTGAGGCCGGCGTGGGTAAAACCGAAGTCGCCAAGGCCCTGGCCCGCGCTCTGGATACGGAATTGATCCGCCTCCAATGTTATGAGGGGCTGGATGTCCACCACGCGGTTTATGAATGGAATTACACGCGTCAGATGTTACACATCCGAATGCTGGAGGCGCGTGGCGAGCGGCCGGACGAGAAGGACTTATTTGGCAGCGAGTTCCTACTGCGTCGGCCGCTGCTGCAGGCAATCACATGGGAGGGCGATCGCGCGCCCGTACTGTTGATTGATGAACTCGACCGCAGCGACGAGGAATTTGAGGCCTTCCTGCTCGAGATTCTGTCCGAATTTCAGGTGACCATCCCCGAGATAGGAACGATCCGCGCCGAGCGGGCGCCCATCGTGGTTATTACCTCCAATCGGACCCGCGAGGTGCACGATGCCTTGAAACGCCGCTGTCTCTATCACTGGATCGACTACCCTACTTTTCAGCGAGAATTCGACATACTGAAAATGAAGCTACCCGAGGCGCCCGAGCAACTGACGCGACAGGTCACCGCCTTCGTGCAAAAGGTGAGGGAAGCCGACCTATACAAGGTCCCCGGCGTGGCGGAGTCCCTGGATTGGGCGGAAGCGCTTTGGACGCTGGACCAGGAGCAGCTCGATCCGGAAATTGTGGACGCCTCGCTCGGCGCACTGCTGAAGTATCAGGACGACGTGCTGAAGATCCGGGGTGCGGAGACGCGGGCGATCCTGGCAGAACTCTAAGTCAGTTCCACCTATGTCCTCCAAATGGACTGCCCGTCATCGCCACGGCTGCTGTCCTGGGCATCTTGATGAATTTGATCTTCGTGATCTTTGCTCCACCGGAGAGAGCCCAGATCGCAGAAACTTCCACGGCCGCAACAGACTGAAACTCCTCACAATATCGGAAGAGCCGGGCTCCCAACCCGGCTCTTTTGCGTTAAACGTCCCCGAATCGATGCTCCTACTCTCTAAACACTCATCTTACACACGGCTTACAGATTAACCGGAATGTAAGAGATCGGTGCAATAATCGGTCTAAGTAACAGGAGCAACCGGACAGGGAAGCCGGAAAGGAATTCAATATGGGTCTCGAAAACATCTTAGGATACGCGGTTTACTCAGTGTTGATCGCCGCCTTCGTCTGGGCGCTGGTGGACATGCTGATTCGTATCCACAAGCAGCCAAAGCGATCGCTCAGCGTGCTTCGATTGACATCCTATCCTTTCGTACCAGACGATGACACCCTCGAAGCTATGCGAGAAGAAGATCAAAGCTCTGGCCGCTTGCAGCCGGTCCCGGTTCGGGTCCGGAGCGATTACCGGTAGCCTGTCTGCTTCACACATGATCCCAGAGCGGCCCATTGGGGCCGCTCTTTTGATTCCTTGGAGCTGATCTTTGAAAGCTTGGAGAGTAAAAGGCCGTGGAGGGTCCGCCTTCTAGTGCGAGCCGCGACCCATCACTTCAGCGCGGAAACGATGGCAAGAAATCCGGCCAGGGCATCCGCGCCAGAGGTGTGTCCGCGACGAAGCAGCTGGATAACTGCCTTGTCCCACTTTCCATTGGATGCCAGAGCCCGTATCAGGAGATGCCAATCCTCCCCGGCTTCTCCCCGAGCGGCGGCCTTTAGCCACGCGCTGGAGATGGCGTTGGTGCGCGGGGCGGCCGCGCTCGCGATTGCCGTCCCCATCTGGCTCGCGCGCTGCTCGTCCAATCTCGACCAAAGCGCGTGGATCGCGCCCTGCAGATAGTCATCCCCCGAGGGGGTCACGCCCGCTCCCAGTCCAGCCAGCCGCTTGGCGGCCCCCACAGCTTCAGCCACGTTGCCGTCCATCAGGGCCTCTCGAAGCCGCTCAGCCGGACCGGCCGCCGCGCGCAGGGCTTTCGCCTGAAAAGTATGATCCGGGGCAGGTGCCTTTCCGCTCGCCAGGGGCGCGAAGCTGCCTTGCGGTGCATGCTGGCAAAGCAGCGCGCCAAGCCGCGCGATCCTGGGCTCATTCATCTCTTCGCCGAGCCGCCGCCAGTCTGGCGTCGGCTGCCATACCTCGGCTGCCTCGGCTTCGACCTGGATATCTCCCATTTGGATGCGGCGGCCTCGAATGGTGATCCGACTCTGAAGCTTGAGCGTATTGAATCCTTCAAAGGCATCATCCGGTGGCGCGGCTACAATGGCAAATGGGCCGCGGCCCAGACCCGGCAGCACCACCGACAACAGACCGTTATGCGGGTCAACTAGATTGAGGGAATGACGATATAGGCTGTGAATTCGGGGCTCTGTGGCCGAGTCCAGCCACTTGCGCGCCCTGGGGGCTATTACTACCCCCTGGAGGCGGACGCGCGCAGGCTTACTGATTTAATTCCTCCAGCAGCTTCCCGCCACTAATTACTGCCATTGGAGGTTGATGAAACCGAAGTGCTCCCAGCACATCCGGCTGCTGGAGCACCACCAAATTTGCGGCCGAGTCGACTTCTAGAGCGTGTTGCTCGATCCCCATAGCGGCGGCCGCGTCGACGGTGACCATGTCGTACAGGACTTCCATATCCGCCCGGGTCGTCATCCACAGCAGGTGAGAAGCCAGGAAAGCCACTTCCAGCATGCTGTTATGGCCGTAGGGATAATAGGCATCCGAGATATCGTCCTGCCCCAGGCAGACCACGATGTTCTCCGCTCGTAGCACCACCACGCGGGCGTGGAGCGGCCCGGTATGTGGATCAGAAACGACCGCAATCTCAGCCTCGGCCAATAAGGCCGCCAGTTTCTGGAAGTAAGGCTCAGGGTAGAGCTCCATGGCGCGGGCGTGATGGGCCAGCACTTTGCCCTGCCGGCCGGTCTCAAGGGTCTTGATCGCCAAGGTTTCGAGCGTACGCAGCCCGGGGTCTCCCGCGTCGTCCACCAGCATGGAGATTCCGGCCTCAAATTCCAATGCGATGACAAACATCTGGTCGATGTGGCTCTTTGCGTCCTCATCTGAGTATTCGATCCAGGGGATCCCACCCACCAGATCCGCTCCAAGCTCCATCGCCTCCCGAATTAATTCGGCGGCGCCCGGCTCGCGGACGATGCCATCTTGCGGAAATGCCACGACCTGCAGCTCGACCTCACCCTTGAATTCTTCTCGGGCCTGAATCAGAGCTTTGACCCCTTCCAATTTCGCCTTGCGGTCCACATCTGCAAAGGCCCTAATGTGTGTGTTCCCATTCTTGGCCGCCCACCGTAGGGCCGTGCGCACGTTTTCAACGATCCAACCCTGTTCGTAGCTCTCCTTGACGCGCGAGGCTTGTTCGATGGCGGTCATGGCCTTACCCATCGAGCGGCCGTGATAATCACGCATGGCCTCATCATCGAGCATGTTCAGCGTGAAGACTTTGTCCAGATGGAGGTGAGGATTAATGAAGGATTCGGTCGCCAGGTTTCCGTGGGCCTCCATGGTTGTCGCAGCCCCGTCGAGTATTTCAGATTCGATGGCCGCGATGCGTCCCCCGCGGATCTCAATATCCACTGTCTGATCTCCGCCGCCTCGCAGTCGGCAGGCCTTAATCAGCAGATCCAGGTCATCCATTGCCATTCGCGCCTTGCCTGATCAACCGCCACAGATACTGAGAAAAGGTCGTCGGTTCGCGGCCCAGCAGGCCGGCCAGCACGCGCGGGTTTCCCCAGAATCCGTGTTCCGAATAATACTCAAACATGGCCAGCAAGATGTCGGTGCGCTCCGGATCCAGATTGGCCTCTCGCTGCCACTGCTCGCGTGAGCTCTCCTCCGCCTCCACTGGTTTCCCCAGTGCCTCGCTCATCTGACGCGCCATCTGCGCAGGAGTCATCAACTCCGGACCGGCCAGCTCGTAGATCGCCCCTTCGTGTCCCGGTGAGCTGAGGATGTCCGCTGCCAGTTCCGCTACGTCCTTCAAATCTACCGGGCTGAACCGGACGTCGATTGAATACGGAACCGGGTAGCGGCCCTCCATGACCGAGGCCCACACGCCTCGCACATTCTGCATGTAACTCGCCGGCTGAAGGATCGTGGATCCCAATTCCGAATTGATCAGCTCCTGCTCGATAAGAAGCTTGGACCAATGGTGCGGCATGGCTTGTATCTGAGGATGGAGCACGGAGTGCATCACGAAGTGTGGGATGCCTGCCACGCGTGCGCACGAGATCGCGTTGTGGCCAATCTCAGCCTCTGCTGGGTGAGCGTTCGGGCCGATGTGGTACACCGCCCGCATACCGGCAAAGATCGGTACGAGCGAATCGGCATCCATCAGGTCGCCGACCTCGACCTCAACTGCCCCATCAGCCGTGGCTTTTTCGACCTGTTCGGGCCGACGTACCAGGGCGCGAACGGGTTCTCCGCGTGTATACAGGGCCTGAATAACCGCCTGGCCAGTTTTGCCGGCCGCCCCGGTAACCAAAATCATTTCTCCGCCGAAGCCCCGGGTACCCTCAGTTGCCGCGCGTCGCCCAGATGCAATATCCAGAGCGACTTATGGTTTGAGCTCGGCTTGCGGGGCTGAGGGGGAAAACACTCGCTCAAGTACGCCTCATAATACGCTTGATAGCGACTGAGCGCCCCGAAATGGGCTTCACGAGGCCGCTTTCCTGGCAGTTGGAGAGCACGGATCGGATCGGGGGATCAGTTGCCCTTCGCTTCCTGAACCAATTCCCACAACAGGCTCGGGCTCAGCGGGATCTCCAGGATCTCCAATCCATCCAGCTGCAAGGCGTCTTCTAGCGCCTGCGCAAACAAAGGCCCGACCGGTATTGCGCCGGCCTCTCCCGCGCCCTTGGTGCCGAGCGGATTCAGCGGCGACAGCGTTTCTTCGTGGCCGACACTTACATTAGGCACATCCAGCGCGGTCGGGAGCAGGTAGTCCATGAACGAACCGTTGAGCAATTGCCCGTTTTCATCAAATATGAGCTGCTCGTAAAAGGCGTTGCCGATCCCCTGCGCTACGCCGCCGTGTATCTGACCGTCCACAATCATCGGGTTGATCACCCGTCCGCAATCGTGCACGACCACAAACTTCTGAATCTCCACCATCATGGTTTCCGGATCCAGTTCCACGATCATGGCGTGCACGCCATTGGATGTTGCGCCGCGTTCCGGGCCGAAATAGTTGGTGGCCTCCAACCCCGGCTCTGTTCCGGGCTTCACCGCTCCCCGAAGAGGATTTGCCTTCGCGGCCAATTCCCCTAGAGAAATCGATCGGCTGGGTGCGCCGATCACACGGACTTCGCCCTCCGCCAGCTCAAGATCCTCCTCCGCAACCTCCAACTCGTCGCTGGCGGCCTTCAGGACCTTGGCTCGCACGTCTTTGGCCGCTTCGTTGATGGCATTGCCGGCCACGACCGCCCCGCGGCTCGCAAAAGTTCCGGTTCCCCAGTGAAATTGATCGGTGTCCCCGGTTACGAGGTCAATCTTGTCGATATCCACCTGGAGCTGCTCGGCCACGATCTGTGCGTAACTGGTGAAGTGACCTTGTCCTTGAGTCCCGATGCCCGTGGCCACGGAAACCCTTCCGCTCTGCTGCACCTGGACGCGGGCTCCCTCATACGGACCGATGCCGGTGCCTTCCACATAGGCCACAATCCCAATTCCCACCGTACGACCCTCGCTGCGGGCCTGGGGTTGTATCTGGTTTACAAACTCGTCGTATCCGATCATCTCCAGCGCACGGTCGAGCGAAGGCTCATAGTCGCCGCTGTCGTAAACCAGATTCGTGAAGTCCTGATAGATAATCTTGTTATCGTATGGAAACTCATCGGGAGGGATGAAGTTCCTGCGTCGGATCTCAGGCAGCTCGATCCCGAGTTCCTTGGCTGCAAGATCGAGCAAGCGCTCGATCACAAACACTCCGTGCTGACGGCCGGCGCCGCGATAGGGCGTCACGAGGGTCTTGTTTGTGAAAACTGCCGTGAATTCACTGTAGTAGTTTGGGATCTTATAGGGTCCGAGCAGCGTGCATTGGGAGTTTAGAGGAACCGTGAGCCCGTAAGGATCGTAGGCGCCGGAATCGTGCAGGAACACGTCATGCACGCCCAGGATTTTTCCATCTTCGGTCAGGGCGATTTCGGCCTGGTGTATTTGGCTCCGTTCCTGGGTCGTGGCCACAAAATTTTCCGACCGGTCTTCAATCCACTTGACCGGCCGCCCAAGCTGAATTGCCACCCAGGGAATGAGCATTTCCTCCGGGTAGAACATCATGATCTTGGGCCCGAAGCCGCCCCCAATGAAAGGAGCGATGACTCGTAACTGATTTTCTGAAAGACCGAGCATACTGGCCAAGCCGATGCGGATCGGGTTGGGCGCCTGCGTGGTGTCCCAAACCGTGAGGCGCTGGCTGTGCGCATCCCATTCGGCTACCACGCCGCGATTCTCGAGCGCGGCCGCCGTGCCGTGATCGTACACAAATCGACGGGCGATTACGGTGTGTGCACTTTTTTTCGCCTTCTCATAATCCCCGATGGTCTGGACCAGATGTGCGGCCACATTGGATCCTACGTCTTCGTGTACGCGGGGGGAGCCGTCCTCTAATGCCGCTTCAAGGTCCACAACCGCGGGCAGCACCTCATAATCCACCAGGATGTCGGTTAGCGCGTCCTCCGCAAGATAGCGACTCTCGGCCACAACCGCCGCGATCGGCTCACCGAGATGTCGAACGGTATCCATCACCAGGATGGGCTGCGTGCGTTCGTTGAAGACGGTCCCCTCGACCGGAGGAGGAGACACCAGCAATGGGCCATTACACCAGTAGTCGCCCAGGTCCCGTGCGGCGTAGACGGCAACAACCCCCTCCCGCTGCCGGGCCTTTGAGGTGTCGACAGAGTTGAGCCGAGCGTGGGCGTAGGGGCTGCGCAAGAAGGCCACGTGTAACATCCCCGGCAAGTTCACATCGTCCACAAATAGAGCCTGCCCGGTCAGCAGCCGGGGATCTTCGTTGCGTTTGAGGCGTTTGCCGATATATTGCGTGGCCATCCGTTCTATCTTAGCCCCCGTCGAAATCCGGCCGCGCCAAAGCCGACCAGGCTCGGCGGAGGAGTCAACGCGATGGCACGGGCCTCCCCGACCACGCGTTGAAAGACGATATTCAATGCGATTCCCGGGAACATGCGCCGGGCGAGCCAAGCCAGGCTCGCGTGGGCAAGAACGATTGCGATCGCGAACATTATCAAACCCCGTACCGGCCCAGCAAACCCACTCCACCCGGTCGATTCGTATCGAGCCATGCCCCTAATCTTGATCTCCAGAACCTTCGAAATAGGCGCGCATGGGTCTGAAGTAGTAGTCCTCCCATCCTTCGGCGTACATTTCGCCCTGGCCATCGGGAATGTCGGAGTGCAGCAGCATGAGGCGCGTGCCGCCTTCTACCTCATCCAGCAGAATTTCCAGGCGCGAATCCTCGCTTCCCTCAGGAAATTCGGTGGTTCGCCAGGACTGTTCAATCCGACCGTAAGGTTCGAGGTCAAGGATCACACCCGAAATGTAACCGTCCCAGGCCGTCATTTCACCACCGACGCGGCCCTCCACCTTGGCGCTTGCGCCGGTGAAGGCAGAGTGTTCTTCGCTATCCAGCCAAGCCTCGTAAATACTCTGCGGACTGACGCTGAACTGGGTTTCCAGCCTTATCTTTTCCATCATTCCCCTAAAACTTTGCTCTAGTCCTTGTCAGGCTTCGTCTAATCTTCGACCGCCTTCAGCCTGTCTGCGAGGGCCTCTATCTAGTTTTCGACACAGCTACCGCTCAGTCTTCGACAGCTACCGCTCAGTCTTCGACAGCTACCGCTCAGTCTTCGACAGCTACCGCTCAGTCTTCGACAGCTACCGCTCAGTCTTCGACAGCTACCGCTCAGTCTTCGACAAACGCCACCGCACGGCAGAAGGCAGCTTCCCCCCCTCTAAATTTCCATGGGAACGCGCCCACAGTCAGCCGCTTGTTTTGCAATTCGGGCGCTCCCAGATCTCCACCCATGTTCTCTACGTGGAAGCAGTCTTTCGGAAACAACGCGTTGTGAGTGAGTTGGTAGGCGCTATCCGGGAAAAGCTCGTCCATCTTATCGGCCCCGAACTTCTGCTCACATTGTTGGTTGACCCGCTTCCACTGCTCCAGACCACCCTTTCCTAGGAAGCGACCGATGGGCAGGTTCATGGGATGGTCGGTCGAGATCATATCCACGCCCCACAGGTGGATCTTCTTCTCGAGCAGCCAATCTACGATCTCGAAGTGCGGTCCCGGGTGCCTCAGGATGTACTTTTCCTCATCTGGCTCTGAGCCAAATTGTGCGTGTTTGTGCCAGCCGGTATGGATGAAGAGGATGTCTCCCTCGCGGACCTCGACCCGATCCTCGATCATCTTTGGCGTAAACAGGTCGAATTCCTTCAACTCATCGCTCAAATTCACGATCACACCCTCGCCATAGAGCCAATCGAGGGGCAGCTCATCAATGGTTTTGCCGTCCGTGACAAAATGGCGCGGGGCATCCATGTGAGTGCCGATGTGGTTGGAGGTCTGGATATATTGGGCATTTACCCCATGCTCGGATTTTCGTTTGAAGTACTTGACTTCGAAGGGTGGATAGAACGGCCAGAAAGGTACTTCTTGGTTGAGTGGCTGCGATAGGTCGTATATTTTCATTGATCTCTCCTGGTCTTGGGGCAGCTCACTGCTGCACTATGAGCACTATAGTTGGTAGCGTTCAGCATACGCGAAAAGCGCTTGCTCGAAGATCTCCTTAGGAGGCCTCACCAGTCCCGCGCCGACCTGACCTACTCCTGGTTCCTTATGGGCGATGCCGGTGTTGATCCGCGGTGTGATTCCGAGCTCAACCACTTTGCGGATGTCGATCCCGGTAGGCGTACCGCGGAATTCTAGCGGCGGCATCGTGAAGTGCTCGTGTTCGGCGACGGTAATTTCATACATTTCCAGGGTGGTGTTCAAGGCATCCTGAGGTGTTCCGCTGACGAATGCAACGATCGCGGGCGCGGATGCCATGGCAAAGCCACCGATGCCGGCGGTTTCCGTGATGGTGCTATCTCCGATGTCCGCATTCGCATCTTCGCTGGTAAATCCGGGGAAGTAGAGGCCCTCAGGGATACCTGCCGGGGCGGTGAACCAATCGTCTCCCAATCCGCTCACTCGCACTCCAAAGTCGGTTCCGTTGCGGGCCATAGCGGTCACCACCGTGCTGCCTTCCACCCCATGCGCCGCATCCGCCATAACCTTGCAGGCCGCCATCACCGGGTTAAGGACGCTCAGCGCGTTGTCGCCCAGAAACTGTAATACTTCGGCCTCCACTCCCTCGTCTTTAACAACCTTGGCGATCAGCGGTGAAAGCAGCTTCAGGTACAGAAGCGACCCGGCCTTGTTCCGGTTGTGGCCTTCGTCGCCCATGTGTAACGCTTCCGCCAGCAGGGCGCGAATATCCAGGCCATCCGACTGCTCAAGCGCCTCTCGCAGCACGGGCCCCAGGGTGCCGTTCATCCAGCGTAGTTTATCCAGGACTTCTTCGCTGTAGGCGCCGTAGCGGAGAACCTTTCCGTAGCCCTCATTCAAATTCGAGTAAGCCTGGTTGCCATGCGTCGGGTTATCGATAACGTAGACCTCCATCGAAGCGGAGATTACTCCCGCCATGGGTCCCACCGCGCCGTGATGGTGACACGGGGCAAACTCCACCTCCCCCGCTTCGATCATGCCAACCGCGCCTTTTTCATCCTTCGCCAGGCCTTCAAATAGCAGTGCCCCGATAACCGCTCCTCGCAGCGGGCCGGACATGCGGTCCCACTCGATCGGCGGTCCGGCATGCAGGACCAGGTTGTCGACCATGCCCGGGATCACCTCGCGGGCAGGGGCCAGCCGGGTGAGCATCGGGCGGGCGGACATCATACGTTTGACTGCGGTCTGATTTGCGGCTTCAATATCCATTATTTGATCCTAGTTCTTCATCTTCTGCAGAATGGCTTGCAGCCGCTGGTCTCCGCCTGCCGGTGGTTTCCAGTCCACGTGAACCGCCTCGGCACCCTGCGCTTTCAAGCTGTCGTAGAAAGATTCTAGACCCACGTTGATGGCGGCTACTGGGCGCGACAGGAAATCGGTCTCGACTGTCTCGAGCTCGCGCGTAATGAATGGAGAAACGGCGTAGGCGACGGCGGCCGCCGTATCCGCAAATACCACTGCCCCCGCCTGTTGCAGCTGTTGCTCTTGATGCTCGAGATTCTGAGGGTCTTCGTCGGTCCCGACCAGAATGACGACCACTTCAATATTGTGTTGAGCACGTGCCTCTGAGATAGCCGGAGCTAGCTCGGAGGCCGGATCCGGATGCGCACCTTCCCCCAGCACCACGTCCAGCAAAATGAGTCCGACCTGCGGATCGGCCGCCTCCAGCCGCAGGCGTCGGATGCGCAGGTCGTTATCGATCATAGGGTGCAGTCTACCCACCGTGAACTCGTCTTCTCCGAGATCGAGCAGTGAGTGCTCCTTGCTGATGAGCGGATCGCTCAGGCGCGGTTCACTGATGTTGGAGAAAACCGGCCCGAGCACCGCTTGAAATCCGGCCAGCGCCTCGGCCGCAAGCGTACCCCCGGAGAATAAGCCGCGCAGATACCGTGCACCGGCGCGCAGTTCGGGGGCGCCAATCTCCGGCGCTTCCCCGCCGACCAGTCCAACCGCCAGGTCGGCCGCTTCGATAAGCGAATTTGCGAAGTACAGGTTGCCAAGCTGCTTGGCCGGCGGTGGATAGCCGATGAAGCTGATTACAGTGGGTTTGCCTGCGGCCCAGGCCCGCTGGAGCAGCCGGGCGGTCACCGCCGGATCGGGAGGCTTGGAGACCAGCACAATTACTTCCGTCTCCGGATCGCTGGCCAGCAGGTCGAGACCACGCGTGGCCATGGCGCCTGCGACACTGTCTTTGAGATCTCTCGAACCGGTGCCGATCACCTGTGAAACTCCGCTGCCCATCTGATGGATGCGGGAGCTTACCGATTGCAGGCCGGTCCCCGAGGCGCCCACCAGGCCGATTCGTCCGCGCCGCACCCGGTTCGCAAATCCGAAACCGATCCCGCTGACAATCGCCGTGCCGCAATCCGGGCCCATCATCAGCAGGTGGAGTTCATCTGCCCGCGCCTTCAGCTCCACTTCTTCGTCGAGTGAAACGTTGTCGCTGTAGAGGAATACGTGTTTCCCTAACTCGAGCGCCTCGCGCGCAACGACGGCCGCGTAACGCCCCGGAACTGAGATCAAGACCCAGCCGGCCTCGGGCAGCATCTCGGCCGCGGATTGCAGACTTTTCGGTCGAAACTCGCGGGTCGCCGTAGATCGCCTGCGCGAAAGCAGTTCATCCACCTGTTCGAGGGCCGCCTCGGCGGCGAGTTTGGTCTCTGACTGCACAACAATTACGAGGTCTTCAGGCGCAGCCTGCATATCATCCGGAAGTAATTCGTTCTGGGAAAGCAATTCCAGGTTGGCAGCCGTTCCCATGACCACCCCGGCATCGATAACATCCGGCAGACTTGCAAGCGCGCGCTGAAGTTGCATAAGCACCACCGAGTCGAAATAGGCTCCGGGGCGCACCTGATGCAGGGTTGCCACGCTCCCTCATTCCTCCGTTAGTGCACGTTCCACGGCCACGGCTTCCGCCAGCAGTCGCTCGTCGCCGTACCATGTACCGGTCAGCTGGATTCCCAGCGGCAGCTCGTCGGCGCTCCAGCCGGAAGGCAAACCGATGGTCGGCAGCCCACCGTAGGTCCAGGGTAAATTCATGGCCGGGTCCCCCGTGCTCTCGATGCCTTCCGGAGCAGGCCCCGGCGCAGCGGGAGAGATCCAGGCGTCTATCTGATACTCCTCCGTTAGAGCCTGGAGCTGTTCGCGGAGTTGGCCGCGCCCCTCCCGCGCTGACGTGAGTTGATCGCCCGATATTTTCCGGCCCTTTTCAATCAGCGCGGCAGTTTTGGGGTTATAGAGTTCACTGTATTCGTCGAACCATTCCTTATGGACGGCAGCCGCCTCGGCGGCCAATATCAAGTAGTGATGCTCCGAGATCTCGGCGTAGCTGGCCATAGTCGGCACATCGATCACACGCAGCCCGCCCGTTTCGAGCCGGATCTTCACACTCTCGAAATGCGCCAGGGTTTCATCTGAGGCACCTTCCATATAAGGACCGCGCGGAATTCCCAGCCCGATCGTTCCCGGGGCAAGATGCTGCGACCTGGAGTCCAGGTCCTTCGGCTTCCAATTGGCGAGCAGATGCGGTGCAACAGTCAACGCTCCATCGACGTCGGTGGTGAAAAAGCCCACGTGGTCGAGCGAAGGCGCGAGCGGAATCACCCCCGCGGTCGAAATCCTACCGTAGCTGGGTTTGAAACCCACCACTCCACAAAAGGCCGCAGGTCGATTGATGGATCCCACCGTTTGAGTACCGAAAGCGAACGGGGCCAGGCCCGCCGCGACTCCGGCCGCCGATCCGCTGCTCGATCCTCCAGGGGTGTGGCTCAGATTGTGGGGATTGCGGGTGGGTCCGGGGGCGAAGTAAGCAAACTCGGTGGTCACCGTTTTGCCCAGAATCAACGCGCCCGCATCCACCATGTGCGTCACGCACGCAGCCTGCTGCCCGGCCAAACGGTCGGCAGGAAGCCGGCTTCCGGCATGCGTCTCGAACCCGTCCGCACGGAAGATGTCTTTGACTCCAACGGGGAGTCCGAACAACGGCGGACGATCTGCTCGATCTGGATAACGCGCTTCAAGCGCCTTGTAATCCGCCCGTAGTCTGGCGAAGCGCCCATCTTCGGGCAAGAACGCTTGGACTGAAGCTTCGCGCTCTTCAAACGCGGCCTCGAGCTGCTCGAAATAGGCATATGGCTCCTGCTCTAGCAAATGCAGGACCTCGGGAATGGACAGCGTAGCCGTCGCACGGGCGTCGCGCAGGATCACTCCCGCATCCTCTCCGCAGCCAGTCTGACCGCCTCAACGATATTTTGATATCCCGTGCAGCGACACAAGTTCCCAGATATCGCTTCCCTGATCTCCCTCTCGGTGGGCTGGGGGTTCTCGGCCAGAAACGGCACTAACGTCATGAGGAATCCGGGTGTACAGAAGCCGCATTGCAGGCCGTGTGCGTCCCAGAAGGCCTCCTGCAGCGGATGAAGGTCGTCGGTGCTGCTTGCAAGGCCCTCCACCGTTGATAACTCGTGCCCGTCCGTCTGTATTGCAAGCATCAAACACGACCGCACGGGCTGGCCATCAAACAAAACCGTGCATGCCCCGCAGACGCCGTGCTCGCAACCCACGCGGGTGCCGGTGAGTCCAAGTTCGTGACGCAGGTAGTCGCTGAGCAACATGCGTGGCTCGACATCGCCGTTGTAAGTCTGGCCATTAACCGTTAGCGAAATCGCGTGAGTTTCCATCAACTCAGCTGGACTGTGCCCGGGCGTACGCTTTGGCCAGTACACGCGCGGTCAGCACTCGAGCCAAGTGGCGTTGGAAATCGATTGAGGCGTGCACACTGCCCATAGGATCGATCTCGTTATCCGCCGCCTCAGCCGCCGCAGCGGCGAAAACTTCCTGAGTGGGCCGCTGACCACGGAGCAGTGCCGCCGCTTTTTCGGCTTCTATCGGCCCGTCGCCGGCATTCATATAGACCAGGCGCGCCTCCTTGACGGACCCACCCTCATCCAGCTCCACCTCGACCGCCACACCCATCATGCCGTAGTCTCCGCGACGGCGCGAGGTCTCCTCAAAGCTCCATCCGGTATGTGGTTTTCTGGCGGGGAAGGTCACTTCCACCAGAATTTCTTCCGGCTCCAGAGCAGTGGAGAACATCCCCTGGAAAAAATCCTTCGCCTCGATCCAGCGATCCCCGCTTGGGCCGGTGGCCTTCATGGCCGCGCCGGAGGTTATGGCGATCACCGGTAGTTCGGCCGCCGGATCTGCGTGAGCCAGGCTACCGCCGAGGGTGCCCCGCGTGCGGATCTGGGGGTGGGCGATGTGCGGCATGGCCTCGAAGAGCAGCGGTGTTATTCGTTCCACGTGGCTGCTTCTCTCCAGGTCTCGTTGGCGCGTCATCGCCCCGACCACGAGCGCGCCGTCATCGGATCGCCGGATGTATTCCAGGTCCCCGATGGGGTTCAGATCGATAAGTACGGAGGGCTGAAGGACCCGGAAATTCATGGCAGGAATAAGGCTTTGTCCGCCGGCCAGCAGCTTGGCTGCATCTCCATACTCTGCCATCTGCTCCAGGGCGTGCTCCACAGATTCGGCGGCAATGTACTTAAAAGGGGGTGGTTTCATCGCGGGGTTTGAAGAGTACGCATTGTACAACACCACCGCCCTCTCTCAGATGTGCGCGTACTATAATTCGACGCGCTGAGGCTTGATGGACCCTCCTGCCAACTCCGACCCCCTGCTCGACGGTGTGCGTGTCCTGGATCTGACCCGCATCCTGGCCGGGCCGTATTGCACGATGCTTCTGGGCGACCTTGGCGCGGACATTATCAAAGTCGAGGTCCCCGGCCGCGGCGACGACACCCGCCAGTGGGGTCCTCCCTTCACCACCGGCGGCGAATCCGCTTACTTTCTCGCCGCCAATCGCAACAAACGCAGCCTGACATTAAATTTGAAATCGGAACGCGGGCGCTCAATCCTGGGGGAGCTGATCCAACAGGCCGACATCCTGATCGAAAACTTCCGCGTGGGCACTCTCGAGAAATGGGATCTTAGCTACGAGCAGCTGAAAAACTTGAGGCCCGATCTGATCTACTGCACGATTACAGGCTACGGATATACGGGGCCCTACCGCGACCGTCCCGGATACGACTTTATTATCCAGGCTATGGGGGGCTTCATGAGCGTCACCGGACCCGAGGATGGCGAACCGTTCCGAGCCGGGATTGCTGTCGCAGATCTGTCCAGCGGAATCTACGCTTGTAATGCGGTGCTTGCGGCTCTGTATGCGCGAGAACGCACGGGGAAGGGACAAAGGATCGACATCTCACTGCTGGATTGTCAGGTGGCGATGATGTCGTATGTGGCGAGCAACTTCCTGGTCTCCGGCGAGCCGCCGCAACGCTTCGGCAACGCGCACCCCAATCTCGTCCCCTATCAGGTGTTTGAGGCACAGGACGGCTACTTCGCCTTTGCGGCCGGTAACGATCTACAATGGGCAAATTTTTGTCGGGCCGTGGGTCGCGAGGCATGGGGAACCGACCCGCTTTTCGCCACCAACCCGGCCCGACTGACTAACCGAACCAAGCTGGTAGGGCTCCTGAACGAGCTATTCTCCACTCGCTCTGTGGCAGATTGGATCGAGCTCTGCGAGGGAGCCGGCCTACCTGTCGGTCCGATCAACACGATGGAGGCTGCTCTTTCTGATCCTCAAGTGCTGGCGCGCGGGATGGTGATGGAAGTACCGCATCCTACCGAAGGCAGCGTGCCGCTCCTGCGTTCGCCACTGAATATTCCGACCGCACCAAGCGAAGTGCGTTATCCGCCTCCGACCTTGGGCCAGCATACCGATGAGATTCTGTCCGAACTGCTGAACTACGATTCTGAGGGCATCCAGGCCCTGCGCGAGTCGGAGGTCGTGTGAAATCTCGCCCGGCTTGCTCCTCGCCCTTGGTAACCCACAACTCAGGAGCCGAGGCGGCCCCTGCACAGTCGAGTCCAGTATGCGACCGGTAAGTATCGTGGGCACCGCACAGCTGCCTGTCCAGGCGACCACCCAGCTGGATCTGCGGCAGCTGGGCGCGCAGGTCGTGCGCGGCGCCATGCAGGAGGCCGGCGTTGAGCGCGTGGACGCGCTGTTCGCCAGCAACATGTTGGGTGATGAGTTGCAAGGCCAGAAGCACGTGGCGGCGCTCATTGCGGATGAATCCGGACTGGAGGGAATTGAGGCGCTTCAGGTTCAAGCCGCCATGGCGAGCGGATCGGCTCCCCTTCGGATGGCGTATTTAGCGGTGGGGAGTGGAGAGGCAGACCTGGCGGTGGTGGTGGGGGTCGAAAAGATGAGCGAGGGTCTGGCCGCTCCTGCGCTGTCGAAGGCCCTGGACGCCAAAGAGGTGGCAGATGGCGCTACGCTAATCAGCAAGAATGCCGATCTGATGCGCCTTTATCGGAAACGGTACAACGTGCCGGAAGACGGTTTTGTAAATTTTCCGGTTGTAGCACACCACAACGCGCGCAACAACCCCAACGCCCTGTTCAAGGACATGAATGTAAATCCGCGGACTGTGATGAAATCGCGCATGATCCACGATCCTCTGAGGCTGCTCGATTGCTCGCCGATTTGTGATGGTGCAGCGGCGGTGGTTTTATCCCCAGCGGAGGAGGCGCGCGCCCACAGCCCCCATCCGGTGCGGATCCTATCCAGCACTGTGGCAACCGACCGTTTTCGGGTTGGCGACCGGCCAAATCCTCTCTGGCTGGAAGCAGCCCACAAAAGCGCCTTAAAGGCTTATCGACTGGCGAATGTCCATCGAGGAGACATCGATTTCTTCGAGGTGCACGATGCGTTCAGCATCATGGCCTGTATGCAGTTGGAGGCGGCCGGTTTCGCGGATCAGGGTCAGGGTTGGCATCTGGCTGAAGAAAAACGGATCTCCCTCCGAGGCGATATACCGATAAGCACCATGGGGGGGTTGAAAGCCCGAGGCCACCCGATCGGGGCCACGGCGCTGTACCAGGTGTCTGAGATGGTGCTTCAGCTGAGGGGAAGGGCGGGCAAGAATCGGGTGCGCGAGGCCAAGATCGGCATGATGTCAAGCGTGGGGGGTGCTGGTTCCACGGTCATCACCCACATCCTCGGGATTTAGTTCCTAACTTTCGACGTGCCCCTTCACACAATCGAAAAAAGTATTTGCGATCTTCTTGCTCACGCTGCCCATCATGCGAGAGGCCAGGCTCGCGAGCGTGCCTGAGATCACAACCTCCGCGGACCAGGACATGCGGGTCCCGCCCTCCGGTATGTCCGCCAGCCGCATTTCTCCTTCGACGTCGGCCGCACTTCCGGGCGCAGTGCCGTGCGCGGTCATCTTGGCCATATTGGGTGGATCCAGCTCGACCCATTTCACGTTTGTTACGAAACGGACCTTAACGGTGCCGAAGCCAACCGCGGCCACGGCTTCGAATTGTTTGTCCGGCTCGATGATCTTCATGGACTCCAGTCCCGGAGCACATTGACTTATAGCCTCGGCATCGGTGAGGAAGTCCCAAACCGCCTGCCGATCGGCCTGAATTGTCACTTCGCCTTCGAGTTTCATGTTGTTGTCACCATTAGGAGTCCCAAAACCCTATTTCCGTGCCTGCGGCCATCACGATCTTTCCGCTCGGATCAGCCCACAGGTGGAGTGTTATCGGCCTAGATACACTGGGCGGGATGGTCAGGCCGCGGCTCGATATTGCGTTGCCAGCCACACGATCCGGTTCAACCTGACCCACTGAGCATCGCCGCAGAGAATCAAGCATCGCAGGATAATTCGTTCGGAATTTTGCCCGTCCCAGCCGCTGTAAGCATAGCGTAAGGTCGTCGCTTTCCAAACCCCGCTACACTGAAATCCACAGGCAAATGCAGCAGGAAACCACCGTATCGGCGCCAGCAACAATCGCTGTGTCGAACGGCCAGCCCGAGTATCGGATGCTCGTGTTGACCCGCCGCTTGAAGATTCCGGGCCTACTCGAAACCATGACCGACCAGGCGCCTGAAGTGGCGCGGGTCATGGCCAAGATCGAGCAGGACCTGGGTCCCGCCATGCAGGCTCTAGATGGCGGACCATGGGCGGTCAATTCGCACTCAGTGTCCATTTACAACGGGCTGGTCATCGCCAGCTTTTTGTTGCTCCGCTAAAGCAACAGGCGCTACCCCAACGCCAACGCGCGGTCTCCAGACCTCAGGTCGTGGAGGCCTTGCACTCGCGCACCTTCCGCTACGCGGGACACGGTCCACCAAATGGAACTCACGGGCCGGGTCACAGGGATTTAAACGATGGCCGAAGCCAAGCCGCCAGTTGAGAAGCTAGGCAAATATCGCCTGATCGAACAGATCGGTCAGGGCGGGATGGCCACGGTATTTAAAGGAGTCGACACCGAGACGGGCTGGGAGGTGGCCGTAAAGGTCATGTCGCCGCTGATGGCTCAGGAATCCCAGTTCTCCAAGCGCTTCAAGCGTGAGGCCGAAGTTGTGATGCGCTTGAAACACCCCAACATCGTTCCGGTGGTGGATTTTGGGCAAGACGCGGGTTATGCCTACCTCGTCATGCCATTGCTCGAAGTCGGGAGTTTGGCAGATAAGCTGCGCCACGGACCCCTGACCCCCTCTGAAGGCGGCATGTTGATGGAGCAATTGGGCAGCGCGTTGGAATTCGCTCATGATCAGGGCGTTATCCATCGGGATGTGAAGCCCTCTAACGTCTTGCTCGACCAGAAAGGGAATGCGCTCCTGGCCGACTTCGGCCTGGCCCGCATCCATGATGCGTCCGTTAGCTTGACCGGATCGGCGCTGCTGGGAACCCCGGCCTATATGTCTCCGGAGCAGGCGCGGGGCGAAAAGGTGAGCGCGGCCTCCGATCAGTATTCGCTGGGGGTCATTCTGTTCCAACTCTGTACGGGCGAATTGCCGTTTCAGGCCGAGACTCCCATGGCTGTGATGCTCAAGCACATCAATGAGCCAATTCCGCTCGCGCGGTTGAGGAGTCCCAACGTCCCGGAAGCCATCGAGCGGGTCATTCTCAAAGCCACCGCGAAGAACCCCGCCGAACGATTTCAAACCATGGGCGAGATGAATGCTGCATTCCAGTCCGCGCTGGCCCACGCCCAGGATCCCTTCAACAATCCCGCTCCGAACATCGAAGTGCCCCCCTCTTCGATCGCACCCAGTATCGTGGTTCATCCACCAGAACCGGCAAAGAAAAGGCGCGGCCTTCTGACTCGCGTAGCGGCTGCCGCGGCCGTCATACTGCTGCTCCTGCTCGCTTGCCCGGTTTTGGCTTCAGGGGTGATGGAAACGCTGAACGGGGCCGCCAAACCGGCGGAGGGCAGCGGATTATCTCCGGAAGACATGAGCGGGCCGCAGCTTACGGCGTTGGCCGGAACGATCGAAGCGCTCTCCACGGAGCTTGCAGGCCGCGGGGGAGACGAAACACAGTCTCCAGAACAAATTCAGACCGCTGTTATGGCTACGCTGGCCATTAGTTTTGAGGTTCTGGGAAGCCTCGAGGGAACTCCGACCCCCATCAACAGCGCGACTCCGGGCCCCTCTCCAACTGCAACCAAGACGTTTACACCGGGTCCCTCGCCGACCGCGAGCAAAACCCCAACTAAGACGAAAACGCCCACACCGGGACCCTCGCCGACGCCCAGCAAGACGCCGACTCCCAGTAAGACGCCTACGACTACCTACACGCCCAGCCCCGGGCCATCACCCACTGCTACGAGGACGCCGGTCCCGAGCATGACGCCGACTCCCTCTCGGACTCCGACCGCGGGCGCGTCGCCAAGCAGCACGCCAACTCCAACGGTAGAAACGGGTAGCACGATCGTTATTCCTCCTACCGAGACGCAGACTACCATGGATCCATGTCTCGGGATCAAGTTCACTGCTTTGGACGCCGTCGAGGGCGGCAATATCGTGTGGGCGGACATTTTCAATGGCTCGTCATCCAGGATCGAGCTCCAACAGATTTACCTCGATTGGCCAGCAGTAAACGGTTTCCATTTCAAATTTGAACTGGACGGAAGTGTGATCTGGGACGACGGAAACTGGTTTCCTCCGACAGGTACCGGGATCCTGGACTCGGGTGATCGGAAGATCAATGCCGGGGATTCAAAGACACTGGTTGCAGTGTTCGACACCGTTCAACCCTACACCTACCACTTGGGGGTGGTATTCACTAACGGCTGCTGGATCGAGGGGTGGCCGTAGGGATCAAGATCCTAACCCACTGAAAGCTAATGTGCCATGCATCCAATATTGGAAAATCAAATATGCGACGGGGCTTGTCGCACTAAGGATTTTATTGGCCAGGCAGCTACCTCAGAGTCCTCTGGATTTCTCCTAAAGCAACCTGATTCGAGAATAACGGGGGTCCGCGTGCGTTCTCTCAGCGTTGTGAGGGAATCCTCTAACGTACGATTCACGTAGGGTTTGCGTGGTGATTCCGACCAGCACAGAATAAGCCTTCCATGTAATCTATGGTTGGAAGGGTGGAAATCTCTTCTTCTCCTCCTTACTAGAGAGCCGGGGTCGGCGTCCTCGGCTCTCTTGATTCAGCGTCCTTTCGCGATTTAGTTTCGGATCCTTCTCAGGCGTCTTGGGTCAAAGGCGTTTTTTTCAGGCGACCCAATCCATTTGTTTTAATTCCAGGATTTTCGTGGAATGAGCCGCGCGTCGCCCGAAATCACTCCGGACGATTTATCACTGTCGCCTGTCTGCGGAGCAGCCAACGCGCCACCCGGTCCGCCGCAAAGGCGCTGATCGAGAGGCTGACAAAGGCCGAGAGTCCGTAGTAGAACGCCACAACCACTGCATCGACCTGTTGGACCAAAACCACGAGAATGCTCAGGCCCAGGGCGATCCTGGCCGTTGGCCGCGCCATTTGGGCGGTTCCTCCGCGGCGCACGGTCAGCCAGGCGGCTCCGGCGCCAATACCGATGGCGAAAATCAAGTGCAGCAAAGGGGAGCGTAGATCGAAGTACGCGAAGCCTTCTCCCACGGAGCGCATTACAGCTGCTGGCACCAGCGCCAGGGGGAGTGGATCCCCCAGCGGACGCCCAATTAGGCTCCTCGCCGCGAGTTGACTGAGGATCCAACCCGCGCTGCCTAATAACAAACCTTCAATAACCCACCTTCGGGGCATTCTTCTCAAATCGCCACCTTTCAGCCGTCGGACAGGCCAATCAGATTGTCATAAACCTTGGGCGCCACGCCTGTGGGTCTCCTTACGACTCGCCACAACGACTTGAGCCCGCCGTCTGCACCGCCGATATTGGGTGGACCAGAATTGCCCGGGGGAACGACAAAGGGGCTGTCCGCTGGTACCGACAGCCCCTTCAGGCCTTACCGGATTCTTCGCCCTATTCGCGCGACCTTAGCCACTTTTCAATTTCCTTGGCCGCAACATCTCGTCCGCCAAGACCAAACGCCAAGGCGACGGCTATTCCAATCGCTCCCAGCATGATGCCGAAGGCCAGATTTACGATGTCTTCCGCAATCCCGGTCTGCCTCAACGCCAAGGCACTGGAAAACACGATGATGGTCACCCGCGCCACGGACGCAAGAAGGCGTGCCTGTAAGCCGCTTGTACCACGTATCACACGATCCGCGACACGTGCGAAGTACAGGCCGAGTCCGAAGATCACAACTCCTGCGACCATGCCTCCCGCGGCTACCAAGAACTGGGAGAACAGATCCGCCAGGATCCCGAAACCCAATAGGTTGGAAGCTTCAATGACCGCGAACAGCATAATCGCCAACCTGGACAGGTAGCCCACGATCTGCGAAGGCGTCTGGCCGGCCGCATCCTCCGCGCGGCCTATCCCGATCCGACCGAGCACCTTATTAAACCCAATGCCAGTGAGCGCGTTAGTGACGAAGCCACTGACGGCCCTGGCGACAAAGTAGGCTACCCCGAGCAGCAGAAACGCGCCGAAGAAGGCCGGTAGGGCCGCGAGAACCGTAGTCAGAATCTCCGCGGCCGGCTGCGATACGGCGTCAATCTCCAGTGTATCCAAAGCCGCAATTGCCACGGGGATAAGGACGAGTACATAGACGACGGTTCCGATGACGCTAGACAGCTTCTTAGTTCCAAGCGCATCTTGAATTCCCCACCTATCTCCGAATGTGTCCAACCCCGCGCCGGCAAGCAGATTGGCAATAACCTGGCGTACAAAGCGCGCCGCGATCCAGCCTATGAGCAGGATGATGGCGGCCCCAAAGATTCCGGGGAGCGCTCCCAGAACTTCGTCCACGACACTTTGCACTGGCTCCAACAGCCCCTGCAGCCCGAGCACACCAATGATCGCTGGCAGGAACACGAGGAACACCAACCAATAGACCACGTTCCCAAGCGTTTCACTGACGGAGCCGGCCTCGGGTGTCTCCATTTCTGCCTGCTTGGTCAGCCAGTCATCCAACTTGGCTGTCTTCAAGCCACGGATAATCAGGAATTTCAAAACTGTGGCCGTGATCCATGCGACAAGCAGCAATACTCCGGCCCCGAAGATCGAGGGCAGGAAGCGGAAGATCTCATCAAGGAATATCTGAATCGATTCGGCCGCGATCGTGAGCTGCAGGCGTTGGAGCACAACCACAAGTACCAACAGCAGAATCAGGTAATAGACGGCCCTAGATATCCACGAGCTTAGGTTGACTGCGCCCTCCACCCCTGGTCTCCCCGACATCGAACTCAATCGGCGGTCGAGCCCAGACCGACGCAACCCCCAGCGCGTCAATGTGCGGGCCACAACGGCTGCTAGCCATCCCCCAATCAGGACTGCAACTGCGATGGCAATATTGGTCAGTTGGGGCACCAACCCATCAATCGCATCTTGAAGAAACTCTGGCATCCTAAACTCCTCTGCATATGGCGCCTAAGAGGCGCGTAATCTTGAATTATAAACCCATCCAGCGCGCGTTAGGTACGACCGGCGCCTGTATAATCCAGCGCTGTGAAACGCTCCGCTGAAGCCCAGATTGCGCGCGGTGCGGGCATCGTAATGGCTGGATTTGCGTTGTCTAGCCTCGTCGGCTTGCTCAACCGCATACTTTACTCGGGCGCGTTCGGAACTGGGACTTCATTGGACGCCTTTTTCTCCGCTAACAGAGTCCCCGACATCCTGTTCAACTTGATGGCAGGCGGAGCCCTGGCCTCCGCGTTCATCCCAGTGTTTGCCACTTTCCTCACTCAGTCCGACCGAACCCGTGCGTGGCGCCTGACCTCTGGGGTCGGCAATTTCCTAATTCTGGGGCTGGGTCTGGCAGCTGCGCTGGTCTGGATCGCAGCACCCTGGATCGTACCCAACGTGCTGGTTCCGGGCTACGAAGATCCGGCTCAGATTGAGCTGACGGTCGATTTACTGCGCATCCAGCTCATCGCAATGATGCTGTTCGGCATCAGCGGGCTTGTGATGGCCGTATTAAACGCTCATCAACGCTTTGCGCTTCCAGCGCTCGCTCCCGCATTCAATTGGTTGGGTTGGATCATTGGATTGTTCCTGCTTGTTCCACGTATTGGAATATACGGCCTGGCTTGGGGAGTAGTCCTGGGTGCGCTGTTACACCTGTTGATCCAGTTGCCGGGTTTGCGCGGCCTGCAAGCGCGTTACATCGCGACTCTCGACACTCGAGATCCAGCTGTAAGGCAGGTCGGCGGACTCATGATTCCACGCGTGTTTGGCGTGGCAGTGGTGCAGCTTAATTTTCTCGTGAACATCATTCTGGCCTCAACCATGGTCGCCGGCAGTCTTACGGGCATCACTTTGGCCTTCGCCATCATGTTGATGCCGCAGATTGTGATCGCGCAGGCCATAGCTATTGCGGCCTTGCCTACATTCTCTAACCAGGCCGCACGCGGCCAGGTAGCCGAACTCCGGGAATCGCTGGCCACCACACTACGGGCCGTGGTTTTCCTTTCCCTGCCCGCCTCCGTCGGCCTGCTCTTCCTTAGGCGGCCCATCGTGTCCATGCTTTTTGAACGCGGCGAGTTTGATTCTCGATCCACGGACCTGGTTGCATGGGCGCTGCTCTGGTACGCGGCCGGATTGGTAGGGCATGCGCTGGTAGAAATCATCTCCCGCGCGTTTTATGCTCTGAAGAACACGCGCACTCCGGTGTTGGTGGGGGCCGCGGCCATGGGCTTGAACGTGATCCTGAGCCTGACGTTGCCGATCGGATTTGAAAGGGTCGGTTGGACACCGCTCGGTGGATTGGCACTGGCCAACACTATTGCCACCGGACTAGAAGCGTTCGCGCTCGTTTGGCTGATGCGTGGTCGGTTGAGGGGCCTTGCCTACCCGCGCATTCGGCGAGGGCTCGTCGCGGCTGCCGCGGCCTCAGTGGTTCTGGCCGCGTTTCTCGTCCTGTGGAGAAATCAGACGCGCGAGAGCTCGGTCTGGCTTGTGGGGTTGGGAGGCGCGGTCTTTGGGGCCGCCATCTACTGGCTGGCGGCGTTCATCTTCAGGGCGCCAGAGGCCCTTGCCCTACCCGGCCTCTTGCGTGGCCGCATTATTCCGCGTCGCTCGCCAGATCCCCCTGGAGCTGACTTAGAGTGATCTCAGCTTCCTCGAGCAATTGACTGCAGCGTTCCGCCAGGGCCTGACCGCGTTCGAACATCGCCAGGCTTTCCTCAAGTTTCAGGTCACCTGACTCTAGTTTGCCGACCAGCGTGGCCAGTTCCTCAAACGCTTCTTCGAAACGCATCTTGTCTGGAGATTTGGGTTGCGCCATCTTGATTGCCTGTCAGGTCTCTAGGGGCTGCCCGTCGATGAGTGATCGACGGCCTGAGCAGCGTATTCTCCGTCGCTCACCCGCACCTGAAGATCATCTCCCGCTCTCACTTGTGTCACGGATCGGATGATGGTCCCGTCCTCTGAATTTCGAACGACCGAGTAGCCGCGAGCCAGCACAGTATCGGGCCCCACCGCCTGCAGGGTCTGGATCAGCCCTCCGACCGCTGCCCCCTGGAGCGAGATTTCATGGCGTACGGCCGATGTCGCTCGATGCAGGAGTTCATCCACTCGCTGGCGCATGTTGTCCACTCTCGCCCGTGGGGAGAGCAGCTCCAGGGCCGTCCGCTGCACCTGGAGCGCCGTCCGCTGCCGGCGTAGATAGTCTGCCCAGGCGCGACCCAGACCCATCTTCAATTGCCTCACTTCAATTTTGAGTTCATCAGAATCCGGTGTGGCGAGCTCGGCCGCGGCCGAAGGGGTGGGGGCGCGGACGTCGGCCGCAAAGTCAGCCAGCAGCACGTCGGTCTCGTGGCCGATGCCCGTCACCAGGGGCGCTTTCGAAGCGACCACCGCGCGCACCACGCGCTCGTCGTTGAATGCCCATAAATCCTCTACGGAGCCTCCCCCACGCACCAGGAGCACGATATCGGGCTTGCTCTGTTCATTTATGGCCTGTATCGCTTCAACAATACGATCGGGAGCTGCTTCCCCCTGCACCGGAGTCGGCGAAACAATCGCATGCACCAGGGGGTATCGTCGACGGAGAACGTTCAAGACATCCCGCAATGCGGCCCCGGTGGGTGAGGTCACGATTCCAATTCGGCTCGGCCAGGTGGGCAACTTCCGCTTACGTTCGGTAGAAAACAAGCCCTCGGTTTCTAGGCGCTCTTTGAGCAGCAGGTACTCCTGGTAACGCTCCCCTTCTCCCGCGAATCGAACCTGGTTCACATAGAGCTGATATCGTCCGCCCGCTTCGTAGACGCTGACGTTTCCATGCGTCTCAATGGCCTCACCCTCTTGAGGGAGGCGCGGTAGAAGGGCCACATCCTGCTTCCACATGACACATCGCACTGCGGCTTCGTCATCCCGGATACTGAAGTAGAGATGCCCGGATGAAGGTTGAGAAAGGTTGGAGATTTCTCCCGCCAGCCACAGGTCCGACATGCGGTAGTCGCTCTCAATGAGCTGCCGGATATGCCGGTTTAGCTCGACCGGCGACCAGATAGTGTTCCTGAAACCCAGGATGGATAGCTGGCTCATCTCGCGAAGCATAACTGCCGTATAGGGGGGGTGTCAACTGAACGATATAATGCGCGCATCGAGATGAGGTTGGGCGATGGATCAGAAACCTGAGGCCAAGCTGGGGTCTGCACTCAATAGTAGGGGATGGACTCTTGCTCTGGGAGAGTCCTGCACAGGAGGGTTGATCGCCCACCGGATAACCGAAATTCCCGGCTCCTCGGAGTACTTTCTCGGGGGGGTCGTGGCCTACTCCAATCTCATCAAAGAGTCGCTGCTGAACGTGCAGATCGAGACGTTGGAAGCGGTGGGCGCGGTGAGTGAAGAGACTGCACGCGAGATGGCCCGCGGCGCACGCGAAGTGATGCGCGCCGCGGTGGGCGTGTCGGTCACCGGGATCGCAGGACCGGGAGGCGCAACCGAAGGCAAGCCGGTAGGTCTCACCTTCATCTCGGTCAGCACTCCTGATGGAGAGTGGGTCGAGCGTCACGTTTTTGAGGGCGACCGACATGCCAATAAGCAGGCCTCAGCCGAAGCCGCTTTGAAGCTGCTGTTACAGGTGCTGAGCGAGGGAGATCCATCCGAGTGAGTCCTTCCGGCCTTGAAGTTGAACACCGTGCAGAACCGGATCGTCGGCCGGCCGCCTTCACCTGGCAAGGGACGCGCTGGATCGTTAATTCAACCGGCCGGACCTGGGAATCAAACGGGGAGCGACACTACCTACTGATGGTCCAGGGCGACCGCGTATTTGAGTTGGCCTTTTCAGGCAGCACCGGCCGCTGGCGGCTGGTGCGCCGGCCTGAAGACTTCGGACCTCACCAAACGGCCACCTAGCAGCACATGCTGGAACCAAAAAAAGGGCCGCCCCAAACAGACGGCCCTTTGCTCGTTTCTGATCCGTGGTTAGCTCAAATAGTCCCGTAGCTGGCGCGACCGACGAGGATGACGCAGTCGTCGCAGAGCCTTGCCTTCAATCTGACGAATTCGCTCCCGCGTCAGGCCAAATTTCTGCCCTACCTCTTCCAGCGTGTACGAGCGCCCGTTTTGTAATCCGAAGCGCAACCGCAAGATGCGGGCCTCACGGGGGCTCAAGGTTGTGAGCACTTCCTCGATCTTGTCCCGCAACAGGTTTTGGTATGCGCTCTCGGTTGGGGTAGGGGTCGACTCGTCTTCGACAAAGGAGCCAAGTTCCGAATCTTCCTCTTCGCCTACGGGCGATTCGAGCGACAGCGGACGCCAGGAGACACGCATCATCCACTGCACTTTGCGTGGATCTAACTCCATTTTCACCGCGATCTCTTCCGGTGTGGGCTTGCGGCCCAGTTCCTGCTCCAGCTGACGCGCCTCCTTGTACAAGAGACGGATGCGGTCCGACATATGCACCGGCACGCGGATGGTCCGACCCTGGTCGGCGATGGAGCGAGTGATCGTCTGCCGAATCCACCAGGTGGCATAGGTACTGAAGCGGTACCCGCGGTGATAGTCAAATTTCTCAACCGCCTTCATCAGTCCCAGGTTGCCCTCCTGAATCAGATCCAAGAAGGGAACCCCTCGAGCCATGTACTTCTTGGCAATGCTTACCACGAGGCGCGTATTAGCCTTGATGAGGTGATCGCGAGCGGCCTTTGCGTCCTGAACCTCCGCTTGCAAATTCGTCCGGTGCTTTGCGGAACCGTTGCTGTTGCGCTTGCGTAGCTTCGCCTCGGATTCCTTGCCGAGTTCAATGCGCATGGCCAGGTCGACCTCTTCTTCTGTGGTGAGCAGCGGCACGCGCGCCATCTCCTTGAGATACAGACCAACCGTGTCGTCGCTGGAGATAGCGCTTAAATCGAACGGTTCGGGCTGGTCGTAGGTTGACTCGGGACGTAGATGTGCGGGCACCTGGGACGGGTGCTCATAAACCTCCACGCCTGAGCCCCGGAAGAAGGTCTCGAGTCTGTCCAGTCGATCTTCCGATTCATCTAGTTCGGGGAATACATTAACGAGGTCTTCGGTGGTGATGTAGCCCTGATAATCCCCCTTTTCCATCAGAGCGGCAAAAGCATCTCGCTTATGCCAACGTTCCTTAGCTACGGCCATCTTCTCCCTCCCTGCAAGGTTAAGATTCTGGTAGCAACGACTTCAACGCGGCGAACCGCGGGTCGAGCTCCGTTTCCGGATGCTCACAATTACTTTCATTCAGGTTGTTCCCACATTCGGGGCATAACCCCTTACAGTCCGATCGGCACAAGCTGTGCGTAGGCATATCTAGAAAAAAGTGATCCCGAACCAGCGGCCTTAGATCCAGAATGCCCGTCTCGGGCACACCCTCCGATGGATCCGTACCCGGGCGTGGGGGGTAATAAAGCAGCTCCCCAAGTTCCACCGAGAGCGCCTGATTCAGCGAAGTCAAGCAGCGATCGCAGTCCAGTTCGAGCTCTGATTCCAGCGCACCCTCGATGTACAATCCCTCACCGGTGCGTGTCAAACGCAGGACCCCGCGCAGGAATGACAAATCCAAGTCGTCCCCGACCTGGATCGCTGGAAGATCAAACTCAAATTCCTGGCTTGTTCCTGCACCCTGATGCAGCAAGGAACCGACGTTCAATCGCAGTGGGTGCTGCCTATTTTTAGACACAGTAAGGCTGCAATCTCGCCTTCAGAAAAGCGGTTTCATAATAACATACATTGTAAGGTCGGTCAAAGTAGGAACTTAGTACTAAACATAAAACCACCTTTTACGGTACTTAAACGGCATATATGGGTAATTTTTCGTAGGTACCCGCACATATGTGGTCCGAGTACTGTTCGAATAGTCAAATATGGGGAGATTTCTCATTGACCATTTGGAAGGAATGTCGGCTTTTTCAGGCTATGCGCACGGTCTAAGTGGGGGTTGACCTGGCATCCATCGGATACTTTTTCGGGGCATAATTTGTATGCTTAGACTGCTGCTCGGCACCCATAACCCGGGGAAGCAGGCCGAGCTGCGAGCCCTGCTGGAAGGCCCGAATTTGGAAATCGTCACCATCGATGACCTGGGGATTGAATTGGAGATCGAGGAATCCGGAGCGACCTACGCGGAAAATGCTCGCCTTAAAGCCGTCTCCTATTCGGTCGAGTCTGGACTCTGGTCGTTGTCCGATGACAGCGGATTGGAAGTGGAGGCGCTGGATGGAGCTCCCGGATTGAAATCGGCTCGCTTCGCGGGCGAAGGGAAATCGGACTCAGATCGCCGGCAGCGGTTGCTCGAGATCTTGAAGGACCATCCGCGTCCGTGGGAGGCTCAGTTTCGGGCGGCAGTTGCCCTAGCCAGTCCTTCTGGCGAGGTGGAGCTGGCCGAAGGTCGATGCGCCGGAGAAATCATCCCTGAGGAACGCGGCGTGAGCGGTTTCGGATACGATTTTATCTTTCTGACACATGGAACGGGGAAAACCATGGCCGAACTGGAGATGGGTGAGAAAAATCGCCTCAGCCACAGGGCCGGAGCAATTGAGGCCCTCCGACCGATCCTGGAGCTGCGGCTTGACCTCCGTGATCGGTAGCGTGGGCCACGGGGGATGTAAGAGCTTAGTGGGGTCTGGGGCCTGAAGGCGAGTCCGCGGGCGTCAACGGACTCCTTAGAGCAGAGAGGGCGGACCGGGTGGGACCCCTTGAGGGATGGTGTACTTATTCCTGGGCCTCCAACCAACGTTCGGTCATCATCGACGCGGCCGTGCCCTGGCCCACTGAGGTCGCGATCTGGCGGTAGACCGAATCCATAATTTCTCCCGCCGCGAACACCCCCGGAACACTCGTCATCATTTTCTTATCCACGGTCAGATAACCCGCCTCGTCCATCTCTAGTTGGCCTTCAAAAAGACTCGAATTAGGATAATGGCCGATGAATATGAAGACGCCGTCCGTCTCCCGCGTTTCGATATCCCCCGTTTTCACATTGCGGGTGCGAATGGCCTGTACCTTGCCGTTACCCACAATCTCCTCCAGGACCGTATCCCAGATGAAACCGAGCTTCTCGTTGGAAAAGGCGCGCCGCTTGAGGGCTTCGCCTGCCCGCAGTTCGTCGCGACGGTGGAGGACGTCCACTCGATTGGCAAATTTGGTCAGGAAAATGCCCTCTTCCATGGCGCTGTCCCCGCCACCGACGACGACCACATCCTTCTCACGAAAGAAGAACCCGTCGCAGGTCGCACAGAACGACACTCCGCGTCCGATAAACTCATCTTCGCCTGGAACACCGAGCCGCTTTGGAGAGGCGCCCGCGGTCACAATCACCGCCTCTGCCTCATAGTTCTCGCTATGGGTTTCGACCGTAAACGGTGGGCCGCTCGAGAAATCCACCTTGGTGACCTCGTCGATCTGCAACCTCGCTCCGAAGACCTCAGCCTGCTTGCGCATGAGCTCGACCAACTCCGGGCCGGTCGTTCCCTGGGGAAAGCCGGGATAATTTTCGACTTCATTCGTGATTGAGATTTGCCCACCGAGCTGAGTTCCCGAAACCACCAGCGGCTCGAGCCGGGCACGCGCAGAGTAAAGCGCGGCGGTTAGACCGGCTGGGCCGGATCCAATGATGACTAACTTCTCCTTTTTCATGTAACCGCTCTCTTGAGGTTCGAAATCATTTCCATTTCAGCGATATCCTCAGGCATGGACGCCGTGTGAGGCGGTATTTCTTACCTTGCGGTTGTTATTCTTCGTCGTCCATCAGTTGTGGAACAGTATGTTTTAGCCACCAGATCGGTGCGCGGGTCACGACGTTCCCCTGCGCGTCGATCAGCGGCTTTCGGATCGGATCTCCATCATCCCCGGGCCGACACGCCACTTTTTCTCCGCCGCAAAATTCGCACTTCCCACTTTCCCCAGCCGAGGCGGTACATCGCTTGCACACATAAATCACGATCTCTTCGCTCACGGCCTTGTCCCTCCTAACGATGCTGGCCTTAATTGTAAGCGAGGCGCGAAGGCTAGACAACGCCTGCTCGCGACTCTCAAAAACTACGTACGCGACACATAGGTTCCGGCCAGCCTGCCGGGTACGCGGCGAGGGCCGGAGAGTGGATCAAGCAACGCTTGAATTCTTCTTGCGCGCCATACCCAGGAGCACGGCCTGGGCCAGGGCGGTCAGCCAGAAATTACGCGTGGCGGCGAAGAGCAGGCTCGAGCCGGCAATGCGCGCAACCGTCTCCCACATGCCAGATGGCCAATTCGATTCCGCTCCTTTTGTTCGCCGCGTGCTCAGAGCTTCCTTCAGGGTCGCCTTCCACGGTTTGAAGCAGATTGCCCATTCCAGGACCGCCAAGGCGAGACCCATCAGTAGGCCCAATTCGGTGCGGGGCATCCAGAGCATGCCGGCCGCCCTATAAAGCGCCCAGCGCGGCTCATCCAGAACGCCGCGGGTCGGCGTTGGCCACTCCCCCTGCGGCCACCGGATCAATGTCATTACCCCGACGAGGACTCCGGAGAGTATGGCCCCGCCAACCCAGGTCAGCGGCGACTGGCCCGTGAGACCGTAAAACCTGGCAGGGACCGCTCCGGATATCAGCGCGAGGTAGGCCGGAACAATGCCCCACAGCCAGGGAGCCAATCTCTGCGCCAGATCCAGTATCGATTCGGAAAGACCTAAAAGAGCGGCCGCCCGAGGCCAGGCGGGTTTTGCCAACGCGGGAGAAAAAATGGCCAGGCCCACCCAGAACGCGGCCTCAGCTTGAGTCAACCGATGCGGTACCCATCGGGAAGCACGTCGCGCCTTAGGTCTTTCCCGCCACGGGTACTTCTAAGATAATGCGCGTCCCCTCCCCCTCCGCCGACTCGATATGCAGGACCCCGTTCACGAGTTCCGAGCGTTCACGCATGTTGACCATGCCCAGGCTTCCGCGCTGCTCGTAGTTGGCGTCCACCGCGCCCACATTAAACCCGACCCCGTCATCTCTCACTTCGAGCACGATACCTTCTGCTTCGGTTCGTTGCAGCTCCACCCAGATGTTGGCCGCCTCTGCATATTTGTGTGCGTTGTTGATCGCCTCTTCGGCAATGAAAAACACGACCGCTTGTTTGGACATGTCCAGGCCGTCCGACACATTCATCTCCGCTTCCACGTGGACCGCCTGCCCATGGGTCTCGTGCATTTTGCTGGCCAGTTGATAAAGGGCTGAAACGAGCCCCTTGGATTCAAGGACCAGCGGTCGCAGCGTAAAAAGCATGTGCCGAATTTCCCTGGTCGTCTGGCGCGCGATTTCCTCCAGGGTCTTGATCTCCCGTTGCGCCGCCTCTCGGTCTCGCTCGATTAGACGACCGGCGAAGTTCAATCGCATCGCAACGGCCGCGATCGTCTGGGTCGGCCCGTCATGCAGATTGCGGGCGAGCTTGCGGCGGGACTCCTCTTCAGTCTCCATTATTCGATCCCGCTCGATCTCCAGCTCGCGCACGATTCGGGCGTTGTGTAAGGCGATGCCTCCCAGCGTACCGATGGCGTCGAGCCGATCGAGGCGACTACGAGTGAAAAATCCCTTGTTGGAATGCGCGAGCACCAATGCCCCCTCGACCTGTCCGCTCACAATCAGCGGCACACACACGGCTACCTGGCTTCCATGGGCGAGGCCCAATCGCTCCAGAGCCGGATCATGCGAAGCCGCGTCTGCGTACGTTAGCTGGCCGGAATCGAGAGCCTCAGCGATGAGCCCGTTCGGAGTCGTCAATACAAACCCCTCCGGCGTCGCGTTTCGACCTGCGGCCAGTGTGAATCCACCTCCGACCGGAAGCAGCAGAGCGACCCGCACTTCCTCCGCCCTCTCGGCCGTCAATCCGCCCAGAGCCAGGTCGATGAGTTTCGCGTGAAAATCTTCGCTGGCGGCCGCGACGTTAATCTCCACTGCGAGGTCCAGCATCGACCGGTCGCGCCCTGCGCCTCCACTCCCATCCAACTCAGGCCCACCATGGTGTTGGTGAAGCCATACACCGATCCAGCCCGCCACCGGGGTGAGCGCCAAGACCGTAAGCAGAGCACGACCCGCGCCGGCCAGTTCCTCGACTTGAATGGAGCCGGAAAGAAAACTGAATGCCAGCAGGACCGAAGCGCCCAAGCCGGGGAAAGCGAGCGCCGCAAGCCAGCCGAAGGCCATCCCGCCTAAAAGACCCCCGATCAACAGCGACCACCACAACGGACTCGTGGCAAGTCCGGTGAGCGCGATCGAACCCAGCACGAATGTGAGGTCAATTGCGATGCCAGACTCGCGTGGCCATCTCAACCGCGTGCGTGGCCAGGGCGCGACCGAAATCAGGACGATCAAGAGCACCCATATGCCCACGATCACGGCCAACCCCGTGCTCAATTGGCCAGTCAGCCCGGCCGAAATCGACACCGCAGCCGCCCAGATCAGGCGAATTAGCAGCATAACCAAATAATTCGTTGTGAGAGTCCGTGCCATCAGGCTAATGGGTCCGGATATATATACGGATGCCGACTGAACTACCAGTTTGGGATTTTACAGGAGAACCCTTGTCGCGGCTTGGGCCTCGCACAAGGTGGGATGTGCCGCTTACATTGCGAATACGTGCCATCTGCGCGGCGCACAACCCTTCCCAAGTGGATTAGGAGCCCGTCGGCGTCACAGTGGCCAAGAAGTCGCCCAGCAGCCATCCTTCCGAGCCGTCCTCTCGACGCACAAGCCACCATAGCTGGCCCGCGGATGGCTCCGGGCCGCCGATGATCAGGAGCGGCTCACGCTCAGCGACGAAGTCCACGGGTGCTCCATCCGGCTTGTCGCGCAGGATGGCACCCCGGAAGTTGGTGCCCAGTACGATCGCTGAGGGAGGCGTGGGGGTGAGGGTCGGCGTGTTAGTTGCGGTGCTTGTGGCCGTGTGGGTAGCGGTGGGGGTCGGCGTGACTGTGAGCGTGGCGGTTGCGGTCGGAGTGGCAGTTGCGGTTGGGGTAAGAGTCGGGGTGGGAGTCGGGGTTGGAAGCGCAGCCAGCACGGAGGTCCCGAATCCCAGCGCGCTGACCACTCCCAGCAGGCCCATCATCACAATCGCCGCCGCCAGGGACCGGCCGCTCCCGGTGAGCGGCCTGAACCCCATCAGAACCAGGGTAAAGAGTCCCGCCGCCACCGCCCAGGTCAAGTGCAGCACGAAGGTGAGTGCCGCGCCCTGCACGAGTTCGGGTTCGGATAACACCAATCCCGCGCCGGCTGCACCTAGCGGTAGAAACAGCGAGTACGCCACCGCTACGCTCGCCACACCGGCGAGTCGCTCCGATCGGGCAAGCACAATGGCCATGACCACCGCTCCCGTCAAGAGCAGGCCGAAGTCCACCAGGTTGAGCTTTGTGTGTTCGTAGGGAAGAAGCGAAACTGTGTCGGAACCAAGAGCCAGGCCGAAGACCAGGCCCGCCGCCACAGCAACGAGCAAGACTCCCAGCGCCAGCGCGACTGACATCCGCAGGAAGAAGCGCACGGATCCCGAGACCGCCGCAAGGGAGAGTCCCGCAACCGGACCGAGACGCGGCGCCAACAACGCGCCCGCGATCAGCAACGCGCGCTGGTCGTAGCGATAGCCCAGGCCAATGAGTGCACCGCAGAGCAGCGCATAGAGAAAGAACCCGGCGCCGGGTGTAACCGCGTTTGCCAGCCGATCCAGGTAGGCTTCGCGCTCGGTAGCCTGGAGTTGGCTGATCCGGCGCCTGGCGCGCCTCAAGCGAGCCTTGTCCTGGCGATCCGCTTCTGGTATCGGTTCGCTTTTCACCCGCGGTTCAACTCATCGGATGTTTGTTGTGGGTCAATCAAGGAAGTTTTCGGGAGAGCCGGCGCATTATAGCACCCGCGCCGCCAGACAAACCAGGATAGAGGGAGTGGAGTGCGAGTCTGCCAAGGCTTGAACCTGCTTCGCTTCAAGATCCTGGCCGCAGGCTTGGGGGAACCTCGAGCGAGGCGATCCCACTGCTATAATTCCGCCAAATTGGGCGCGTAGCTCAGCTGGTTAGAGCGCACGGTTCACATCCGTGAGGTCGTTGGTTCGAGTCCAATCGCGCCCACTTTTCCCATCCTTAGTACCTGGCTTCCGTTAATTCCCGAGGGGTCGAGGCCATGATTTAACCGGCCGAGCACGCAGCTCTGCCGCATGCAGCAGCGGAATTCATCAGGCAAGTAAATGGCAACAAGCGAATTTGATCTGAATAAAGCAGGCTACCAGGTTGTTGATGATTTCTTAACCGAGGAGCAATGTCGGCTGCTCCTGAGCAAGATCAACAAGTACCGGGAGGGGCATATTTTGCCCGAAATCCACCGACCCATGGCGGGACGCTCCCTGCGCTACCATGTGATCCACGGCGAACAGATCCGCGAGAGCCTTCCGGAGATTTGGGAGCTCTATACGGGGAGAGTTCAGCAGCGGGTCGATCGCTCACTCGGTTTTCCGCTCGCCCCGCTGGAAAATACGCGCGCGGGGGTCAATGTGAACCTTATGCGCCCGAAGCAATCCTCGTACCGCTGGCACTACGACCGTGCCTGCGTCACAGCTATCATCTATCTCAACGAGGTGGAAGGCGGCCAAACCGAGCTCTACCCAAATTACCGGATGCTGCTCAGGAAAGGAAAAAATTCCGCCGTCCAGCGCACGCTCGACCGAATTATTCAGGCCAAGCCCATCCTGGGCATCTTTGGGACCAAGGTGCGAGTGTCCCCCAAGGTGGGCCGGCTGGTCATGATGCGTGCCGATCGATGTTGGCACAGCGTGCGTTCCGTTCTAGGTGACCGAGAGCGGATAAACATCATCCTCTCTTATGACCTCCCCGGCACGGAATTCCCCACGGCCGAAGGGCTGGACTCTTACCTCTACACGCAGGAAGAAGCGCGGTCCTCCGACCCAAACTACAGTTAACTCTGCCCTCGTGATCACTCAATCCTCTAAGTATTTCTACACAGCTGACAGCTGGGACGAGGCGGCCTGGCTCGACATCGTTTCGATCGAATACGAGTCACTTCTTGCGGCCTATCCGTTTGACACAAGACTCAGGGAGATTCCCGGCGAGGGTCGGCTCAAGGTGCTGGATGTCGGCTGCGGCTCGGCCATCTTCGCCCAGTACCTGGATAAAACCTTAGGTGACGATCTTCATCTGAGCTGTGATCTACTCGATGTTTCGGATATCAGCCTGCAGCAGGCGCGCGAGGTCCTGAGAAAATTGAAACATTTCAGCCCCAGCCGCCTCTTCAAGACCCTGATCGAGGATCTCCCAAGCGCGCTTCACTTGTCTGAATCCACCTACGACGCGATTTGGGCCATTCATTCCTTGACCACGGTCGACCTGGAGCGGATGCCGGAAGTTTTTCGACACTTGCTGCGGCTGCTTTCCCCGGGGGGCCGACTGTACATTTATCAGCTGACCGCCGATTCTTCCTATCAGACCCTCCATCAGGTCTATCGTCAGCAGGTCTCCCCTGACGTTCCCCGATTCATGGAGTTCGAGGACACCAAACGCATCCTTGATTCGCTCCCGGTTGAGTACGAAGTCATTGAATTAAGCTTCGATCACGAGTTGCCTCGAGATCGGCCCGAGCTCGTGGAAAACTATTTGCGGAAGTGTGTCCTCGACGACACCCTCGATACGGAACAGGTATTCGGAGATCTGTTGTCTCGCTTTAAGAGCGACGACGGTTATCGGATCCCCCAATCCGTCAACTTTATCAGTGTATCCAAACGATGATCCCACTTAGCGGCAAGTATTACGTAGAGTGTAATGAGGTATTCCGTCGCTCGACGAATCAGCCGGATCGAATGCTGGACGAGATGCGCAAATTCGCTCAGGGTCGATCCGGGCTGCGGATCCTGAGCGTAGGTTCCGGCGTGGGGCTCTTTGAAATCCCTATGCTCCTGATGCTGAAAGCGAAAACTAAATATTTCGTGGGCGTGGACGTGAATAATCACGCGTGCCAGGTCTTGCGGAACAGACTGCAGGAGGAATTTGGCTCTTCCCTCGACTTCGAGGTGGAGAATCTTTCCTTCGATGAGTACCGGACCGATCGTCGTTTTGAGATCGTGCTCTTCAATCACGCCTTCGAATACCTGGATGGAAACCCGTTGAGCTGGATCCAGAAATCTCGAGAGCTTCTCGCCGAGGCCGGTATCGTTCTGATCTTCAGCCCCAATCGCGGCGGGATCAATAGGTTCTATGATGAACTCTTCGCACCTTTCTTATCCGAGGACCTCAAGCCATTGCTCGCCCGGACTGGAATCAACTATTCGACAACAACTATCGATGCCGAATGTGACCTGAGTCTGCTTGACGGCGATGAGGAGGATTCTAATAGGATCCGGCTGCTGAGCTTTCTTACCCAGACGGATTGCCGGAATTTGCCGCCTTCTACGCAGCGCGAATTCGCCGGCTACTTCCTCTCACTCCGTAAGGGAGAGACATCGATGATCCCCCATCCCACCACCCTCTTCGTTTTGTGACATTTGGACCCACTTCCGCAGGCCTGGGCGATCTTGCCAGGGAGAAATTGGCAGAGTTCCTTGGCCGCCAATACCCCGAACTCGACAATCCCGAGCTGCTCGATTTGACCGAGTTCGGCGGGGGCTGGGAAACCGATCTCTACCACTTGAAGCTTGCGGGCACGCGAAACGGCGAGACGGTCCCTATGGAGCTTGTGCTCAGGCTGTACAAGGGAACCGATTCGCTTGAGAAGGCCCGAAAGGAATTCTCCTTGATGACGGGCGTGACTCGCTTTGGGATTGCGACACCAAGGGTAGACGCGCTTGTGGAGGACCGGTCGATCCTGGAACATCCTTTTCTCGTCATGGAGCACATTCCGGGCGGTACCCTGGAGATGTTCATCAGAGGAGAAGGGCCATCAGGCTGGGTGGATCAATCGATGCGGGTGCTGGTGCGCATACACGCCATACCATGGGAAGAGCTGCTTCCGAAACCGGGAGGCCCCTTTCCTAATTCGGAGGAGCCCCTGGCTTTTATAAGGAGCATCCTGCTCGAGATGGATCAAACCACCGATCGGTATGGGCTGACAGACTTTGATCCGACGATGGACTGGCTGCACGAGCGAGCGTCGCTCGGAGCTGCCGCTGAGCCCGCGCTGGTTCACAACGACTTCCACCCACAAAACATCTTGCTTAAGCAGGGTGAGATGGTGGTAATCGACTGGTCCTTCGCAGAAATCAGTGATTATCGAATGGACCTGGCCTGGTCGACTCTGCAATTCGGTGTCATGGCGGGGGACGAGCACCGGTCGGCCATGCTCGAGGCCTATGAGCGTGCCGCCGGCTCGCCTATCGAGAACTTCGAGTACTTTGAGGCGCTGAAGTTCACCATGCGGATGTTAACCATTGCAACCTGGCTGGACGAATCAGTGGAGATTCCGGTTCCTGGGATCACCAGGCAAGCCATTCGGGGTGACTATAAGCAACATGTCCTGAATCCGTACCGGAGGCTGAAGCAGATTACGGGGCTCGAGATCCGAACGATTGAGGAACTCTGAGGCTGCTCGGCGGGCGCTGCCATGCTCTTTAGCGACGATCCCTTTCACCACGGAAATGGGGTATGAAGGATTCGCCAAATGACTCACTTTACTCTGAACAGGGCGAGATTCTGGAAATCGCCGTGACAGATGCACAATACTCTACGGCGCGAAGCCTCCTACATGGGAATCAGGGGCGCTCATTGAGTGGAGTCCGGACAATTACCCTCCGGGTTCTCGGCTCAACCCGGACTTCAGAACAAGCGAAGAATGAACGAGATGGAAGAGGAGCAAACGGGTTTGGGGGACGAATCCCGTTGCGCTACCGCGTCTTCATGTTGAAGTTAACTGACGTTGCCTCCAGTGCAGTGAATCTAAAAGTGGAGGGCCGTCCGCGGGTCGGTTCGTTTCAATGACTCGGCCAGGATCGGCGGACCGTCGCTATCCACAGTACGCTGTAGGCTCCGAACCGGATCGCGCGGCATGTTTTCAAGCGAGGATCGGCCCAATAGCCCGGTATCCTCGGCACGTCCGCTGATGCTGCGCGCTCAGTACGACGCCGTAATCGTCGGCGCGGGCCCAAACGGACTGGCGGCGGCCGTTACTCTGGCACAGCAAGGCCGGTCCGTAGTCATCTTTGAGGCGGCCGACACAGTCGGCGGCGGTACCCGCACTTCCGAGCTCACCCTTCCGGGCTTCAAGCACGATGTCTGCTCCGCCATTCACCCCCTGGGGATAGCATCACCCTTCTTCCGCGCGCTCTCTCTGGAGAGGCACGGTCTCAAGTGGATCCAGCCCAATGCTGCTTTGGCCCATCCGTTGGATAGTGGCACCGCCCTGCTTCTCTGGCGCGACCTGAAGGCTACGACGGAGGGGATGGGTCGCGACGGCCCGGCCTACCGGCGTCTGATTGCCCCGTTCGTCCGGAACTGGGAGGCGCTTCTACAAGAAATTCTCGGACCGCTGCGCCCGCCCAGGCGTCCATTCTTGATGATGCGTTTTGGACTGCTGGCCATTCGATCGGCGCAAAGTTTGGCGAAGGCGCGTTTCCGAAACGAATCCGCCAGGGCCTTGTTCGCCGGGCTTGGAGCCCACTCGATGATGCCGTTGGAGTCCCCGTTGACATCTGCATTCGGCATCATGCTTGGCTCCCTGGCGCATGCCGTCGGTTGGCCGATAGCCGCCGGCGGGTCCCAGGCCATCTCGATTGCCCTCGCCAATCATCTGGATTCTTTAGGAGTGGAAATCATCACCGGCCAACGGATCGAGTCCTTAGAAGAGCTGCCCACTGCGAAGGCGGTGCTGCTCAATACCGCTCCCAATCAACTGTCGGATATTGCCGGCAAACAGCTGCCTGCGCGTTATCTCCGACGACTGGAACGTTACCGTTACGGCCCAGGAGTATTCAAGGTGGACTGGGCCCTGGATGGCCCCATCCCCTGGGCCGCTAGAGAGTGCCTGGAAGCGGGCACAGTGCACCTAGGTGGGACGCTGGATGAAATTGCGGCCGCCGAACGAGCGGTGGGTCAGGGGGAGCATCCCGAGCGACCTTTCATTATTCTCGCACAACAGTCACTTTTTGATCCCACTCGCGCACCGAAAGGAAAACACACCGCCTGGGCCTATACTCACGTGCCCAACGGCTCAACGCGTGACATGACCGATCGGATCGAGGCGCAAATCGAGCGCTTCGCACCTGGCTTTCAAAATCACATTCTGGAACGCCACACTCGCAACGCGCGGGAGATGGAAAACTACAACCCGAACTATGTTGGGGGCGACATCAACGCTGGCGTTCAGGACCTTCGGCAATTATTCACGCGTCCGCTGCCGAGGTTTTCACCCTATACCACCCCGCTAAAGAATCTCTATCTTTGTTCGTCTGCCACTCCGCCTGGCGGCGGGGTGCATGGCATGTGCGGCTACCATGCCGCCCGAGTGGCGCTGAAGCGCAGCCTCAAGTGAGAGCGAAGGGTCGCCACCCGACCGGCGGCCACGAGCACAGGCACACCCACCCGATCTGGCTTCAGGCTGTGGCAGGTGTCCCTTAACGGCAACCGTATCGGGCGGGGAAAAAGGCGCGCCACAAACCGGCACAATAATGCGGTGAACCTTTTCTATCATGATCAGAGCAAGGCCAGCAACGAAAATCGCGCTCGCGAACGATTGGCAGCCAATCTCTGTCTATTAGCGCCAGCTTCTGCCCGGGCGCTCCATCATGATTTACAGCACCACACTGGTCGAGAGCTCGGTCCAGGACAGCACCCACCTCGCTCTTCATGGTTTTCTATCTTTGGCCGGACCGGCAACCGCGGCCGACTCACGGCTCTCTACTGTGAGACATCACTGCCACGCTCCAACTCCTCGTTGGGAGCACCCGATGCATCGCCCGGGGGCTTGTGGGAGCCCGAATGAGAATTCGACGCTTGCCAGCCTGAGCTTCGCCAGCCGAGCAGGTCAACGACGTAGATGCCCCCGATGAGTAAGACGGCAAAGGCAACTACCGCCACCTCAAAGTACGCCTCCAGCAGGACCTTCACTGGATCGCCGAAGAGCGCAATCACCAGACCCACCAGAAAGAAGCGACCGCCCCGGCCCACAAAGGTTGCCAGAAGATATCGTTTGAAATCCAACCCGAAGGCCCCGGCGGAGGCGGAATTGGAATAAAAAGAGGCCTCGGCGAACGCGACGCCAAAAAGCGCCGCTCCGCCGTAGGGGGAATGCGCCCAGGCTGCCGTCACTCTACGAGATCAGGAAGAAACGTCATGCGAGATCACATCGAAGTGAGCCTGACGACCCTGCCGGCGGCCGCCCGCTCCAGAATGTTTCTCCACGGGCAGCGACTCGCCCGTCAGTGAAGCCTCCTCGACCCGCGATTTGACCGATTCGAGCAGGCGCGCGTCCGCCGATACCACGTCGCCAGCTTCGAGCAGGAGGATGTCGCCGAGCACAATCTCCTGACCGGCACTTCCAGAAGTCGCCCGGCGCAGCGCACCTTGACCACCGGGGCGGCCTTCCGCTTCAGGGCAGCCATCGCCCGCTCTGCCCGATACTCCTGCACGAATCCCAGAATTGCGTTCAGCACCACGATCGCGAGGATCGCGATCGCATCCAGGTAGTCACCGAGCAGCGATGATAAGCACAACCACCATGACGGCAGTGAGTTGCTCCCACAGGATGTGCTCGGGGCTTTTTAAGCTACGCTCGATGAGTTCATTGGGCCTGTGCTCGCGCAGCCGCTGCTCGACTTCGCGCGCCGGCAAGCCCTGTTCTGGATCCACACGCAATCGATCCAGGACATCGCTGGTCTCCGAGGTGTGCCAGGAAAGGCCTTCTGTAATCAAGCTGCGCCCCTCGCGCTGAAACGGCGCCTGATAGGATTGCAGCCACAATATGATCCACCGGAGAAACGGAATAGACGCTAGTAGCCCATCTCGGATGTGTTAGAGAATCCATGCCGAGTACCATCTCGGCCCTCGACTTGATCCTACCTTCCAGTGCCGTGGAGCGCGGGCATCGTTCAAAATCGCTCCCACTAACTGACAAGATAAGAACCGACAGCGTTCACTCCGAGAGTCTTCGGAGAAGCGCTGACTCTAATTGACACCGTTAGGCTAGGGGCTCGAGCGCCAGGGGTTTTCAGCGAACTAGTGCAGGAGAATACCATGAGCAGAAAGACGGAAAGTTGATGAGGGGCACTCGGCCTCTTGCCGAATAAGCCTTATGAAAGAGCGCATGCCAGATTCGGACGCTTCCTAAGGAAAACCGACTGTCAGGTAACAAGAACCTCACCCACAACGCGAGACGGGCGAATCGCACACTCCCCAGGCGCATCGTATGGCTCTCAGTGCCGATTTTCCTGTGGTGGGCTTTACGGAAAGTACCGTGGCAAGATGTCGGCGTTGTATTGAGCAGGCTGGGGCCAACCGAGATCGGAATCTTGATCTTGGTCAACGCTGCGGTGGTGGCGACCTTCAGCGGCCGGCTGTGGGTGATCTTGCGCTCACAGGCGCACTCGCTTCCGTTGTTGACCCTCGTGCGGTACTGGCTGGCTGGGTTCGCCGTCAGCTACTTCACGCCGGCCTCTCAACTTGGCGGCGCACCTGCGCAGATCTACTTGCTGCAAAAGCACAACGCCATACCTTTGCCAACCGCCACGGCATCGGTTGTCCTCAGCAAAGTGCTGGAGCGGGCGGGGAGGGCCACCTTCCTTCTGATTGGAATCACCACCCTGCTTCAACTACAGCTGTTCTCAGACCTGACGAATAAACTGCTGAGCGCCATGGCGTTGGGAGTGTTGGCGCTTCCTGTGGGCTATCTGGTTGCAGCCCGGAGCGGTTGGCGACCACTGTTCTCGCTGCTAAGCCTGGCGCCCGCAAACCTGGCTCGAAGGCAGGGTTACAGACGGCTGCTGAAGGTCATCGGCGAAACTGAGCTGCAGGTGACCGCCTTCTGCCGTCAAAAGCCACAGGTCATGGCGATAGGCCTATCTCTCTCTTTGCTGAGCTGGGCCATCATCACGCTCGAAACTTGGCTCGCACTTTCATTCCTCGGCTTCTCTTTCAGCCCGCGCCAGGTTCTCGCAGTGGTCACGGCAGCACAGATCGCCTTCCTGACGCCCTTGCCAGCAGGGTTAGGAGCGATGGAGGCCAGCCTGGTGGCGGTCTTCCTTGCACTTGGATATTCCTCGGCCGACGCCGTCGGTCTCGCGCTGCTGATGCGGGCTCGCGACCTTGTAATTGGTGGGCTGGGCCTGTGGCGCGGGGGATTGACGGCCTTCGTTAAGGCTTCGTGAAGCTGATCCTATAGGCGGTGTCACGCCAAAACCAAGAGAGAGTGAGATCTTTGACTGTTGAGGGGATCAAGCCCAGCGGCGGCTGATGAGCAAGCAGCGGATCATGCCTCAGAAGCAGCCGATCGCGAAGAGAATGGGGCTTGTCAGGTCGCACACACTTTTCGCTGATGATGATCCTGCCTCCGCATTTCGCCACCCTGATCATCTCGTCAAGAGCCTTCTTCTCGTTTCCGAAATTCTTGATGCCGCCAAAGTGCAAGACCACATCGAAAGTATTAGCCGCAACAGCCAATTGCGTTGCATCCGCCTCGATAAGATCTGCTTTGCGTCTCAGGCGCCGAAACTTGCGCTTGCATCGCTGCAACATCTCGGATGAGATGTCCAGGCCGATGATTCTGCCTTTGGGGCCGACACCTTTCGCGATCCGCGTGAAATTGCTTCCGGTGCCTACCGCGACCTCAAGCACACGCTGGCCCGGCACTAACTTCAGTTCGGAGACGAACTTGCGCCGCTCGGCAGGCTCCCAGACGCCCTGCAGCAGCGAGGCAACAAGCAGGTGCAAATCGTAGATACGAGCCCTCCGGTTATAGAAATCGCGCGAACGGCAGTCGCTCTCGGTTAAGACCGGTTCCGGATTTGCCTTCCGGTCTGCGGGTGGGGATGGGCCAAGCATGCAAAGATGATATCAAACTGGATCCACCGCATCGGCAGATCTAGTCCCCGTGTTTAGCACGTAGGTATAATAAGGAGCTGCGGTTGCCGGCCGCCTTTCTCACACCCACTGATCCCGAGCGAGCTCACAAAGACCTAGCCGTCCGTTCGAAAGGTCATCCATTGTGCGAGCCCTGAAGGTCGAACAGTTAACGTGCGCGCGAATTCCCACCGCGCACGGGCGGTTCGAATTATGCCTGTACAGCAGCAATCAGGATGACAAAGATCACCTGGCACTGGTGATGGGAGAGGTTTCGGGCCGGCGCGATGTGCTGGTCCGTATGCACTCGGAGTGCTTCACAGGCGACGTATTGGGTTCCCGGCGCTGTGACTGCGGCCCGCAACTAACGGAGGCGATGCGGGTCATATCCGAGGAACGGAGGGGCGTGCTCATTTACTTGAGGCAGGAAGGGCGAGGAATCGGCCTGCGCGACAAACTGCGCGCTTACAACCTGCAAGACGATGGTTACGACACAGTTGAGGCGAATTGGCTTTTGGGCCATCAGGCGGATGAGCGTGACTACAGCGTGGCCGCCAAGATCCTTGAAGACCTCGGCCCCAGCTCAGTGCGGCTGCTGACAAATAACCCGCAAAAAATTAATTCCCTAAGGAAGTTGGGCATCTCTGTCACCGATCGCATTCCGCTTGAGACCGAGATCACCGCGGAGAATGCAGACTACTTGCGGGCCAAAGCAATTCGACTGAACCACTTTTTGGCTGTGGGTCGCGATGGTCAACCCACTTGACCAGTTATTGGCCCGCGTGCCGGCCCGCAACAAGAGAGCCAAGCGCCCCTCAGTCACCATTAGCTTCGCCCAGAGCCTCGACGGAAGCATCGCATCGCGCTCTCACCGACCCCTGCCCCTCAGCGGCCCAGAATCGATGAACATGACCCACCGGCTACGCGCGGCACACGACGCAATTCTGGTGGGCATCGGCACCATCGTGGCAGACAACCCCTTGCTTACAGTTCGCCTGGAAGAGGGCCAGCATCCGCAGCCGGTCATTCTCGACACCCATCTGCGTACTCCGCTGGAAGCTTCGGTCCTGCAACACCCCAAGCCCCCTCTAATCGCTTGCAGCGCCGGCTCGAACGTCGATCGTGTGCACGAGCTGGATGCCGCGGGCGCCCGTGTTCTCGCAATCGCCGCCGGCCCAGACGGGCGTGTCAGCCTGCCAGCCCTGTTGCAGCGGCTTGCGCAACTGGGCTTTGGTACGCTGATGGTTGAGGGTGGCTCACAAGTGATCACCAGCTTCGTGCGTGAGCGCCTGGCCGATGCGTTGGTGATCACCGTGTCCCCCTGGCTTGTAGGCGGGTTGCATGCAGTCGAAGATCTGGGCCAGGAGAGCCTTAAGCGTTTGCCGCGATTGCTTGATCCGGGCTGGGGCAAATTTGGATCCGACTTCGTCGTGTGGGGTGAGCTCGAGTGGCAGGAGACTTGAGGCGGAGCGCGCTGGTGTTCGCCTCGCCCGGAAACGTCGAGGTTCGGCAAGAATCGACCGCCGCGCCCAGCGGAGATCAGGTTCTGGTTCAGACCCGTTACTCGGCCATCAGCGCCGGGACTGAGCTAATGATCTACCGAGGCGAGGCGCCAAACGAAATGCCCGCCGATGAGAGCCTGACCGCCCTCTCGGGAAGCCTGAAGTTCCCGCTACGTTACGGATACGCGGCTGTCGGAGAGGTGATCGGCCTGGGCGCAAAGGCTCCATCTGATCTTGAGGGGCGCACCGTGTTTGCATTCCAACCCCATGCCAGCCATTTCTTGGCACGGCCTGAGGAACTGGTCCCGCTGCCCGATGAACTTCCACTCGAAGCTGCTCTTTTCCTCCCAAATATGGAATCTGCGGTCAACTTCCTGCATGACGGAGCGCCCGTGGCGGGAGATAGAGTGGTCGTGTTCGGTCAGGGAGTCGTCGGCTTGCTTACGACAGCGCTCTTGGCCAGGATGGCTTTGAGCTCGCTGCTCACGCTGGACCGGTATCCCATCCGGCGAGAGGCTTCGCAGTCCATCGGAGCCCACCAAGCCCTCGATCCAAGCGATGCGGACGGGTTGGCTAATGTGGCTGGTCGCGCAGATCTAGCTTATGAATTGACGGGCAATCCGGATGCCCTGCCCCAGGCCATCGCCGCCACAGGATACGACGGTCGTGTAGTGGTTGGATCGTGGTATGGGACACGCCGCGCCGAACTCGACCTGGGCGGGCGGTTCCATAGGAGCCGGATCAAGCTGCTGAGCAGCCAGGTCAGCAGTATTTCACCCAGACTGACCGGCCGCTGGGATAAGGGCCGCCGGCTCAAATTCGCGCTCCAGATGATTCAGCAGATGCAGCCGTCCGGCTTGATAACCCATCGCTATCCGTTCGAGAAAGCCGCCGAAGCCTACGCTCTGCTCGCTGAGCATCCAGAACAGACTATCCAGGTCATCCTTACCTACGAGTCCTGAGGCCCTCAAGTTTGAGAATGCCACCCGCACAGTTGGTGCATTTGACCTAGATGTTCGCCCTCGCCCTGCGTCGAAGCTTTTCCGCGCGCCATTTCTTGGTCGGTGGAGATTGGGGAGCAGAAAACGAGCTGCATTCGCATGATTACCGGCTGGAGTTGGAATTGACGGGCGATCGCTTGGATCAGCACGGGTTCCTAGTCGACTTGGTCGAGCTCGAGCGGCAGGTGGACCGCCTGCTGAGTGAGTACGACGGCCAGACCCTCAACGACTCCCCCGCTTTCTCCGGTCTCAATCCCAGCCTCGAGCACTTCAGCCGCATTCTTTGCCATTCGCTTGACGCGGCCCTAAGCAACAGCGGCGTGAAGTCCCTCACGGTCCGGCTCTGGGAAGACGAGGTAGCTTGGGCCTCCTTCACGGTCCAACGCTGATGGAGATCGGGTTAGTGATCTACGGATCGCTCAAGCAGCGCTCGGGAGGTTACCTCTACGACCGCAAACTGGTGGAAGGTCTCAACTCCTTGGGCGATCGGGTGAACATCATTTCCCTCCCCTCTCGAACCTACACCGGCAACCTGCTCTCCAACTTCTCCCGAGAGCTCATGCGGCGACTCACTGCACGGCCATTCGACGTGCTGCTTGAGGACCAGCTCACTCACCCATCGCTCTTGCTCCCGAACCGCAGGCTTCGGCGCGCGGGCAGCTCCTATCCAATAGTGACGCTGGTCCACCATCTACGAAGCAGCGAACCGCACTCCCGCGCGCTAAGGAGCGCTTATCGCTCGGTCGAGAGAGCCTACTTGCGCACGGTGGATGGGGCGATTTACAACAGCCGCGTCACGCGCTCTGAGGTGGATCGCGCGCTTGGCATGAAACTACCGGGCGTGGTGGCTCATCCCGGTCGCGACCATCTGAACCGACAAGTCGACCCACAGGCCATTCGGGATCGCGCATCCCGCCACCTTCCACTGCGCCTTGTTTTCCTGGGCAACCTGATACCCCGCAAAGGCCTGCACATCCTGCTCGAATCCCTGGCGGCGCTCCCCTCTGACCGCTGGCGACTGACGGTGATTGGCTCTCTCGAATTCGATCGGTCCTATTCAGCCAGCATTCGGCGGGAAGTTGAGCGGATGAACGGCAAGGTGCGGCTGTTGGGTCCCCTTCCGCATGACCGCCTCCAAGAACACTTAATGCGGTCCCACGCCATGGTGATCCCTTCTTCGTACGAGGGTTTTGGGATCGCCTATCTGGAGGGGATGGGGTTCGGCCTGCCGGCGATCGCTACCACCGCCGGGGGCGCTTCAGATTTCGTGCGAGACGGAGAGAACGGATACCTGATCCCGCCTAACGACCCATCCGCGCTTGTGGATCGCCTGGCCAGCCTGGACGCCGATCGGGCTCTCCTGGCTCAGATGGGAGAACAGGCCCTGGCGGACTTTAATTCTCACCCGACTTGGGAGGAGAGTGTAGCGAAAATTCGCCGATTCCTTGTTGAGCAAACGGAGAGAAAGCCAAGGTTCTAAAGCCCTATGATAGCTTTAGAACTCAGCTAGCTAAAGGAGTAAGTCGATGAGTCGATCCACCCTGCGAGCGGTCATCCTGGTCACCGGCCTCATCACGGCCCTGGTTCATCTGGTGCTGCTGAGTGTGCAGTTCGGCGAGCCGATCTTGCTGTTCATCCTCAACGGATTGGGTTACCTGGTCCTGTTGGCCGCTTTCTGGACTAGGCCTTCGTTCCTAGCTGACAGGCGGGGCCTGGTGGATTACGCCTTCATGGCCTACGCGGCGGTGACATTTCTGGCCTGGATTCCCGACGGCTCAAGGGATGTGACTGCATACTTGACCAAAGTGAACGAAGTCATTCTGATCGCCGCGCTGTGGGCGCATCGAAAGGCGCCGGCGCAGGCGCTGGAGTAGATGGCCTGGACCATGCGCGCCAATCACAGGCAGCCGATCGCGCGCTCATCGGATCGGTCTCCTGGACCGTCGGCGAATCGAACCGATTTCGGTCCACCCAATGCCTGAGTTGAAGAGAGCTGACCCGGCAGCTTGAGAGCCCGCCTCGAAAACCATCGGTCCAGCGAACCCTATGCCCGTCTCAGGTCAGCAAGCTAGCTCCCCAGGTATCCCTTTTACACGATATCTGGCATCGAAGAAACCGATAGACGATCGGGCGCTGAATGCACACGTCTGGGATGAGTTTGCGCGCGCCGTTGCATCATTCGACAAGCCAAGGATCCTCGAGCCCGGCTGCGGCATCGGCACGATGCTCGAGCGGATGATTGAGCGCCAGGCGCTTACGTCCGCAGAGTACCTTGGGATTGACCTTGCCCGTGAAAGCATCGAACAGGCCCCACAGCGGCTGGCCAAATTGGCGGTGGTCCAGGGCTATGATGTTGTGTCCGCGGCCGATGGGGGAAGCCTTCACATCACCGGCTCAGGCACATCCATCGAGGCTCGCTTCATGCAGGCGGACGTGTTCGAAATGGCAGGCGAGCGCGGGTCACAGGGCGCCTGGCACCTGCTCATGGCGCATGCCTTCCTCGACTTGATAGACATTCCAAGCGCACTTCAAACCCTGCTTCCGCTGCTCCGGCCCGGCGGTCTCTTCTACTTCACTCTGGTCTTCGACGGTCTGACGGTTCTGGAGCCGGAGCTCGATTCCGCGCTCGACTCCCAAATCATGCAACTCTACCATCGCACGATGGACGAGCGCATGAGAGGCGGTATCCCCTCGGGCGACAGCCGCGCCGGACGGCACCTGTTTGGCCATCTCAGACAGGCCGGCGCCGAGCTGCTCGAGGCCGGCGGCTCTGACTGGGTCATTTTTCCGCGCGCCGCAGCTTATTCGAAGCAGGAAATCGATTTTCTGGGACATATCCTGCATACCATGGAGGCCGCCCTCGCAGGTCACCCCGAATTGGATCCGAAGCTATTCACAGCCTGGATAGCAGCGCGCAGAAACCAGCTAAACGACCGGGAATTGACATTCATCGCCCACCAACTAGACTTTCTGGGCCGCGTGCGGTAGGAGCTCTCCGTTGAGGCGTTTTGGGTCCGGGCCAAAGGAATCGAGTGGTCAAGATGATGCCAAGGCCGGAGGGCAAATGGCCGGTCACGCGTGATCCGCACCTAGCCGCCTGGTAAAGATTCGATCCTCCGGCTGCCAGAGAGAGAGGGCGCCGGTCCCCAGGATCAAGATCAGCAGCAACCCAGCCAACGAGATCCCGCTCTCCGCATCCAGTCCGCCTGCCACGATCGTGAGGCCGATGGGGAAGACCAGCAAGAACGCGGCTGCCCGCCCCGCAACTCCCAGCCCGATCAAGACCGCCAAACCCCCCTCTAGAGTGGAGAACAGCAGCACCACCCCTTCCGCGAATGGGAACCCCGCCTCCGTGAAGATCGCCACTTCTCTCGGGTAGTTGGTCAGCTTTCCGACGATAGATGAGGCCAGACTCAAGACCAGGATCAACCTGCCAGGGACCGGCAACCATCGCAGCAAGGCCGCCCTGGCCCATGACCTTGCGCGTGCATATCCCGCCCCCTGTGGGTCAGTCACCCCGCTCACCACCAGCCAATCCCTGCTGAAGCTGGCCAGCAACGGTGCAAGGAAAAACACCCCCGCCAGGGTGGTGGCTGGCGGGCTCAAGATCGGCCATAGCATGGCGCTCAGGAACCCCATGGTCATCCCAGCGATCGGGCGACGGCTCACGCTGACGGGCAGTTCGAAGACTTCTTTACCGGCCCGTCGACGAACCCACTTGCCGAACCGGAACAGATAACCTGCTAACCCAATGATCAGGAACGGCCAGGGCAGAGTCCCGTACCACACGCCAAGTCCTGAGCCAATCAACATCCCCATGCCGTCCAGCTCCAGATCAAATGCCTCCCCAAGCGCGGTCTGGTGCTGGGTCATTCGCGCCAGATAGCCATCCAAGTAGTCCAGCAGCTCTGCGGCCGTGAACAATGCCATCGCCCCCCAGGCCAGCCCACCTGCCGGTCTGGCTGAGAAGAGAAAGCCGCCCGCTCCGGCCAGGAGCAGGCCCCGGGCGAACGTCGCCCCCGTGCCTGCGCCTAGGCTGGGTAGAAGAGTCTGGCTGTCAGCCCGATGGTTAGACTTCAATGCCCGGCGCAGGAACAGCAGCTGGTAAGTCACCGCCAGACTAGCCAGGCCCAGCCAACCTGCTGCATGGGAGGGATCCCAAGCGCTCCGGATCAGGCCAAAAGCAAGCAGCAGGAGAATTGCAGCCAGGGAGGCCAGACGGCGCCAAGTGCGGCGTAAGCTCTGCATTGACTCATCGCCGGTCTCCAGCGATTCAATCATTTTTCAGACCGATCCAGAGCGACTCCCCCTTTGCTCGTTGAGGGGTTGAAGGCATGGATCGTATCCGCTTGCTCGAAGCGGAGAAGACGGAAAGTTGATGATGATCCAGGAGGTCGTGGATCAGTGCATTCGATCCCCGTGTAAGCGCGCCAGGCCGGCGGGAGCAAGGCCCGCAGCCTATTAGCTCCGTATTGGACCTGCTCGACATTTGAGCATTCCGAAGCCTATCTCCAGCAGCCTTCCCTGCTGCTTGTACCTCAGAACTTCATCTATTCGCTTTCTATATCTTTGCGAGTTGGGAGAGTGTCTGAATAACAAGGCCTTGTAGTAATCTCGATCGTAGGGAAATTGTCGTAATCGCATGGTGGCGAGTGATATCACACTTGAGTCATCAGAACGGCCTTCCTTCCACCCATCTAGATCTCTAGGATCACCTTGGCCACCGAGAGGTAGATGAAGAGCCCTAGCAGCATGGCAAGGACGAGTTCCTTGCTCAGCACCTTGCTTATGTCTCGGAACCGCACCTCGCCCAGAGCCATCTCCCGGATAACGGTGGTCGCGGCCTATGATCCGGCGTTGCCCCCGGTTCCAATCAGCAACGGCACGAAGAAGACCAGGGCCACAATCGCAGCTAATTCATGCTCAAAATGGCGCAGGACGCTGCCGGTAAGAGTTTCCGCCACGAAGAGCAGCAACGGCCACACCCCTCGTTTCCGTGCAGGTGTGAAGAGGCTGGCAGACAGATACCGCTCTTCGAGAGGCTCACTGGCGGCCAGTTCGACATCCATCTAGGGCAGCAACTCGTCTCGTTGCTTTGCATCCAGTTCGACGAAGAGCTCCACCTGGTCAGCCGGGCGAAGCTCCTCTATCATGGCTATCACCCCATCCAATCCCCACGCTCAAGACGATCCCGCAATTGCGTGATCGCGCGGTCAATCATCTGCTGCTGCATAGGCATCTCCCGGGGTCACTTTCCAACTCACAGGTATTTTCGACGGCATGGCGGTCATGCTTTCTGTAGGGTGAGAGCAGTCGATTCATAAGCTACCATCCGAAGAACGAAACTTTGCACGCGGCCCGCTTTTTTTCCCGCTCAATTCTCGGCTCTACAAATGGAAAAAGGCTGTCGCAAGCTGCTATTGAGACAGCCCCTTTGTTGCTGCTTGAAGACGAGATGGTGTCGAACTAGCTCTCGAGGCCGATTGCAGCCAGATTCTCGTCGAGCTGGCCCTCCGTCATCAGGCCGATATGCTGGACCTGGATCACTCCATTCGCATCCACAAAAAAGCTGCTGGGGTAGCTCCGGTTACGGTACAGTTCCTGGACCTCGGCGCCCGGGTCCAGAAGTATTTCAAAGGTCAGCCCCAACTCGTCTCGAAAAGCTTGTACCACCTCCGCCGGTTCGTCAAAGTCCACCGCTAGCACCAGGAAGCCCTCGCCCGCGTAGCGTTCGTAGCGATCCTGGATATGCGGCATCTCGATGCGGCAAGGACCACACCACGTTGCCCAGAGGTTGATCAACACCGGACGCCCACGCAGCTCGCTCAAGGTGATCTGCTCCCCCTCCAGATTGGTCAGGCTGAAGTTTGGTGCTAGCGCCCCTTGAGACGGCGCAACTTCCAGAGTAGAGAGTTCTATCGAGTCGGCCGACCCGGCAACCGAGGGAGCGGCCGGAAGGGTCGCAAAATATGCGATCCCTGCCAGGGTCGCGATTCCCACAAGCCCGATTAGCAGGTTGCGACCAAGATTGGGGCGAGTTTGTTCTACCATAACGATGCCTTACAGCCCGAAGTCCACGAAGAAACCAAACCGTGCCAGCGCTTCGAGTGTGCCGGTAAGCAGCATGATCCCTACGATGATCAGGGTCACGCCGGTGCCTATCGAGACCAGGCGCACAGCTCGGCTGTGGTTACGCATGAGTTCTGCCACCCTCCCAATTCCAAGTGCAGCGATCAGGAAGGGGATGCCCAGGCCGACAGAGTAGGCGGTGAGTAAAATCACGCCCTGGCTCAATGCGGCGCCAGTGAGTGAGAGGGTCAATACCGCGCCGAGTACTGGCCCTACACATGGAGCCCATCCGGCGGAGAAAAACACTCCCATGACCGCGGAGGAAGCATAACCACCCCCGGAGTTGGGTTTGTATGTGCGCCGGGTATCGTAGTCCAGGAACGGGATGTTGATGATCCCGATTGTGTGCAGTCCAAAAATGATGACGACGATCCCGCCGATACGAGCGAGCGCCTGTCGAAAGTCGAAAAGCACGGCGCCGATCGCCGATGCCGCGGCACCCAGTAAGACAAATACGAGGCTGAAGCCGACCACAAATGCCAGCCCATGGGAAAAGGTGATCCACCGGTTTTCGACCACCATTCCCTGGGGAGTTACGCTGCGACCGCCGAGATAGCCGACGTAGGCAGGCACTAACGCTAACACGCAGGGCGATAAAAAGGAGGCCAAGCCAGCTAAAATAGCCAGCCCGACCGTTACGTTGGCGGGATCCATTTAGATAATTAACCTCTCACATTTTCTTATCGGGGGCCAAGTGGACCCTGGTCCCCTATCGGCTGTCCGATGAGGCTGCGCCGCGCGATCTTACTATCGCGAACCGCTCGCATAAAGTATATAGACCAGTCAGATTAGAGATTTGTATTGCAGAGATTAACGGCAGATAAAGGGGTTTTCCGCAAGGTGTCTTACCACAACCGTTGCTGGCCGCCTTACGGGTTGATAGGATGAGCCTATTCCCTGAACTACCTGCGCCGCAAGAGTACGCCAGCATAAACACGCGGATACGAGGAGCTTCATATGTTTCGATGGGTGATTGGAGTAGATCTGGGGGGCACGCAGATACGGGCCATCCGGACCGATCTGGGCGGTGAAAAAATGGCGCGGTCGCAACTTCCCACCGAGGCGGCATCGGGAGGCGAGGCAGTTGTCGAACGTATATTCACCGCCATTGAGGAGGTTCTGGAGAAGGTCGAGCCAAAGGAGGTGATAGGTATAGGAATCGGAGCTCCCGGGCCGATGGATGGGGATGGCCGCATTTATGATCCCCCGAATCTTACCGAATGGGGGGATATCTCTCTAACGGAGCGCATCCACGAACGCTTCGATCGGCCTACTTTCGCCGGCAACGACGCCAATCTGGCCGCACTGGGCGAACATCGGTTTGGTGCGGGGCAGGACGTCGATGACCTGGTTTATATGACGGTCAGCACCGGCATCGGCGGTGGAATCATCAGCGGAGGCCGTCTGCTCCTGGGCGCCCGAGGATACGCGGCCGAGATTGGGCACCAGACTCTGATTGCGGAAGGACCGATCTGTGGCTGCGGACAGCCGGGCCATCTGGAGGCATTAGCTTCCGGTCCTTCCATCGCCCGTAATGCCGTACAGCGTCTGGCAGAGGGAGCGAGCTCGACCATCGCCGACTTCGGCCATGAGATCACCGGTAAATCGGTCACAGAAGCCGCCAAGGCCGGAGATGAACTCGCCCAGGAGTTGATTGCTAAGGCCGGTTTTTACATCGGTCTCGGGCTTGTCAATTTGATACATATCCTCGAGCCGCAGCGAATATTAATTGGCGGCGGGGTGAGTCAGGCAGGTGACCTTCTATTTGAGCCCATTCGAGAGACCGTTCTCCAGCATGTCATGTCGCCCATCTACCGTGAGGTCGAGATCCAACCCGCAGCTCTCGGAGCGGATGTTGGCCTGATGGGAGGCGTGGCTCTGGTGCTGACCCATCACAAATGATTGGCCTCGGGCAGCCCATCTTGCGGCAATGGTAGAATGGCCCCGCAAAATGTTCAACTGAAGCACATCACGCGCGCTCTTCCTCTCGCCGGGAGACCAAGGTCTTCCGACCCCCTCAAGGGATTCACCAGCTAGTCGAGAATCCGCCGCGAGAGCTTGTGCGGTGGAAAGGAATTCTCGGACGCATCCGCGCCGGGAGGTTTTTGATGCGCGTCCGCACTAAATAAATGACGGAACTCGGGACGGACTTCGACCTACAGGAAACGCTGGCCGATCGCCGCATCGTCGGGCTTTGGCGGCTGATGCGCGGCTTCCGGCTGATCTTTCTGGTCGCTACCCTGAGCATCGGGGGAGCGGCGCTGGCGCGCGCCGGCACCTACCTGCTGCTTGGCTTTTACGTCGACCAGGTGCTCGTCGCCGAGGATGCCGGTCGGCTGCTCCCTTGGGTAGCCTTGGCGTTCCTGGCCCTGGCCCTGGCCCAGGGCGGCGCAACCTTCCTCAGCGGCCGCCTGGCAGCCAAGACCGCAGAGGGAATCGCGAAACGCACGCGAGAGTACTTGTTCGACCACCTCCAGCGGCTGCATTTTCGTTATCACGATAAGGCGCGCACCGGGGAGCTCGTACAGCGCTCCACCTCCGACGTAGATGCCATCCGCCGCTTCTTCTCAGATCAGGCCCTGGGCGCCAGCCGAATTGTGCTGCTTTTGGTGGTCAATCTAGCGGTGCTGATCAACCTCAACCTACGCCTGGCGCTGCTTTCGGTGGTTGTCGTTCCAATTACCGTCGCCATGTCCTTCTTCTTGTTTCGCCGGATTTCGGAGGCCTACGAGGCCTACCAAGAACAAGAGGCTACCCTCTCCAATCGGCTTCAAGAAAACCTATCCGGTGTGCGGGTGGTGAAGGCCTTTGCCCGGCAGGAGTATGAACGATCGAAGTTCGACGTTGAGAATTGGGAGAAGTTTACGCGGGGACGACGCGTACTGCGGCTGCACTCCGTCTATTGGCCGCTGTCCGATATCCTGTCTAGCTTTCAGCTGCTCTTCGGCCTGACCATCGGCGCGCTCATGGCGATGGACGGAACCATCACCATCGGGGCCTACATAACTTACGCGGGCATGATCTTTTGGATCATCTGGCCCATTCGCAATCTGGGACGGCTGGTTGTCCAGATGTCCGCGGGCCTGGTGTCCTACGGTCGAGTGGCGGAGATAATCCGGGAGCAAGAAGAGCCTTTACGCCTGGGCGAGTACGAACCCACCGGCCCTCCGGCAGGAGAAGTGACATTTGAAGGGGTCGAGTTCGAGTATGAGGCCGGCAGCCCGGTATTGAGGCAAATCGATCTGCACGTGCGGCCGGGACAGGTGATTGCGCTGCTTGGGCCGACCGGATCCGGCAAGTCGAGCTTGGTGAACCTGCTGCCGAGGTTCTACGAATATACAGGGGGCAGCTTGAAGTTGGATGGCGTGGAACTGAATACCTACCCCCGCAGTTACCTGCGCCGACATATAGGCATTGTTGAGCAGGAGCCGTTCTTATTCTCGCGCACCATTCGGGAAAACATCGCTTATGGCGCCAAACATGAGGTGAGTCAGGAGCAGATCGAGGCTGCCGCACGCGCGGCCGCTATCCACGATGTGATCCTCACCTTCTCCGATGGCTACGATACGTTGGTGGGGGAGCGGGGGGTCACGCTTTCAGGAGGGCAAAAACAACGCATCGCCATTGCGCGTACGCTGCTGGCGGATCCTCAGATCCTGATTCTGGACGACTCGACCTCCTCCGTTGACCCAGAGACGGAGGTCTTGATCCGCGAGGCCCTGGAGCGGTTGATGCAAAATCGGACCAGCTTCGTCATCGCACACCGCATTCAGAGCCTGATGGGCGCGGACCTGATCCTGGTGCTGGACCGTGGGCGCGTCGTCCAGCGGGGCACACACGAAGAGCTTCTCGAAGAGGGGGGCCTCTACCTGCAGATCCATGATGCGCAGACCCGCATAGAAGTCGAATTAGGGAAAGAGATCGCCGGTGTCTGATTTCGGATTCGAAGAGGAGGAATTCACCACCGACTTTTCGGGGCAGACCTTGTGGCGCATTTTGGGGCTGGCCCGACCTCACTGGCGCTGGGTTCTTGGATTCCTTTTTACCATCGCGGTGGTTTCAGCCGTGGACTCGATCCTCACCTTCATTACGGCAAAGATCATCGACGATGCGATCCTGGCCAATGATCGTGAGGCTTTGATACGGTGGGTGACGCTTTACGCGGGCCTGATCTTTGTTTCGGCGGCCGGTGTTTTTGGGTTCATCTATCTGGCGGGGATACTCGGCGAACGCATCCGTTATGACATGCGTCGCAGTCTCTTCAACCATTTACAGGAGCTTTCACTTTCCTACTTCGATCGCACTCCGGTGGGATGGATCATCTCGCGCGTGACCTCCGACACCGACCGGGTGGCTGAGCTCGTGACCTGGGGACTCCTGGACGTCACCTGGGGCATCCTGAACATCCTCACGGCCATGATTTTTATGGTGATCATCAACTGGCGGTTGGCGTTGATCGTGTTCGCATTCTTGCCGGTGATCGTCATCTCGGCGGTCAAATTCCACAAGCGAATCCTGACCGAATTCCGACTGGTGCGAAAGATCAACTCCAAAATTACGGGTGCCTTCAATGAAAGCGTCACAGGCGTGCGCGTCACCAAGGCACTGGGCCGAGAGGAGGAGAACCTACGTGAATTCGGCGGCCTGACCAGCGATATGTTTAAGGCCGGATACCGAGCGGCTTGGCTCTCAGCGCTCTTCTTGCCGGTAGTCCAGCTGGTCAGCTCCTTCGCCATTGGGGCCGTCGTGTGGTTCGGCGGACTGGAGGTGTTGACGGGGGCCATGACGATTGGTGGCATCCAGGCCTTCGTTTCCTATATCCTGTTCATGCTCTGGCCAATCCAGGAGATGGCCAGGGTTTATGCCGAAATGCAGCGTGCATTGGCCTCCGGCGAACGCGTATTTTCATTAATGGATTCGGTTCCCGAAATCTCGGACAAGCCGGATGCGTTCGACCCCGGCAGCATCCTGGGGGATATTAAGTTTGATCATGTAGATTTTCACTACAAGGCCGACAGCCCTATCCTGCGCGATTTCTCACTTTCTGTCGAGCGCGGAGAAACCATCGCTCTGGTTGGACCGACCGGCGGCGGCAAGAGCACCATCGTGAACTTGCTGGCACGCTTCTACGAGCCCACCGGCGGCGTGATCACCATCGGCGGCGAGGACTACACTCACTTTTCGCTGCAGGCCATCCACTCCCGCCTCGGAATGGTGCTGCAGACCCCTCATCTCTTCTCCGGCACGATCCGAGACAATATCCGCTACGGTTATCTGGAGGCAGATCAATCGGAGGTCGAACAAGCGGCCAAGATCGCGGGCGCCCATGATTTCGTGGTTGCGATGGAAGAGGGTTACGAGTCCGAAGTAGGGGAGGGCGGCGTGTTATTGTCGGTCGGTCAGAAACAGCTGATCAGCCTGGCACGTGCCGTGCTGGCGGATCCCGAAATATTTATCATGGACGAGGCCACCAGCTCGGTGGACACACTGACCGAATCACTGATCCAGCGCGGCATCGAAGCGATGATGACCGACCGGACCAGCTTCATCATTGCGCACAGGCTGTCCACCATAAAGCGCGCGGATCGTATTTTGGTGATCCGGGAGGGGCAAATTGCTGAAATGGGCAGCCATTTGGAGTTGCTGCGCCTCAGAGGCCATTATTACCGGCTCTACACGCAGCAATTTAGACGCCAGTTGGAGAAGCAGTACGGGGTCTTCGGGGCTCCCAAGCCAACTCCGGCCTAGAGATCCACCCCGCATAGCTGCTGAATCCGCGCGAAATCGGCCTCCGCAGGAAGCAGTTTAGCGTTGAAACGGAGCATGCGATGCTAGAATCACCGGATGCCCGGAATCATTGAGCGCTTCCGCCCCTATCTCGATCTACCGTTAGGAGTCGACCCAATCACCCTCTCGGAGGGTAATACGCCATTGATCTCCATGCCCCGGCTTGCATCCGACCTGGGAGCAGCCGAGCTACATATCAAGTTTGAGGGCTCAAATCCCACCGGCTCATTTAAAGACCGCGGCATGACCACCGCCATAACAGAAGCTGTTTCGCGCGGCGCCAGCGCGGTGATCTGCGCCAGCACCGGCAATACGGCGGCCAGCGCCGCGGCCTATGCGGCCCGCGCCGGACTGCGGTGCGTGGTGTTATTGCCCCACGGCGGGGTGGCGAGCGGGAAGCTGGCGGCTGCATACACTCACGGAGCGGAAGTGGTCGAAGTAGAGGGATCCTTCGACCAGGCGCTAGGCCTGGCTCGCCGTCTTTCGGAGCGAGCCCCAATCGGATTGGTCAATTCGCTCAACCCGTACCGGCTCGAGGGCCAGAAGACGGCTGCTTTCGAGATCACGGAAGCGCTGGGAGGCGCACCGGACTGGCTTGCTCTTCCGGTAGGCAACGCAGGAAATATCAGCGCCTATTGGATGGGGTACCGTCAACTTGCGGATTTGGAGGGCGGAGACCTGCCACACTTCCTGGGGGTTCAAGCGCGAGGGTCCGCCCCCCTGGTCGAGGGTCACGTTATCGAACACCCCGAGACCGTTGCCAGCGCGATTCGCATCGGCAATCCGGCGCGTGGCGAGCAAGCGCTTACGGCGGCGGAGGAATCGGGCGGACGGATCATCGCCGTGCCCGATCGTGCCATCCTGGAGGCGCAGCGCGACCTGGCCCACGAAGGGCTGTGGGTCGAACCCGCCTCCGCGGCGGGTCTTGCAGGCCTGAGGAGCGAGGTCGAAGCCGGACGCCTGAACCTGAGCGGGCAGCGCGTGGTGTGTGTGTGTACCGGCCATGGGTTGAAGGACCCGCAGGTGCCCGCCGAACCCACAACTCTCATTCCTCCGAACCTGCAAGCTCTGGAAGATCTGCTCAAGCTGTGAAATCGATACGAATACGGGTCCCGGCAAGCGTGGCCAATTTAGGTCCTGGCTTCGATACACTTGCCCTAGCGTTAGATCTTCATAACGAACTGACGGTAGAAGTTATCGACGCGGATTTGGATTTCGAGGTAGAAGGGGAGGGTAAGGGGCAGTTGCCAACCGACGCCTCTAACCTGATCGCACAGGCCGCCTACCGCCTGTTCCAGACCGTCGGAACCCGACCTCCCGGTATGCGCATTCGATCGAACAACCATATCCCGCTTGGATCCGGATTGGGCTCTTCCGCGGCAGCCATCGTTGCGGGCCTGATGGCGGCGGACGCGATCGCCGAAAGCGGAATGAGCCGAGAGCAACTGCTGGAAATTGCGTGGGAGCTAGAGGGACACGCGGATAACGCAGCCGCAGTCCTATTTGGGGGGCTCACGATCGTGGGTCAAGCTTCAGGCAGCCTGATGACCACACAGATTCCGATCGCCCCAATGCGGTTGGCGGTGGTTACACCCGAGATCGAGATGCCCACTGAGCGTATGCGAGACGCACTTCCTCAGGAGGTGCCTTTGCGTGACGCGGCCCTTAATCTGGGCCGCATGGCGCTGATGCTGGAGGCGCTCCGTCACGGAGACTTCGAGCTCCTGTCGCGCGCCTCCGAAGATTGCCTTCACGAGCCTTATCGGATTCCGCTGATCCCGGGCTGCTCTGAAGCCCGCCTCGCGGGATTGGAGGCCGGCGCGGCTGCCGTAACGCTGGCCGGTGCGGGGCCCGGCTTGATCGCGTTTGCGCCCGATCGCCATGAGGCCATCGCCGAAGCGATGGCTAACGTCTACAGCTCCTACGATTATCCCGTTCGCAAGTTTGTGCTGAATCCCGAACCGCAGGGTGCCCGTCTGCTCCTCACCGCCCACTCAGACGAACCGGGTCGGGACTAGAATGAATGTAAAGTTTGCGCGGTTTATTAAATGCTCAGCTCCCTAGGCCACCTTCAAAGGAAAATATGAGACCTATTTGGCTCCTGCTGGTCGCCCTGCCGCTGGCCGCCTGCGGCGGAACGATCGCTTCAGAAACCCCCACCGCAGTCTCCCGGCAAATCCGGGGTGAACTCAGCGCTCTTCAGCTGTCGGTCTTGGAAGAGATTCGCGAGGCGGTGGAGGAGGATTTTGTTTATCCCGACTTAGGGGGAGCGGACTGGGAATCAGAGGTTGCATTGGTGCGGCACCGCATTGAAGCAGGCCTGACCCAGCTCGAATTCGCGAGCGCCGTAGACGAGCTGGTAGCGGCCCTTCCGGAAGGAACTGCCAGCTATCTGTCCCGCGCCCAGCGCGTGGAGGCCGAGTTCCAGTCTGGGACTCTGTATGAGGGCATCGGAGCCTTCGTATCGCTTCGAACGGAGCCACAACCCCGTATTCTCCTGCTCTCCGTCATTTCCGGTTCTCCCGCTGAAGAAGCCGGCCTGCGCGCGCATGACGCGGTTTATAAGGTAGATGGCTTCCCCGTAACAGAAGAGGAAGGACTCTCAATCGTCGCGCGGATTCGAGGTCCGGCAGGTACAGAAGTGCTGCTTGAAGTTGGCTCGCCCGGGGAGGATCCTAGGGAGGTGATGGTACGTCGCGATCGCGTCACCGCCGCAGATACCCTCAAGGGTGATCTGGTGCCCCCGGGCATGCTCTACGTGCTGGTTCCGGTCGCGGTGGCCGACAACACTCTCGCTGAGACCATGGCTGGGCTGTTGCAGGTTTCTGAGCAACAAGCGGAACCCGTACAGGGTCTGGTGCTCGATCTGCGGATTGCCGGCTCAAGCTCAAGCTGGCCGCTGACCGAAATGTTGAGCCTGTTCGGGAACGGATCCATGGGGCGATTTGTCACGCGTGCGGGGGAGCAACCACTGATCATTCCCGCGGCCGGCATTTTTAATTCACAGACCATCCCCTTGGCGATCCTGGTGGGTCCGGACACCAGCGGTGCGCCTGAAGTATTCGCGGCCGCGCTGCAGGCCGTGGGCCGGGCCGCTCTTGTGGGATTGCCCACTGGCGGCCATGCGTTAGGTTTCCGTCAGCAGACGCTGTCGGATGGTTCGATGCTGACGTTCGCCGATTCTTCCTATATATCTCCGCAGGGCCGCGATCTGGGTATTACCGGCCTGACGCCCGATCTGCAAATCCAGGCCGACTGGGATGAAGTTACTCCCGAATCTGATCCGGTACTGCAGAGCGCAATTGATCTGCTGCTCAGGAGCTAGGGAGGAGATTAGAATTTGAAGAGTCCAAGGGCGCCGAAATATGCCGAATGCTACAATCTTTGCTACGCTTGTTTGGGCCAAAATCTGCATAATTTGAGCACTCGCTCGGGGCGAGCCCCTTATCGGGGCTTAAAGCTTCGTTCCGGGCCGCTCCTATGAGGCAGGTCGGCGGCTTGAGAGACCACGGGAGACTAATATGACCAACAACGACAAACCCCTGATTGTCAAAGGTGAGGATCCTCTGGACCGCGTCGGGAGGCGCGAGAGAGAAACCCGCACGGATCTGGGCGAAAAGCCATTAGCCAGGCGTGTCATGCTGAAGGCTGCCCACATCGCCCGCCGATTCTGGTGGCTTGGAGTATTGCTGTTCATGTTGCTCTGGGCCATGTTGAACCCCACGGTCATGAACATCGCGCTCCTTGGCTTGAGTTTTGTAGGGCAATTGGCCTTTGCGGTTCTTTTTATGGTGGTGCAGTTCGGCGCGCTCTTCTGGTTTATGGGCCGCACGCGCACAGTGGTCATCAAACCCGGCGATCCGAAGGCGGTCACCTTCGACGATTACTGGGGCCAACCGCATCTGGTCGAGTTGGTCAAGCAGTGGATCAGCCTGCTGGCCGATCGGGATGATTTTGTCGAGATGGGCGGTCAGTACATCAATGGACTCATGCTCACCGGAGAACCGGGCACCGGCAAAACACTGCTAGCCAAGGCCATGGCGGGCGAAGCGGGCATCGCCTTCATGTCCGTAGAGGGATCCGGGTTCAGGGGCATGTTCTGGGGCATGGACACACTCAAGATGATGGGTTTTGTCCGCAAGGCTAGGAAACTTGCCCGCGAATACGGGGCTTGCATCGCCTATATCGATGAAATCGATGCGGTGGCCATGAGCCGCTCCGGGGTCATGGGCGGCCAACCGCAAATGGGGGGTGGTGGGGGTGGCATGATGGGCGGCATGGGGATGAACGGCGCCCTGACTCGTTTGCTGTATGAGATGGACGGCATGGCGGAACCTAGCCGATCCGAAACCTGGAAAGCCAAGATCTATGCCATGCTCGGAAAGCCCCCGCCGTTGCGCAACTGGCACGTGTTATTTATGGGCTCTACGAACCGACCGGACGTCCTGGACCCGGCGCTACTCCGACCCGGAAGGTTCGATCAGGTCATTCAAGTCGATCGCCCCGACCGAGTCGGTCGTCGAGCGATCGTCGAGGGTTACCTGGCCAAGATCCGACACGATCCCAAGAAGATCGATATCGAAGCGATCGTCGCGGATACCCCGCGCGCCACGCCGGCCCAGGTCATGGCCGCCATCACCAAGGATTCCGTGCGCCACGCATTGTTTCAGGGCCGCGACCACGTGATTCAAGAGGACGTCGACCAGGCTATTCAGGAGCAGATCGTCGGAATGGCAAACCCGGTGCGGGAAATGGATCCGCTGCAGAAGCGCCAGATCGCCTACCATGAAGCGGGTCATGCGATCCTGCAGCACTACATGATGCCCGACCAGCGCATCTCACGGGTGAGTATTGTTCGTCGTTCGAAGGGCGTACTTGGCTACGTGTTGCCGGTAGATACGGTCGAGATTTATGGTCAACCGCTGAGACGCATCGTGGCAGATATCATGGTCGCCCTGGGCGGACATATCTGTGTGAAGCTATTCATGGGAGAGTTCTGGACGGGTGCAACTTCCGATTTTGAGAACGCTCGCCGTCAGCTCCGACAGCTTGCTATACTGGGTTTCTTTGGGCCGCCCGTTTCTGAGCTCTACGCGGATGTAAAGGAGCTTCGTTTCTCCGACGAGCGGGTGGAGAATGTGTGGAAGCAGCTGGAGGAACAGGTAGAGCGGTCTCTGCACCAACATGCGGACGAAGTGGAGGCGGTTGTGGAGGCGCTTCTGGAGAAGGACGAACTCTCGAACACTGAAGTGCTGGAAATCCTGGGCAAGAACAGCCTCCAGGTCGCGGTGGACGAAGGATTGGAAATGGAGAGCGTGCTCGAGCAATTGGGGGTCAATCCGAGCGGGCTCGCATATCAGCGCCGCGAGCGTTTGCGTGTTGAAGAGAAGATTGAGGAACCGGCGCCCAAAACAGCAGTGTCGTCTGAAAAGGAAAAGAAGAGCGTCAAGCGAAAGAGTAAAAGCTAGAAGTAGCGCCACTGCCCCAAGGGATCAAGAACCGAGAATAAAAAGGGAGGCCGCGTTGGCCTCCCTTTTTTGATTTTGGTTTAGCGCTATCTCAATCCCAGGACCAGAAACCGAGGCGGCCTTCGGCCAGGAAACGGGGCTCGAAATCCCCAGAGGCGGGGACTATGAATAATCCTTGCGTGGACTCGTTTGCCATAGCGGATATGACCAGGTTTCGACTATCAGGCGACCAGATGGTCACCGAGCGCTGGTATTGGTCGAAGAAGGGGAAGATGTTCAGAAAAGTTTCGGTGGGCTGGAAGGCCGCGATCCGCTCGGTGTCTCCAGATTTGAGCTCTGCGATATGAAGTTCAAGTAGGAAGCGAGTGTTTTCAGGGGTCTGTTGCTCACCCTCTGCCGCCTGAGAGAGCATCACCGGAACAAAATACGCTAGCTTCTTGCCGTCCGGCGCCCAAAAGAAGCCCATAACATCTTCGGCCTCGATACGGATGTGCTTCGGCTCCTCCGGCTTTCGCAGATCCAGAAAAGTCAGCTCCCCAACCAGCGTCTGGCGGCCGGCATCCGCGGTCAGATATGCCGCATAGTCGCCCTTGGGAGCCCAGTCGAATGCGATAGTCCCCTCGAAATCGAGGAGTGCGTGTTGAACACGGCCCGTTGAGTCGGTCAGGATGAGTTGCTGTTGGTCGCCGGCGGCACCTGCGAGCAGCACAAATTCACCATCCGGCGAGTAGGCAGGCGCCTGGAAATTCGTGGGTCGGATCCCCAAGCCGGTTTCACGGATCACCGGTTCCGTCTCCACAAGGGAGAGCCGCGCGCCGCCTGGATTGAAGATTACCGAGCCCCCAGCGTGGGCCATCACTTGTGTACTTCCAGGAGACCATGCCCAATAGTAGGGGCTCCCGGTGTCGACGACTTTACTCTCGCCGCCCTCCGCCGGCGCGATCTGCATGGCCATGACAGCCGTGCCCCGCGAGGTGCTCAAAAAGCTCACATACTCTCCGTCCGGAGACCAATACAGGTAGAAGGGAGCGTGGGCATCGCTCGAGTAAATTTCGTGGGCTCCCTTGGCCTGCTTATCCGTTGCATAAATGCTGACCGTGGTGGTGCCGTTCGGCTGGACATCGAAACCTACGAAGGCCAGCTTGCTGTCTTCTATAGACCAGGTCGGAAAATCGTAAAAGCGACGCGCGCCACCTTCAGTGGATTGGGCGTCGTCAGTGACCATGTTCAGCTGTCCACCGGCCTGGTCGATCGTATAAACATTGCCGTCGGGCCCAAGATAGGCGATCAATCCGCTCTTACGCTCGAGTGCCGCGAGCAGGGGACTCTGGGGTATCTGGACCCCCTGCCCAATCGAGCCGCAGGCGGCGATAAGCCAGCTACCGAGGATTAGCGAAGGGAGAAGAAGCTTTTTTATTGGAATACCTTCCAAAAACGTGTGCGCGATTGTATCACCCTCGGGTTCAACGACGCTCGATAGGAGGGGCAATCGCGATCCAAGGTGGAGATCGTTCCAATTCTGTCGCCAGCATGCGGTCCAGCTTGCCCATAGGAACATTATCGAGTTCCTCCACCTTTACCCAGCGGACATCGCCTCGCTCTCGTAGATGTCGGCTCGTTGATCGCACCCGGCAAGTGAAGGGTTGCAAGGCGGCACGAAAGTGAGTGTATGTATGAGAGAGGGCCGGCATTGGGCGGTCGACTACGATCTCCAGGCCCAGCTGGTCTTTGACCACCCGGCTCAGAGCGAGTGGGTTCGACTCTCCATTCGTTATGAATCCCCCTGGAAATCCCCAGAGCCCCCCAAGGAGACCGGCTTCTGGGCGGCGCGTGATCAGCAGCCTCTCGTTCTCATGCAGGACGGCGGCTACCGATTGCCGAAGGGGCAGCGGCCGCCTTGGTTTTCGGAAGGGCAGCTGTTCTTGGGTTCCATTGTGATGGGCGATGCAATGGGTCGCAATGGGGCACTCTGCGCAGGCAGGCGCGCGCGGCGTGCAAATCAGCGCGCCAAGGTCCATTAAAGCCTGATTGAACTCTGAGGCCCTTCCCGGGGGCATAACAGTCAACCCCAGTCGCCTTATTTCCCTCTCGCCCTCCGGAAGCCGGGGATCCAGGTGAAGATCAAAGAGGCGTGTGATCACTCTCCGAAGGTTGCCCTCCAGGGCAAGCACGTCCCGATCGAATGCAATCGCCCCCAGGGCATCCGCTGTGTAGCGGCCAATGCCGGGCAACCGGTCAAGCTCTCGCTCCAGCGGGGGCAAATGCCCATCGAAGCGGTCGACAATGATTTGAGCCGCGCGGTGAAGGTTGCGGGCGCGCGCGTAGTAACCTAAGCCTTCCCATAATTTAAGTACCTCTTCTTGGGTCGCATTGGCCAGAGCCGCCGCGGTTGGGAAGCGGGCCATAAAACGTTTGTAGTATGGAAGAACCGTGTCGACCCGCGTTTGTTGAAGCATGATCTCCGACACCCAGATCGAATAGGGATCGTTGGTGTGGCGCCATGGCAGGTCGCGTCTGTGGTCTGCGTACCAGGCGAGAAGATCATGGGAAAGCATGGGTAGAGATTGTACCGATCGCGGCAGCTATAATCGCGCAGATCTATGCGAAGGGGTCAGGAAATGCCGATCTTCATCAATCCTGAGGGAGCAGCACATGCCGATTTACAACGAAGCGCTTGAAAATTACGTCCGAGATACGTTCGGGGTCGAAGACGAAGTCCTGTCAACCATACGCGCAGAAATTCCGCGGCGCGGCCTGCCGGAAATCACCGTCAAGCCAGAGGAAGGCCGATTCCTGCAGTTTCTTGTAGCTGCTAGCGGCGCTCGGCTGGCGTTGGAAATCGGCACCCTGGGCGGCTACAGCGGTGTTTGGATCGCCCGCGGATTGCCACTCGGTGGCCGATTGATTACGCTTGAAGTGTCTGAGAAACACGCGGCGGTTGCCGCAGATCACTTTCGATTGGCTGGTTTAACGGACAAAGTCGAATTGCGCGTTGGAGACGCCCACGATTTGCTTCAAGAATTGGCCAACGAAGGTCCCTTTGATTTCGTCTTCATCGACGCCGAGAAGGAGGGTTACCCGGCCTACCTGGACTGGGCGGAGGCCAACCTGCGTCCGAGAGGCATCGTGGCCGCCCACAACGCCTTCCGGCATGGAGCGATAGTGGATTCGTCCGACGACGATCCAAGCGCGATCTCCACTCGGTTATTCAACGAGCGGCTTGCCAATGACGACCGCTTCATATCGACGCTGTTCCCTGCAGGCGACGGGACCGCGGTGGGAGTATTACGGAAGGTTGCTTGACATAAAGCTTGGGTTTTACCTATTCACGGGGCTGGGACTTGTATTTTCTACCTTTCTGTCCCCAGAATCCTGTTTCAGGGATTCATATGCGAATCTTACGGCTCCCGAAAGCCCCAAAAGGGCCCGAATGCTATAATCGGTCGAAGGTTCAAAAACGCGTTAGGAGGTACTTAAAATGATGCGATTTGACCGCTTTACGGAGCGGGCACAAGATGCCGCGCAGCGCGCGGCAGAGATCATTCAGCGTTACGGGCACAATCAGATCGACACGGAGCACATCCTGTTGGCATTGATTGAGCAGCCTCAAGGCGTTATTACACAGATCCTCGAGCAACTTAAAGTCGATATTGAGACCCTGTCAGATCGAATCGACCAGCAATTGCGCGCGAGCCCCAAGGCCAACATCTACGGCGGGGGCGCCGGCCAGATCTTCATTACCCCGCGCGTGAAGCGCGTGGTGGACATGGCCAATGAAGAAGCCAATCGGCTCGACGACGAGTTCATCTCCACCGAGCATATCTTCCTGGCGGTCCTCTCAGAGCGCAATACGGCCATCTCGCGGTTGCTCAACGAGGAAGGCATCACCAAGGAGCGGGTACAAGAGGCAATCAAAGACATTCGCGGCGGGCAGCGGGTCACCGACCGCAGGGCCGAATCCCGTTATCGCACGCTCGAAAAATATTCTCGAGATCTCACAACCTACGCTAAAGAAGGCAAACTCGATCCCGTGATTGGTCGGGATCAAGAGATTCTGAGAGTGATCCAGATTCTCTCGCGGCGGACCAAGAACAACCCGGTTTTGATCGGGGAGGCGGGTGTGGGAAAAACCGCCATCGTGGAAGGACTAGCCCAGAAGATCGCCAATAACGATGTGCCTGAAATTCTCAGTGGCAAGCGAGTCATGGCCCTGGATCTGGGCGCCATGATCGCCGGATCCCGCTTCCGCGGCGAATTCGAGGAGCGCTTGAAAGCCACCATCGAGGAGATTCAACGCTCCGAGGGCGAGATCATCCTGATGATTGATGAATTACACACGGTGGTCGGCGCGGGCGCGGCGCAGGGCGCCATGGACGCGGCCAATATGCTGAAACCGGCGTTGGCCCGCGGTGAGCTGCAGGCCATCGGCGCCACTACGATGGACGAGTATCACAAATACATTCAGAAAGACGCGGCCCTGGAACGAAGATTTGCTCCGGTATATGTCGACGAACCCAACATCGAAGAGACAATCGCCATGTTACATGGCCTGCGCGACCGCTACGAGGCCCATCATAAGGTGAGGATCTCTGACGAGGCACTTGTGGCGGCAGCTCGACTGTCGCAGCGTTACGTTACCGACCGGTCCTTGCCCGACAAGGCCATCGACCTCATGGACGAGGCGGCTGCCAAGCTGCGGGTGGCGCTTTACTCCCTTCCCCCGGATCTTAAAGAACTGAAGAGCGATCTCGACCGGCTCATGGCCGAAGAAGAACACGCCGGACTTGAGCGTGATTACGAGCGCGCGGCCGAGAAGAAATCCGAGCGCCTGCGGTTGGAGTCGGAGTTTCGAGAGAAGCGAGATGCCTGGGAGGCCGAGAACCAGTTGGATGAGATCGTAGATGAAGACGATATCGCCGAGGTGGTGCACATGTGGACCGGCATCCCGGTAAGCTCCATGCTGGAAACCGAAGCCGAGAAGCTGCTGCTCATGGAAGAGCGTCTGAGCGAACGCATCGTGGGGCAGGACGAGGCGCTCAAAGCTCTGGCGGACGCCATCCGGCGCGCCCGAGCGGGTCTCAAAGATCCTAAACGGCCAATTGGGTCCTTTATCTTTCTGGGCGCATCCGGAGTGGGAAAAACTGAGATGGCCAAGGCCCTGGCTGAGTTCATGTTCGACGATGAGGACGCGCTGGTACGTATCGATATGAGCGAGTACCATGAGCAGCACACCGTCTCACGTTTGTTCGGTGCGCCGCCGGGATACATAGGGTACGAGGAGGGCGGCCAGCTCACAGAAGCCGTGCGCCGCCGACCCTATCGCGTGATCCTGTTCGACGAGATTGAGAAAGCACATCCCGAGGTGTGGAACGCGCTGCTTCAGATCCTGGACGACGGGCGTCTGACAGATGGCCAGGGACGGGTTGTCGATTTTCGCAATACCGTGCTTATCATGACCTCCAATCTAGGCACGGAATTTGTGACGCACGCCGGATCGTTGGGCTTCCGCAGCCGAAGTGAAGATTCCGATAAAGCGGCCTCCGATGAAAAGATCAAAAAAGCGCTTAAAGACACCTTTCGGCCGGAATTCCTGAACCGCATCGATGAGATCATCATCTTCTCTACACTATCGGTGGAACAGATGGAGCAGATCGTCGACTTGCAGATGGACAAGGTAATCGAGCGGCTGGCCGAACACGGGCTGAAGGTGGAACTGTCACCCACCGCCCGATCCTGGCTAGCCGAGGAAGGCTACGATCCGGCCTTCGGAGCACGGCCCTTGCAGCGTGCCCTCCAAAAGTACATCGAGAGCCCGCTCTCGATCAAGATCCTTGCGGGAGAGTTTCAGGATGGCGACACAGTGATCATTGATCACATCCCAGACGAGGGAGTCGTTTTCCGGCAACCGGAGAGCAGCACTCCGGTGAAGATCGAAGAGGAAGTTTCCGCCTAGTTGCACTATCGAAATCGAACATCAAAGCCCCACAGTCGACTGTGGGGCTTTTCGTTTCTGGCCCAATCTCCAGGCCCGGATTTCCGCGAAATTATTCCGAGTGGCCCAGTAATTAACCTATAGGAGCGGAAGCTTCCAGGAGCGCTTCAGCCGATTTTCGGTTGGCTTCACTGAGATCCCCCAGCATCTCGGCCAATTCATCACGACGCGCTTCATGCTCGAGCCGTGACACCCGCGCGAGTGTTCGACCATGCTCCACGTGTTTCTCAACTTGATAATGCCGATCGGCATGCGCCGCCAGCTGAGGTAGGTGGGTCACACATAACACCTGGTGTCCCTGCGCCAGCTCCTTGAGTTTCGATCCCACCACGTTACCGATTCGGCCACCGATTCCTTGATCGATCTCGTCGAATATGAGAGTCGGGCGGTGGTCGGCACTGGCCAGCACACTCTTGAGCCCCAGCATCAATCGTGAGGTTTCACCTCCCGAAGCCACTTTCGCCAGCGGTTTTAGGCCTTCCCCGGGGTTCGGTGCGACCAGAAACTCTACCTGATCCAGCCCGCGCGGGCCAAATGCCACTCTTACGCCCTCGATCAGAACGCCGTCTGGAGCTTCTTTCCGTTTGATTTCAATCGCGAATTGGGCTCCCTCCATGCTGAGTGCCGCCAGATGATCTGCGATCTCCGCGGACAATTCACGCGCAGAATCTCGGCGAGCCTGCGAGAGTTGATCCCCGAGCATGGCGAGACCGATTAATAGTTCCTGCTCTTCTGCTTTGAGCGCTTCCAGGTGCTCCTCCGCGTGAACGATGCTCTCCAATTCCTCACCTGCCTGGGCCGAGTATTGGAGAATTGCTTCGACGTCATCCCCATATTTGCGTTGCAGGTCGTGGATCAAGCTCAGTCGGGCCTCGACTTCATCCAGCCGGATCGGGTCGGGCCGAATTTCCTCGAGATATACTCGCAGCTCCGACGCCAATTGATTAATTTCCTCAGCCAAACCCTGTGCCCGCTGGCTGAGACCCTTCATTCCAGCATCGATTTCGGCCAGACTTATCAGCGCCCCCGTTGCCTCGCCAAGCCTCTCTTCGGCGGAGGCACGATCGCCGACAGTGTCTTTTAATGCCCCGCGCGCATTGAGCGCCAGACCCGCAAGTTTCTCTGCGTTTGCCAGGCGATCGCGTTCGGTCTCTAATTCTGGTACCTCCCCTGGTCGCAGCTGCGCGGCGTCGATCTCATCAATCTGATAACGCAGGAGGTCCTCCCGCCGAGCGAATTCCCGCTCGGTAATTTCCAGCTTGTCTCTCTCGTTGCGCACCTTCGTAATACGACGGTAGGTTTTCGAGTAATCATCTAGATCTGTATGAGCAAATCGGTCCAGCAAGGGCAGATGCTCGGTGACCCTTAATAGGCTGAGGTGGTCCGATTGGCCGTGGACATCCACCAGCCACTCTCCAATCGTTCTCAACAAATTCAGGCTGACTACGCGTCCATTGATGCGGCACAGGTTCCGGCCCTCGCGCCGAATCTCGCGAGCCAGCACGATCACCCGCGGATCATCATCGAGCTGTTGCTCCTGGAGCAGGGCATGCGCTTCGGCCGACTCGCCGGCCTCCATTTCAAATACACCCTCGACCAGCGCGAGCTCAGCCCCTTGGCGCAGCATAGTGGCCTCTGCCCGGCCGCCGAGTAATAACTCAACCGCATCAATGATGATGGATTTGCCAGCCCCGGTCTCGCCGGTCAGGACCGTAAAGCCCGGCCCGAGATTTAGCTCCAATTTCTCGATGATCGCGAAGTCGACGATTCTTAATTGAGTGAGCATTTAGATGCAGCCACAGAAGCCGCGTTCGAGGTGACCTGCGCGGACCGGCGTATCCTCGGTCACTGGCCCACCTGCGAAGTTGGATTTTGGTTCATACGAGAGGTGAGGTTGCGATAGAAGTAGTGCGGATCTTGCAATCGAGCAAAATGCACGACATTGTCTGCGGCCCGCAGCTCAACGCGGTCCCGATCCTCGAGCAATATCGGCGGACTACCGTCGACGCTGAGGATGGCCTGGTAATCGGTCCTCACTTCGACTTTTACTGAAGAGCCCTCATGCAGCACAATCGCACGATCCATGGAGAGGTGGGGCGCCACCGGAACAATTACCACGTTGCGAAGCTCAGGCGGAAGAATCGGACCTCCCGCGGCCAGCGCGTAAGCGGTAGAACCCGTGGCGGTGGCCACGATGAGTCCATCCGCCAGGTAGGTCGTTAGGTGCCGCCCGTCAATCTCCGTGACCAGATTTACTGGCCGCACGAGTTCGCCCCGGCCGATAAAACATTCGTTCAGGACTTCCCATGTACCCAGCACTTTGTCGCCGCGCATGTGCTCCGCGCGGAGCATCATGCGCTCCTCCAACCAGTAGTCTCCCGCCATGACCCTGCTGAGCGCCTGCTTCCAGTCCTGCTTGCGGACCTCAGTAAGAAATCCGAATCGACCCAGATTGATGCCGAGGATCGGGATTCTTAGCGGAGCACAAAGGTGTCCGGCCCGGAGCATCGTTCCGTCTCCCCCAAGCGCGATGCAGAGATCCACCGGCTGCTTCGCGATCTGATCCCGAAGCTGATCGTCGTTGAGCGGTCCCCAAAACGCTTCACCCCCCAGGTGCTGACCGATAGTCTCTGCCAGTTCAACCGCCTCCGGGATCTGTGGATTGGCAAGCACCGCAAATCGCTCGGGGCTCCTGACCACCGGTTTACTCGGGGAGCGGCTGGCAGCCGGCTTATTTGAGGGGCTGCTGGCGGCCGGTTTATCTTGTGGGCTGCTGGCGGCCGGTTTATCTTGTGGGCTGCTCACTGGGATTGCTCATTCAATCGGTTGTTCACCGACAACAGCGCGGATTTCAAATCATCTTGCCGCAGGCTGGTGGTGAGATCTCCTCGGGTTCGCTCTACGATTCCGCGCACGACGTCCGTGAGTCTGCGCAGCTTGCCCGTGATTGCGTCCGGAAAGTCCACCGTCACAAGCAGTCCATAGATCTCATCCATTGCTTCGAGCAATCGCTCGGCCTCTTCCGAGCGATTGTGGCGCAGGATGTCCAGCGTGCGTCGGCGCAATTCCCCCGCCGCCTCCCCAAGACCTCCTAAATATGCGGCGTATTCGACCTCCAAATCATCCGGATCCGGCAGCGTCTCACCCGCGAGCAGGGCATAAACGATGGAGGCCTCCGCGTACTCCTTTAATGCGTCCTGCGTGTACCCCGCGTGGTAGAGATCCGGAAAAGGTTCGAGTTCCTTCCGAAGCGCCTCTTTAATCTCGCGTGCTTGCTCCAGGTGTTCCTGAGCCAGACCGCGCTCGTCTCGATGCGCGGCTCGAATGGCGGTTGCACAGTGGCGAATCATGGTGCGCGATCGCTGCAAGGCCAGATCGCGGGCAGCATTCTTGCCATCCAGATAGGCCAGAATTCGCTCACCGATTTGGTCTAACGGTTCCAGCTCGCTCACTCGCTGCTGGACCCCTCGGGCGGATTGGCCTTAAACAACCGATCCGCCAGGTGGGGTCCCTCCGGAAGCTTAATCTCTCCGAACTGCGATTCGAATCGAGCGATGTGATCGTTCAGGGCCCGTAGAAAAAGCTTGGCGTTCAGGCCAGTCATCACCACCCGCGCCTTCACTTTTGCACGCGGGACGCGAGGCATGACCTGGGCAAAATCCATCACGATCTCAGAGGCGGAATTTGTGACCATCGCGAAGTTTGCGTATATGGGGTCGAGATCAGCAGGCACGTGGACCTGCACCTGTCCAGCAGGGGCTTTGGGTTGGTCCGTCATCAGGATGCTCCATGTAGGGGAAGGCCCTCGAGCGTTGCTCGAGGGCCATATATCGATTGCGGATGCCTAGAAGGGGATTTCTTCCTCGGTTGCAGGACCCAGATCCTCCGCAGCCACCGCATCGTCCCGTCCGCCCAAGAAGCGGACGGTCTGTGCGTTGACTTCGAAGGAGGCCGCCGGGGACCCATCATTCCGATTCCAGATGCGAGGGTTGCCGTTTTCGTCCGGCACCATGCGCCCCTCGACCAGAACCTGACGTCCCTTGCGCAGGTACTGATGCACCGATTCCGCCTGCTTTCCCCAAACAGACACTCGGAACCAGACGGTCTCGTCCACTTTCTCGCCCGAGCTGTCGGTGTAGCTCCGGTTGGTGGCGACAGACATGTTCGTCACCGCCTGACCGCTTGGCGTGTACCGCATCTCGGGATCGCGGCCGAGGTTGCCAACAAGAATGACTTTGTGAAACATAGGAGCTTCCTTTCCGGTGGGGGGCAGTCTTTCGTTACGGCCCGGTAGCCGAATCGTGTATCAGTAGTCCCACCGTACTAGAACAAGTGTACTAATTAATGGAGGTTTGTCAAGTCTTCGCCTATGATTTGCTGCTTTACGCGTATTTTGGCCTGCGCTGCCTGTCTACGGGCCATGTATTATCAGAGCACTACCCGTGCAGAATCTTGTCCAGCGCCCCAATTAATCGTCGGACGTTCCGCTTGCGTGCCGAGTGGCCCATCAGGCCGATCCGCCACACTTTACCCTTCATATCCCCTAATCCGCCGGCGATAGCGATGTTGTATTCCTCCCGCAGCCGGCCACGCACTGCCGCTTCGTCCACTCCCTCCGGCACTCTCACGGTGGTGACGGTGGTCATGCGATATGCTTCCGGCACAACCATCGTCATATCGAGTCCCTGCAGCCCTTCCCACAACATTTCTGCACTGGCTTGATGCCGCGCCCAGCGTGCCTCCAGCCCCTCCTCGGCCACGATGCGCAGCCCCTCGTAGAGCGCTAGATTGGACGAAATCGGGGCCGTGTGATGATAGGTGCGTTCTTTGCCCCAATACTTCTGCATGCCGCTCATGTCGAAGTACCAGTTGGCAACCGATGTTTCCCTCTCCGCTAATGTCTTTTCCGCGCGCGGTCCGAGCGTAATAGGCCCCAGGCCCGGCGGACAACTCAGACACTTCTGGCTGCCGCTGTAACATACATCGAGGTCCCACTCATCGACCAGCACTGGGTTGCCACCCAGGGTGGCCACCGCGTCCACCACCAGCAGTCCTCCATGAGCGTGCACCAGGTCCGCCATACCCTCCAACGGCTGAAGCGCACCGGTAGAGGTCTCTCCATGCACGATGGCTACTACCTTCGCCGGGCGAGATTTTAGGGCCTGCTCAATCTCCTCTATTGTGAATACTTCGCCCATCGGCCGGCGGATGATTTCGACCTCCGCTCGGTACCTGCGACACATCTCTTCCATTCGCTCGCCGAAGAACCCACTGATGCAGACCAGCACCGGGTCTCCGGGTTCGATCATGTTGGATAGGGCAGTCTCCATTGCCGCGCTGCCGGTGCCGCTCACCGGGATGGTGAGTGAATTTTCAGTCTGGAACGTGTACCGCAGCAGATGCTGAATGCGATCCATCACGTCGAGAAAGATCGGATCCAGATGGCCCATCATGGGTGCGGCCATGGCCTGCAGCACCCTGGGCGGCACATTGCTTGGCCCGGGGCCGAGCAAAAGCGGTGCGTTATCCTCCAATTGAGGATAATTGGGGGGATTCTTCATGGATACCTTCCCTGCGAGTCTGGTGCCATCCTATTATGACGCTCGCGCTACATTCACGTTCTCAGGACGTGGTTTTGTTGCCAGGGCTCGACAATCAATCGGTTAATACGCCGACTATAATCTGAAAATGCGTCTTGTGAAGGGTTTTGCAGATGTTTGAGATCGGCGAGTTGGCCGGTGACAAAATCAAAGAACGACTACAGGTGGTCAAGCGACCCGAGCTGGCGCTGCGGGTTGAGATCGTCGGCCGATCCGAGGACGAGTTTCACTACCGTATGAGCTTCGTGCCTCCGGAATTTAGCCGGCCCGATGCCGAAGTTATCACGACTCATGGACCGACCGTCCTCATAGACTCGGTGAGCGGTCGTTATCTGGACGGATCGTAACTAAACTACATCGACGAGACGGACGAGTCGGGCTTCAAGTTCGACAACCCCAATCCGCTCCGGCACGATGAACACGCGCGCGAGGTCAACCAGGTCATCCTAAGTGAGATCAACCCTTCCATAGCCGTCTATGGCGGCCCGTCACTTAGATGGATGTTCTAAACAACGTGGCTCACGGTGGGGGTTGCCAGGGCCGCGGCCTGGAGAGCGTGACCCTGCGGCAAGGGGTTGAGAAAATGATCATGGAAGTCGTGCCGTCGATTAATAGCCTGGTCGATGCCACCGATCACACTCTCGGTGTCAACCCATATTTCCAGCGGCAGGCCAGCGGCGAGTCCCCACTCGCCTAGCCATCCCCTGCGGCCTTGGAACAGTCCTCCGCCCGAATGAATGACATGGCCCGATCATGCCCCCGCATTCGGCCTCGGCCGATCCGCGACAGAAATCCAAACGAGTTGGCGCAGATTCCTTCTATAATGACTGAACCGTCTCGTTGGGGACGATAAGATTCAGGAGATTTGATGAAGGAGATCAGCGCGGAGGAACTCAAGGCCAAAATCGATAGCGGCGACGATTTCAGGCTCGTAATGACCCTGGGGGACCTAGCATTCAAGGGCAAACATATACCCGGCTCCATCGATCTGCACGAGCCTAAGACTCTCCTATCTGAGCTGGATCCGTCCGAAGACATCGTGGTTTATTGCTCTGATCGGTTGTGCCCTGCCAGCATGATGGCGTACAACTTTCTGGAGGGCCAACACTACAAATCCGTGCGGCGATTCTCCGACGGACTCGCTGGCTGGGAGGCGGCAGGTTACTCACTTCAAGGCGTGCTCGTTGAAGATGACTAAGCCCTCGTCTGACCGCAATTCCCGGTTTATTCACTCACTCGTCAAGAACGAAACGCAAGCGGGCCGGGCTGACTAACCCTCCCGGGGATCTCCTTGGCCGCACTGGGCGGGGCCTGGCGGTCGCTGGAAGTCGTGCCAGAATTGCTGCCTATCGTGGGACACATCTAACCCGTGGCCTGGGCGATGGACGGCTACACTTCGCTTATCTTCGAAAACGGAGACTTGAGGACCGAAGATCCTGATCTTGCTGGCCGCCACGGCGGGATTCATTGTGATTGGCGTTCGACGATTCCGCTATGAATTATGAGCGTATGATTTGTGAGCGGCGAGTGACAGGAGTTTTGAGATGAGCGGTGAGAATAGTTCGGGGCTGAAGTGGCGGATCGCGTTCTCGATCATCACTTCCATGATCTGGTTGATCTTCATTGTGGCCTGGATTGGGTTTGGCTGGAACGATTTTGAGACGTCAGAGAACATCGCCGTGTTGTGTATCTCGTCGGTGGTCTGGATGGGATCGAACAGTCTGGTTTGGGTGATCTGGCCTAATCGGGCCAACAGTGAGGGGGAGGCCGGCTAGCGAGGCTCGGGCCGACGCGGCCGACTAAAGGCTCCCCTCACCGGTCCGCGTTTTGGCAGATTTTCCTATCCACCCCAGGTGGGTGTGGTCGAAAGAATCAGGAAATTTCAATCCGTACCCTACCGCTCGATCAAGACTCGAATGTGCCAGCATGATCACGCCCACCAATAGCAGGGTCTGGCTTCCGAGCAAGGCTCCCACCAGGTAGGCGGCGACCGAAATCCCCTTGTGATGCGTGAGGTTATAGGTAATAGCTCCGGTCCGACGTCCGGCCAGGTAGCCGAGTGCCCCCAGGTCCGGCGTGAGCAGCAGGACCAAGAAAACCCACCAAGCGTAGTCCAGTAGG